>NZ_JCANWX010000008.1:0-291563 GCF_059553375.1 Williamsia sp. z71
CGGTAGATGTCAACCTGTGTGGAGTCATTTTGTGGCGGGTTGGGGTCCGGTGGAGTTGATTCCTGACCAGTTCGGGGCGGGTGGGGCGGTTGGTGGTTGGCGGAATCGGTCTGGGTGTTCGGTGTAGTAGGCGTCGAGTGCTTGTTGCCGGCGGCGGTGGGTTTCTCGCCAGGATCCGTCGTGGACGTCGTTGGGTGTGTAGAGGCTGATGCCGCTGTGGCGGTGGTGGTTGTTGTACCAGTCGGTGTAGGTGGTGACGTAGTCGCGGGCGTCGTTGAGGGTTTCGAAGATGCCGGGGAAATGTTTGCGGTGTTTGAGGGTTCGGAACTCTGACTCGGAGTACGGGTTGTCGTTAGAGACGCTGGGACGTGAGTGCGATTCGTTGATCTTGTTGTTGCCGAGCATGGTTTTCATGGCATCGGAGCGCATCGCTGATCCTGAATCTGCGTGTACCCATTGGGGTTTGGTTCCTTCTGTGGTGAATGCGGTTTCGAACATTTCCACTGCCATGTAGTCGAGTTCACGGTTTTCGACGCGGTTGGCGATGATCTTGCGGGAGAAGATGTCGATGATTGAGTACACCTTGAATGCTTGTCCGCGGTAAGGGGCTTTGAAGTCGGTGATATCCCAGGACCAGATTTGGTTCGGTCCGGTGGCCAGCAGTACAGGTTTTTCGCGGGGCCCGGTTTTGGTGCGGTGGGTTTTGACTGGTCGCTGTGATTGTTCCAAGGCTGCGGCGTAGCGCCACCAGGTGCGGCGTGAGCCGACTGTTATGCCCTGGTCCCAGGCGGTGGCGTAGGCCTGGTCGACGGAGTCGCCGCGCGTCCAGGCCCGTAGTACGTGCTCCTCGATCGTGGTGATCTCGGTCAGATTCAGTGCGTGTGGTTGGTGGCGTTGGGGGTGTGAGATCGGGTTGCTCACCCGGTTTCGGGGGCGTTGGCGGTATTGCCAGGTTGACCGTGAAATATTCAGTACGGCAAGGGCTTTGCGTTGGCTCATCCCGGGTAACTGTGCAAGTAGGGTGACCAGCATGTTTTCGGAGGTCAGGAACTGGGTGGCTCGGGTGGAGTGGGGGTGTCGTCGGGCGTGTGCTCGCTCCACTTGTGCATGAGCCCGATAGCTTTTCCCAACGCGTCGTTGGCCGCTCGTAAGGAGGAGTTTTCCTCGTGGAGTTCGGCCAGTTGCGCGTCGTGTTCGCGTTGTTGTTGGGTCAGGAGTTTTTCCAGATCCTCAAGTCGAGCAGGGTGGCTGGTCATTCCTCGAGTCTTGCGAGGTACGAGGTCGCGGTCAAGGTCGCCGTGGAGATAGGCGCTGCGCCAGCGTGCTAACTGTCGGAGGCTGAACGGTTTGTCCTGCAGCCAGGCGGTCTTGCTGCCGTGGCGCTGTTGGAGGTAATCGAGGACGAACTCTCGTTTCTCATCGGTGGTGAAGGCGAGCATCGGGCTTCCTCTCGGTGCGGTGACTCACCTTGAGGCTGACACGGAGGGCAGTCTTGCAACTTTGGCACGCTCAGGGGTGATTTCGGCACGGTCGACGGTGATTTCGGCACGGTCGGCGGCTAGTTCCGGACCGCCAACACGAACGGGCCGATGTTGGTGACGGTGAAGCGGGGATCGTCGAACACGTTGGGGTTGAAGGTCACCGTGTACCGGCGGACGTTCGGATCGTTGGGGTAGACGTCCTCGGCCAACCGCAGTGCGTAGCCCTCCGCGCTGTAACGGAACAGGAAGACCGTCGGCGGAAGCCAGGGTGACGAGTCCAGTTGTTCGATGAGGCTGTCGGTGGTCTCGGATTCGGACCACGTCTTGATCGCAGCGGCGCGTTTGTCGAACTCGGCCAAAGGATTTGCGTAGTGAGAGGTCAGGCCCTGGAAGCCGAAGTAGGGGTAGATCGAGAGGAATCCGTAGTCGGCGGTCAGGACGATGGTGTCGGCCTGAGGCCTACCCGTCTGTTCGAGGATCACGTCGTTGATCTCGGGGAAATAGGCCTGTGCGCCGGCGGGTCGCTGATCGGCCCGCTCGCCGTAGCCGTCGGTGTCGGTGTAGGCGACGGTGATCTCTGCGGCCAGATGGTTCGGGATGCTCTGTCCCACGGCGATCGCGGCAAGGGTTGCCATGATGGCGATGGCGGTGCGGATGTCGCCGAAGCGGCGGACGGCATAACCGGCGAGTTCGGCGAACCCGTAGACCCCGGCGACGCCGAGGATCACCGTCAGAACGGGCTCCATACGGAACGAGAGCAGCGTGGTGCCGGTCGCGGTCAGAGCCATGGAGAGCAGACAGAACAGATAGATGGAAAAGACGGTGATGCCGTAGGTCAGAGCGACTGTGCGCGTCCGGAATCGGAGCACGATCCAGATCAGGCCGACCATGGTCAGGGCACCGGTCAGCGACCAGTGCAGCATCGGCGTCGGCAGCACCGCACCCGAACTCGGGAGGTAATGCTCAGCGGTACCGCCGGAAGCCGGCTCGTTCCGCAGTCGGTCGATCAGGTACGGCGCCCAGACGATCAGGGCGACGAGGCCTGCGATGACACCCATGACCGCCAGGCGCAGGCCGTAATCGCGGACCGCACGCCATCGGGCCGACCGGACGTCGCGGGGCGGAATTGTCTTGTTGGACTGCCCGAACCAGGCCGCCAGAACGAAGTACAACGCCATCAGGACGGCGGTCATCGCGTAGAGGCCGGTGTAGAGCGTGTAGAAGGTGGCGCTGACGCCGAGGAACAGTCCGCCGGCCAGGATGGCGGGTCGGCTGCCCGAACGCAGCCCGTGCAGGATGGTGATCAGCATCGGTGCGCCGACGACGACCAGCACGGCCGCATAGGGTTCGGGACTGACGTACATCAGGGTCAGAACCGTGGAGGCAAGGGTGACCGCGATGGCGCGATCGGTACGGATCATGCGCTGCCACAACGCCATTGCGATCGTGGCCGCAACTGCGATGGAGATGATTGCCCAGGGCTTGTACGCCTCCCAGCCGGGTTGGCCGGTCAGGTCGGCATAGCGTCCGCCGAACCAGAACCAGCCCGCCGGATAGTACGGCGGCAGATCGGCATAGGTCATGTCCGCCAGCCGTGGACTGTTGGTCAGACGCGTGAGGTATTCGGTACGGAACTGCTGATCGACAGAGATCCCGAACAGGTAGAGCCTGGTGGCACCCAGCGGCATCGCCAGGGTGATCGCCGCAAACGATGAGATACCCACCCACGACAGGGGTTTGATCAGCCGGCCGGCCTTGCCGGTCCGTGACAGGATCACCGCGATCAACAGGATCACGATGGCTGCCACCTGGCCGGTGGTGGTGAGCGCGGTCGCGACATTCGATGAGTTGAATGCCGGCCAGTCGACCCGGGAGATCACTGCCAGGCCGGAGCCCGAGACCACCAGGGCCACGATGACCGCGCCGATCAGATCCCCTATCGAGGACAGATGGGTCCGCATCGGCTCAGATGGGAAGCTTGCGGAAGATCGGGCGCGGGATGTGCCGCAGGATGATCATCACGAAACGGAACGGCCCCGGGGCCCAGACCAGTTCCTTGCCCTTGTCGGCCGATGCCACGGCCAGCTTGGCCACGTCTTCCTTGTTGACCGTCAGCGGCGCTTCTTTCACATGGGCCGACAACCGGGTGCGGACCATTCCGGGGCGGATCACCAGCACGCGAATGTTGTACTCGCGCAGGGCCTCACCGAGTCCGAGGTAGAAGCCGTCGAGGCCGGCCTTGGTGGAGCCGTAGACGAAGTTGCTGCGCCGGACCCGTTCTCCGGCCACCGAGCTCATGGCGATGATCTGGCCGTGGCCCTGCTCGCGCATCTTCTGGCCGAGGAGCACCCCGACCGAAACGGCTGCGGTGTAGTTGATGGTGGCGGTGAACACGGCCTTGCGCTGGTCCTGCCACACCTCTTCGTCGACACCCTGGACGCCGAAGGCCACGATGGCCACGTCGATGTCGCCGCCGGCGAACGCCTGGTCGATGACTGCCGGATGCGTCTCGGGCTTGAGTGCGTCGAAGTCGATGCGCTCCACCGACGACGCGCCCGCGGCCTTCATGGTCTCCACTGCCGCTTCACCGGCGGGGTCGCCGGGCATGGTGGCCAGGACCACCCGCATCGGGCCCTTCTTGAGGTACTCGGCGGTGATGGCCAGGCCGATCTCGGAGCTTCCGCCGAGAACGAGCACGGACTGGGGTACGCCTACGGCGTTGATCATGAATGTTCCTGTCTGCGTTGAGAGTTGTTGTGGTCAGGCGAGTTCGAGGCGCCGGGCCATATCGGAGATGAAGACTCCGGTCGGGTCGATGCGGCGCCGCGTTGCGATCCACGAGTCGATCTCGGGGTACATGGCGTGGAAATTCTGCGCGGAGGTCCGCGAGTCCTTGGCGGTGTACAGGCGACCGCCCATGGCCATCACCCGACGGTCGAGTTCGTTGAGGAACTCCCCGAGCCCATGCTTCACGGGGAAATCGAGGCAGACGTTCCAGCCCCGGAAGGGAAAGCTCAGCGGGGCCTGGTTTCCCTCGCCGAAGAGCTTGATGACGTTGAGGAAGCTGACGTGTCCGGAAGCCTGGATATCGGCGATGATCGACTTGAATTCATCCTCGTTGCCGGTGGGCACGATGAATTGATACTGCGTGAATCCGCCCCCGCGTCCGTAGGCGCGATTCCACTCTCCGAGGACGTCGAGCATGTGATAGAACTGCGGCAAAGTTTTCACCTGACCGGTTTTGTTCGACCCCATCCGGTAGTAGGCCTCGCCGACGATCGAGAAATCGAACTTGTTCGCCAGACCCTTCGGGAAGACGTCCGGCAGGGTCAGCAGCGGTTTGCTGACGAACTTCAGCGGATCCTTCTGCAACTTGGGCGGGAGTTCTTCGAGCTTGGCGAGGTTGCCCCGGCTGAATGATCCGCGTCCGAGCTTCGGTGGCTTGCTGATCGAGTCGAACCAGCCCGATGCGTACTCGTAGCCGTCCTCGAATCCGTCTTCGAGGTGCAGGGCGATCGTCTCGTCGAGGTTCGCCGTGGTGGCGGTGTCGGCGATGAAGTACGCGCTCTCGGTGCGCTTGAGCTGCACTTTGGCGCGCAGGATGATGCCGGTCAGGCCGATGCCGGCGACCGTGGCCCAGAAGAGTTCGCCGGTTGGATCGTCGCTGCTGCCCGAGGGGGTCAGGGTGAGGATGCGACCGTCGGCGACGAGCAGCGTGATCTCGACCACGTGCTGCCCGAACGTGCCGGCGCTGTGGTGGTTCTTGCCGTGGATGTCATGGGCGATGGCACCACCGATGGTGACCTGGCGGGTGCCCGGCAACACCGGAACCCACAGCCCGAACGGCAGGGCGACGGCCATCAGCTCATCGAGTGAGACACCGGCGTCGAGGTCGACGATCCCGGTGGTGTCGTCGATCGAGTGGATGCGCTTGAGTTGCGTCATGTCGATGGTCAGGCCACCGACGTTCTGCGCGGACTCGTTGTAGGAGCGTCCCAGACCGCGCGCGATGACACCGCGACGCAGGTAGGACGGCTTGTCGGCATTTGCATCGGCAACCTGCGCGACAGCCTTGGCGATCACCTCGACATCGGGTGTGGCCAGCACGTGACCCTCGATCGGCGTCGTCCGGCTCCAGCCGACGAGCTTGCGGGTTTCAATGGGCAATTCAGCGGTAGACATCGATTCAGAGACTACCTGGGGCGGAGCAGTGGGCCGCGGAGTCTGTGTGACAACCAGCGATGGTAAGAATCAAGGTATGACCACACGATGGGTGTTCATCACCGGGGCCGCGGCGGGAATCGGGCGTCAGAGTGCACTGACCTTTGCACGCAGGGGATATGTGGTCGGGGCCTATGACATCGACGACGCCGGACTGGCCACGCTCGCCACGGAGGTCGAGGCGGCCGGCGGGCGGATCGTCACCGGCCATCTCGATGTGACCGACGCCGACGAGTTCGGCAGGCGGCTCGACGAGTTCGCCGAGCACAGCGGTGGCCGTCTCGACGTGCTGCTGAACAACGCCGGGATCCTGCTGGCCGGGGCGTTCGAGGACATCTCGCTGGCGGCTCAGCAACGCCAGATCGACATCAACGTCAAAGGCGTGACGAACGGCTGCCACCAGGCCTTCCGTCATCTGAAGAACACCCCGGACTCCGTGGTGGTGAACATGGCGTCGGCCTCGGCGATCTACGGCCAGGCCGAACTGGCCACTTACAGTGCCACCAAGTTCTACGTCCGCGGCCTGACCGAGGCACTCGACATCGAGTGGGGCGCCCACGGGATCCGGGTGATCGCGATGTGGCCGCTGTTCGTTCAGACCGCGATGACCGAGAACGTGTCGACGGGCACCACCGACTCGCTCGGCATCAAGCTCGGACCGCAGGATGTGGCCGATGCGATCGTGGCCGCGGTCGAGGAATCCAGGGTGGACAAACTCATCCACCGGGTCCACTACGCGGTGGGCAGGCAGACCAAGGCGATGACGGTTGGGTCGCGGTTCTCTCCGGCCTGGTTGACCCGACTCGTCAACAAACGCCTCGCCCACTCCTAGCGCGAGGGCTTCAGGGTTCGAGCACCGCCGCGGCGGCATTGTGGCCGGGGATTCCGCTGACCCCGCCGCCCCGTCGGGCTCCGGCGCCGGCGATGAGGAGCCGGGGATGCGCGGTTTCCACACCCCACGTCCCCACGGCATCGGCGGTCTGCGCCCACGGCCACTGCAACGGCCGGTGAAAGATGTTGCCGCCGGGCAGGCCCACGTCGTTCTGCAATTCGTTCGGTGTCTTCGCCTCGATACACGGGTCGCCGTTGATGTCGACGGCGATCACGTCGACGATCGGTTCGTCGAGTACCGAGTCCAGCGCGGCCAGAGTTGACTGCACCGCTTGGTCTTTGGCGCCCGCAGTGGTGAACAACTCGGGCGGCATGTGCAGTCCGAACAGGGTCAGGGTGTGCATGCCGTCGAGTGCGGGGCCGAGAATCGTGGGGTCGGACAGGGTGTGGCAGTAGATCTCACAGGGTGGCGTGGTGGGGATGAAACCGGCCGCGGCCTGCTGATGTGAGCGCGCGAGGGCGTCGAAGCCCTCATGCACATGGAACGTCCCGGAGAACGCGACGCCCGGTGCGATGGTCGCATCGCGAAGCTTCGGCAGGCGACGCAGCAGCACGTTGATCTTCAATTGCGCGCCCTGCGGTGCCGGCCCGCCCAGAGCCGGGGTCTCGAGCAATGAGTCTACGACCGCGGGCGCGCACGCGGCGTGGATGAACTCCGCCGACGCGGAACCGCCGGGCCAGCCGACCCGGCCGTCGGTGGCGTCGATGGCGGTGACCTCGACACCCGTCCTGATCTGCGCGCCGGCCGCGACCGCTGCTGTCGCCAACGCGCCGGACACCGCGCCCATGCCCCCGACCGGCACATCCCAGTCGCCGGTCCCGCCCCCGATCAGGTGATAGAGCAGGCAGACGTTCTGAAGTAGTGAGGGGTCGTACAGGTCGGCGAATGTGCCGATCAATCCGTCGGTCGCGACGATCCCGCGCACGATGTCGTCGGTGAAGGTGCGGTCGATGATGTTGCCCAGCGGCGTGCTGGTCAGCTCCTCCCAGAGATCCATGGAGTCGAGGTCGACCCCGGCGATCGACGCCATCTCGTCGGCACTCATCAGCGGTCGCAGCATGGTCGGGAAGACGCCGTCGGCGATGGTCGTCATCGTGGCGTAGAACTTCTGCCAGGCGGCGAAGTCCCGGTCGGAGCCGGTGGCGGCGCGAAACGAGGCCGCGGTCGCCCGGTCGTCGGCGGTGTCGACGAGGATGCCGCGACCGGGGTCATCGGGCAGCGGTGTGTACGACGAATAGCGTCGCCTGACGAGTGTGAGGTCGAGGTCGAGGTCGGTGATGATCTGCCGGGGCAGTAGCGAGACCAGATACGAATAGCGGGAGAGTCGGGCGTCCATGCCGGGGAAGGGCTGCGCCGAAACCGTTGCCCCGCCGGTGTGATCGGACCGCTCGAGGACCAGGACCTTTCGACCGGCGCGGGCGAGGTAGGCGGCCGCGGTGAGGCCGTTGTGGCCGGCCCCGATCACGATGTCGTCGAAGGTCTCCATGCGCACATGATGCCGCCACCGTCCTCGCACCACCGGGTGATCCGGTGAGCCGAACAATGGTCGGAATGTCTGATTCGGCCCTGCGGCAATCACTGCGAAGCCGAACCCGAGAAAATCATGAGCGTTTATCGCGGTCGGCGGGGAGGGATATCGAAAGGCGCTGAAACAACTGTCGGACCAACACGTCCGGTATTATTTGCGTTGGTAATTATCCGAACTTGTTCACCACGGCAGGGGCATCGAAGTGCAGATCTGGGGAACCGGGGCATTCGACAACGAACCTGCGATCGCGTGGGTGGGCAGGTTCGATCGGGCCGCGGATGCGGCGAGGCCGGTCGTGGTTCGGGCCGCGTTGGCGGCGGTGTTCGAACGCGATGACGAAGCAGCCGGTTTGTCGGCTATGGCCGCCGCGACCACTGTGGCGGCAGCGCTCCCGGGCACCCCGCTTCTGGTGCCGGGTGTCGGACCAAAAATGTTGGCGGACAAAGGATTCCCGGTTACGTCAGATCTCCTCGACCTTGCTTTGGCCACACTGAAGCGCCTCGCATCACCCACCAGTGCATGGTCTCGGGTGTGGGCCCGCGCGGACCGTCTCGATGATGCGCTTGCGGTCCTCGACGCGGTGACCGACGAGTTGGAAGAACGGGCGGCGCGCAGCCTCAGAGTGCGCGCAGCTTCTTGAGCAAAGGTTCTGCTGCCTCGCTCAAGAAAGCGTCCTGCGTCTGACCGCCGACCTGTACCAGCGCCACATCGGTATAGCCCGCCTCCAAAAATGGTCTGACGCTCTCGGCCAATTCATCGAGATCTGGGCCACACGCAATCGATGAGGCGACATCTTCCGGCCGGACATATTCGGTGGCGCCCTGGAAACCTGCGGTCGTGGGCAAATCGGCGTTGACCGACCACCCGCCGGCAAACCAGCGGAATTGGTCGTGGGCCCGAGCGATCGCAGCGTCGCGATCGGGATCCCAGCAGATGGGCACCTGACCGATCTTCCTGGATCCGTCGGGGTGATACCGGTCCCATGCGCTGACCAGATCGGCCTCGGGTTCGGTGGAGATCAGGTGGTCCCCGAGCGGTGCGAACTTCTCGATCGACTTGTCGCCCGACACCGCGAGCCCGATCGGGATCCCATCGTCGGGCAGGTCCCAGATCCGGGCGGAATCGACCCGAAAGTACTTGCCCTCGTAGGTCACCAGCTCGCCCGCGTGGAGGTCACGGATGATCTCGACCGCTTCGACGAACATGTCCTGGCGCTGATCCACCGCGGGCCAGCCCTGGCCGACCGTGTGTTCGTTGAGGTTCTCGCCGGACCCGAGACCGAGGATGAACCGTCCGTCGGCGAGCAACTGCATCGTCGCGGCCTTCTGTGCGACGACGGCAGGGTGGTACCGCATCGTCGGTGCGGTCACGTACGTCGCCAGGTCGACGCGTTCGGTGACGTGGGCGACCGCTCCCAGAACACTCCAGACGTAGGGTGCGTGTCCCTGCGAGGCCAGCCACGGCGAGTAATGGTCGCTGGCGACTTCGAAGTCGAAGCCCGCATCCTCTGCGGATGCTGCATAGCGCACCAGATCCTTGGGTCCGCTCTGTTCTGTCATCAGTGTGTATCCGTACCGCATACCTCCCAGGTTTCCCCGCGGGTGCGCCGGCAAAACCCCCGAGCCGCCGGCGAGTGCGCTGAACAGATGCGGGGGGCCTCCAAACCCCGTGCCACCGACGGCGAGCTTGTAACGTGTGCCACATGCACGAGGGCGCGAGGCCTGAAGCACACGAGCCGAGGTCAGGAGTGCGTATGCCTTATATGCCGATCACCGAATCCATGTTCCTACTGGCGGAATCTCGGGAACACCCCATGCACGTCGGGGGCCTGCAGTTGTTCGAGCCGGCCGAGGGCAGTTCTGCCGACGAACTGGGCGAGCAGATGTTCGAGACCTTCCAGGCACAAACCGACGTACATCGCTTGTTTCGTAAGCGCCCGGCGTCGCCGGTGGGTGTCATGGGAACCGTCCGGTGGACCCACGACAAAGAGGTCGACCTCGAATATCACGTTCGACGAACGGTGCTGCCCCGTCCGGGCCGGGTGCGTGAACTGTTGCGCTACGTCTCGGCCAATCACGGAGCGCTGCTGGACCGGCATCGACCGATGTGGGAGCTACATCTCATCGAGGGCCTCGCCGACGGACGGGTGGCCATGTACACGAAGATCCATCATTCGCTGGTCGACGGGGTCTCGGCTCTGAAGCTGCTCGAGAAGACCTTGTCGCCGCACTGCGATGCCCGGACGGGCCGGGCGTCCTGGGATCCGGAGCTGTTCGTTCCGCGGCCCAAGGCGCCGGAACTGGGTTCGGAGGAGTCCCGGAGTCTGCTCTCCGACGGCTTCAAGGTGGCGGGCGAGCTCATGGGTTTGCTGCCTGCCTCCGCGCGGGTCGGACTCCGGGCCCTGCGGGACACAAACCTGATGGTGCCGATGCAGGCGCCGCGCACCATATTCAACGTCCCGATCGGGGGCGCCCGCCGATTTGCCGGTGAGCAGTGGTCGACGACGCGTCTGCTCGCGCTGGCATCGGGGCTGGGGATCACCCTGAACGATGTGGTGATGGCGATGTGTGCGGGCGCCCTGCGCTCGTATCTGATCGACCAGAATGCCCTGCCCGAGGCCCCGTTGATCGCGATGATGCCGGTGTCGATGCACGCCAAGGGTTCCGATTCGTCGGAAGGCAACGCGATCACCGCGATCCTGGCGAATCTCGCGACGGATCAACCCGATCCGGAACGCCGGCTCGCGGCCGTGGTCGAATCGACCCAGGCGAGCAAGCAGGTCATCCGGGGACTGAGCCCGTTGCAGGCGATGGGATACGGCGCCGTCATCGCCGCGCCGCTCGCGTTCTCGACGGTACCGGGATTCGTCCGGATGACCCCGCCGCCGTTCAACCTCATCATCTCGAATGTGCCCGGGCCGCAGCATGATCTGTACTGGAACGGCGCCCGGCTCGCCGGGGTGTACCCGGCGTCGATCGCGATGGACGGTCAGGCGCTCAACATCACCGTGGCCACAAACGCGGACATGGTGAACTTCGGGGTCACCGGCGCGCGAGCGGAGGTCCCGAGCCTGCAGCGGATCCTGACCCACCTCGACACCGCATTGGAAGAGCTCGAGAAGCTCTGCAGCGTCGACTGAGGGCCGGACCGCCTGATCAGGTCGACCACCGTGTCACCGCCCAGATCAGGTGGATCGCACCATGGGTCATGGCGTGGAGACGGAAGCCTGTCGGGCCACCAATGCCTCGGTCAGCCGCTGCACGTACCGGAGATTGAGTTGCGGGCGGGAGAGCAGGACCGCGAAATCGGCCACGTCGAACTCGGGGTCGTACGCTGGTGGGCCGCAGACGACGGCACCGATTCGCAGGTAGCCCTGCAACATCGGTGGAATCTTGACCCGGCCCTCCGGGGCTGCGATGTCATCGAGGGTTCGGCCTTCGACGATGACCGGGGTCTTGGGCGTCACGCGGTATTCCGGTGGCGCGATGGAGCGTTTGTTCGCGAAGTCCCGGACTTTGCGGACCAGCGATCCGCGCGGCCCACCGGCCTCCATCTGTACTGATGCGCAGCCGATGGCGTGCTCGTGCCCGGTGCGTTCCTGGTACTGGAGCATCCCGGCCCATAGCAGACCCATCACCGCGCCGTTGCGGTGATCGGGATGTACTGCGGCCCGGCCCAGTTCGACGAGAGAGGGTCGCAGCGCCTCGAGTGCCTCGCTGAACTCGAACTCGATTTTGGTGAACGTGGTGCCGACAGCCTTCGCGCCGTCAGGGAACAGTGCCCGGTAGCAACCGACCACTTCGCCGGTCCGTGCGGAGCGCGCCACCAGGTGCTCGCAGAACGGGTCGAACTGGTCGACGTCGATCAGCTCGCCGGTGTGCTCCCCGAGCACCGCGTCGGGCAGGAATGCCCCCATCTCGTCCGCGAACGACTGATAGCGCAGGCGTTGGGCGGCCTCGATATCGCCCGGATCGGTTGTCACGCTGATGGCGTAGCCATTCTCGGATGCGGCCGGGATCAGCAACGTTTCAGTGATGGACATGGGGCTCCTCTCGGGGCTGCTCCGCGGCAGCCGGATGTAATGCGTGGTCGCGGCGGATCAACGCGTAGACGATGACGCTCAGGACAGTTGCGGCGGCGGCGGCGGCCAGCAATGCCGCCTGTAGGCCGGCCGCAGAGGACTCGCGGGCGATGCGGCCGAGTTCGGGTAGCGCAAGCGAGAATTGGGCGGGGATGTGATCGAGGATCACCAGGCCCGCACCCGACCCCAGCCCGTCGGAGATCGCATCGGCCTGATCTGCGGACACGTCGACCGGAGTTCCGGCGATGGTCATCGACCCGAGTTCTTCGCGGGCGCGAGAGGCGGCGGCCTGTGCGAACAAGGCGCCCATTCCGGCGATACCGATCACGGTTCCGATCTGTCGCGCGGTGCTGACCACGCCCGTTGCCATCCCTGAATCGGATTCGGGGACAAACGACAGGGCTGCATCCGATGCGATCGCGCTGATCATTCCGACACCGAATCCGGCGATGATCGAACCCACGATGAAGTGTGTCCACTCGGTCTCGGCCGAGATGCCGGCGGTCGTCCACAGCCCGACGGCGATCAACGCGGTGGACAGTGGGACCAGGTGGCCCAACGACATCCGGCGTATCACCATCATCCCGACCGGTGCACCGACGATGCCCGAGAGCGTGAGGGGAAGTGCGCGCAACCCGGCTTCGAATGGGGTGTATCCCAACGTGTTCATCAGGTACAGCGCAAGGTAATTGGTTGCGGCGATGAGGGTTCCGGAGGTGGCGAACGCAGCGAGCGCGACCCCGGTGAACCCTGGTCGGCGCACCAGGGACAGGTCCATGAGCGGATCGGCCGTCCTTGCCTCCCAGATCACGAACGCGAGCGTGAACAGCGCCGCGACGGAGAACAGTCCGAGGATCAGCGGGGAGGTCCAGCCCTGCGCGTTACCTTCGATGATCCCGAACACGCCGGCGCACAGGGCGATACTGAGTGCTGCGGTGCCGCCGAAGTCGATCGAGCGGGTCCGGTCTCCGCGAGATTCCTGGATTTTCCAGTATGCGACGGCCAGCGCAATGATCCCGATCGGGACGTTGATCAGGAAGATCGATGTCCATCCGAACACTCCGACCAGTGCGCCCCCGATCAAGGGGCCGGCGGCGGTGCCCGCGCCCATGGCCGCGCCGTATATCGCGATCGCGAAGGAACGACCTCGTCCGGGCGGGTACGCCGCTGCGATCAGCGGGAGCGAGACGCCCAGGATCATCGCAGCGCCGAAGCCCTGGAGGCCACGAATGAGGTTCAGGGCGGTGATGCTGTCGGCCAATGCGCAACCCAGCGACGCCAGGACGAATACCGTCAGCCCGCCCAGGAAGATTCGTTTGCGCCCCAACCTGTCCCCGAGGGTCGCCGCAGTCAGCAGGAAGGCGGCCATCGGCAGCGCGTATCCGTCGACCACCCACTGCAGTCCGGTCAGGTCTGCGGCCAGATCGGACTGGATGTCGGCAAGTGCTGTCGACACGATCGTCATGTCGAGGAGCAACATGAAGACGCCGACGCAGACCACGGTAAGGGTTGTGGGGGCGTGAACAGATCGATCATTCAACGTGGACAAGAGCGCCTTTCGACACACGCGTGATCAACGCACGTGGGGACGAAATCGGAAACCATAAAGATTGACAATTGACGTGGTGTTGAATGGCGAGATGCACAATATTGCAATAGATCGCCTTTGTGCAAAGCGTCCAGATTTGGAGAATAGGCCTCGGGTGTCCAATTCGCAAGCCACGTCGGGGGTCGGAGTTTTTCAATTCTCTTATTTCTAATTCGACGCCGCGTTCGTTTTCCGAGTCGAGCAGGTGGAGAGCCCCGCGGACGGTCGGGGTCGCCGGCCGCTAGGGTGTCGGGGTGGCAGAAGAGCAGGCAGAGGGGCGTCGGGCAACCGAAGTGGACACGGCAGTCGAGAGCCCGAAGCCGGCCGGTGGCGATCTGAAGACCCAGGTGGTCCGTTTTGTCATCACCGGCGCGGCGTCCGGAGTCCTCGACATCGGGTTGACCCTGCTCTTCCAGCATGTGCTCGGATTCCCGGAGTGGGCCGCCAAGTCGATCGGGTTCGTGTTCGGCACCACGATGGCGTACCTCATCAACCGGCGGTGGACGTTCCGGGCCGAACCGAGCGTCGCCCGATTTGTGGCCGTTGCGGTGCTCTACCTGGTGACCTTTGTGGTTCAGGTGGGTATTTACACCGTCTTGTCGCGGGCCTGGGACGACACGGTGGTGTGGAGCCTGGTCGCCTTCGTCGTCGCCCAGGGCACCGCCACCGTCATCAACTTCGTGGTGCAGCGGACCGTGATCTTCAAGATCCGCTGACCACCTCCCGCCCGGGCTACCGGGTGTTGACCCACGCGAGGCGGTCCGACGACAGCGAGAACGTGTCCTCGAACAGCACCACGTACGTTCCGGGGCCGGCTCCGTCGCGCGCCTCGAAGCAGATGTCGCCCCCCGTTTGCCCGCCCGGTGCGAGGTCGCCCGAGTTCAGCGATTGCTTCTCGGGAGCGAAGGTGGCGTCTCTGATCGTGCCGGAGGCATCCAGCAGGCTCCAGTCCAAATAGCCATTGAAATCATTTTGCTTCGAACCAACATTCTTGATGGTCACACTGCTGCACAGGTAATCCCCGAAATCGGAATTGGCGTTTTCCAGCGGTCCCACGGTATATGCCAGGTTGTCGTGGGTAATCGTGTCGCCGCCCACCGCAGCGGTGTCGTCGTCCAATTTCCCCGGGAAGTCGGGTCCGGTATTCGTCTCGTTCCCCTCGGCCGCCGGCGCCGAGGCCTCACCCGAGGCCGTGGTGACACTGGTGTCGTTGTCGCCGCCACTGCCGGCGACGATCGCGGTGCAGGCACCGATCAACAGGATCGGCACACCGATCACGACCCAGGGCCAGACCCGACGCTTCTTCGTCGGCGGCTGCTGCTGATACGGCCCCGGAATGGGGTTGTAGGGCTGGTTGTACGGGTTGTTGTCGCCCGGGGCGCCTGGATTGGTCATGGCAGATCCTCCTGAGTGGTGGGGGGGTTGGCGTGGTGTGAACAGCAGACCGCATCCGGATACCCGCGCACCTCCTCCGAAGGGACGGCGTCCCTCCTACATTCGGGCGGAGAACCCCGGCGGACTCCGACCGTTCGGTGGATCGCGCGGCGTCGGAGGTTCGCCGTAGCCTGCATACCGTGACAACAACTTCCGGCGACACCATCCGGCGCCGGCTCTGGACCACCGGCGCCGTGAGCCTGAGCGTGTTCGGCTCGATTCTGGCTGTCGCGCTCACCTCTGAGTCGAGCAGCGTCCCGGTGTGGAACTCCACCATCGGGTTGCTGCTGAACCTGCTGGCGGCCGCGGCGCTCGTCTGGCGTCACCGCTTCCCCATGCCGGTGCTGGCGGTGGCGGCCGTGGGTCCGATGTTCTTCTCGACCGACGCCACCGCGGCGCTCATCGCGCTCTACGCGGTCGCGCAGGCCGAACGCGGGATCCGGTTGGCCCTGGCGGCTTTCGCGGCATATCTGGCATCCAGCATGTCACTGATCTACGACACCATGCGCACCCGGGACAACTCGGTCCTGACCATCAGCTCCCCCCAGCCCGAAGAGGGCGCTCCCAGTCCGGACTGGGATGTGCCGCTGTGGATCCCGTGGCTGGTGGCCGCAGCCCTGGTGGCCATCGTCATCACCGTCGCACTGTTGCGGCATACCCAGGTCGAACTGGCCCGCGCGGAACTGAGCCGGGACCGGGCGACCAAACAGACCGATGTGATGCGGGACGAGATGATCCGAACCGAAGAACGCACCCGCATCGCGCGCGACATGCACGACACCCTGGCGGCGAGCCTGAGCCGCATCTCCCTGATGGCCGGGGCGGTCCAGGTCGGTGGCACCGACAATCCGGAGAAAATCGTCAACAACGCCTCACTGATCCGCTCGACCGCGCACGACGCCCTCGACGACCTGAAGAACATCGTCGGGGTCCTGCGGGGTTCGGCTCCCCAACAACACAGTGGGCACCAGGGGATCGACGCCATAGCCGAACTGGTGCAGGGCGCGCGGGCCGCGGGCCTGCACGCCACCCTCTACACAGACCTGTTGCCCGGCGACATCGGGACCGTCTCCGGGCACGTCACCTACCGGGTGGTGCAGGAATCGCTCACCAACGCACAGAAGTACGCGGGGGATCAGACGATTCGAATTTCGATCGTCGGTGCCGGTGAACACGGGATCCGCATCAACATCTGCAATCGGCTCAGCAACCGCCCGCCGCTGGTCCCGGTGGGATCGCGGTCCGGGTTGCGTGGACTCGCCGAGCAGGCCGGAGACATCGGTGGGACCTTTCATGCGGGTGTGGTGGGAGGCGAGTTCGTCACCGATTGCTGGTTGCCCTGGTATTCCTAGTGTCGCCGGTCGCGCTGTCGGTGGCGGGTAATACGCTGGGCGCACCATGACCGGACCACACCTGATCACCGTGCTGATCGCCGACGACGATCCCTTTGTGCGGCGCGGTGTCTCGGACATCTTCGCCGCCACCACGGACATCGTTGTGGTTGCCGACGTCGGCGACGGTGACGAGGTCTTTGCCGCGGTCACGCAGTTCCGTCCGCACGTGGTGCTGATGGACCTGAAGATGAAACGCATGGGCGGTCTCGATGCCACCCGCGCGTTGATGACCATGCCCGACCCGCCCCGGGTGATCGCCATGACAGCCATGGATGTCGATGACCTTGTGGTGCAGGCGGTCTGCGCCGGGGCCCACAGTTTCCTGAGCAAGGATGAGCCACCCCAGACATTCCAGCAATCGGTCCGCGCAGTCGCGGCCGGCAACACGTTGTTCAGCCAGGAGTCGTTGCGCCGCATCACCGGCGGCCGCACGCAGACGGTGGTCACCGACCCGTCCGCGATCGACAAACTGAGCGAGCGGGAACGCGACGTGCTGAAGTCGATGGCCACCGGCGCCCCCAACGCCGCCATCGCCTCAGAATTGTTCCTCAGCGAGACGACCGTGAAAACCCATCTGTCCGCGGTCTTCATGAAGCTCGGTGCCCGCAATCGGGTCGAGGCGGCGCTGGTGGCGTTTCGGGCCGGCCTGGTGAGCTAGCCGTTGACCTTGCTGATCACCGAATCGGCGAACATGTTGAGGTGATCGATCTTCTTCTGCAACGGCTCGGTGTCGTTGCCGACGATGTAGGGGATCCGGAAGCCGACGATCACGTCGGTGATGCCTTTGTCCTCAAGGCGCTTACAGCCGTCCGGGGTGTATGCGTCCATCGAGATGACGTGAATCTCGAAGGGGTCGTTCAGCTTTCCCTCCGCTTTGCGGATGTCCTGGATCTTGGTGAGCAGTGCGTCGAGTTCCTCGGGTTGCCCGCCGCCGTGCATCCAGCCGTCGCCGCGGATCACCGCGCGTCTGAGGGCGAGGTCGGCGTGGCCGCCGACGAGTAGTGGAATCGGTTTGGTCGGAACCGGATTCATCTTGATCCGGGGGATGTCGTAGAACTCCCCGTGGAACTCGAAGTAGTCGCCGGTGCTGAGCCCGCGGATGATGTCCATGCACTCGTTCATCCGGCGACCCTTGCGTTTGGGGTCGACGCCCATGATCTCGTAATCCTCGGCCCAGGGGCTGGTGCCGACACCGAGTGAAAACCTGTTGTTGGTCAACACCGCAACCGACATCGCCTGTTTTGCCACCAGCGCCGGCGGCCGGACGGGCAACTTGAGGACAAATGGGTTGAAGCGGATCTTCTCGGTGACCGCACCCATCGCCGCCGCCATCACAAAGGTCTCGATGAACGCCTTGTCCTCGAGGAACTCCCGGTTGCCGTCCTCGGTGTACGGATATGTCGAGTCCGATTGCTCGGGATACGCGATCGAGTCGGGGATCGTGAAACCTTCGTAACCGGCCTCCTCTGCCGCCTTCGCCAGGGGCAGGTAATGGCTCGGATCCGTCATTGCCTCCGCGAACGTGAACCGCATGATCCTCCTAGAATCGTCGTCCGCTCATACTAGAACGAGTTCTAGTATGGTGGTGGCGATCGGTGCCTCTTGTTGCGTCCCGATCCGTGCGGTATATGTGGCCAATGAAATATGTGCTCCTGATCTGCGACGACGAGAAGGACGCGCCCTCCAATGAGGAGATCGCCGCCGATCCCGCGTATCAGGAGTGGGACGCCGAGGTCGCCCGGCGAGCCGTCCAGCTCGGCGGCGCCCGGCTCCGGCCCACCGCCGATGCCACGACGGTGCGCGTCCGAGACGGTGAGACGCTCATCTCCGACGGCCCGTTCGCCGAGACGAAAGACTTCGTCGGAGGTGTCGACATCATCGACTGCGCCGATCTGGACGAGGCGATCGAGATCGCCGCGGGACATCCGTACGCGCGTAGGGGATGCGTGGAAGTGCGTCCCGTCTGGGAATGACCACACCGGACGAGGTCCGTGCCGCAGTCGACGCCGCGTATCGAGACGAGTGGGGTCAGGTGGTCGCGACCCTGATCGGGTTGACCGGGGACTGGGACCTCGCCGAGGAATGTGCACAGGATTCATTCGCCGCCGCCATGGCGACCTGGACACGCGACGGCATCCCACGCCGGCCGGGTGCGTGGCTCACCACGGTGGCCCGCAACCGGATGACCGACCGGCTGCGTCACGCCACCGCCGAAACGGCGAAGCTACGCCAGATCTCGGTGCTGCCCATGGCACCGGCTGCGCCGCAGGAGATTCCCGACGAGCGGTTGCGGCTGATCTTCACCTGCTGTCATCCCGCCCTGCCGTTCGCGGCCCGCGTGGCACTGACGCTGCGCACGCTGGCAGGGCTGAGTACCGCCGAGATAGCCGATGCGTTCCTGACGTCCGAATCCGCGATGGCGCAACGAATCGTGCGGGCCAAGCGCAAGATCGCGGAGGCCGGGATCCCATATCGGGTCCCGCCGGTCGAGAGTCTTCCGGAACGGTTGTCGGCGGTACTCGCGGTTCTCTATCTGATCTTCAACCAGGGCTACGACGAGAAGGACGGGCAGCGGGCACTGGCCGTTGAGGGGATCCACCTGGCCCGGATGTTGGTCCGGCTGATGCCCGACGAGCCGGAACCGCGTGGCCTGCTCGCCTTGATGCTGCTGCTCGAGGCCAGGCGCGAACAGCGTTTCGAAGCCGACACGCTGGTCCCGTTGGAAGACCAGGACCGCAGCCGGTGGGACGGCGCGCTCATCGCAGACGGCGTTGCCGCGCTCGACGGCGCGCTTGCGGTTCGGCGCCCTGGGCCGTACCAGGTCCAGGCTGCGATCGCCGCCTGTCACGCGACCGCAACCGATTCCGCGGACACGGACTGGCCGCAGATCGCGGCCCTGTATTCCGAACTCGCCCGCATGACACCGTCTCCGGTCGTCGAACTCAATCGCGCGGTCGCCGTCGCCATGGCCGACAACATCCCGGCCGGCCTTCGCCTGATCGACGAGCTGACCGCGACCGGGGACCTCGATGGCTATTACCTTCTCCCGGCGGCACGCGCCGACCTGTTGCGGCGCGACGGTCAGACGGACCGGGCCGCGTCGGCGTATCGGGAGGCGTTGTCGTTGGCGCCGTCCGATGCCGAGCGCCGATACCTGGACCGTCGTCTCCGGGAGTTGTAGACGGCGTCCGGCGTTATCGGGGTGCGGCGTAACCGGGTGAAAAAGTTCTTCGATGATGTCGATCTGAGGCCGGGTGCTTCGTCGGTGGGGTGTAACCCGCCGAACAGAGAGGCTGAACACATGTCGAACAAACAGTATTTGAGCGCCACGATGACCGTCGATCGCACACCCGAAGAGGTCTTCGAAGCAGTCGCCGATGTGCGCGGGTGGTGGTCCGAGAACATCATCGGCAGCACCCACGACCTCGGCGACGAGTTCGTCTTCTTCGACGACGCCGAGTATCCGGGCGAGTTGGCCCTGACCTCGAAAGAGGGCATACGGTACTGCAGGTTCCACCTGACCGACGTGGTCCCCGGGAAGCGGATGGTCTGGCACGTGGTCGATTCGGTCCTGACCTTCATCGATGACCGCAACGAGTGGACCGACACCAACGTCGTCTTCGATATCTCCGCCGCACCGGGCGGGGCGAGGGTCGACTTCACCCACGAAGGCCTGACCGAGGAGTCCGAGTGCTTCGACGCCTGCTCACGCGGGTGGGGCTTCTACATCACCCAGAGCCTGCCGCAGCTGGCCACGACGGGCACCGGGAAGCCCATCGGGCGGTACTAGTCACGCCGAACCGAAAGGGAGCCAGGCGATATCAGGGTGTCGAACTCTGGTGTCACCTGGCTTTCAGGGTTTGCCGAATCGCTCGCGGCGACCGAGTGACTGCAGTCGCAGCCAGTTCTTGAAGCCGGCCACATCACGTTGCTGCACAAGGAAATACCAGCCGAATCGGGCGTACTCCTGGGGCAACAGTTTTCGCATACCCGGCCGGCTCATCAGATACCCGCGGTTGCGATAGGTGAAGAACCGCTTGGTCTCGTTGTCGGGGTACTGGGTGTGCATGCGGCCACCGAGGATCGGGCGGAACTCGCCGCTGCCGTCCGGATGGAGGTAGGCCGTGGTCAGGCAGGTTCCGAAGTTCAGGCCGGACCGCACCAGGCGACGGTGCATCTCGACCTCGTCGCCGCGGACGAACAACCGCAGATCGGGTACGCCCACGGCGTCGATCGCGGCCGCCGAGAACAGTGCGCCGTTCATCAGAGAGGCGATGCCGGGCAACAGATCCGAGGTCTCGCCGTCGGCGAAGAGTTCGGAACGTTTACGGCGCCACACCAGGCCCCGGCGCAGCGGGAACGCCAGGGTTTCCGGGTTGTCGATGTTGCAGACGACCGGCGAGACCTCGTCGAGGTGATGCGTCAGAGCGCAATCGAGCAGTTTCTGCAGGACCTCGGGGCCTTCCGGGCGGCCATCGTCGTCGGCGCACCAGACCCAGTCGGCGCCCAGCGCCAGCGCCTGCAGCATGCCGAGGGCGAATCCGCCGGCCCCGCCGAGGTTGTGGGCCGAGCCGATGTAGGTCACCGGAACCGATTGGGCGGCAACGAGTTCGGCGACTGCACTGTCGTCGTCGTTGTCGACCACCACGAGGTGATCGATGGGACGGGTCTGGTTGGTCAACACGATCAGCGACTGCTCGAGGAGTTCGAGCCGACGGTGGGTCACCACCACGGCGATGACCTTGGGGTCAGGCATCTTTTTCGACCTCGGCCAGGACTTCACGCACGTGCCGGGCGGCTTCGGGACCCTCATAGGCCCCGACCACCTCTTCGATGCCACCGTCCATCCGGATCGCGCCGTGATCGATCCACAGCGCACGATCGCAGAGCTGGGCCAGGAATTCATTGGAATGGCTGGCGAAGACCAGGATGCCGGACCGCTTCACCAATTCCTGCAACCTGATCCGGGCCTTCTTCATGAACTCGGCATCGACGGCGCCGATGCCTTCGTCGAGAATCAGGATCTCGGGATCGATCGACGTGACCACACCGAGCGCAACCCGCACCCTCATACCGGTGGAATACGTGCGCAGCGGCATCGACAGGTAGTCACCGAGTTCGGTGAACTCGGCGATGTCGTCCATCTTCCGGAGCATCTCGCGGCGGCTCATGCCGAGGAACATGCCGCGGATGACGATGTTCTCGTAGCCGGAGATCTCGGGATCCATACCGACACCGAGGTCGAAGACCGGTGCCACGCGACCTTTGATCGCGCACGACCCGCGGGTGGGCTCATAGATGCCGGAGAGCAGTCGCAGCAGTGTCGACTTACCGGCGCCGTTGTGTCCGACCAGACCGATCCGGTCACCATGGGACAGGTGCAGATTGATGTCTTTGAGGGCCTCGACCACGACCACGTTCGATTCGTTGGACCCGATCACTCCACCGGCCCGGCCCAGGACGGACTTCTTCAATGACCTGGTCTTGGCGTCGAAGATCGGGAAATCCACGCAGGCATCCCAGGTATCGACTCGAACTTGACTCATGACCTCACACCCAATACGCCACACGGGCGCGGTAATTACGCAGAACCAGCAACGCCACGGCCCATCCGGCGGCGGTGCATGCGATGACGATCAACCAGTGATAGAGCGCTACCGACTCACCCAACAGCGGTCCGCGGGTGATTTCGAGGTAGTGGAACATCGGGTTGAGTTGGACGATCTTGACGCGACTGGAGTCGGCGCCGATGTTCTTCTCGAGGTCGGTCGCGCTCCAGATGATCGGCGTCATGAAGAAGACGAGCTGGACCGCGGTGGTGAGCAACTGGCCGATGTCGCGGAAGCGGGTCGACAGGATGCCGAAGACGATCGAGACCCAGATCGCGTTGACCACCAGCAGTGCAATACCGGGGATGACCAGGATCACTGTCCAGGTCACCGGCTGCGGGAAGATGATCAGCAGGACAAAGTACAGCGGGATGTTGTGCGCGAAGATGATCAGCTGACGCCAGGTCAGCCGGTAGACGTGCACGCTCAGCGGAGCCGGGATCTGCTTGATCAGGCCTTCGTTGCTGGAGAAGAGTTCAGCGCCTTCGAGGATCGATCCCTGGATGAAGTTCCAGAAGATGAACCCGAGCATCACGTAGGGCAGGAAGTCGTGGATCTCGTTGCCGAAGAGCTGCGAGTAGAGCAGACCCATCGCGACAGCGGTGACCGCCGTCGCGATGGTGATCCACAGGGGCCCGAGCAACGACCGTCGGTAACGCTGCTTGATGTCCTGCCAGCCGAGGAGCAGCCAGAGTTCGGAGTGCTTGAAGCCGGACGACAGGTCGCCGAACGCCCGCCGGAGCGACCGCGAATCGGACTCCGCTGGTGGGGGCCGCATGGGTACTTCGTCGGCTGCAGTTGACACGAGAGTCGAGCCTACCGTCAACGCGTCGGGGGCCATCGCTCCCGTGGGGTGCGGGGTCAGAGGTACTGACCGGTGCCGGCCGCGCCATGCGGTCCACCGGGGCCGCCGCCTGCGAAGGGTCCGGACGGGGGCAGCTGTCCCTGACGCATTTGTTCGAGCTGGGCCCGCGCGGCCATCTGCTGGGCGAACAGAGCGGTCTGGATGCCGTGGAACAGGCCTTCGAGCCAGCCGACGAGCTGCGCCTGTGCGATCCGCAACTCGGCGTCGGAGGGAACGTCGTCCTCGGTGAACGGCAACGCGAGCCGTTCGAGCTCGTCGCGCAGTTCGGGGGAGAGACCGTCCTCGAGTTCGAGGATCGACGACCGGTGGATCTGTTTGAGGCGGGCGCGGCTGGCGTCGTCGAGCGGTGCGGCCCGCACCTCCTCCAGCAGTTGCTTGATCATGGTGCCGATCCGCATCACCTTCGCGGGCTCGACCATGGCGGTCATCCCTTGGTTTTCGTCACCGGGCTCTTCTGAACCTGCCGAACCGGCGGAGGGGACCACGAGGATGCCATCGTCATTGACGCCTGAGATCGAACGCTTGTTGAGATTTTCATCGGTCATCCGTTCATTCTCCCGATGTTGAGTGGCGATTGCACGCAGTTGCCCAGACGAGAGGCATTGCAGTGTCGCCGGGACCGTCTATGGTGGCTGCCATGGCTTATGACGTCGCCCGCGTTCGGGGACTGTTCCCGTCGCTGGGTGATGGTTGGATACATCTCGATCCGCAGGCAGGAATGCAGATCCCCGACTCGGTCGCGACCACGGTGTCCAAGGGTTTTCGTTCCCTGGTGTCACAGCCCGGCGGCATCTATCCGTCGGCCCGGAAATCGTCGGGCATCATCGATGCGGCCCGGCAGGCGGTGGCAGATCTCGTCGGTGGTGATCCACGCGGAGTGGTGCTCGGACCGTCCCGCGGGCACCTGCTGAACGTGCTCGCCGAAAGCCTCAACACTCGGGTGTGGCTCGGTTCGGAGGTGGTTGTCAGCCGGCTCGACGACGAGGCGAACATCCTGCCGTGGCTGCGTGCGGCCGACCGGTTCGGCGCGAAGGTGAGCTGGGCCGAGGTCGACATCGAGAACGGCGAACTGCCGGTCTGGCAGTACGACGGACTGGTGAGCCGGTCCACGAGCGTGGTGGCGATGCCGCTGGCGTCGTCGACGATCGGCTCGGTGGTCGATGTCGCCACCGCGGCGGCAGTGGTCCACGCGATCGACGGCCTGGTCGTCGTCGATGCCACCAGCGCGGCTCCGTACATGTTGCTCGACATCGAGGCGCTCGGCGCCGACGTCCTGGTGGTCAGCGCCGACCGCTGGGGTGGTCCGGCCACCGCCGCGGTGATCTTCCGCGACCCCGACATGTTGTCCCGGGTGCGGTCGATGTCACTGGACCCGGATGCGCAGGGCCCGAATCGACTGGAGGTCGACGGACATCAGCACGCACTGCTGGCCGGACTCGTCGCCTCGATCGAACATCTCGCCGGACTCGACGAATCGGCCACCGGTACCCGCCGTCAGCGACTGGTGACGTCGATGACGGCGCTGAGTGAATACTCACAACGACTCCTGCAGTACCTGCTGCGGTCGCTGGGCCAGTTGAACCTGGTGAACCTGATCGGTTCGGCCGACAACCGCATCCCGGCGGTCAGTTTCACGGTCACCGGGGTGACCGCCGACAAAGTGGTTCGGCGCTTGGCCGACAACGGGATCTGCGCGCTTGCCGATGTGAACAGCCGGGTACTCGGCGGCATCGGCGTGAACGACGTCGGTGGTGCCGTCACCCTCGGTCTCGGCCCATATACGACGCCCTACGAAATCGACCAGCTGGTACGCACTTTGGGGTCACTCGGCTGACCCTCGCCATTTTCGTCCCCTGCAGTGGGCGCCGAGGGAACATGTCCCTCGGGCCCTCTGCAGGGGAAGAATACGGTGAGACTCAGAGCGTGAGCAGGATCTTGCCCGACACCTCACCTGATTCGAGCAGGATGTGCGCCGCGGAAGCTTCGGCCAGTGGGAATGTCGCTCCGACAACGGGTTTGATCCTGCCGTCGGCGATCAGTGGCCAGGTGGTGGCGATGGTGTCGGTGACGATGGCGGCCTTGTCGGACTGATCCCGGCCGCGCAACGCGGTGGCGTGGACGGTGCCACGCTTGTTCAGCAGTGCGGCGATGTTCAATTCGGCCTTCACGCCGCCCTGCATGCCGATGATCACCAGTCGGCCGTCTTTGGCGAGCGCAGACACGTTGCGGCCCAGGTACTTTGCGCCGATGATATCGAGGATCACGTCGGCGCCGCCGTGCTCCTTGACCACCTCCACGAAGTCGTCGGTTTTGTAGTTGATCGTGATGTCGGCACCGAGGCTGCGGCACAGTTCGAGCTTGTCGTCCGAGCCGGCCGTCACGGCCACCGTTGCGCCCAGTGCCTTGGCCCATTGGATCCCGTGGGTGCCGATGCCGCTTCCGCCGCCATGGAACAGGACGAGCTCACCCGGCACGAGGTGGGCGGTTCGTTTGAGGTTGGAGAGCACCGTGCAGGCGACCTCGGGCAGGGCCGCGGCCTCGACCAGGCCCACGGACTCCGGGATCGGCATCAGGTGTTCGGCGGCGACCGCGACGAACTCCGCATAGCCGCCACCTGCGATCAGTGCGCAGACATCGGTTCCGGTGGTCCAGCCGGCCACGCCCGGACCGAGTTCGTCGATGGTCCCGGAGACCTCCATACCGATGATGTCGCTCGCTCCCGGTGGCGGCGGATAATTTCCCTGTCGCTGCAGCAGGTCGGCCCGGTTCACACCGGCCGCGGCCACCTTGATCAGCACTTCCCCGGCGCCTGGGCGGGGTTTGTCGACCTCGGTGACGATGAGGTTCTCCGCCGGCCCGAACTCGGTCAGGTTCACTGCGCGCATTGAGGTCATCTCTCTACCTTTACCCGTCCGGTGCGCCCGGGCGGCATGCGGTGGCACACTACGCCGAAATTCAATGGCGGTAGGGTCCTGATTCGTAAGCGCTCATTCCTGGCGTGGTTGGACAAACGTCGTAGTCCGGGGGGATAAATGACAGAGAATAGAGCCGTGCCCTGGCTCGATGACTCTGAACAACTCGCGTGGCGATCATTCATGAACGGATCGCAGCGTCTATTCGATGCGATCAATTACGCCCTGGTCGAAACCGCAGGTCTCACCTTCGCCGACTACCGCATCCTGGTGTTGCTGTCGGAGACGGACTCGATGCGGATGAGTGCGCTCGCCGACGGGGCGTTGAGCAGCAAGAGCACGATCTCGCGGCGCGTGGACCGGATGGCCGAGGCCGGCTGGGTCGAGCGGATGGCCAAGGACCACGACAAAGACCAGCGCAATCGCGTCTGTCGCATCACCGAGTCGGGCCGGACCAAACTCCACGACGCCGCCAAGGGACACGTCGTCGCGGTACGTACCTATCTGCTCGACCACCTCGAAGATCACGAGCGGGAGGCCATGGCGACGACCTTCCTGAAGGTCGATACGTGGCTGCGTGAGAACCCTCAGGCCCGCGTGAAGTAGGCTCTGTGCCGAAGGAAGCGTGGCAGAGCGGCCGAATGCACTCGCCTTGAAAGCGAGCGTGGGTGAAACCACCGGGGGTTCAAATCCCTCCGCTTCCGCAGATGCGCCCCACCTGTTTACGCAGGTGGGGCGTTCTTTTTCGCCGGGTCAGTCATATTGCCCGAGCTCTCTGCCCACAATCTGCCCACATTCGTCACTGAAGCCGCCTGATGGAGGGCGATTCCGACTGCATCGAGATCGTCGTCGAACAGGTCCGCGTAGGTGTCGAGAGTCATCGCCGCGGACGCATGACCGAGCATCCTTTGGAGGGCCAGAACGTTGACATTCGCCGAGACGGCCAGGCTCGCCGCTGTGTGTCGCAGATCGTGCAGGGTGACCCGAGGTACCCCAGCGCGTGTAACTGCTCCCTCGAACCATCCTGACCACGAAACCGGCCGTCGCTGGTATCCGCCGTCGCGGCCGGGGAACACGAGATCGTCGGGTGCCTTGCCTTCGCATTGACCGGCGAGCTCGAACGTCAAGAACTCCGGCACCGGCACCGCTCGCGACTCATGAGACTTCGGCGTTCCAACGTTGATCTTCTGATCGATCTGGACTGCGTTCTGTACCACGGTGAGCCGGCGACGCAACAGGTCGAGATCCTTGACCCGCAACGCAATCGCCTCACCCCATCGCAATCCGCAGTAGGCCAGGAGCAGTACCAGCACCCTATGATCCTTGGCTTCATCCGCGAGGAGTGCGACCTGATCATGCGTGAGGTAGGTCCGTGGTTTCGGGCGTTTACGCGGTAGATTCTCGACCCCTCGAGCTGGGTTGCGGGGGAGCCGGCGAGCTTTGACAGCAGAGTCGAGGATCGCCGCCAGGATGCCGTAGGCCCGGATGACCACAGTGGCGCCGGATCCCTTCTTGCTGATCTGTCCATCGGCGTCGATGACCGTTCGGCCCATGTCTGCAATCCACCGCTCGACTGCGTCGAGATCGATGTCGACGACCTTTGTCTTGCCCCACTTCGGTTTTACGTGCTTTGCCCACGCGACCTCGGTGGTCCGGTACGTCGAGGGCTTCTGGTCAGATTGCTTGCGCGTCAACCAATCGACAGCCAGTTCCTCGACGGTGATCTGACCGAGCTGCGGAGCGACGTACTCGCCGCGTAACTTCTCGACTTCGACTGTGGCAGAGAATGCTTCGGCATCGCGCTTGGTTCTGAACCCGCGCTTGTCGGTCTGACGATGATCGGGCGTGCGGTAGCGGACCCGATACCTCTTACCGGTCTTCGTTTGATAGCTCTCAATCGTCGCCATCGAGCACGGCCTTCAATTCAGATTTCAGTTCACGGCTCACTCGTCCGCGCTGCTGAGCGTTGGCGCCGGCGCCGGCGCGCCTGTCCCGTTCGACAGAGAAGCTGTCGCCCCACAATCGCGCGGACTCCGCCGTTAATCGGATGGTGCTAATGCCGAGTGATTTCGCTACGCGGTACTCGGCCTCGCTGGTCTGTGATTCGACCTTCTGAATCAGTTCGGCAGGTAGCTGACCCAGCTCCTCCGGTAGTTCTTGCCACTCCGCTGCCCCCTCGAGGAGGCCACGCCGAGCACGTTCCGAACGCTCGGCAGCATCAATGAAGTCCCGAACCTTTAGTTCGACCGCTACACCACTCAGAGCGTCAGCGATCCGGTCTGCCGCGATCGCTGTGCCTCCGATCTCAACAAAGCTGGGGGAGCGGACCAGGTCGGCCACGAGTACCGGCGATCTCGTCAGTTCACTCAACGCTTGAGAAACAATGAAAAGTGTTGTGGCAGTGGGCGAAGCGCGACCATTTTCTAGTCCAGCAATACGACCGGTATCCCACTTCAAGTCGAACATCTGGCGGATCGTTCGCGCTAGTGCGTCCGCCGTGAAGTCGCCCCGGAGATGCCGCACGTTTTTGCCGACGACCTCGGCCAGTGCCTTTGGTTCGCTCATGCGGAATCACAATACGCGAAAAACTACGGCTTGACGATATGAGTGGTGACGTGTACTGATTGACACAGACCGTAGAAAACAACGGCTTGAGAGAAGGGTAGGAAATGGCAGACGAACTGGCGACACCAGATGAGGTCGCAGCCCACATGCACACCACTACGGCGAGTCTCGCTCAGGATCGCTACAAGGGGATTGGGGTTCCCTATATTAAGGTTGGGCGCCGAGTTTTGTACCGCTGGAACGATATTCAGGCGTACCTCGATTCCAATACAGTCACGCCGGGTGCTGCCTGATGGATCGCTACGCACAGATTCGCGGAGTGGAAGACCTCGGCTTGGCGTATCCGCCGGCCGACGACACTGACGATCTCGTTGGCATCACCGAAAAGAAAAACCTCGCCCCGGCTGCAACCGGTGACGAGGCCAAAGTTCAAACCAACTCTCACGAAGGAACTGAACTGTGACCACGATAGAGCACACCACCGATACCACGCCACCGCAGTTGTTGGCTGCGGACCTGGCCCGTGTGGTCAAAGACCTCCGCGCAGAAGGCAAGGTGGCCGACGACTACGACTGCCTGGGCATCGCACGCGACATGCGGGAGTTGGCCGGCGAACAGCATCTCGACTCCGTCAGTGACGACCAGTGGGTCTCACTGCTTGCCAACCACCAGCGCGCACCCTTCCCGGTGTCGGAGACTCCGGTGAGCGATTACCAATGCCTCGAACATGACTGGTGCGACAACGGATGCGCAGAGTATCCGTGCAGCATGGGTGAGCACTTCTGGCAGGGCTACACCCAGGCGAGCCTGGGCAAGAACGGTGAACGACGCGACCTCGACGAGTCGACGCCGCTCATCGTTGGGATGTGGCTCGATGACCACGACCTTGTGCCGCCGATCGTCATCACGGTCGGCGACGACACCGAGGCCATCATGAGCATCGTCGAAGCCCGCAAAGTGCTGGCCGATCTCACGCGTGCCATCGAGATTGCTGATCCGTTCTGGCGCAACCAACCTGACGTTCTCGAGAAGTACCAGCACCTGCTCTAACTCAATCTTCCTGGTGCCGCTGCACCGACACCAGGAAACGCAAGAGCCCCGGCTCACTCCCGAGCCGGGGCACTCTACGAACCGAAAGGATAACCAATCCAATGGCCATCATATCGCCACCACCGTGGTCGGTGCAGACAATAAACTCCGGCGTCGACCTACCCGAATTGCTCACGAGCACTACAGAATCACGTGAGGTCTCCTGGGCGTTGACGTACTCCGATCTCTGGCCGGTCATCGAGCGGGCGGGGCGCTACGGACCACTGCCGGTGATCGGCACGCACTCGTGGCTCGACTTACCGGCGGGTGAACCTCGCAAGGTTGGAGCGGTCCATCTCGCTGCCGTTTGGATGGCCCTACAAATGGAGCTCGACCAAGAGGCTCGTGCTGATGCGCTACAGGAAGTTTCGGCCGGCGCCGATTGGCGTGCGATCGGGAAGTTCGGTCGGGACAAGGCCGCGTTCGAGGCTGCGAATCCGTGGGCCAAGCGGGTGGTCGCGTGAGCGACACGGATTACGCCGAGGTGCTCGACGCCCTCGAAGCCTGGTTCGGTCGATTCATCGCTGTTCCTGACGACCGAGACCTCAGTCTGTTGGCGCTCTGGACCGTGGCCACGCACTTGGCTGTCGAGCTCTACACCTCGCCCAGGCTGCTGATCGACTCGACGATGCCCGGTAGCGGGAAAACCACAGTCCTCGATCATCTGAGCCGGTTCTGTATCGCGCCGGTACAGGCAGCGTCTTTGTCGTCGCCGGCGATGCTCGTGCGCCTGGTGCAACACGGGATTCGCACAATCCTGATCGATGAGGTCGACCGGTCGCTGTCGCCGAACAAACAAGGAGTCGAGGATCTGATCGGCATCCTGAACTCTGGCTACCGCCGCGGGGCCACCCGGCCGGTGTTGGTTGCGAACAAGTCCGGCGGCTGGGACGTGTGCGAGATGCCGACGTTTGCTCCGGTAGCGATGGCCGGCAACAGTCCGCATCTGCCCGATGACACCCGCTCACGGTCGCTGCGAATCCTGCTGATGCCGGACATCGACGGCAGAAGTGAGGACTCTGACTGGGAACACCTCGAAGACGATGCCGCCGAGCTCAAGAAGCGTGTCGTCGACTTCGCTGACGCGGTACGCGATCAGGTCACCGGTATGGCTGTTGAGCTACCTGCCGGATGTATCGGGCGGAGCAAAGAGAAGTGGCGGCCGCTCAAGCGAGTGGCAGTCGCGGCCGGCGGGCACTGGCCGGCGGTCATCGACGAATTGATCAGCCGCGGACTCGATGAGGACCGGGACGAGCGCGATGCGGGACTGCAATCTGCCCCGCCAGGAATGGTGCTGATGCGCGATCTACACGCAGTGTGGCCGGCGGGCGAAGAGTTCGTACCAACCGATCAACTGGTCTCCAAGCTGATCGTTCACAATCCGGAGTACTGGGGTCTGGCGAGCAGCTACGGCAAGGCGATCACCGCTCATCGACTGGCCCGGATCGTGTCGCAGGCGTCGAAGATAACGTCTGTTCGACCAGGTGGGAGGGGGCCACGCGGGTATTCGCATACCGTTCTCGCGCCGGTCTGGCACCGCTTGGGTATAGGTCGCATTTCAAGTGGTGCAAGTGGTCAATCCGGCGCAAGCGGTGCGCCGCCCCAGCCGGATGCACCAGTCAGACCACTTGCACCACTTCCAAACAGACCCCCCGGAGCAACCGGTTCAGAGCGGGAATCGGCATGAAACCGTCACCGGATCTGATCGCCCTACTGGCGAAAATCTTGGCCGATACCCCAAAGTTGCCCGGCGCCGCGTGCATCGAGTGGCCCGGTCTTCACGACCCGGCGCACGACGGTGAACCGGCCACCGAGGTCGCCAGTCGGCACGCCGCGGCCGAGAGTATCTGTTTCGACTGCCCGGTAATGATCGCCTGCGATGCGTGGGCCACCACCGAGCACCCTTACGCCGGTGTGATCGCCGGTCGAATCCCACCACCGAAAAAGCGCGGTCGCCCGGTCGCCGAGAGGAAAGCGTCATGAGTACCCCACGCCGCGACGACGTCGACCAGTGGTGGCACGCGCTACCGCAACAGACCCGCGACAACCTCGACGAGATCGCCCGCAATTCGGTGCTTGATGGTCTCGCCGGATATCCGTACTGGGATCACCCGCTGTGCGTTGAACTGCGCGCGTGGCAAGACCTCGAAGCCGACGTGCTAGAGGCGCACGGCCACTGGCTCGCAAGCCTCAAGCACCGCGTCGAGTCCCGTGGCCGCGAATGGAACCGCGCCGAGTTCCTGCGGATCTGCCACCTCGAGGACGTGAGCGAATGAGGCGCTACGCACGCACCTGTCTGACCGAGGTCACGCGCCGCGTATCCGACAGTCGGCCGATTCGACTGAGGCTCGGCGGCGACACGTTCGGAATGTCGATCGCCGAAGCAATCGACCTTGCAAACCAACTGATAGATGCCGTCGAACAGGAAGAGCCACAACATGACTGACCATGCAGATGAATACGCCGACAACGACGACTTGTTCAGTGCCAACCCTGACCCAGAGGCATCGGTGCGCGCGCTACGCCTTCGGTCCGGCACCGCAGTGCTGCTGCTGCACTACCTCAATGCCGACGACGATGGCCTCGATGTGGCCATCGACATGCTGCGCGAGGCCGGGGCGACCTGGGCCACCGTGACCCGCGCACTGCTCGACCTGACGACCACCTACGCTCCCGAGCTCTACGAGCGTGGCGAACGGATCGAACGCGAGATCGCCGCGCTCGCCGACTCACTGGGAGATCACGATGGGTGGACTTGATATCCGACTGCATCGCCCCGGTGAAGTCACCCTCGGTCCGGCCGAGGTTCGGTACCTGGCCGAAGCGCTGACCGAAGTCGAGCGAGTCATGCGCCGACGCGGAATGGAGCTGATCGCCCCGGTCCGCGACCTCAAGGCACAGCTTGAATCCGCCGGCCGGTACGCCGACAATCCGTCAAACGGTACATCGGCGTCCGAAAACAGCAGTGGCACATCACTGTTGACTCATGAACTACTCACCGCCCGAGACGCTGCCGACATCCTCGGCTGTGGGCTCGACAACCTACGGGCCCTCGCCCGACGCGGCACACTCATCGGGTACAAGAACGGTGGCCGCTGGTTCTACGACGCCACCTCGGTACGGCAACGAGCAGCACACCGACGCTGACAGAGGCCGACCATGGTCGATCTGAAAACAGTTCCCGGCGTGGAACTGATGAAGATCGGCACATGGCCGGCCTCGACCGGCAAGGTCACCTTCACCCGGTCTGACATCACCGCCGCAGCCGCCGCCTCTACCGCACCCGGTTTCCGCCGGCCGATCATCAAACTCGGCCACGTCGACCCCCGGTTCGACGGAGAACCCGCACTCGGTTACGTCGACAACATCCGCGCATCCGCGGACGGCTCAACCCTGATCGGTGACTACAAAGGCGTACCGAGCTGGCTGGCCAGCATTCTCGGATCGGCCTACCCCGATCGCTCTATCGAGGGCCAGTTCGCGGCCAAGGACGCCACCGGCGCACAACACCAATTCGCGCTCACCGCGGTCGCGTTGCTCGGCGTCACCCCACCGGCAGTGTCCGGCCTCAAATCCATCCAAGACGTCGCTCGCCTATATGACGTTGCCGCCTCAACAGGAAAGGGGGTGACTATCAACATGTCCCAACGCGTGACCGCTTCAGCGAAAGCTGTTACCGCCGAACATATCTCGAAGTCGTTCTACGACGGACCCGGCGCGGATCAGTGGTTGTGGATCGAAATGCTCCGCATCTCACCGCCGGAAGTCATCGCGGTCGACGACAAAGAGGGCAAGCGCTACCGAGTCCGGTACGCGATCGCCGGCACTGCAATCACCTGGGCTGACCCCGAAGAGGTCCGCACCGAATTCGTCGCAGCATCCAGCTTCGACCGCGCTGCACACAACGCACACACCGAAGCACTCGTACGCCTCATCCAGCAAGGAGAACACTGAACCATGAACTCGCCCATCGCCTACCCGCTCGGCGCGCCCAAGCTCACCGGATCAACCCTCACCGTCGATGCCGCGCTCAATCAGCCGCAGCTCATCACCCAGCGAATCGCTGATCTGACCAAACAGAAGTTCATCGTCGACAAGGTGTTCGCCTCGAGTGGCTTCTCAGTCGCCGGCGGCGCCGTGCTCTACGAGGTCGCCGCACCCGGCAGCGAGTACCTGTCCCGCGACATCGAGCAAGTCACCCCCGGCAACGAATACCCCGTCGTCTCGAGTGGTCGACCCGAGACCGCCGTCGCCAACGTCGAGGACTGGGGCGGGAAGTTCTTCATCACCGACGCCGCCAAGATCCGCAACGACAAGCGCGTCATGGACCGCGACGTCACCGCATTGGCCAACACGATCGTCCGCAAGATCAACGACCGGGCCATTGCCACCATCGAGAACGCACTGACCAAATACCACGAGGAGGGCGAGAACAACCTCATCGTCATCGGCAACAGTTGGAAGTCGGCCATCACCGTGGGTCCAGCGACCGACCTGACCGCCTCCGATGAACTGCCGGCCGCCGACTTCGCCACCGCCCAGTGGCTCGCAGACCTTGACGAGATGGGCCTGACGTTCGATCTGTGGATCATCCACCCCAACGAGCACAAGGCGCTCAAGATCGCCTACGGCTCCGAGCTCGACGCAGTGCTCAAGGCGAACGGCATCACCGTCTTCTCCACCAACCGCATGGCCCCCGGCGCCGCGTACGCCGTCGACACCGGCGAGGTCGGCTTCATTTCCTACGAGCAGGGCCTGACCACCGAGACCTGGCGCGAGAACGCAACCAAGCGCACCTGGGTCCAGAGCTGGGCCATCCCCGCGATGGGGGTCACCAACCCGCAGGCCATCCGCAAGTTCACCGGCCTCGACGCCGCCTGACCCACTCGACCGCACCGAACGGAGAACACAACATGGAACTGACACCCGAACAACTGGCAGAGATCCTGGCCGCACTCGGCCTCGAGATGCCGGCCACCGACCCGCCGGACCCCGCCGAGATCGTGGCACTGATCGTGGCCAAGGTCGGAGAGCTCACCGCGACAACCGAAGGTGGTGACTCAGTGGCCGCCGCGCAGATGCCCGGCATGGTGGCCCTCGCCCTGTCGACTGTGCAGGAGCTACGCGCCGACGCCGAACGCGGTCGCACCCTGGTGGCCGCAGCCGTCGAACGCGATCAGAAGGTCCTGGTCGATACCGCGGTCCGCCGCGGCGCCATCCACTCGCGCGACGCTGCATCGTGGGTGGCGATGGCCGGTCAAGACTTCGACGGCACACGCCGAGTCCTGGCATCCATCCCCGACAGTGCAGCCGTACCGGTCACCGAGATCGGCAGCGGAGTCGACACCGGCGGACAGGCAGACGCCGCCGGCACCTGGTTCTGACGCGGCACCACCTGGCGTCCCCCGACCTCCGCCAGGTTGGCCGCAGCAGCGCACAAGGCCCCCACCACGCCGGTGGGGGCCTTCGTGTCGGTACCCCCGCCCAATCATTCGACCCCCCCAAACCCTGACCCTCCGGTCGGGGCAGTCAGCCTTTTTTACAGGGGCCTGAAACGCACGTGCGAGACAGGTCTGACCGCGGCAGGCGGTCGGGTTATCCACAGGGTCGGTGGTTGAACCGTTATGAAACCGTGACTTCTTGTGGATAACTCAAAACTTGCGCACCCGCCAAGCCGAAGGAGTTAGGGGCCTCTGTCTTGGGCGCTGTTGGCCGAACTTAGTTGCGGCTAGGTGTCCCCAACCCCGGCGCCATCGAGGGCGCGGTGAGGCTATTTGAGGGTCCTGTAGTGCCAGATCAAGGCGCGGATCCGACTTTGACGGCGTTGACGCGACGGGGGTAGGTTCTTGTCATCAACCCCGGCCCCTCTGTTAGTCACCGACTGCGTGTCACCGGCTAACAAGGGTCGGTTTTCTTTTGGGAGCAGTTGCGTCGATGGCGGATTACAACAAGCCCCATCGCAACTTCAACGAGCAGATTGCCCTCATGAAGTCGCGGGGGTTGGACTGCAAAGATGACCGGGCCGCAGTGCGTGCGTTAAAGCGTATTGGTTACTACCGGCTATCGGCATACTCCTATCCATTCCGTAGTTTCGATCCAGATCGGCCCGGTAAGCGCCTCGACGATTTCATCGAGGGAGCGACATTCGAGCAGGTCGTGGAATTATGTGATTTTGACAGCAAGCTGCGCGCACTAATGCTAACGGCCATGGATGTAGTCGAGGTGGCCCTGCGGGTGCAGGTGGCTTACGTACTTGGCAAGCGCGAGAGGTTTGGGCACCTCGACCGACAGCATTTGGATGGTGTCGAGTGCGGAGCGCGACGACGGGTCGGTGGCGCTGATGCTCACGCCGAATGGGTGGATCGATATCAGCGCCGCGCCGATGACTCGAAAAATGAAGACTTCATCCGGCACTTTCGTGACAAGTACGACGGCCAATTACCGATCTGGGTTGCAGTAGAGATCCTAGAGTTCGGTCAGTTGGTCCGGCTGTACGGCTTGCTCGATAAACAGGATAAACGCCGCATCTCGGACCACTTTGGAGTCAAGGGCCACAACGTATTGCAGCAATGGCTGGTCCGCCTGAATAACGTACGTAACCACTGCGCTCACCACGACAGAATCTGGAATCGGATCGCCGTGTATGGAATTCCTGCGGTACATCCGGGGCAAGTCCCTCACACGTTGGAGCACCTGTCGACTCTGGGTGACGACGCAAGGAAGCGCATCTACACAGCGGCAGCGCTGAGTGCGCACGTGGTTACGCTAACGAAGTCTGAGACTAACTGGCCTCGAACCTTCAAGACTTTAGTTGGAAAACTCCCTACACACGACGGTGTTGTGTCGCATTCGATTATGGGATTTCCCGAGGGTTGGAAGGATCTTGACCTTTGGAACTACGAACCGCGCCCGTAGCGATCTACGGCGGTCATGCCCACAATCTGCCCACACTTGCCCACGAAACAGGGTGAACCTAGGTGAATCGGAGTGATGTATTTACGCAGGTAAACGCTGAATCGTGCCTCTGACCAGAGGGTCGATTAGGGTTCAAATCCCTCCGCTTCCGCAGGTCAAGGGGACCCCGGTATCAGATCAGATGCCGGGGTCCCTTTGGTTTCGGGCGCACACGAAAAATCACTAGGTAGTGGGCCGGCTTGCCGATACGTTCGCCTCCATGCGAATCGTGTCGGTGAATGCCTGGGGCGGCGCGATGTACGACGCCCTCATCTCTTGGCTGCCCGCGGTCGAGGCCGACGTCGTCTGTCTGCAGGAAGTCACCCGGACACCGCATGATTCGGGCTGGGCGACCTTCACCGACGGCGAGCGCACGCTGCCGCAGCGACTCAACCTCTTCGATGATGTGTCGGGCGTGCTCGTCGATCATCGCCCGCATTTCGTCGTCAACGACTCAGGTCCCGTCGTTGATGCCGACGGCCTCACGCGTCGTCAGGATTTCGGAATCGCGACGTGGATTCGCCAGGAGTTCCCCGTGGTCGGGCTCGATGCCAGGTTCGTGCACGCGCAATACGTCGACCACCCGGACTGGGCTGTGCAGGACCGGCCCCGGGCGGCGCTGGCGGCCGCGGTCAGGGACCGCGACCTCGGCCGTACCGTGTCGGTGATCCAGCTTCACGGCTTACGGGATCCGGCCGGGAAGCACGACACCGCCGCCCGGAAGGATCAGGCCCGGCGGCTCGCCGAGATCGTCGAACAGGTTCGCGCGACGAGCGACGTCACGGTGGCCTGCGGCGACCTGAACCTGCTGCCGACGAGCGAGACCTTTGAGGTGCTCCGCGATGTGGGGATGGTCGACCTCGTCGGCGACGCTGACACCCGGACATCTCGGTACACCAAGCCGACTCGCCATGCGAGCTACCTGCTGGTGTCGTCTCCGAGTGCGGTGCGTCGCTTCGAGGTGGTCTCCGAACCCGAGGTTTCCGACCACCGAGCACTGCTGGTCGAGGTGTGAGGTGGGCCGTCGTCGCTGAAGCCCTCTCGCGGTATCCTCGCCCCGCGGCTGCGGGACAGATGTGATGGAGGAGGCGACAGTGACACCCACCGGTGGTTTCACCGTCGCATCGTTCAACGTCAACGGAATCCGTGCGGCCCGGCGCCGCGGGTTCGATGACTGGCTGGTTCAGCGCGCCCCGGACGTGGTGGGGTTGCAGGAACTACGGTGCGGCATCGATGACGTCGGCGACTTCGGTGACCACATCGCGTCGATCGACGTCGGTTCGATTCCGGGACGCAACGGGGTGGCGATCCTGACCCGGCACGAACCCGCCGCGGTGCGCACCTGGTTGACGCATCCGCCGAAGGCCCGGGGGCTGTCGGTGTTCGCCGCCGAGGGCCGCTACATCGAGGTCGATCTGGCCGATCGGCCGCTGACCATCGGCGATCTCTACCTCCCCAAAGGCGGCTTGCCCGCCGAGCTCCAGCGCCCCGGATCGATGCGTGAGCAACCCGACGGCGGAGTCAAATATGCACGCAAGCAACGGTTTCTGGCCGGATTCGCCCGCGAGCTGCAGCGCAACCGGTTGGCCGCGCGGCAGGCCGGACGAGAGTTCCTGCTGCTGGCCGACCTCAACGTGGCGCACACCGAACACGACGTGACGAACTGGCGCGCCGCCCGCAAGATGGAAGGCTTCCTGCCCGAGGAGCGGGCCTGGTTCGACGAGATCACCGGACCGCGTCGGCTGGTCGATGTGGTGCGCACGCTGCACGGTGACCGTCCGGGCCCGCTCACCTGGTGGAGCTGGGCAGGGGAGTCGTTCGTGAAGGACGTCGGCTGGCGCGTCGACCACCAGCTGGCCACCCCGGGCCTGGCCCGGCGCGCACGTCGGGTCACCGTCGACAAGGAATCCACGCCTCAACTCAGGCTCTCCGATCACGCCCCGCTGATCGTCGAGTACGACGACGTTCGTGCGGAGGACGCACCCTCGCCCGGGTTGTGACGTGAGCGAGCGGTGAGATCAGCGGCGCCGGCCCTTGCCGGGTTTCTTTCCTGCGGCCTCGCGGCGCGCCTGTTTGGCCAACGACTTCTCCTTGGCCGACCGTTTCGGTGCCGGGGCCGAACCACCCCGCGACGAGCTGGATTTACGTCCCCGCACGATGCCGATGAACTCGTCGGCCAACTCGGTGGTCGGGGCCGGCCACAACAGACCGACGGATCCGGCCGGTGCGTCCGTCACGGGGCGGAAGACGAGGTCCTTACGGTGATGCAGTCGGGCCAGCGACTGCGGGACGAGCAGAACACCGGTGCCCGCCGCGACGAGTTCCATTGCGTCACCGGTGGTTTCCGGTCGATGATCCACCGCGTTGCCGGGTCGCTGCTTCATCGCCAGGGGCTCGTCGAGTGGCCACAGGAGTTGTTCGTCGGCGAGGTCGGCAACGCTTATCTCATCGCCAACGGTGAAGACGTGGTCCTTCGGAACAACCACGACGGTCGTCTCCTGATAGAGCTCGATGGTGTGGTGCGGCCCGGGATCGCCGTGGCGCAGTGCGTCAGGCAGACGGGTGATCGCCATCTGTACCCGGCCGGTGCGGATCGCGTCCGTGCATGCGGCGACGTCCATCGCGATGAGTTCGAGAGGTGTCTGCGGGATTCGTTCACTCCAGGTGCGAACCCACTTGCCGGGTGTCACGCCGGGCACGTACGCCAGCCGAAATGAGGGGGCGTCGTCGGGTGTGGTCACGCCAAGAGGCTACCGCCCGATACCCTTGACAGATGAGTTCGCAGTCGATGAAGCCGGCCACCGCCGCCAAGAAGTTGGACGTGTACCTGCCGGCGACGCCCGCCGAGTTCCAAGAGGGCACCATCACCCGGGAGGAACTCGAAGCGCTGCAGGCGGACCCGCCGGAATGGCTGCGCGATCTGCGCGTCAACGGGCCCCACCCGAAGAACCTGGTGGCGATGAAACTCGGCATCTCGAAGGGCGCTCTCGTGCGCCATGGCATCACCGAAGCGCTGACCACCGAGCAGATCAACGCCCTGCTGTCCGAGATGCCCGACTGGCTCGAGGCCGAACGTGCCACCCAGATCGAGGTTCGCAAGGAAGCAGCTGCCGAAAAGTCGGCGCCCGCCGAGGCCGCCCGGCCACGTTCCCGTAAACGGCGGTAACCCCCCCGGCGAGCGTCGGGACCGGTTCAGGAACCCAGGGCCGCCAACAGATCGGCCGACGACGCGACCGCGCCGAAGACTCCGCCCTGCATGGTCACCATCTGCAGTGCTGCTTGGTGATTCGCCGGATCCGTCGCACCGGTGCAGTCGGAGAGAACAAGGCATTCGTATCCGCGGTCGTTGGCCTCGCGCATCGTGGTGTGCACGCAGACATCGGTGGTGATCCCGGTGAGGATGATGTGCGTGATCCCGTTGCGGCGCAACACCAGATCCAGATCGGTGGCATAGAACGCACCCTTGCCCGGCTTGTCGATGATCACCTCGCCGTCGATGGGCTCGACTTCGGGCACGATCTGCCAGCCCTGTTCGCCGCGCACCAGGATCCGTCCGCACGGCCCTTCGGCGCCGATCTCCGCACCGATCTGGGCGGACCGCCAGCGTTTGTTCTCCGGCAGGTCGGAGAGATCGGGACGATGCCCTTCACGGGTATGGATGACGGTCAGTCCGGCGGCACGCGCGGCCGCCAGTACCCGGGCGGTCGGCTCCAGCGGTGTGCGGGTCAGGGACAGGTCATAACCCATCGCGTCCACGTACCCGCCGGGGCCGCAGAAATCTGTCTGCCAGTCGATGCACAGCAGGGCGGTCGATTCCGGACGGAACGAACCGTTGTACGGCCAGGCGTACGGGGTGGCGCCGGGAAGAGCGGGGAAATCGAAAGTGGTTGTCACAGAGTTCCTTTGATGTGATCGTGCGAGGTGGGCTCGATGGTCATGGCGCTGACGGGGCGGTCGTACCCCGCACGATGCGATCGTGCGCGAGAGCGGTCAGGGTGGCGACCACGATGCCCACGACGACCACGCATAGTTCCGGCAACATGTAGTGGGCGGCCAGAGCGGCGGCCGCGCCGAGGCCCCAGGCGATGAAGGCGCCTGCCTGCCAGTCCCGGTCCGGACCGCGGGAAGCCTTGCGGCGCAACATCTGATCGGTGATCAGCACCGCGCCCAGTGGCGGCACGACGACGCCGAGCAGGTTGAGCCAGTCCTCGAAGTGACTCCAGACCCCGGCCACTGCGAGGGCGACACCGACCGCGCCCAGCAGGACGGTCAATGGCCGCATGCGCACGCCGGTCAGCTGACTCCACCCGACCGCGCCGTTGTACAGGCAGTGGGTGCACACCGACCCCAGGTTGATGAACACGAATGCCACGGCCAGCGGGACGAGGATGCCGCCGTGGTCGATCAGGATGTTGAGGAAGCCGCCGCCGTCGGTGCCGGGATCGGCGGAGGCGCCCATGGCAACGATCACTCCGCCGATGATCAGTGCGATGGTGTTGCCGATCGGAAACGCGCTGAATGCGGCGAGGAAACCCTCCCGGCCGTTCTTCGACCAGCGGGTGAAGTCGGCGGTCATCGTGCCCGAGTCTGCGAACAGTGCAACAACCAGCGTGACGGCGGCGCCGAAGCTCAGCGCGCTTGCGCCCGCCCCGCCCGAATAGGAGGCGAAATCGGAGGCACCCGGCGTCGACGACGCCTGGACGATGGCCACGACACCCAGGATCAGATACAGCGGTGCCGCGATGATCCCGATGACCGTCAGCGCGCGGATTCCCAGCAGTGTGGCCAGCAGGTAGCCGACGCCGGCGATGAGTGCGATCAGGGTGGCGTTCCAGCCCATGCCGCTCTCGAGTGTCGACCCGGTCAGTCCGGTCTGGAATGCGAACCAGCCGATGACGACCGTGGCCAGGAAGGCGGCCGGGATGCGGTAACCGCGGGCGCCGAACGTGCGGGCCGCCATCAGTGCGAAGTTCTCGCCGGTCTTACCTGCCTGGTGGCTGAGCAGGCCGACATATGCCATCAGGATGAGGTTGCCGGTGAGGATGGCGGCGATGCCCAGCCAGAAGCCGAGCGAGTACACGACCATGCCACCGAACACCGCGCACGTCAGGATCATCGGGAAGCCGAGCCATACCGCCGACACCGAGAACAGTGATTTTCGTGCGTTCGCGGGAACCGGCCGGTCTTCATACTCCTCGAAAGGATCCGCCGGGGGCGGGTTCTCGAGCGCGCCGGTAGGGGGCATGTCGGCCCTGGTGTGGTCGTCGACCGTGCTCGCCTTGGGGGTCATGGAAGTCCTTCCGAGAAGGTTGCGTGCGATTTCCTATAGGAAACAGCCCTTCTTGACGCCTTTGGTTTCGCATGTGTGAACTGGTTGTTAAACAGTGTTCGACAGCGGAAAAGGAATACGGGGTTCTCGTATCGGTGGTCGATGTGCCTGAGACACTGCGGGGTGACCGCTGTTACATATAGGATCTGCGGCATGCCATCCAAGTCGTCTGCCGATGCGGCACCGGTCGCCGACCTGATCAGAGCGGACGTGGAGGAAGAGATTCTGGCCGGCCGTCTGGCACCGGGAAGCAAGATCAACGCGGACGAACTCGCTCGTGTTCGCGGGGTCAGTCACATCCCGGTCCGGGAGGCGCTGCGCGCGTTGGAGGCCGATGGATGGGTCGTCCGGCGCCACCACCGGGGCATGTTCGTCCGCGAGCGGGACCGGGACGAGATGGCCGACCTCTTCGAGGCGCGGTTGATCGTCGAACACCAGGCGACCCGGTTGGCGGCGCAACGCCGCACGTCGGACCAGCTGATCGAGCTCGACGAGATCGTGGCCCGGCAGGCCGCCGCCGAAGATCCGGCCATCCTGGCCGCGATCAACGCGGAGTTCCATATCGCCATGGCATCCTGCGCACACAACGCGGTGCTGTCGTCGATGGTCACCGACCTCAACAAGCGTGTGCGTTTCTTCTATCTGCCTGCTGCCGAGGACCGGCGGGGCGACTCGTTGTCGGAGCACCGCGCCATCCTTGCTGCGATTCGGGATCGCAGACCCGACGACGCCGCCGAACTGTTGGCCGAGCACATCCGCGACACCCGCGACGACGCCTCCCGGCGGCTCGGTACACCGGCACCGGAGTTGGTGGCCTCCGATGGGCAGACGCCGAGATCGACGTCGGCCCAAGCCGCCATCTCCGGCTAGAAGCTGGCCTCGACGGGTGCCGGGGGCAGGGTGACGACCTGGCCCGCGTAACTCAGTCCGGCGCCGAAGCCGAGGAGCAGTGCCGTCTGGCCGCCCTTCGCCTTACCGGTCACCAGCATCTCCTCGATGGCCAACGGAATCGAAGCCGCCGAGGTGTTTCCGGTGGTCTCGATGTCGTTGGCGACCGGAACATCCTCGGGCAGGCCGAGATTGGTCTTCATCAGCGTGTTGATGCGGGCATTGGCCTGATGAGGGATGAAGACCTCGATGTCTTCCTTTGCCACCCCGGACTGTTCGAGTACTTTGCCCAGCGCCTTCGGTAGGGTGATTGCGGCCCAGCGGAATACGCGACTGCCCTGCATCTCGACAACCATCCGGCCGACCGGATCGGTCTCGGGGTCCTTCGACTGGAACTCTTCGGCACGGTCCATGTATTCGGGGATGTCGTAATTCTGCGAGATGGCGTCGCTGTTCTCGCCGTCACTACCCCAGACAGTGGGGGAGATGCCGTTTTCGGCACTCGGCCCGACGACGACCGCTCCGGCGCCGTCGCCGAAGATGAAGGCGGTGTTGCGGTCGGTGGGTTCCATCACCACCGACATCGTCTCGACACCGATGACCAGTACGTGTTCGGCCGAGCCGGAGCGGATCATGTCGGTCGCCAGGCCGAGGCCATAGCCGAAACCGCCGCAGCCGGAGGCGACATCGAACGCCGGGATCCCGTTGATCCCGAGATCGAGCGCCACGACGGGACCACCGTGGGGAATCTTCGTCTTCCAACTCCCGGTCGCCAGGATCAGTGCGCCGATGTCCTTGCGGTCGATGCCGCTGTTCTTGATCGCACGATCGGCGGCGGCGACAGCCATGGACCGTGCGGTCTCGTCCCCGCTGATCCATCGGCGGCTGCGGATTCCGCTGCGCTCGAAGATCCACTCGTCCGTCGAGTCCAGGGTTTCGCACACTTCGTCGTTGGTGACGACCCGTTTCGGACGGTACGCGCCGATCCCCAGAATCGAGACGTTGCGATGGCCTGTTGTTGCTGCGATGTTCATGCTTGCTCCGAGCCCCTTCGATCGGTTCGCCGAGTTCATCGATTTCCGCAGAGGTTACGCGTTCGGAAGGCCTGTGCGGGGGAGGTGCTGCGCCTTCATCGCCTGTCGAAGTAAACGTGATCGGTTGCGCGCCAACTTTCATCGCGGGCCGAGTGCGGTGCAGCCGTACGCACCGTCGGCTACATTCGGCAAAGGGGTGGTGTCCGGTGCGAGTGCGTCGGGCCTTTCGGAAGGCTGATTTTCTCGATGCGCATCACCTCAACGCTCGGGGCTCTTGCCCTGACCTCACTCGTCGCTCTCACCACTGCCGTATCAGGTACGGGCACCGCCTCGGCGGAGATCGACCAGGCCGGTTCACCGGCCTACATCACCAGCATCGAGAACCTCACGGACCAGCACCTCGTGATCAACGTCTACTCGCCGTCGATGAACTCCGTCGAAGCGCTCGATGTGCTCGTCCCCGCCGACCGCAGTGCGCCGAGCCCGACCCTGTACGCACTCAACGGCGCCGGGCAGGGCGTGGTGGAGAAGTCCGGTTGGTTCGAGGCCACCGACATCGTCGACTTCTTCGCCGACAAGGACGTCAACGTGGTGTCCCCGCGGGGTGGCACCTTCAGCTACTACACCGACTGGATCAAAGACGATCCGAACCTCGGCCACAACAAGTGGGAGACGTTCCTGACGAAGGAACTCCCACCGCTGATCGATGCCGAACTCGGCACCACCGGCGTCAACTCCATCATGGGCATGTCGATGAGCGGTTCGTCCTCGTTGTTCCTGGCCGCGCTCAGCGGCGATCTCTATCAGGGCGTCGCCTCGTTCAGCGGGTGCGCCCGGACCACCGATGTCGTCGGCCGCGAGTACATGAAGCTGGTCGTCGAACGCCGAGGCAAGGGCGATCTGACGAACATGTGGGGCGAGCCGGAGAACCCGCTGTGGGCCGAGCACGACATGTACATCAACGCAGACAAGCTCCGCGGCAAGACGATCTACCTGTCGAGCCGAAACGGGCTGCCCGGCAAGTATGACAACGAGGACAACGTGCGGCTCAACGGCAAGCTGGACACCCTCGGGGACCAGCTCATCCTCGGCGGGGGCATCGAGGCGGCCACCGGCCTGTGCACCCGGCAGGTCGCCGGCCGGCTCGATGAACTCGGAATCCCCGCGGTGACCGATCTCGACCAGCCCGGCAGCCATTCCTGGGGCTACTGGGAAGAGGACCTGCGCAAGTCCTGGCCCACGCTCGCGTTCTCGATGGGCCTTATCTGACGCATCTTCGGATTCCACGCCAGCTCGCAGCCATCGCGTATCTGCGGTTCGTACCGAGTTGTTGTGGCGCGTTGCGTCTTTTGAAGCCTGACCGAAAAAGACTTCGAGGAGAATTTGATGACATGCGTTTCCGTTACCACCGCGCGCGAATGGCGCGCGGGTGCTTTAGTGATTCGGTGAAGCACCTCTATCGCGGACAGATATTCCATATCGCTGGTTCGCCGAAAGTGACCACAGCGCATGACGCACTCGTCTTCATCGAAGACGGCGCTCTTGTGGTCGACGAAAATGGCACCATTTCCTGGTGTGGCGAATTCTCGGCTCTTCCAGATGAACACGAGCATTCGGTGGTCGTCGATCATCGGCCCGGATTCATTATCCCGGGATTCGTCGACACCCATATCCATTTCCCCCAGACATTCGCCGGTGATGCGTACGGCGGTGGGCAATTGCTGGAATGGCTCGAGCGGTGCATCTTTCCCACCGAATCAAGACTCGATGATCCCGAGTTCGGGAGGCTGGCCGCGGCCGAGTTCACCCGCCGGCGGGTCCGGGCCGGGACCACCGCTGCGATGGTGTTCGGATCGGCGTTCCCGCATGCACAGGACGCGTTGTTCGAAGAGACCCAGCGGCGAGGGCTGCGCATCGTCAGCGGCCGCGGAATCCAAACCCGCGGGCCCGATTCCGCGGGTCCTCTGCTGACCAGCGAAGAGAAGGCCATCGAACTGACCGCCGCGGAGGTCGACAAATGGCACGGCGCCGACACCGGAGATGTGGCCACCGCGTTGCTGCACGTGGCACTGGTGCCCCGATTCTCGTTGTCGGTGACACCGACAACGCTGGCCGCACTCGGCGAGTTGTACACCGATCTGCGATCAAAGGGCGTGTACGTCCACACGCACCTGAACGAGAACAATCGTCCGGGTACCGGCGAGGTCGATGCGACCAAGGCGGTTTACCAGGTCGACAGTTACCTCGACACGTATGACGGAAAGTTCTTGCCGGGCTCCAAGGTCGGGGGTGACTCGCTCCTCGGACCGCGCACGATCATGGCGCATTCGGTGCATTGCCAGGACGTCGAACTGTCCAGGATGGCCGAGACCGGGACCTCCATCTCCCATTGCCCGGTCTCGCAGCTGTTCCTGGGGTCGGGCACGATGCCGTGGCTGCGAACCGTCGCCTCCGGGGTGAACATCTCGCTCGGCACCGACCACGGCGGTGGCGACGAGTGGTTGATCTCGCGCGTTGCCAACGACGCGTTCAAGGTTCACATAACCGAGCCCGGCGATGCCGGGGTCTCGATGCATCCGGCGGAAATGTTGTTCGTCTCAACACTTGCCGGTGCCCGCGCGCTCGACATGGAAGACCGGTTCGGCAACTTCGACACCGGCAAGGAAGCCGATTTCATCGTGATCGATCCGGAGCGGTGGCCGGCTCTGTACAACGCGGTCACCCACGGAGTACGGGCCGACGATGCCGAAATGGCCCGGGATCAGCTGCTTTTCGCGCTCCTCATGCAATTGCGTGAACCCGCCATTGCCTCGGTGTACGTCAGAGGCCGCAAGATCGACGAGGACTGATTCGTTCGATGACTGAACAATCGAGTGTTGCAACAGTGTTCGTCGCCTTTCATCCGATTCCCGACGACGCGTCCGGCGATGTTTTCGCGGAATGGTCAGGACAGGTGCGGGTGATCGCCGAGGACGCGGCGGGATATCGGCACATGGCGGTCGCCGGGGATCGGCAGCCCGCGGTGTCGCTGACCTTCGCCGATGAGACGTTGATGCAGGCGTGGCTCGATTCGCCGTCCTGGGCGGATTTGGTGAAGACCGGGGCGAGCCGGGGTATCCGCCGCGAGTTCAGCGACCTGGTCACCGTCGACGGAGAACAACCCCCCGCGGGGGTGGGCGTCTTCGTCCACCGGGTCGAACCGGAACATGTGGCGGGATTTGGTGCGGCACAACGTCGATTGATGGATCTCAGTGCCGCAGCGCCGGGCTTCGAGTACTCGATCCTGATGGGCCCACGTGTCACCGACGACGGTATCGAAGAGTGGACCGCCGTGGTCAAGTTCCGTACCGATGAGCTGCTGGCCGGGTGGCGTGATGCCCCGGAACGGGCGCAGGCACTCGGGGAGCTACGGTCGAATCTCGAGCAGGACTTCTCGTCGTCGTTCGAGGCGAACTCATTCGGCTCGATCGTCCGGGTCGAAGACGGGCGTCCGGCGGCAACACCCGAATGGAAAGTCGGGATGATGGTGCTGCTGGTGCTCTACCCGACGGTCATGGTGCTCTCGCGTTTTGTGGGGCCCTACTTCGACCAATGGGGCGCCGCGCCCTGGTTGTCGATGTGGCTCAGCCAGATTCTGTCGGTGTCACTGCTGACGTATCTCTTGATGCCCATGGCCACGGCCGCATTCTCGTTCTGGCTGGATCCCTTCCGAGGATCGTCCCTCAAGATGTCGGTCATCGGTGTCGTCGTGGTGGTCTCGCTCTACGCCGTCACCCTCACGTTGTTCGCCACTGTCCGCTGGCTGCAATTCTGGGACTACGCCTGAGAAGCGACGAACGCGGCGGACTTGGGTAGTGCCTGGCCGGGCCTCCCCGCCCGACCAGGCACTGGTCTGGAGGTTCTAGCGGAAGACGGTCTTGACGTTCTGGTACGCGGGCAGTGCGCCGAGGCCATCCGGCGAATCGTCGTGGACGGCTTCGGCGGTGCGGGTCATGATCGAACTCCCTGTGTTACGGATCAGCAATCGAAGCTCAGTCTGCCATGGCGACAGCTGGAGAATGCCGGTTTACATAAATCTGATCCACAATGTCTTGATCAGGGGCTATCCACGTGTCAATCGCTATCGATATCGATGTCCAAAATCACCTCGGGACCGTCCTCGTCGATCACGGCATCGACGATGTCTTCGGACAGCGCCTCGTCGGGCGCGATTGCCACCGGGATCTCGGGTGCATCCTCGATCTCGACATCGGGCACCTCCTCGGCCAACTTCTGGTCCAGCGATTCACCTTCGGCTTCCTCGCTGTGCGTGGTTCCGAACTTGTCGGCCTCCTGCCAGTCGTCCGGCGGGTCGACGACGCCGTCGTCTTCGAGGTTGCGCTCGTCGGGGTCCAGGCTTTCGCTGGGATTCAGGGTGTCTCCGGGGCCGTCTTCGATACTCATGTCCGTAATGTGCCCGCCGACGCCCGTCGCAAAACATCCCGTCCCGTGAAATACCGTCTCACCTGCGGGTTTGTTGCGGCGCAGTACATTGGGCCGATGGCAGTCGATGATGCGACCTCAGCCTTGCTGGCCCGGTTGGCCGAGGCCGGTGAACCGCGGATCCATCAACTGCCGGTGACCCGGGCCCGTGAGGCCTTCGCGGCACTTTCCGATCTCTTGCCTCCGGGTCCGGAGTTGCTCACCGTCTCCGAGGACACCGTGGTCGCCGACGACGGGTACCGGATCCCGGTTCGTGTTTACACCGCTACCGAGCACCCGCGCGGGGTCATCGCATATTTCCACGGTGGGGGATGGGTACTCGGGTCCGCCGCGGAATACGACCCCACCATCAGGCGACTGGCCGCGATCACCAATTGCGTTGTGGTGTCGGCGGATTACCGGTTGGCGCCGGAATATCCATATCCCACTGCCGCGCGTGACGCGTGGGATGTGACAAATTGGACGGCGGCGAGTTGGCCCAGCCTGTCGCTGATCGTCGCCGGTGACAGCGCCGGCGGCAACCTGGCCACCGTTGTCGGACAACGCGCCGCCCGGGAATCCGGTCCGCATATTGCGCTGCAGGTCCTGATCTACCCCATCACCGATCACGATCTGGACCGGGTCAGCTATATCGATCCGGCGAATCAACTGCTGCTGGACAGGGATTCGATGATCTGGTTCTGGAATCACTACGCCCCCGACCCCGAGGTCCGGGACAATCCGGACGCGTCGCCACTGCGGGGTGTGCCGGCCGGATCACCCCCGGCGCTGGTGCTGATACCCGAATACGACGTCCTGAGAGACGAGGGTCAGGCTTATGCCGTGGCGCTCGGGGATGCGGGAGTACCCGTGCAGCTCAACATCTTCGATGGTCAGATGCACGGATTCGTGCAGTTTCCGGGGATCCTGCCCTCAGCCGACAAGGCGTTGGGGCTGATCGCCGAACGGGTCACCGCGGTGGTCGGTGGCTGAGCTCCACCTCAATGGGACTGTGCGGCAGTGGCTCCCGCGAGAAATTGGTTCGCGGAAACACTTGGCACTCTTGCCCCTGGAGTGCTAAAAATATCGGGCACAGTGATTGGTCGCCCGCCAGGGTGGCGGGCCATGAGCGACTAGGAGGTGGGTTGCTGTGCTTCGTTTTGATCCTTTCGGTGACGTTGATGCATTCGCCCGTGGATTGCTGGGTGCGCAGGCGCAGGGGACCGGATCTTCCCGAACTCCCCGGTTCATGCCGATGGACCTCTGCAAACTCGACGAGCACTATCTGCTGACGGCGGACCTGCCCGGCGTGGATCCGGGTTCGGTCGATGTGAACGTCGACAACGGCGTCCTGACCATCTCGGCGCAGCGCAGTGCCCGCTCCGATGACGGGGTGCAATGGCTGACCAATGAACGGTTCTTCGGAACGTATCGTCGCCAACTGTCTCTGGGTGAGGGAATCGATACCGCCGGGATCAATGCGCATTATGACAATGGTGTTCTCTCCGTGACCATCCCGATTGCCGAGAAGGCCAAGCCGCGTCGCATCGAAATCGAACACACCGACAGAGTTCACTCCATCGAGCCCGGCGGCTGAAGTCCAGATAGTCGCTCGCCCCCGATGATGTGGCCTTATGGCGGTGCCCACCAGGGCTTTTGGTCGCCAAAAGGACACATCATCGGGGTTTGGGCTAGAGCCAGTCTTTGCGACGGAAGAGCATGTAGAGAAAGGTCACGGAGGTGACGATGATCGCCACGCTGATCGCAAGACCAAACGAGTTGCCGAACCCCGGGAACTTGACGTTTTGACCGAAGAACCCGGTCACCGCCGTGGGCACCGCGATGATCGCGGCCCACGAGGTCAGTTTTTTCATCACCGAGTTGAGCCGGGCATCCTGCAGTGACAGATTCGTCTCGAACAGCGTTGTCACCATGTCGCGCAACGACTCTGTCCACTCGGTGGCGCGCAGGACGTGGTCGTAGAGGTCGGTGAAACTGGCGTCGAGAGCGGGATTGGCCCTGTTCTCGAGCCGGTTTCGCTGGATCAGGTTGACCACTTCTCGCATCGGGAGCACGACACGACGGAGTTTGACGAGGTTCTTACGCACCCGGTAGGTGCGCCGCTGGAGGTCCTGGCTGTTCTTGTTCTCTTCGAAGAGCAATGATTCGAGATCCTCGATGCTGTCGTCGAGCATCTGGACCGCGTCGAAGTGACTGTCGACGACGACGTCGAGCAGTCCGTGGACCAGCGCCCCGATGCCGAGCCGTTCGTCGTCCATCGCATCCCAGCGCTGCGTCACCACATCCATGTCGAAGTCGTCGGACAACCGCACCGTGATCAGCACGTTGTCCTTGATGAACATGGAGATCCGATGGACGTGCAAGGCGCCGTTGGTGGACAGCGAAGGATCGTCGTGGATGTCCACGGCGTAGACGGTCATGAACTTGTGGTGCGGGTAGCTGACCGCCTTGACGCGCTCGGCGTCGGCGAGTGCGTCTTCCACCGCCCAGGAGTTGAGGTCGAGTTCGTCGGCCAGCGTGCGGAGCGCTTCGTGGCTGGGATTCACCAGATCGGCCCAGGCCAGCGTGGTGTCGTCGGCCAGGCAATCTGACAGTGACTCGATGTCGAAGCCGTCTTGGAGTTTGCCGTTCCGCCAGATCCGGCCGCGCACGTTGTCGATCACAACTTCGATGGTGCCACCTGCGACACCTCAGTGGTCGATGGAGAACCCTGACCGGACCTGGTGTCGTTCGCGGGCGAGGACGACCAGACGGTCGATCAGGTCGCTGTAGCCGAGGCCGGAGGCCTCCCAGAGCTTCGGGTACATCGACGCCGGGGTGAACCCGGGAATCGTGTTGATCTCGTTGAGAAGCCAGCCGCGACCGTTCTCCTCATAGAAGAAGTCGACGCGGGCCATGCCGGCGCATCGCAGCGCCAGGAATGCGCGTTCGGCCAGCCGCCGGACCTCGGCGATCTGGTGCTCGGGGAGCTGGGCCGGGATGACCAGACCGGCTGCGCCGTTGACGTACTTGTCCTCGTAGTCGTAAAACTCCGCGCCGGGAAGGATTTCGCCGGGTACCGACGATTTCGGCTCCCGGTTACCCAGAACCGCCACCTCGATCTCGCGGGCGGTTACCGCCTCCTCGATCACCACGACTTCGTCGTAGCGCAATGCCAGCTCGATCGCGGTGGCGAGCTCGGCGCGGTCGGAGGCCTTTGAAATACCCACGGACGAGCCGAGATTGGCGGGTTTCACAAATACGGGCAGACCCAGGGTGTCGATGGCGCGCTCGATCAGGTTCTCGATCTCACCGGTCCCGGCACGGAACTCGACCCAGTTGCACTGCGGGATCTGGGACTGCGCGGTCACGACCTTGGCCATCGCCTTGTCCATGCATACCGCCGAACCCAGAACCCCGGCGCCGACGTAGGGGACACCGGCCAACTCGAGCATGCCCTGGACGGTGCCGTCTTCACCGTGTGGACCGTGCAGCAGCGGCAAGACCACGACCGTCTCGTTGCCGGCGCGCTGCAGAGCCGAGAGCGGATCGATCTCTGTGCCCTCGGGCTCGAGTACGCCCGGCAGATCCAGCGCGGCATCGGCCAGTGTCGCGATCGCCTTGTCGTTGCGGATCCACTTTCCGTCGCGGGTGATGCCCACCGGGATCAGCTCATACTTGGACCGATCGGCCGCCGCGAGGACGTGCGCCGCAGTGATGCAGGACACGTCATGTTCCGCGGACGCACCACCGAACAGCACAACAAGGCGGATGCGGTCGGATGATGCGGGATTGGCCATGCGGCCACGATAGGCCAGCAGCGAACCGGACATCGCCGGTGGTTGGTGGTCGCCCCCACCTGCCCGGTAGCGTCGATGCGTGCGATTCAAGGCGAGCGACGTGGCAGCGGCAACCGGTGGAAAGCTCTTCGGTCCCGATGTGGAGATCGACGGAGCGAGTATCGATTCTCGCGGCATCAGACCCGGCCGGCTGTTCGTGCCGATCGTCGCCGAGCGAGACGGACACGACTTCATCCCCGGCGCGCTGGCCGCCGGCGCGAAGGCGTACCTGACCGCCCGGGCGGGTGACCAGGGCGATGCGGACACCGCAGCCATCAAGGTCACGGACACGGCGTTGGCCCTGGCCGACCTGGGCCGCGCTGCGCGGGCCCGGCTGAGCGGACCGGTGGTCGGGGTGACCGGTTCGGTGGGCAAGACGTCGACCAAGGATCTGCTCGCGGCGGTTCTGGCGACCACATACGTCACCGCGGCCAACGAGCGCTCGTTCAACAACGAGCTCGGACTGCCGCTGACGTTGCTCGGTGCCCCCGACGACACCGAAGCCGTCGTCGTGGAGATGGGTGCCCGTGGCATAGGTCATATCGAGTTGCTGTGTGACATCGCTCGCCCGACGGTCGGCATCGTGACCCGCGTCGAAGGCGTGCACCTCGAGTTGTTCGGGGATCTCGATTCGGTGGCCCGCGCCAAGGGCGAGTTGATCGAGGCGCTGCCCGCCGACGGGCTGGCCGTGCTGAACGCCGACCATCCGGTGGTCGCGGCGATGGCGCAGCGCAGCGCAGCCCCGGTGATCACGTTCGGCCTCACCCCGAGCGCCGATGTGTACGCCGAGCACATCGTGATGGACCCGGAACTGCGGGCCAGTTTCACGTTGCACACACCCTGGGGGACTGCGGAGGTCGATCTGGCGGCCCGTGGAGAACACCAGGTCGCCAACGCGCTGGCCGCAGCAGCCGCCGCCGGTGGCATCGGCGTGGGCATCGGGCAGATCGCCGCCGGGCTGGGTGGCGCGGCCATCTCCGGCCTCCGGATGGAACTGAGCCGCACCGATGCCGGGGTACGCATCCTCAACGACGCCTACAACGCCAACCCGACATCGATGTCGGCCGCCCTTGATTCGTTTGCCGCGCTCGAGGCGGGGCGCCGCGTCGCGGTGCTCGGGGTGATGGCGGAACTCGGTGGCTCGGCCGCGGCCGAACACCTGGCCATCACCGAGCGTGCGCGCGCGCTGGGCATCGAGGTGATCGCGGTGGCCGCCCCCGATTACGGCCCGGACGCCACGCACGTCGATGATGTCGACGCGGCCGTGGCGGCGCTCGGCGATCTGGAATCCGGAGATGCGGTCCTGGTCAAGGGGAGTCGCGTCGCGGCCCTGGAACGGGTGGCCGACGCCCTGTCGGGCAGCTGACCCTGGTGGGGCCGTTGGCGATCGGCCCGCGGACACTGGGTGGGACCCGGCGCTGTCACAGTCGGCGGTGGTCTGGTTCGGCGGTCGGCGTGTTCATCATCACGTCGGTCCTGTCGATGCCGGTCGCCTGGGCGCTTCATCCGGTGACCGCACCGCTCTGGCGTCGGAAAACGGCCCCGCTCGGGCGCGTCCGGTAATACTGGTTGAAAGCCCGTAACCCCCCGGAGGCCCCGATGGTCGACAGTTCTGCCTTTGCCACCTCAGGCGGTGCCGCAGACATCCGCCGGTGGTGTGAGACCTCTCGGATGCCGGGCAGGCAGCCTGATCTGTCCGATCCGGCGGCCATCCTGATCGCGTCCGGGTTCCTGTCCGAGCAGGCGAGGGCGGTGCTCGTGCGTCGCAGTACCGCCGGCCTGGCGGTCCCGGCGATCGGTGGATTCGGTGAGCTGCGCCGACTGCAGCGTGAACTCGGCCAACTCGAGGATCAGCTGCGCAACCCCCGTATGCCGAAGGTCGCGGCGCTCGTGGTGCGGTCACGGGCGGTGGCGCTCTCGCGGCGACGCGATGCGGCCCGCAATCTGGTGACGGCATCGAAGCCCGTTTTCGCCGGTACCGTCCGGGGCATCCGCCGCGAACGCCGGGAGGGTCTTCACCTCGACATGAGTGACCGTGAGCGGTTGTTCAACGGACTGCTCTTCACGCCCTGCCCCAACGCTCTGGACGTGAATTATCTGCGTCGCGCCACCGCGATGGCTGCCAGCACCGCGGCAGGTGTCATCGGACAGCTGACCGACAACCGGTCGAAGGCGGGGCAGTGGGTCGCCGGAAAGGCGGCCACGTTCGACGACGGCGAGCCTGACGAATCCTCTTCTGCCAGCTCGCGATTCGTCGACGGTTACGAGACGTTGCTGTACATCGCTGGTAACGCGTATGACCGGATCACGCGGTCACCGGTCTGGCACAGTGACCACTTCGAGGTTCAGCGCGGCCAGATCAATCTGCACGCGGAGCTTGCCGAGATCGCAACCGACGTCATCAACCTCCGGACCGTCCGCATCGAGCTCGATCGCGTTCGGGCCGTGGCCGATTCGGATGATCGGCTGCGTGAACAACTGCGCTCCCGCGAGGCCGAGTTGCGGCCGGTCTGGTCACAGCTGATCGATCGGGTGGCAGCCCTCTGGGATGTGGCCGATGCGGTCGCCGCCGCGGCGGCCGAGTTGAAGGTCCTCGATCAGGTGAACTACGCCGGGACCATCGACCAGCGCATCGACCACCTCATCGCGAGGTCGGGTGAACGCGAGCTGTCGGCCGAGAACACGCGGCGATTGGGCGAACAGCTCGGCGCCGGACGGGCACATCTGCGTGACTACCGGAACATCTTGCAAGGCAACGTGACCCCATTTTTCGACGAGAACTCTTCGGCTGCGGTCCCGCCCGTCCCGGCGCCGCCGCGGGTGACCGGCCCACGCAAGCAGATCGAGAACTGAACGCGCCTTCAGCCGCGGGTCCACTGCCTCAGGTAATCCTTCTCGAGATCCGTGAGCCGGCGAAGGCGCTGTTTTTCGACATCGACGACCGCCATCTGGGTACTTGCCACGCATGCCGGTTTGCTGGTGGCGTCGGCGGTTGCCGAGCGGACCTCGTATCCGATGGTGAAGTCCACAGATCGAAACCCTTTGATCCACATACTGATCCGCAACGGGCTGTCCTCGTGTCGGAGCTGCGCCTGATACCGGATCTCGACGGTGACGATCATCGCACTCTTGATGAGCGGCGCGTATTGCTCACCGGCGCTCATCAGCCACGCCACTCGAGCCTCCTCCATCAGGGTGACCATCCGGGCGTGGTTGATGTGGCCGAACGCGTCCATGTCCGACCATCGAACGGGGACGTCGGCGACGTGAGCGAAGGAGTCTGCGGCGTTTGCGGTATTCGTCGGATTTTCCATATCCCACATGATCCCTGCTGGATTTCCGAACTGGAACCGTCGCCCGGAACAGGACTCTTCGGGTCGCGCAGGGTCCTTCCCAGCTTTCTGTACCCTCGGTAGCCTCCGGGCCGGGATAGACAACAGGGGAGTGGTCAATTCATGCAGTGCGTCGGACGTGTGATGTCGGCCATCGGCGGACTGGTGACGGTTGCCGCACTGGCAGCCTCGGGTACGGCAGCGGTATCTGCGGCCCCGGTCACCGCCGAGATCGAGAACGTGACCCAGGTCGGTCCACAGCGGCAAGATCTGACGATCGCCTCGCCGGCCATGGGTGGCGACGTCAAGGTCAGTGTGCTGACGCCCGCCGACCTGAGCAGCCCGCGGGGCACGTTGTATCTGCTCGACGGCGCCGGCGCCACGGATCGCGTCAGTGACTGGCTGACCAAGGGTGGTGCCGAGGAGTTCTTCGCCAACAAGGACGTCACCGTCGTCCTGCCGTCGGGTGAGGGCGCGTTCTACACGAACTGGGAACGCCGGGACCCCGTATTCGGACAGCCCCAGTGGGAGACGTTCCTGACGAAGGAACTGCCACCGCTCATCGACGCGACGTTCAATGGCAACGGCAACAACGCCATCGCCGGACTGTCCATGGGCGGGCAGGCCGCCTATGCCCTCGCAGCGCGCAAGCCCGACCTGTACACGGGCGCCGGATCGCTCAGTGGCTGCCCGCCGGTGACCGGCGTGGTCAACGAGGGCTATGTGCGCACCACGCTGGCCAAGGACGGTGCCGACGCGACCAACATGTGGGGACCGTTCGGCTCCCGGGGATGGGCTGATCACGATCCTTCCCACCGGCTCGACGCATTGCGCGGCAAGAACCTCTTCATCTCCGCGGGCTCGGGGCTCCCGGGTCCGCTGGATCAGACCACGCAGCTCGAAGATGGTCAGACGCGGGAACAGATGATCGCCGCCGGAGTGACCCTGGAGGCCGGTGCCTACCGTTGCTCGGTCGAGTTCGCCCTGCTGATGCGTACCCGCGGGGTGAAGGCAACCTCGAAGTTCCGGGCCATCGGCACCCATGCCTGGCCGTACTGGACCCAGGACCTCAAGGCGATGTGGCCGGTTCTGGCCCCCGGACTCTGACCAGCGGTCGTTACCGGTGCTCCTGAGTTGGACGCTGCGGGGCCGGTGGTTGCCTGTGCATCCCGGAAGTCCCCTCGGGGACTGCCGCGTCGTCTGGGGCTAGCTGCGAGCCGCGCGGTTGCGGGCGAAGTCGAGGAACGTGTTGTTCTCGTCTTCCTCGGTGACGGTCACCCGCACGCCGTCGCCGTCGAACGGCCGGATGATCACGCCGGCCTCCGCCGCATCCCGGGCAAAGGGCACCGCGTCCGGACCGAGATCAACCCAGACGAAGTTGGCCTGACTCTGCGGGACGCGGTAGCCGGCGGCCCGCAGTTCGCCGGTGACACGGCCGCGTTCCAGAGCGATCGAATCGGTGCGCGCGAGTAGTTCGTCCTTGGCGTGCAGGCTGGCGATCGCAGCCGCCTGGGCGAGCGAGTTGACGCTGAACGGCAGGTGGACCTTGAGCAGGGCGTTGGTGACCGAGGGGTCGGCGATCGCGTAGCCGACCCGCAGGCCCGCCAATCCGTATGCCTTCGAGAAGGTACGCAGCACAACCAGATTCGGGTATCGACGGGTCAGCTCGACGGCGTCGTAGCGCTGGGCTTCATCGGGTCGCATGTATTCGAAATAGGCCTCGTCGAGGGCCACCAGGACGTCGGAGGGGACGCGGTCCAGGAAGTCGATCAGGTTGTCGGTGTCGACCACGGTGCCGGTCGGGTTGTTCGGGTTGCAGATGAAGATCAACCGGGTGCGGTCGGTGATCGCCGCCGCCATCGCCGGCAGGTCGTGCACCAGATCGTCGTTGAGCGGAACCTGGACCGGGGTGGCCCCGGCCACCCTGGTCGCCAGCGGGTAGGTCTCGAACGACCGCCAGGCGAACAGCACTTCGTCACCGGGGCGGGTGGCAATGGTGATCAGGTTCTGGCAGAGCGTCACCGATCCGCACGCGGTCTGGACGTTCTCGGGTGCGACGCCGAGATGCTTGGCCAGTTCGTCCGTCAGCGCGACCGCACCGTTGTCGGGATAGCGGTTGACGCGGGAGGCCGCGTCGGCGATTGCCGCCGCCACACTGGGCAGTGGACCGAAGGTGGTCTCGTTGCTCGCCAGCTTCAGGGCGCCGGGGATGTTCTTGCCCGGGACGTAGGCGGGCACATCGGCTAGGTCGGGACGGATACGCGGGGTCACCCGATCCAATCTAGGCCACGAGAAAAATGCGCCTAGCAGTCGGTTTGGTGTCTGCGGCGAGGCGTGTGTAATCTTCTCCTCGGCAGTTCGAAAGGACTCCACCAGGAGGCGTGCCAGAGCGGCCGAATGGGACTCACTGCTAATGAGTTGTCTCGCTAAAACGAGACCGGAGGTTCAAATCCTCTCGCCTCCGCCAGTACGACCGAATGGATGCACGACCAGTTCGACCAGCTAGACAACTGAACACAGCATGCGCCCGTAGCTCAACGGATAGAGCACTTGACTACGGATCAAGAGGTTAGGGGTTCGAATCCCTTCGGGCGCACAGAGATACGGCCCGGACCTGCACATATGTGTAGTCCGGGCCGTATTTGATTCAATCGACATTGCCTCAACTCAACAGTTTGCCTCAATGTGTTGGGTGATCGCGGTACTGGGGAGCCGCATCTGAGGGGCGTCGGCTTGGCTCAGGGGCAGGGTTCGAATTACCCGGCCGAGGACTGCCCGCAAAGTTACCTCCCAGGTCGCCGACCAGTCGAGAGTGGACCTCAGCTTCGACTCGCGCAGGATCATGGTGTCGTCTGAGTGGACCGCACGGTGGACAAAATTGTGGGCCCGGCGTTGATGAGGTCGAGATTGCCTTCCTGATGCGGACTCAACCACCGGGCTTTGGAGTCCGACTATCGGGACCTGCCAGTACTGCTCGGTGCGGTATCTGCTGGGGCAACGCCGACGTCGGATTGTTGTGGCTGACGGTCGTGAACGAGTACTTCGAAGGCAATGCGTTCGCATGCTACGCCAATTTGACTGCAGCACTGGTTATTTGAGCCCCATTTGACTGGTGATGCCCGGGGTCATCACAACCGTGGCCGGCGGTGGAGGATGGTGAGGCGGATGGCAGAGACGAGGAAGAAGATTCCTCCGAGGGTGGCGTAGCCGCCCACTGGGGTGATGGACGTGGCGTCTTGGAATGACTGCGCCAGAAACGATAGTCCGGCCAGTACTGAAATAGCACCGCTGAGGATCTGCGGTATCTGACCGCCGGCGCGCCGGCGCTGTATGGCGGTGGCGAGCTGCGTGGCTCCTGAGGCTACTGCCCATGCGCCCCAGACTCCGAGCGCAGCGGCGATGGACACCGTCGAAGTCCACCCCAGCGCCACAGCCACGGCCACGCTGATGCCCACGTTGAATATCTCCGACATCCGTGGGGCCTGCCCGCGCCCCTCGTTCCGCAGTTGCCATGAGACGGCCGCTGCGTCGACGAGCGGATAGATGACCAGCAAGACCGTCAAGAGAGGCCCGACCTCGGGTGAGGTCGCGATCAGGATCGTCGCCCAGATGGTGGCGAACGCGAAGCGGGCGAAATACAGGCGATGCAGTGTGCTGATCATCGAGGTCGTTGCACGAGAGGTGGTTGTGGTCATTGTGGTTCCTTTTGTTCGAGCGGGGATCGACGGTAGAGTTACTAGTACGTCTACATGCCGAACTATAGGGTGTGCACGGCGATAGAGCAACCAGATCGACGAGAGAAGTAGAGGAGAAGCAGAGAATGACTGCTGAAGTGCCCGAGCCGGCGTTGCGCAAGTCCTCGGCGTCCGCCACGCGAGCACGCATTCTGGCCGCTGCGGGCGAGATGTTCTACGCTCACGGGATTCGGGCGACGAGCGCCGACCGCATCATCGAACAGGTTGGCATCACCAAGGTCACCTTCTACCGCCACTTTCGCACCAAGAGTGATCTCGTGGTCGCGTATCTGGAGCATCAGGCGGCAGGGGAGCGGGGCTGGCTGGAGGGGGTACGGCGTCGTGGCGATCCGGTCGGATCGCTACGCGATCTCGCCGTCGACATCGGTGCCGCGAGTTGTGGTCCCGGATTCCGGGGGTGTGCTTTCATCAATGCAGCGGCGGAGTTTTCCGACCCGAACGACCCTGTTCGAGTCGCCGTTGATGTGCACCGCCAGTGGACACTCGACTATTTCGTTGACATCGCCGTTGAGGCCGAGGTGCCTGAACCCAGCTCTGTTGGAAGGCAATTGATGTTCTTACGAGACGGCGCAATGGTAAATGGCTACCTCGGCGATGCGTCATCGGTTGCCAACGTTCTTGGCGCCGCATTCGCGTCAATCATCGCGCGCAGCTGAGATTTCGCCGGTATCAATTCGGAATCCACTGACGCCGCACGTGGTTGAGACGGCCCGCTCGGGGTCGATCAGTTTAACGCTTTGGCCCTGGCCTGCGTCAGACCCGGATACGCGAATCGGTGCGATGTCAGTGACAATTGGGCGATGACCATTTATGTCTCGAGTCCGCAGATTCCTTACATCCTGACGTTCGAAGACGCCGACCGCGACGAGGTCGCCCGCGAGATCCAACGCAGCATCGTCGGTGCGACGGAGACGATCGAGGTGCCGGGGACGACCGACTATTTCGAAGAAATCGTGCCCCCGTTGGTCATCGCCCTCGACGCCGACGATGCTGCTTTTGTCATCAACTGGGGGCAGGTGGCATTTGTGGAGATCACCGAAGACGACCCGAATGAGGTGACCCCCGGAGCGCTTCAGCGGCCGTATCTGGAACTCAGCTCATCGGACGGCGTCCTCGATGAGGCCGACGAAGAGTTCGAAGACGACTTCGATGAGGGCGCCGAAGCCGGCTGATCAGGCCGGGGCCGCAGCGGTTTCAGGCGTCGAAGACGCGGCACGCGGCCTCGATGTCGCGGATGTACCGACGAGTCCAGGTGCTCATCGGGGTGTGGCGGCACTGGCAGCGTCAGGATTTCTCGACGAGATCGAAGCCACCGCGGTCATCAACTGACCACGGTGGCTTCGGGTTTGAGCTCAGGTGTCAGAAGACACCGGTATCAGGAAAGCACGCTCTCAAGATCCGCACTGATCTCTTCGGGCGTGACGGTGGGTTCGTAGCGTTTGATGACGGCGCCGTCGCGTCCGACGAGGAACTTGGTGAAGTTCCACTTGACCTCGTCGGTCCCGATGGCTTCCGGACGCGACTTCTTGATGTGGTCGTACAAGAAACCGGAATCCGGACCGAATTCTCCGGGTGCTTCGGAGCGCAGGTAGCTGAACAGTGGGTCGGCGTTCTCGCCGTTGACCTCCACTTTGGCGAAGATCGGGAAGGTCACGTCGAAGTTGACGTTGCAGAACTCGGCGATCTCGTCGGCGGTTCCGGGCTCCTGGCCACCGAATTGGTTGCAGGGGAAGCCCAGGATCTGCAGTCCCTTGTCCTTCTTGTCGCGGTACAGCGCTTCAAGGCCCTCGTACTGCGGGGTCAGCCCGCACTTGCTCGCCACGTTGACAACCAGAAGTACCTGGCCCTCGTAGTCCTTCAGTGATTGTGTGCCGCCATCGGCAGTGGTGGCGGTGAAATCATGGGTGCTCATCGGGGTGCTGTGTCCTCACGGGTGGGAATCTGGTGGGCAAGTCCACTCCACGTTAGCGCGGAGTGCCCGAGTCGACGCGGCAACGCCCGTCAGCTGGAAACGAGGGCTGCCTGCACGGCCGCAGCGAATTGGCGGCCGGGTTCACCGAAAACCCTGGTGTCGGCGAAGTACATCGACGCCAGTCCACTCAGCAGTGAGCCGCAGGCTCCCGGTCGCACCGCGACCGCAAACCACATCCCCATCGAGCAGCCCTGGACGATGCGAGTCCAATCCCCGTGCTCTTCGATTGCGCTCGCAATTCTGAGTACTTCTTTCGGATCCTTGACCCCGGGTACCCCGTCCAGCTTCTGCGTGGTCGTGCGGTGGTCGGTGGCCGGCGATGGGTACGCGATCGAGTGCAATGGATTCTCCCTGTGCGATGGAAGTTGGCCACTCGGCCAACATATTGACCGTCGCACGGGAGGGGTACGTTCGTTGCAGGTCAAGCCATTATTGGCGGAAATTTAGTGCGCGCAAACACAAATCAGCTTCCATTGGCCTAATGGTCACCGTGTCCAAAATCATTGTGAATCACAATTGTTGTTCAGTTGGAAGCCGAGGTCACCCGCACGAGATGGGTCTCAAAGAACTGAGTTTATGATCCCGACGACCGCGTCGGGGTACGTGGATCGACGGTTCCGGGCCTGGACCTTTCGCCGATCTAAGGACCTGCATGTTCACTTTCCGGGACGGCCTCATCGCCCGGGTGGACTCCTACCTCGTTCCGCTTTCCTGAGCGCAGGGTTCAGACGAACCGAGGAGGACATGACAAAGTGCACTGCACGCCGGTCACGCCGACATCCTCGCCGAACAGATCCGTGGTTGTCGCCCCGCCCAGGGCCCGGATGAATAACGTCCGAGCAAGTCGGAGAAAAGGAGAGCAACAATGCGTAGCCGCCACCTCAGCCGGGTGATCCCGGCCCAGCCCACCGAGGTCTACGAATATGCAGCCGACCCGGACAATCTGCCCAAATGGGCGGCGGGCCTGGCCCGGTCCGAAGTGACGCGCGACGGCGACACGCTGTTCGCGGATTCACCGATGGGCAGAGTCGCCGTGCGTTTCGTGGCACCCAACGAATACGGAATCCTGGATCACGACGTGATATTGCCGTCAGGTGCGACGGTCAACAATCCAATTCGGGTGCTCGCGCATCCGGACGGGGCCGAGATCGTGTTCACCATCCGTCAGCTCGACCTGACTGACGACGAGTTCGATCGTGACTGTCGCCTGGTGCAAGAAGATCTCGACCGGTTGGCAGAGCTTCTCGCGGCCTGACAGACGACCTCGCGTTCAATTCTGTCGTGGTGCGGAGGATGGCGGCTCTCCACGTGAGGTGGCCGACGAATGCGTCGACCGGTCCTCACCCTTGGTCAGTGGGGTGATGTGCTCGATCCGTCCGGCAGCTCGAGCGAGCAGGCGGCTACCGGAACGGGCGGCGGTACTGAATCTGTGGTCGGCGCGGGCGAAACGGTCGAGCCGATCGCGGGCACGGTCGAGAACGGTCAGGGGAGCGGCAGCGAGAACATTGCCCGGAGGGCGGCGCGCCACCACCGGATGCGGTCGCGTCGGTGCGGTGCGACGCACCGCTTCCCACGCGGCGCCCATGCGCACCAGGTCTCGGCGCGTGGAGACGTTCTGGAGCCGGGGCAACAGCTCATCCTCCTCGTCCCGGACGTCCTCGCGCAGGACGACGACGATCCGGGCAAAGAGTTCACGGTGTTCAGCGGAATCCGGGTCGAGCTTCTCCAATTCGGTGAACAGTTCGTTGATCTCCTGGTGTTCCTGTTCGATTTGCAGAGTCAGGTCCTCACCGTCGGGCACGTTGCGGCGGATGAACGGCCACAACACCGACTCCTCGGCGAACGCGTGCGGAAACACCAACCGGCACAGGGCAGTCAACTGTTCCTCGCGTTCGCGACCGTGGGCGTCCTCGATCGCGTGGATGAGACGGTCGAGTTCGACGTGGTCACGTTTTTGCCGGCTCAGCACACTGAACCGGCCGCCGAGTTGTTGCTCGGTCTGATCCGCCAATGACTTATACATCAGAACCTCCTTGTGACTGTTTCTGGTGCCGAGTTCAGCTTGACTCGGGTAGTCGCTTTTTTCCCGGTAGGAAAGTTCGGGAGGGACGTCGCGTTCATCAATGTCGGTGTGGCGCAACACGTGATGAACCGACCGGGTCCGCCGGGCGCCGTGGGCTGCAATCTCAACCGAACAGATCGGCGGAATACCCACGATGTGATCCATCCAAACGGCCAACGATGTGCAGGAGCCTGGTTGCCCCGGCGGCGGCGTCGTCGTAAAGTTCCTATTCGTACCCGATATTGTGCGGGGTAGAGACCACGCCTCAACGAGTGCGTATGTGGGCAGTCCTAGAAGCGGACGCCGAAACGATCTTGAGTATTTCGTGCAATCCAATCGTCACGACGTGGTCGCCGGCGTTTGAAGCGCTCGGCACCCGCCCCTGGGGGCCAGATGAGCGCTGTGAGAATTTCGCCGGATCATGTTGTCGCGCAACGTCCCTTTCCGGCTCGTACCGGTCTCAAGGGTTCGGCCATCTACCGCCTGATGACCACAACCGATCACAAATTGATCGGGATGATGTATCTCGTTGCCTGCTTCACGTTCTTTCTCATCGGTGGACTGATGGCGCTCCTGATGCGTGCCGAGTTGACCGAGCCGGGCCTGCAGTTCCTTTCGACCGAGCAGTACAACCAGCTGTTCACGATGCATGGCACCGTCATGCTGCTCATGTACGCCACCCCGATCGTCATCGGATTCGCCAACGTGGTTCTCCCGCTGCAGATCGGCGCACCGGATGTCGCGTTTCCGCGCCTCAACGCCCTGAGCTTCTGGCTGTTCGTGTTCGGGTCGTTGGTGGCGTTGGGTGGATTCGCGCTGCCCCAGGGTGCGGCTGACTACGGTTGGACCGCGTATACGCCGCTCAGCGGTCCGGACCACTCACCCGGCCCCGGCGGCGATCTGTGGGTGATGGGCCTGGGGGTCTCGGGCCTGGGCACGATCCTCGGCGCGGTCAACATCGTGACCACGGTGGTGTGTCTGCGTGCGCCCGGGATGACGATGTTCCGGATGCCGATCTTCACCTGGAACATCCTGGTGACGAGTGTCCTGATCCTGATGGTCTTCCCGCTGCTGACGGCGGCGCTGATGGGTCTGTTCGTCGACCGGCAGTTCGACGGGAACATCTACGATCCGGCCAACGGTGGGGCGATCCTGTGGCAACACCTGTTCTGGTTCTTCGGACACCCCGAGGTCTACATCATCGCGCTGCCGTTCTTCGGCATCGTCTCGGAGATCTTCCCGGTCTTCGCGCGCAAGCCGATCTTCGGCTACACGGGCCTGATCTACGCGACCCTGGCGATCGCAGCGCTGTCGGTGGCCGTGTGGGCGCACCACATGTACGCAACCGGCGCGGTTCTCTTGCCGTTCTTCTCGTTCATGACCTTCCTGATCGCAGTGCCCACGGGGGTCAAGTTCTTCAATTGGATCGGAACGATGTGGAAGGGGCACATAACTTTTGAGACACCGATGCTGTTTGCGGTCGGATTTCTGGTGACGTTCTTGTTCGGTGGTCTGTCCGGGGTCATCCTGGCCAGTCCGCCGCTGGACTTCCACCTCACCGACAGCTATTTCGTCGTCGCCCATTTCCATTACGTGCTCTTCGGCACGATCGTGTTCGCGACCTACGCGGGTATCTACTTCTGGTTCCCCAAGATGACCGGACGGATGCTCGATGAGCGTCTGGGCAGGATACATTTCTGGCTGACCTTCATCGGTTTCCACATGACGTTCCTGGTCCAGCATTGGCTGGGCAATGAGGGGATGCCGCGACGCTACGCCGACTACCTGTCCAGCGATGGCTTCACCGAACTCAACATCGTCTCCACGGTCGGTGCCATGACGCTCGGTGTATCGGTTATTCCGTTCTTGTGGAACGTCTTTCGAAGCTACCGGTACGGTGAGGTGGTCACGGTGGACGACCCGTGGGGCTTCGGCAATGCACTGGAATGGGCCACGAGCTGCCCGCCGCCGCGGCACAACTTCACCGAGCTTCCCCGGATTCGTTCGGAGCGGCCCGCATTCGAACTGCATTATCCGCACATGATCGAGCGCATGCGTGCGGAGGCGCACGTGGGAACCCGGGCAAGCAAAGGTGCGGAGTCGGCCCGCCGTGAGCCATTCACGGTCGGCGACAACGAATCGTCATGGAATCCCGGCGCCACCACGGCCGAGGACCACAGCGGCCCGGATGCCCGCGGGTGACCGGGCGGCGGGCTCGGCAAGGGCTTTCGTAGATCCCATCGGCGAGTCCTCGGTGCGATTTCCGAATTGAAAGCGAAAGGGCTGTGAACGCAGTGTGTTTGGACCCGACACAGTCGGGTATCCGCTGGACAGCCCGCAAAGATGCACAGCGTTTCTCAGGAGGGACAACCATGACTGCAGGCATCGGCAGCAGTAAGGATGCGATTGATTTCCTGGTCGCCCAACACAACCGGATCCGTGGGTACTTCGACACGGTTCTGTCCGCCCAGAACCCAACTGCTCGGGAGGAGGCGTTCTTCGAGATGCGTCGTCTGCTCGCCGTTCATGAGACGGCCGAAGAGCAGATCGTCCATCCGATGGCGCGACGCCGGATCGCTTTCGGCGACAGGGTCGTCGACGAACGTCTCGAGGAAGAGAACTCGGCGAAGAAGATGCTCGCGGAGCTCGAAAAACTGGACGTCGACTCCGATGAATTCATCACCAAGACGAAGGTGTTGCAGAAGGCCGTTCTCGAGCACGCCGAGCACGAGGAGGCGAGCGAGTTCCCCGAGTTGTCAAAGGAACTGAGCGAGGGAGAACTGAAGAGAATGCGGACGATGATCACAGCTGCCGAGGCGATGGCTCCGACCCGCCCGCATCCCGGGGTCGAATCGGCAACTGCCAATACGCTCGTCGGGCCGTTCGCCTCGATGCTCGACCGGGCGCGCGACGCCATGACCGCACACTTCTAGGTCGCACGATGTTCCAGCGAGACGTCGCACCAGGGATACACCGGATCGAGTATGCCGCCACGAACCTTTACCTCGTCGAGCACGAGGGCCGACTGCTGATCGTCGACTCCGGTTTACCGCGTGTTTGGCCTCAACTGCTGGCGGCGCTGAAGGAACTGGGTATGGGTCCTGACGCGGTCGATGGTGTTCTGCTGACGCACGGGCATTTCGACCACGTCGGGACCGCGCGGCGGGCGCATCGGGAGTGGAATGTCCCGGTCTGGGTTCATGCCGAAGACGTGGCGCTCGCGGAGCATCCATATCGCTACGCCCATGAGCGGGCCCGGTTCTTCTACCCGCTGCGCTACCCGGCGAGTGTGCGCGCCCTGGGCAAGATGACGATGGCCGGAGCTCTCATGGTCAAGGGTGTCCGAGACCCGACGCCCTTGACGAGCGATCAGGTGCTGCCGGCTGGTCCGGTCGTGATCCCCAGTCCCGGTCACACATTCGGCCACATAGCACTGCACTTTCCCGATCGCGACGCGCTGATCGCGGGCGACGCGCTTGTCACATTTGACCCGTACACGGGGCAGGCGGGACCGCAGATCGTCGCCGGCGCAGCAACTGTCGACAGCGCGTTGGCACTGCAGTCACTGCAGCGCCTCTCCGAAACGCATGCCTCGGTCGTGCTGCCGGGTCACGGTGCACCGTGGCGAGACGGGATCGAGGCCGCTGCCGACCTCGCGGTCTCCCGCGGACCGCACTGAGCTGACGAATGTGCCCGCCCAACGGGCGCATCCGTTCAGATCAGCCCCTCGCGCATCGCGTACGCCACTGCGTGTGAGCGGTTCCGTAGTTGCAATCGCGTTGTCACATCGTGCAATACGTTCTTCACGGTGCGCTCGGAGAAGCACAACTGACGTGCGATCGCGGTGGTGTCGAGTCCGTCGGCGACCAGCTTGAGAACCTCCACCTCACGCTCGGACAATCCAGAGAACCGGAGACCACGCGGGGCGAGTACCTGGCGCTGTAACCGGCCGACCTGGTCGAGCAGGCTGCCCAGCAGGTCCGCCGGGACCACGCCGCCACCGGCGGCGACCCGGCGGATCTGCGCGATCAGTGCATCGGCGTTCGCATCGGCGCGGCGCACCAATCCACTGACCCCCGATTCGGCGGCTGTCACGACGGTGGCGTCGTCGAGTACACCGAGCACCAACATCGTCCGCGGAATGCCGCCGCGCTGCAGGGCACGCAGGTTGCGCTTGACCGCTTCGTCGAAACTATCTGCGACCACGATTGCGACCTCGGCCGAATCGACGTCGGATTCGTCGACCAACCGGATCTCCGGTCGCATGCGGAGTTGGCTGGCGACCCCCGCTTGGAGGATGGTGTCGTTCGAGTACACGTAGGTGAGGATGCGTTGCTGCATGTGTCGACTCCTGATTGACGATGACGATGGCGATGTCCGTCCGGGCCGGCGGTTGGTCACGCCGCGACGAACATGACGATGCCGGCGACGAGCACAGCAAAAGTCACCGTCGACGACTTCAGAAGAACCAGAAGTGACGTTTGCGGAGTGCTGTGGTGTCGGGACATGGACCGATCGTGGTCCCGGGGAGTGTCCGAAACGCGAGTAGCGCACTACCCGAATATCGAGGTACGCCGAACCTCCGGGCCGCGTATGACCGCGGCGATCCGGGTAGTCACGATCCGCGACCGGTCAGTGGGCGAAATGCTGCTTCTGGGGCAGGTGGCCTTCGGACTTGAGCCGGCGGAGGTCTGACATCACCTGGACGAGGTGTCCGTGCAGGACGCGGGCCATGTCACGGGAGAAACCCTCACGGACGACCACTCGCAGAACGGCGAGGTCGGTCACGTTGTCGGGCATCGTGTAGGCCGGTACCTGCCAGCCGTAGGCACGCAGACCGTGGCTGATGTCGAAGGTGGTGAACTCACAGGATTCGTGGAGTGTGAACGTGACGACCGGGATGGCCGAACCGTCGGTGATGATCTCGATCTCATCTTCTTGGGCGATTTCGGCGGCGAACCACTGGCCCGTCTCGGACAGGGACTTCATGATGTCCGTATAGCCCTGACGCCCCAGGCGCAGGAAGTTGTAGTACTGCCCGATGACCTGGTTACCCGGGCGCGAGAAGTTGAGGGTGAATGTCGGCATGTCGCCGCCGAGATAGTTGACCCGGAAGACGAGGTCTTCGGGTAGCCACTCGCGGCCGCGCCAGACGACGAATCCGACGCCGGGATAGGTCAATCCGTACTTGTGCCCGGAAACGTTGATGGACACCACCCGGGGCACTCGGAAGTCCCATTCGAGTTCGGGATGCAGAAACGGGAGCACAAAGCCGCCACTGGCGCCGTCGACGTGGATCGGCACGTCCGCGCCACCGTCGGCGGCCAGTTTGTCGAGTGCCTCGGCGATCGCTTTGACCGGTTCTATTTCGCCGGTGTAAGTGGTGCCCGCGATGACCACCACGCCGATGGTGTTCTCGTCGACGGCATCGACGACCTGTTCGGGGGTGATCACGTAACGCCCCATCTCCATGGGGAGATAACGGGGTTCGACCTCGAAGTAGCGGCAGAACTTCTCCCACACGACCTGCACGTTGCTGCCCATGATCAGGTTCGGGGTGCCGGAGGTCGCGGTGCGCTTTGCCTTCCAGAGCCACTTGAGGGCCAGTCCGCCGAGCATGACCGCCTCGGAGGATCCGATCGTGGAAGTGCCCGTGGCGCTGGAGGCTTCGGTCGGATCGAGGTCCGGTGCGTTGAACAGATCGGCGACGATGGCGACACAGCGCTCCTCGATGGCCGCGGTCAGCGGGTACTCGTCTTTGTCGATCATGTTCTTGTCGAACGTCTCGGCCATCAGCTTCTCGGCCTCGGGATCCATCCAGGTGGTGACGAACGTGGCGAGGTTGAGGCGAGAGTTTCCGTCGAGCATGAGTTCGTCGTGGATGAACCGGTATGCGACTTCAGGATCCATCGAATCGTCGGGCATCTGTAGGGCCGGTACTCCCGAAACCGCAAAACGGCCGGTATAGGCGGGCGTGATTACTCCGCGTTCGAGTTCTGACATCTCGGTGAACTCCATCGTTGGCGATGAGTGGCACGAACTGAGCGAGATCCAGCACGATATTACCGGCTCCACGCCGATGAGCAGGGCAATTGGGCAACCGCGTATCGATTCCAGGGCCTACTGTGTGAGCGTGATCGTGCGACCAGAGACCCGTGCTCCCGGCTTCGACCGCGGTGTGGTCGCCGGATATGCCGCGGGCAGCGTGAGCCGCCCACACGGACAAGGACTGTTCGATTTTATCCGGTCGCAATACTTTTCGGGCCGCACTCACGTTGCGGCGAGCATTCCCGCGTTGACCATTCTGTTCGCGGGTTGCGGCCGCGCTGTGGGGGGCCGGAAGTCTGTGGGTGCTCCGCGGTTATCGCGATGCACCGGTGAAGGGGAGGAACTGATGGCACAGAACAAGTCGATCGCAAACCGGGGTGCGTGGGTGTTGCGACGGTTGGAAGATCTGCGGGCACGTGACGCGCCGACACGCGGCGGCCGGATCCTGTCCTATGTCTACGACAGCGGTCTGGCCGAACTGGACCGGATTGCCGCCGGCGCCGCCCGTCTCGTACAGCCGGTCAATGGCCTCGACCCCACGGTCTTCACCTCGGTCGCAGTGATGGAGCGCGAGCTGATCACCTTCGGCCGCAACATATTCCACGGTGACGAGGCCATGGTCGGAACGGTGACCAGCGGCGGTACCGAGAGTTGCCTGCTGGCGGTCAAGGCGGCCCGCGACAGTGCCGCCCGTCCTCGCGGCACCGGCTCGCTGGTGATCGCGAGCACCGCACACGCGGCCTTTGTGAAGGCTGCGGAGCTGTTGTCGCTGGAGTTGATCCGGGTGCCGGTCGACACCGGCACGACGCGCGTGAGCGCTGCGGCGATCTCCGCGGCGATCCGGGACGACACAGTGCTGGTGGTTGTCTCGGCCCCCAATTATCCGACGGGTGCCCTCGACCCGATCGCCGACATCGCGGACGTGACCGCGCCGCACGGCATCCCGCTACATGTGGATGCCTGCCTCGGTGGATTCGCCCTGGCCTGGTGGGAAGCCGGCGAAGTACTCCTGCCGCCCTGGGACTTTCGCGTACCGGGGGTCACCAGCATCTCCGCCGACCTCCACAAATACGGATACTCGCCCAAAGGTGCATCTCTGTTGCTGCACCGGGACCGGGATCGCCATCGTGCCCAGTACTTCGGAATCACCGACTGGCCCGGCTATCCAGTGGTGAACCCGACCCTGCTGGGTTCGAAGTCGGTCGCGGGGACGGCCGCGGCGTGGGCGATCACCCAGACACTCGGCGTCGAGGGATATGCCGAGCTGGTGGCGGGGATCCGGCGTTGCACCGACCACCTGCTCAAGACGATCGAGAGCATCGACGGACTGCGGGTGGTCGGTGAACCGATCGGTCCGGTGTTCGCGGTCGCGGCCGACACTGCCGCAGCAGCGCCGCTGGATCCGCACCGGTGGGCAGATGCCGTGCGGAGACGTGGTTTCACCCTGCAGATGCAACCGTCGTTCACCCAGGCGGACGGCTCGGTCCTGCCGTCGACCACACACTTCACGGTGACCCCGGTGACAGAAAGCGTCCTCGACGAGTTGGTGGGCGCGCTCGTGGACGGCGCGCAGGCCGTGCGGGGACAGCCCCCTGCCCGACCCCCGCAGGCGCTGCAGGACCTCGCGGCCGCGTTAGAGCGCGGTGACCTGGCGGTGTCCGACATCCTGGCACTGCCGAGCGCGGCGGCCGGTGAGGCGTTGACCGCGGCCGGGTTCGATCCACATGGCAACGGTGACCTCGACATGGCGACCGTGCTCTCCGCGGTCGAGGCGTTGCCGCGTGAGGTCACCGCCAAGTTGTTGATCGAGTTCCTGGCAGGGCTGGTGGCGCCACCGAATTGATATGCGGACTCTTTCGAACCGCGAGCTTGCCCGACGAACAGAAGCCAGGCCACCGGTCGCCGGTAATGTCTGAACTCAGACCGCCGACGCGAGGAGTGCACGCATGGGTCCCGGAAACGGAAACGATCCCGAGAATCCCGACCAGCCGACGTGGGGTGGTGGGCAGGATCAGGATCCCGCGCAACCGCAACAGCCGTATTGGGGCGCGCCACCGGACCAGCCGGGGCAAGGGCCGAGTGGGACCACGCAGATGCCGTCGCAAGATCCGCAGTACGGTCAGGCACCGCAATACGGTCAGGACCCTCAATACGGTCAGGCGCCGCAATACGGTCAGGGGCAGTATGGGCAACCCGATTACGGGCAGCCCCAATATGGCGGCGATCAGTACGGCAACCAATACGGCGGCAATCAGTACGGCAGTGGTCAATACGGGCAGCCGGTTGTCGGTGGCCGGCCCGCCTACAGCCAGCAACCCGACTACGGCCAGCAGTATCCGAGCGGACCGTACGGCGGAGGTGGCCCGCCGTACGGTGAACCGCCGTTCGGTGGCCACGGAAACGGGGGGCAGCCCCCGGGCAACGGTGGGAACAAGAAGACGGTACTGATCATCGTGGCGGTAGTTGCCGCTCTCGTGCTCGTCCTCGGCGGCATATTCGCGGCCGTGGCGTTGTCCGGTGACGACGGGGACGACTCGACCGCCGGGTCTTCGGCGACGGCCACGTCGACCGCAACGTCCACCGAAGAGGACGACACCGACACCACCACAACCCAAACCACCACCACGAAGGACGAGGACCTGTCGGGTGAGGTCACGTACGAGGTCACCGGCAATGCCTTCGTGATCACCTATACCGATGCCGACGGTGTGGAGCAGACCGACGACGATCCGACGATGCCGTGGAGCAAGTCCTTCGAAGGTAATCCGGACGAGCCCCTGGTTCTCGGTGCGATCGCGATCGATGGCAGCGATGTCACGTGCACCATCAAGGTCGGCTCCAAAACGGTGTCCGAGGAGACCGGCCCGTTGGCTGCCTGTGTGAGTCTGGATTGGTGAGGCCACCGAACTCGTGACCGATCCGGACAAGCGTGCGCAGATGTCGACCTCTTTCGGGGCGCAGGCGCGTGCGTACAGTCGGGGGCGGCCCGACTACCCGGCCGCGGCAGTTGCCGCCCTGCTCGACCCGACGGTGCGGGCCGTGGCCGACATCGGTGCCGGCACAGGCAAACTCACCGCGTCTCTGATCGCGCCCGACCGCACGGTGTACGCGGTGGAACCGGATGCCAAGATGCTCGATGTGTTGAGGGCGCAGCTACCCACGGTGCGTGCACTGATCGGAACGGCTGAGCAGATCCCGTTGCCGGACAACACCGTCGACGCACTCGTGTTCGGGCAGGCGTGGCACTGGGTCCGTCCGGATGAGGCGGTGGCGGAGGCCGAGCGGGTCCTGCGTCCCGGTGGCACGCTGGGATTGATCTGGAACATCCGGGACGAATCCGTACCGTGGGTGCATCGGTTGACCACCATCATGAAGGCCAGCGAGGCCGAACGGTATGTGGCCGCCGGCGTCCCCGAACCGGGTGGCGGGTTCGGGCCGTTGGCACGCAAGGTCTTTCGATGGGCCCGCACGATGACCATCGGGGAATTGCTGGCCATGGTTGCCTCGCGTAGTGCGGTCATCACTGCCTCGGAGACAGACCGGGACCGATTGCTGTCAGAAGTCGAAGTGCTGGCCGGACAGGTGGCCGATGAGACCGGAACCATTGTTTTGCCCTACCTCACCCATACCTACGTTTCTGAATGGAACCCGCGGCCGGTTTAGCGGGACCGGTGCCGAGCCGGGTTCGGTCCGGCGAGCGGGGGTGCGTGGGAACAGTGCCCGGTGGCCTCCGGTGTGGACGATCGGGGCGCAGTGGGGAGGGGCTGATCGGCGGTTATCCCCGGTTGGGTCGATAACCGGCAACCCGGTCGCCTACCGTGGAGTCGTGAGTTCCCCAGATGTGTCCCACGAGCCCGCCGCATCTTCGTCCGCGGCGGCCGGAAATGGCGACTTCAAGACCGTGATGACCTGGCGTGGCGTCGGTGCCGAACGCCTGGAGCAGGTCCGGGTCACGGTGACCGGCAAACGGATCAAGGCCTACGGCCGGATCATCGCCGCGGCCACCGCCGATCACGAGGCATTCAGTGCTTCCTACGACCTGATCACCACCGACGCCGGCCTCACGAAACGCCTGTCCCTGCACCTGGTGCGGGCCGGCGGTGACACCCAGATCTCCATCACGCGTGACGGGCAGGACGTGTGGCTGGTGCAGACGGCTCGCGGCATGCAGCGCAGCGATTTCAGTGGCGCCCAGGACGTTGATCTGGCGTTGAGTCCCTTCTTGAACGCGCTGCCGATCCGTCGGCTCGGATTGCAGAAGCCGTCCACGGCGCCGACCACCGTGCCGGTTGCCTACCTCTACATACCTTCCGGTGAGTTCTCGGCGGAGGCGTTGCAGTACACCCCGCGCGAGGGTGGCATCGACATCGTCTCGCCGATGGCGCAGGCCACCATCACGGTCGACGACAACGGATTCGTCCGGGACTATCCCGGGCTGGCCGAGCGGGTCTGACCCGTCCAGAGGGCGCCGTCGCGGGCCGCGTTGCGCAGATCGGCTTCCCAACCGGGCGCACCGATGGTCACCGACACCGGTGGACCGTCGACTCCGTTGACCTTGTCGTAGTGCTTGCGGGCCCGATGTCCGTCGGCGACCAGCGTCTCGACCGAGCCTTCATCGCGCAGCTGATCGCGCGCGTATGTCAGCCGGTCGATGGTCTCACTCAGTGCGATGAGCAGCTCTGTCGCATTCGCCTCGAGCATGGCCCGCTGTGCGGCCGGTGAGGTCCCGGCAACGCGGGTGACGTCCCGGAACGATCCGGCGGCCAGCCGCAGAGCCAGATCCCCCTCGCCGGCGCCGACAACGGCGGTGACCGCCGCCGTCAGGTGTGGCAGGTGCGAGATCCCGGCGACGGCCCGGTCGTGCTCATCGGAGGCCGCCGCGACCACCCGTGATCCGACATCGAGCGCGACCTGAGCGACGATCTGCCAGACCTGCGGATCGACGCCGTCATCGGTTCCGACCACCCAGACCGCGCCCGTGAACAACTCGGCGTCGGTGGCCGGCCAGCCGGATTCGGAGGTCCCGGCCATCGGGTGACCACCGACGAACCGGTGACCGAGCCCGTGGGCGTGCGCCGCGTGGGCGACCGGCTGCTTCACGCTGACGACGTCGGTCAGGGGACACTCCGGAGCATGCTGGGCGACCTGGGCGACGAGCGCACCGATCGTCGGCGCCGGGGTCGCCAGCACGATCAGTGCCGAACTGTCGGCAGCCCGGCGTAGCGTCGCCACGAGATCGGACGAGGCGTCGTAACCATCGGCGACGGCTGCCCCCACCGTCTCCTCGGAACGGTTGTATCCGAACGTGGTCCGGCCGGCGGCCACCGCCGCGCGGAGCAGGGAACCGCCGATCAGGCCGAGACCCAGAACGCAGATGGGCGGCCGATGTGTCGAAGCGCTGTGTGTCACCTGTTCAGATTCGCATATCGCCGCCTCCGGCGATGCCGGGTGGCAGTGCCGGAGAGAGTTGGGTTTACCCGCGCCGCCCGCTACCGTGACCGCTATGGCTGGTGCGCGCGCGGATGAAGTAGATGGGTTTGCCATTGCGGTCGTCCGAGAGGACGGCAAGTGGACCCTCACCGCATTGGACAGCAACTCGCTCGGCGAACTGCGGGAGACCGAGAATCTGCTGCGTGGCCTGCGCAGTGCCGGTGCAGTGTTCGGATTGCTCGATGTCGATGATGAGTTCTTCATCGTCGTGCGTCCGTCCCCCTCGGGGACCAAACTCTTCATCTCTGACGCCACCGCTGCCATCGACTACGACATCGCCGCCGATGTGCTCGAAGTCCTCAACGTCGACATCCCGGATATCGACCCCGACGACCTCGCCGACGTCGAGCCGTGGGAGGAGGGCGATCTCGCGATCCTCTCGGATCTCGGACTGCCGGACTCGGTGATGAGCGTCATCGTCGGCGACACCGACCTGTACGCCGATGAGCAGATCGGGATGATCGCGGCGCGGTTGGGATTCGCGGACGAGCTGGCGAAAACGCTTGAGCGTCTAGGGCACTAGACCCGCTGGGGCGACCATGAACACCGATGAGCAGATGGTCGAGGCCGCACTCGCCGTGGCGGCACAGGCCGATCCGCGCGATGTCCCGGTCGGTGCGGTGATCTTCGACCCCGCCGGGCGCGTGATCGCCACCGCGGCCAACGCGCGCGAAGCCACCTCCGATCCGACGGCGCATGCCGAAGTCCTCGCCATCCGATCTGCCGTCGCTGTACTGGGTGACGGTTGGCGTCTGACCGGATGCACCATCGCCGTCACTCTCGAGCCGTGCACGATGTGCGCCGGTGCGATCACCCTGGCTCGACTCGAGCGGTTGGTATTCGGCGCCTGGGAGCCCAAGACCGGCGCCGTGGGGTCGCTCTGGGACGTCGTCCGCGATCGTCGCAACATCCATCGGCCACAGGTACGTGGCGGGGTTCTCGAAGACCGGTGCGCAGAAGTATTACGCGACTTTTTTGCCGCCCACCGACCGTCCTGACCGGTCCTTATCTCCGACATCACATCCCGTGCCAGATGTGATTTTCAGGTCGTGGACGGCTATGCGGCAGCTGGCACGTTTGAGATCTGTGTACCGGGGAAATCGTGGATGTCAGATCGGCCGTGGTACGCGCCTGCGTACCGAAGAAGAGGGCCACCTGTTCGAACTGCACATGGAGGTTGTCATGGGTGTCAGTGATGATGCAAAGAACAAGGCAGAAGATCTCAAGGGCCGTGGCAAAGAGGCCGCGGGCAGCCTGTCCGGTGACGACGAGCTGAAGGCCGAAGGCAAGGGCGACCAGGCCAGCGCCAGCGCAAAGCAGAAGGTCACCGACGCCGCCGACGCAGTCAAGGGCAAGGCCGACGACATCAAGAACAAGCTCACCGGACACTGAGTGCTCTGGGGCCGCAAAAACCGGCTCTGACCAGCCGATTGTAGTCCTGGGCCGCCGCTGCGGTAATGTTTTCCGCGGTGGCGTGTCCGAGCGGCCGAAGGTGCAGCACTCGAAATGCTGTGTACGGTAACCCCGTACCGAGGGTTCAAATCCCTCCGCCACCGCCATAGAAATCCCCCCATCTTCAGATGGGGGGATTTCTGGTTTCCGGAGCGTTCCGAGGTGGCGGATCAGCCGATGTCGTGTGCGCGGTAGAAGGCGACGGCCTCACGGACCGAGTCTTCGAAGCAGGTGGTCTTCCAGCCGAGTTCACGTTCGGCCTTGCTGTGGTCGAGTGCGGACATGTAGTCCCACATGTTGAAGGCCCGTCTGACGAACATGATGTCCCGCCGGATCAGTTTGCCGATCACCTGAAGCGCAGAGGCCGTCGCCAGGACGGCAGGCAACGGCAATCCGAGCCAGGGGGCCCGCTTTCCACCGGCCGCCGTGGCCAGGGTGTGCAGTTCGCGAGAGGTCATGTAGGTGTCGGAGATGATGTAGCGCTGCCCGTTGCGGCCGTGATGCATCGCCAGCACCATCGCTTCGGCGGCGTCGTCGATCCCGACGACCTCGTGCCGAAGACCGCGGAAGTAGAACGGTGCCTTGCCGGCGGAGATCCGTGCCAGCAGGCCGCCGTGTGGGGTCGGTTGCCAGTCGAGGGGTCCGTAGGGGGTGGAGATGCACAGCGCGACCGCGGGTAGTCCCTTGTCTGCGGCGTAGCTCAGGACCATGTTCTCCGCGTCGACCCGGCACTGTGTGTACGGGCCACCGATGTCGTACCAGTTGAAGGGATCGTCTTCGGTGACGGGTACGCCGTCGGTGCCGACCGCCAGTGTCGCGATGGTGCTCATGAAGACGAACTTCTCGAGTTCGGCCTCGACCGCGACATCGAGAACGTTCCGCAGTCCGTCGACGTTGGTGCGAAACAGTGGCGCGGGATCTCTGAGCCAGGCCCGGGCATCGACAACGCAGTAGAAGACGACGTCGCACCCGGCCATCGCGGCGCGCAGGGCCTCGACATCCCAGACGTCGCCGTAGCATCGCTCGACGTCGAACCCCTCGATGCCTTTCACGGAACTGGTCTTGCGGAGCATCACTCGGACGTCCTCGCCACGCTCGACCAGTTTTCTGGTCACGTTCGAACCGACGAAGCCGCTGGCCCCGATCACCAATTTCTTTGCCATTGAACGCCTTTGCGTTGTTTATTGACCCGGGAAAGGTGGGGTCGGAGAGGGGAGTCAACACGATTCGATCGCTTGATCAATCGAATGCCTATGATGCGGGTCACAGTGCGGCGTGTCAAGGAATGGCGGATGGCGGTTCTGATCCGCCACCTGCTCATATGCGAGGATGAGCGAATGGTCGAACGTTGGACACGCGAGCGGCGTCTCGAACACACTCGTGGTCTTTTGTTGGATGCCGCCGAAGAGCTGTTTGCGCGCAAGGGTTTTGGTTCCACGCCGCTGGAGGACATAGCGGAGGCGGCGGGTTACACCAGAAGTGCCATCTACTCCCACTTCGGTACCAAATCGGAGCTCTTTCTCGCCGTCATCGTGCGAAGTCGGGAGCGGTTCCTGGACGGCTTCACGGACCTGATTGCGTCCCTGCATCGGTTGGATGATCTCAATCTCGATGTGCTGGCAGATCGTTGGCGCGAGCTGAGCCTGAGTCAGGACGGCCCGAATCGGGCCGCGCTGGGGTACGAGTTCACCCTGTTCTTGCTGCGTCATCCAGATGCCCGGGAGCGCGTTGCAGCCCAGCGACTCGAAGAGATCCGGTCCTTGGGTGAATACATCACCAGGGATGTCACCCGGATCGGCGCCACCCTGACCATTCCCGCTGAAACATTGGCGCACGTGATCATCGCCACCAACGATGCCGTCACCCTCAACAGCAGTGTTGACGACGAAGATCTCTATCGCCCCTTCTTGCAGTTGGTCGTCTCCAGCATCGTGCCTCCCAACGGCGGCTAGATCCCCCTGGCCGGCGTCGGCCTCACCCTGAGTCCAGACCACCCGCGGATCCGTCGCGGGTGGTCTTCTTGTTGCGTAAATAGCGCTTCAGCTGCGGTTATGGGCACTCAAAGACACTCTTGCGCTTTATGTACATCTTTGTACAATAGTGCTGTGGATCACAGTTGGCCGATGATCCCAGCCACGACGAAGCAGCCCACGTTTCATTCGACATCTCGCCACGAAGGTCCACTGAGCGCGCACCGGCCAACCGGTGACGCGTGATGACCGCACTCGCGTATCGATGTCGCTCGGACCGTTCGGCCTGTCACCACCGACGAAGAGAGCGTGAACCAATGGAAACAGCGAGGACCGGAGAATGGGTCGACGAGGCCCGCGGGCTTGCCGAATACGAGTCCCATGGATTTCCCACCGAGGTTCCGAACTCTGAGTACACCTCTGTGGAGTTCCAGGAGCAGGAACGCGCCAAGATCTGGATGAAGGTCTGGCAATTCGCCGGTCGCGTAAGCGAATTGCCGAATGTCGGTGACTGGAAGGAATACAAGGTCCTCGACCAGACCTACATCATCGTGCGCGGCAAGGACGGCCAGATCCGTGGTTTCGTGAACGCATGCCGGCATCGCGGGAATGTGTTGTGCCAAGGCACCGGTAACGCCAAGCGGGGATTCCTCTGTCAGTACCACCTCTGGTCCTACGACCTGGAAGGCAAGCTGCGCGGCATGCTTCGCGAGAATGCACAGGGTGACATCGATAAGGACGATCTGTCGCTGGTCTCGGTGCCGACCGATACCTTCGGCGGCTTCATCTTTCTGAATCCCGACCCCGATGCCGCGCCGCTGTCCGACTACCTCGGCGAAGAGGTGATCAAGCTGTTGGAGCCGTACTCCCTCGAAGAGATGACCACGGTCATGAATGTGAGAGAGCGGATCAACTGCAACTGGAAAGTTGTCATGGACGCCTTCGAGGAGGGCTACCACATCTCGGGTATCCATCCCGAACTGCTGAATGTCATTGCGTTGGACCCGAAAACGAGTCGGTTTCAGTTCTTTGAGAACCACAGCGTGGCCTGCGCGCCGTTTGATGTCGCGAACTCGATCTCGGCAGATGACGAGATCATGGGTATCAAGGCACTCCCGGAGACCTTCCCGGGGACAGCGGCGGTATTGCCGCGCTTCGATGAACTGGTCAGCGCCTATCAGGATGCGGACGGGAAAGTCGGCTTCCCTGAAGGGGTAACCGGCCGGACGATCCTGCAGCAGGCCACCCGGGACACCCTCACCGGTATGGGGCTCGACGTCAGTGGGCTCACCGACGCGCAGATGAGTGACAACCACGGCTGGGTGCTGTTCCCGAACTTCTTCATGACAATCCGGGCCGGCGAGGCGCATGTGGTGATGGCGGTACCCGATCCCGACGGTGACCCCAACAGGTGTATCTGGCATGTCGCCAGTTTCATGTGGTTGCCCGAGGAGTTGCGTGATGTCTACAAGGCGGACCTGATCGAGGTCGACGAACCCGGAAGCTACAAGTATTTCCTTGCCCTGCAACAGGATTACGAACAGATGCCCAGGCAGCAGCGCGGGTTGAGGAACACCGGTCTCAAGTACATGTCGTTGGTCAGAGAGGAAATCGTCGTATCGCATTTCCATTCGGTCCTGAACAAGCACATCGCCGGTCTGTGAAGTATTGAACATGTCTCGAATTGGAGAAGAAATGACAGTGTCTTCGAAGGACGTCAACGATGTCATCGACAACTACACCGGGCTCTCGCGCAAGGCTCTGGAATACGGTCTCATCACAAAGAAGATCGTGGCGGGCGCAGCCAAGGAGCCCGGGTTCTCGGTCGACAGCTGGGCTCCCCTGGCTGATCTGATCGATGTCGATGTCTTCGAGCGTGTCGGCAACTTCAAAGAGGTCATGAACTGGACCGACTATGTGAACTTCCTGACCGCCTGGGCCGGAAATGCCGACTGGGACTGCTCATTCAAACGGGTCACCGAGAGCGGGCGCACCGTGTTCCTCGAGCTGGAGGAGCGCAGCACGGTGGGGGAGTTCAAGAGCGTGGTCAACTCGGTGTCGGTCTACGAGTTCAACGACGCGGGAAAGGTCACCCATATCGACGTGTATCTGCAGATGGCGATGCCCGAGGGTGACATGTTCGGTAGCTATGAGGGAGTGACGATTTCACAGTGAGCGCACCCGACAACCTTGATGAAGTCGACTTCTTCATCGACAACGAACTGCTGTCCGATCCGTACGACTATCTTGCGGCAGTCCGCAGCGAATGTCCGGTACGCAAAGAGGCCCACCATGACGTGGTGATGATCACCGGTTACGAAGAGGCCCTGGAGATCTACAACGATCCCGCACGCTTCTCATCGTGCATCTCGGTCGCCGGCCCCTTCCCGGGCTTCCCGGTACCGCTTGAAGGCGAGGACATTTCAGATCTGATCGAGAAGCATCGCCCTGAGCTGATCATGAATGATCAACTGCCCACGATGGATCCGCCGACCCACACCGCCCATCGGGCGCTGCTGTTGCGGATGATCACACCGAAGCGGTTGAAGGAGAACGAGGAGTTCATGTGGCGACTCGCGGATCGCCAGCTCGACGAGGTGCTCGTCGATGGCCGTTGTGAGTTCAACGGCGGATTCGCGACGCCGTTCGCGATGCTGGTCATCGCCGATCTCCTCGGTGTCCCGGAATCCTCACACGAGGAGTTTCGCGAGGCGCTGCTGAGCGGACCGACCATCGGGAGCAGCACCGGTGACGCGATGGAGCATTCCCCGCTCGGGTACCTCTATGGCAAGTTCACCGAGTACATCGAGGACCGTCGCCGGCGGCCGCGCGGTGACGTTCTCACCGGTGTCGCCTCGGCGACCTTCCCGGATGGGAGTGTCCCCGAGGTATCCGACGCGGTGGCCGTGGCGGCGAATCTCTTTGCCGCAGGCCAGGAGACAACGGTGCGTTTGCTCTCCTCGGCCGTGAAGATGCTCGCAGAGGACGCTGAGCTCCAAGCCAGGTTGCGGGCCGACCGCAGTCTCCTTCCGGCATTCATCGAGGAGGCGCTCCGCTACGAGAGTCCGGTACGCGGCGACTTCCGGTTGTCGAAGGTTCCGGTGACGATCGGCGGTGTCGATTTGCCGGCAGGCACGACGCTGATGCTGATCAATGCGGCGTTGAACCGAGATCCACGAAAGTTCCCTGATCCGGACGTATTCGACGTCGATCGGGTGAATGCGCGGAGCCACGTTGCGTTCGGCCGCGGCATTCACAGTTGTCCGGGTGCGCCCTTGGCTCGGGCCGAGGCCGTGGTGAGTTTGGAGCGGCTTCTCGACCGGACCGGTGATATCTGGATCGACGAGGACAAGCACGGTCCCCCCGGGAACCGGCGTTACAGTTACCTTCCGACATTCGTTCTGCGTGGATTGACCCACTTGCACATCGGGTTCAGTCCGCCCCTCAGCGGTTCATGATTCTGCACGTCGACTCCGATCGGTGCGCCGGCCACGGGGCATGTGTTGCCACCTGCCCCGAGGTCTTCGCCTTCGCCGACGGAGGTTTCGCGGAAGTGGCGATGGACCGAATCCCCGACGAACTCGCCGAACTGGCGGGTCAGGCCCAGCGCCACTGTCCGGAACAAGCAATTCGATCGGGACCGCCTTCCGCTGGGGCGGAATAGAAGCCTGTTCATCCGATTCAGTGTCTGAAAGGACGAAGATCATGCCCTTTGGGGGAACCACCGCGGTTGTGACCGGCGGCGCCTCGGGTCTTGGCCTGGCCATCGCCGAGGGGCTGATCGCCCGCGGCACGCAGGTTGCCATCTTTGACATCCAAACCGAACAGCTCGAACTCGAGGTCAAGCGTCTGCGAGAAACGGGGGCCACGGTCAACGGTTACGTGGTCGATGTCTCTGATCGCGGTCAGGTCCGATCCGCAATGGAACAAGTGCGATTCGACTTCGGGCCGGTGCTCATCTTGATCAACAACGCAGGGATCGAGCAGTTCGGGAAGTTCGACGAGATCTCAGACGAGTTCTGGGATCGGGTCATGGCGATCAATCTTCGCGGACCGTTCATCTGTACGCAGGAAGCGCTGCCCGATATGAAGGCAGCCCAGTGGGGACGGGTTGTCAACATCTCCTCGTCGAGCGCGCAAGGCGGGCAGTCGCAGATGGCCGCCTACGTCGGCTCGAAGGCCGGGTTGATCGGCCTGACAAAGAGTTTGGCATTGGAGCTGGGCAGGTACGGAATCACCGTCAACACGGTTCCCCCGGGAATGGTGGTCACACCGCTACTCGAGAAGGCAATAGCGGAAGGACGGTTCACCGCCTCGCTGGAGCACTTCGCCAAGATCACCCCGGTCAAGCGCGCCGGCCGTCCCGAAGACATCGCGAACGCGACCGTCTTTCTCTGCCAGGACGAGTCGTCGTACATCACCGGTCAGGTCATCGGTGTCAATGGCGGTCGAAGGACGTGAGCGAGCTGTGTACACGAAAGGAACGACGAACGTGAGAACCCATCGCATGTTGATCGCCTTGATGGCGACCGCGCTGCTCGTGGCCGGATGTGGCGACCGCGGCGGCGGCAGTGGCGAGGATGCCGGTGGTGGAGGCGATACCGCTGCCGCCGGTACCGCTTCCAGTAGCTTCGGCGACCTCACCGAGGTCTGTCAGGAAGGCGATGCCAAGGGGTCGCCGACGCAGGGTGTGACCGATGATCAGATCCAGATCGGGGTCTTCTCGGATGTCGGTTTCACCAAGAACGAAGAGTTTGTCACCGCCGCAAAGATTTTCACCGGATGGTGCAATGAACTCGGTGGTATCAACGGACGCGAGGTCGTTGCCAACACACGCGACACCAAGTTCATGGACGTCCGCAAACAGATGGTCGAGGCCTGCGCCAACGACTTTGCGCTCGTCGGTGGTGGGGCAGGGCTCGATGGTCTCGGCGTCAAGGAGCGGTTGACCTGTGGGTTGCCGACCTTCACCGCCCAGGTCGCCCAGGTGACCTCTGCGGGCGCCGATCTGGAGATCAGCGCCGACCCGAGTCTGACACCGGGCTATGACCCTTACTACGGGTTCCGGTCCTGGCTGATCAACGACGCCTATCCGGGTTCGAAGGGCTTGGTGGGAATCATCAACGGCGACTCCCCGGTAACAAAATTGATGGGTGCGCAGGCGGTCGAAGCCGTGGAGGGCGCCGGCGGAACCTTCGTCTACAACGACCTGTATCCCGCGATGGGCGTCTCGGACTGGACACCCTACGCGCAAACCATCAAGAGCAAGGGCGTCAAGGGATTGATCTGGTATGGCGAGTTCCGGCAGTTGGCCAAACTCGAAGCCGTGCTTACCTCGATGGACTACAAGCTCGACTGGATCGACACCAACAACAGTGCCTACGGCGAGGAGTTCATCGGGCTGATCGGCACGTCCGCCGCGGCGCAGAACAATTATCTGGATCTGGGTGGTAACGCGCCGTTGAACAGTGATGTTGCGGCGATCAAGGAATTGCTTGCCCTGCAGGAGAAGTACGCCCCGGACTCGCTGTTGACGTTGCCGGCGATCCGGGCGATGTCCTCGTGGTTGCTGTTCGCGAAGGCGGCGGCCTCCTGCGGTGACGATCTGACCCGGACCTGCGTGTATGAGGCGGCCAGGACCGAGACGGCCTGGACCGGTGGCGGTTTGCATGTGCCGCACAACATCTCCGAGCCGATCCCGCCGTCGCCCTGCTTCAATGTCGAGGTGGCCCGGCCGGATGGTTGGCAAGCGGCGGACTTCGGGGCGGATGTCGATGGTCTCTACCGGTGCGATATCCCGCCGTTGAAGTACACGACCGACTTCGGTCAGCCGATGACACTCGCAGATGTCGGAATGAGCATGGACGATATCAAGTGAGTCGCCGGTGGGGCTGCGGGTCTTCCTGATCGGGCGGGGAGTTCAGGCCGGCGCGGCGTCACTTCATCACCGCGTCGGAGAATGCCCACCTTCAGCTCCGAGCAAGGTGCAGGGCGGTCTTGGGGATTCCCCGAATTCGATCGGCTTCTCTGCCAAGATGGGTCCCCGTGTGGCACGGGGCGGGGGTCATCGAGGTCGAGGGTGGTTGGACGCCGAGCGTGTCCTGCCGACGAACGGAGCAAGTGAAGGTGAAACCTCATCGTGTGCTGATCGCCTTGATTGCCGGTGCGGTGCTTGTGGCCGGATGTAGCAACGAGGTCGACGGTGGTGCCGTCCGCACCGAGACCGGCAGTGGCACAGTCCACGCCGAGGGCGCAGGCAGTACTGGTGCGGCGGCTGTATCCATCCCGAACAATTTCGGTGACCTGACCAATATTTGTCAGGAAGGGACCGCGACGGGATCACCTACGCAGGGCGTGACCGACGATGAGATCAGGGTGGGTGTCTTCTCCGACGTCGGCTTCACCAAGAACCGCGAGTTCGTCGATGCTGCCGAGATGTTCACCAGTTGGTGTAACTCCAACGGAGGAATCAACGGCCGCAAGATCGTCGCCAACATCCGTGATGCCAGATTGATGGATGTCCGTCAACAGATGGTCGAGGCCTGCGCCACTGACTTCGTTCTCGTCGGTGGCGGATCCGCCCTCGACGGTCTCGGTGTCAAAGAACGGCTGAACTGTGGGATGCCGACCTTCACCGCGCAGGCCACCCAGGTGGCCTCCGCCGGTGCTGATCTGGAGGTCAGCGCCGATCCGAGCCTGACCCCGGGGTACGACCCGTATTTCGGGTTCCGGTCATGGTTGGTCAACAAGGCCTATCCGAAGTCGAAGAACCTGGTGGGGATCATCAACGGGGATTCGCCGGTGACCAAGGTTCTCGGCGCGCAAGCGGTGGAAGCCGTGGAGGCCGCCGGTGGAAGTTTCGTCTACAACGATCTGTATCCGGCGATGGGTGTCTCGGACTGGACGCCCTATGCGCAAGCCATCAAGAGCAAGGGCGTCAAGGGGCTGATCTACTACGGGGAGTTCCGGCAGTTGGCCCAGCTCGAATCGGTGCTGACCTCGATGAATTACAAGCTCGACTGGGTCGACACCAACAACAACGCCTATGGTGACGAATTCATCGAACTCCTCGGCGATTCCGCGGAGGAACAGAACAACTACCTCGATCTGGGCGGCAACGCACCGCTGAACAGCGGAGCCTCGGCGATCAAGGAACTGCTTGCCCTGCAGGCGAACTACGCCCCGGATTCACAGCTGACATTGCCGGCGATCCGGGCGATGTCCTCGTGGTTGCTGTTCGCGAAGGCGGCGGCCTCATGTGGTGACGATCTGACCCGGACCTGTGTGTATCAGGCGGCCAGGACCGAGACCGCCTGGACCGGTGGCGGTTTGCACGTGGCGCGCAATCTGGCCGAGCCCATCCCGCCGTCACCCTGCTTCAACGTCGAGGTGGCCAGGCCGCAGGGCTGGGAAGCCGCGGACTTCGGTCCCGATGTCGACGGTCTTTACCGGTGCGATATCCCGCCGCTGAAGTACCGGACCAATTTCAGTTCACCGATGACGTTGGCGGACGTCGGCAAGACCATGGCCGACATCGAGTGAGGATGGGATTTTCCGGCCGGTGGGTGGCTTCGTCGCAGTGGTCTTGCGATTGTCCGATTTCCCGCTACACTTGTGCTCTGCATCACAGGCGGTACGCCGAATGGACCAGATCACAGCCCGATTTCTGTCCAGTACAACCCTCTCGCTTGCTCGCCTGATGATGTCTGACCGCATAGGAGATGGTTGCAGTGGCCGAACGCCTGTACTACTCGAATCCGCCGATGGATCCCTCGACGCTTGTCAGGGAGGGCGGGGCCAGGCTCCATGCCATTGCGTTGTCGCAGCGGAACCGGTGGCGGATCAAGCTGGCGAGTTCGGACTTCCGCTCGATCGTCGGACTTCCCTGGGTGGTCTGACCCCCCGGGCGGTCTGGAGCTCAGTGGCTCGGCAGCGCGCAGGCGGTGTCGAGGCCGAGAACGTGATTGAGGCGACCGAACGCCAGCCACGAGCCCAGGCACATGCTCAGCTCCACGATTTCACGCTGGTCATAGGCCGCGGTCATCCGTGGCCAGAACTCGTCATCGAGTCCGTGGTGGTCGATCGCATACCGTTCGGCGTACTCGGCTGCAAGGCGGGTGCGGGCATCGAAGGCGTCGGTGGTGCGCCAGTTCTCGACGGCCTGATCGAACGTCGGCTCCACCTTCACACCGTCCCGTTCGGTCCGCCAGTCCTGGCAGAAGACGCATCCGTTGATCTGCGCGATCCGGAGCCGGGCCGCCTCGAATTCCCGAAGTCCCAGGGTGGAATCCGAATAGACCTTCATCGAAAAGTTGGCGGCCGCCGGCCCGATCGCCGGAACCATCTCACCCCACACGTAGGAGATGGGGTCTTTGCCGTCGGGGACGTCGATTCTCATGTCGGTGTCTTCCTCTTGAGTTTGCCGAGTGCCGGTGTCAGCGGAACGTCGAGCGCGTCATACAGTCCGGGGCCGGCCGCGCGGAGCCAATTGATCGAGTTCACCAATCTGCCCACCGCCGTGGCATTTCCGCCGGCGGCACGGTTACCCCCTTCGTCTGTCGCCTCGACGGTGATCTCTATCCGTGGGCGTCCTTCGATGATGACCCTGTGTGCGCCGTCGCCACCGTCGGGCGGCATCGGCCAGTCCGGTGCGCAGGACGGGTGGATCCGGGTGATGTGTTCGATGACGATCAGCGGTTCACCGTCGACGATGCCCTGGACCTCGAATCGCAGTGCTCCCTGTGTGCCTCGCGCAAAGGTCCCCATCTGCGCAGTTTCGATCGTGGTTTCCAGTGGTCGGCGAAGCAGTGTCTCCCGGATCTCGTCCACTTCGACACCGAGGGCGCGGGCGATCAGCCGAATCTGCCCGCCCCACACCATCGTCGGGACCGTCGCTGCCACCATCGGCGGGTCGTAGTCCATGGGTTGCCCCATTCCGATGAGATATCGCACGGAGTCCGGCTGATCGTAGGTTGTGTAGTCGAAGATCTCCTGGCAACGCACCTGTTCCACGGTCGATGCCAGACCACTCGCGAGGATCGGCAGGATGTCGTTGCCCCAACCGGGATCGATACCGGATACGAAGAGCGATCCACCACCGTCGTCGATGGCGGCGAGTACGGGGTCACGCGACTGCGCCGGGGCGGAGGTGGGGTCGTAGAGCGCGTAGACCGAGGGACTGACCACGGTTGCGCCGCCGCGGATCGCGCGGGTGATGTCGGCGAGGGCGTCCTCGGGTCTGATGTCTCCGGATGCCGCATAGACCACGGCCTGGGCCTCTGCCAGCGCTCTCCCGATGTTGTCGGTGGCCACGACACCGAGGCTGCGGCCGACATCGGCGATGTCGCCGGCGTCGCGCCCGACCTTGTCGGGGTTGTGCACGATCACGGCGGTGAGCTCGAGATCAGGATGTGCCTCGACTGCGCGAATCGCCGCCCGCCCGACATTGCCGGTTCCCCACACCACGGTCCGTACCGGGCTCTGGCTGGTCATACCGCCACAATATAGAACACGTTCCAGTTTCACCGGCAGTCCGGGATGTCAGCGGTAGAACACCGCCGCATTGTCGGCGAGGTCGAGCAGCGGTTGCGGGAAGATGCCGATGAACACGGTGACCGCGGCGCTGATCCCGATGATCACGGTGGTGCCGATATTGGGTGTCACGACGGTCGGGGCATCAGCGTCAGCATCGGCGTCGGGTTTGGGTTCGGTGAAGAACATCAACCCGATCACCCGGATGTAGAAGACCACAGCGATCGCGCTGCTGAGCACGCCCACGATGACCAGCGGTACGGCTCCACCGGATGCGGCGGCTTCGAACACCGCGAACTTGCTGACGAATCCACTGGTCAGCGGTATCCCGGCAAATGCCAGCAGGAACAGTGCGAAGACCCCCGCCACCACCGGGGAACGACGACCGAGCCCGGCCCACCGTGACATCGCGGTCACCTCACCGGAGCCGTCCCGGACCAACGTCAGCACGGCAAAGGCCCCGACCGTGCTGATGCCGTAGGCCACCAGATAGAACATGGTCGACGACAGGCCATCTCGGCTCATCGCGATCACGCCGGTGAGGATGAATCCGGCGTGCGCGACGGAGGAATACGCCAGCATCCGCTTCATGTCGGTCTGGGTGATGGCCACAACCGAACCGAGCACCATGGTCGCGATCGCCACCGCCCACATCACCGGGCGCCAGTCATCCTTGAGGTCCGGTAACGCGACGTAGAAGACACGCAGGACGGCTCCGAACGCGGCGATCTTGGTGGCCGAGGCCATGAACGCGGTGATCGGGGTGGGCGCGCCCTGGTAGACATCGGGGATCCAGTAGTGGAACGGCACCGCACCGATCTTGAAGAGCAACCCCACCGACACCAGTCCGGCACCGATCAACACCAGCGTCCGATCGGCGGTGTCGGCGTCGACGGCGGCCGCGATCTCGGAGAGCTGGACGGACCCGGCATAACCGTAGAGAAAGGCGGCCCCGAACAAGAAGAACGCCGACGAAAAGGCGCCGAGCAGAAAGTATTTCAGCGCCGCCTCCTGGGACAACAGGCGACGCCGTCGAGCCATCGCGCAGAGCAGGTACAGGGGGAGCGACAGTACTTCGAGGGCGATGAACATCGTCAGCAAATCGTCCGATGCCGGGAACAACAGCATCCCGCCGACCGCGAACATGACCAGTGGAAAGACCTCGGTCTGAATGATCCCGGCCCGGGTGGCGGTGTGTTCGCTCTCGCTTCCGGGTGCAGTTGCGGCTGCAGAGGTGAACGCGTCCAGGACCTTTCGTCCACCCGATGCCGTGGCACCGACCCCGGCATGCGCCGAGACGCCGACCGAGGTCCGTTGGGCGATGAGCGGGATCACCAAGGCCGACACCGCCAGGATCGTGCCCTGCATCAGCAGCGTCGGTCCGTCGACGGCGACCGCACCCACCGCTGCCGATGCCCGGGTGCCGGCGAGTGTCACCACGGCTATGAACGCCGCTGCCAGGCCGCCGCTGCTCAGCACCAGCTGTCCGCCGTAGCGATATCTGGCCGGGGCGAATGCTTCGACCAGCACACCGGCCACCGCCACGCCGAAGACGATCAGCATCGGGGAGAGCTGGGCGTATTCGATGGACGGGGCGGGCAACACGTCCGCAGCGGAGTTCATCGCGGTCCTCCGTCGGTTTCGGCGACAGCGGGCGCCGGATCTTGTTCATCGATGACGGTCAGGGTGTGGCCGACAGCCGGATCGATCACGTCCAGAACCGGTTTCGGATAGATTCCGAGCACCAGGAGCAACGCGATGAGCGGTGTCACGACCATGAGCTCGCGTCGTTTGAGATCGCCTATCTGTGCGTTGGCCTTCGTCACCGGGCCGGTCATGACGCGCTGGAACATCCACAACACGTAGAGCGCAGCGAGGACCAAGGCGATCGACGCGCAGATCGCAGCCACCGGATAACGGGTGAAAGTGCCGATCAGAACGAGGAATTCGCTGACAAATGGGCCCAGGCCGGGGAGCGAGAGCGTTGCGAGCCCGGCGATGAGGAATGTGCCGGCCATGATCGGTGCGACCTTCTGGACCCCGCCGTAGTCGGCGATGTTGCGGGTGCCCCGCCGGGTCACCAGGAATCCGGCGATGAGCATCAGCGCGGCCGTGGCGATCCCGTGGTTCACCATGTACAGCGTCGAGCCGGTCTGCCCCTGGCTGGTCAGTGCGAAGATGCCCAGGATGATGAAGCCGAAATGGGAGATCGACGTGTAGGCGATGAGCCGCATCATGTCGGTCTGCCCGATCGCGAGGACCGCGCCGTATACGATGCCGATCACCGCCAGCGTGATGATCAGCGGCGTGAAATACCTTGTGGCATCTGGGAACAACTGCACGCAGTAGCGCAGCATCGCAAACGTTCCCACCTTGTCGACCACGGCCATCATGAGCACTGCGCCGGCCGGGGTGGCCTGAACTGCGGCGTCGGGCAACCAGGTGTGCAGCGGCCACAGTGGTGCCTTGACCGCAAAGGCGAACATGAAACCGCCGAACAGTGCCTTGGCCACGGTGGGATCGATGTCGAGTGTGCCCGACGAGATCGCCGCGACGATCTCGCGGAAATCGAAGGTGCCACCACCCTGATCGACGGTGACGACATACAGTCCGATGACCGCCGCCAACATGACCAGTCCGCCGACGAGGTTGTAGAGCAGGAACTTCACCGCCGCGCGGGTGCGCGCCCCGGAATCGCGGGGACTCCCGAACCCGGCGATGAGGAAGTACATCGGGATCAGCATGGCTTCGAAGAAGATGTAGAAGAGCAGGATGTCGAGGGCGGTGAACGAGATCATCACCATCGCCTCGACGAGCAACATCAACGCCACGTAGCGATGGGTGGCCCGGCGACGGCCCGGGTCGGCGTCATGCCAGCCGGCCATCAGGAGCAGCGGCAACAGGACCGCCGTCAGGACCACCAAGGCCAGGGCGATGCCGTCGATGCCCAGTGAATAGGTGGCGCCGAAAGCCGGTATCCACGACCTGGATTCGACGAACTGGAACTGCTCGCCGCCGGTGTCGAAGTCGATCGCGAGGCCGATGGAGATGGTGAGTACCGCCCCCGATGTGGCCAGGGCGATCCACTTGACGTGCTCGCGCATCCGCGGCGGCAGGCTCAGGATGAGCACGGCGCCCACGGCGGGTACCGCCCACAGCAGGGTCAGCCAGGGAACGTCGCTCACCACACCCTCACCACCATCATCATCGCGACCACCAGGGCGGCACCGGCGAACACCGACAGCGCGTACGAGCGAACGAAGCCGGTCTGGAGGCGACGTGCGCCTGCCGACACCCCGGCGACCGCGCCCGAGATGCCTTGCACAACACCGTCGACGCCTTTCGTGTCGGCCACACCCAGTGCGGCGGTGAGCTTCTGGCCCGGGCGCATGAACACCCTCTCGTTGAAGGCATCGCCGTAGAGATCACGGCGAGCGGCCTCGGTCAACGGTGTCACCTCGTCCGGGGCCGTTTCGGGAACGGTGCGCCCGGCGTACTGGCGGTAGGCGATGCCCACTCCGACGAGCACCACGGCCAGGGTGCTGACGGTGATCACCCACACCGGGACGCCGAGATGCCCGTGGTGTTCCCCGACAACGGGTTCCAGCCAGTTCTGTAGCGAACCACCGAGAACCAGGAGCCCGCCGGCGCCCACCGATCCGAGCGCCAGCACGACCATCGGCGCGGTCATCGAGGGCGGCGACTCGTGGGGATGCGTATCCGGCTTCCACCGCCGGTCCCCGAAAAAGGTCAACAGCATCACGCGCGTCATATAATACGCGGTGATCCCGGCCCCGAGTACCGCGACGCTGCCGAGGATGATGCCCTTGACGCCACCTGCCGCCCAGGCGGTTTCGATGATCTTGTCCTTCGAGAAGAACCCCGAGAACGGCGGGATGCCGATGATCGCGAGGTATCCGAGCCCGAAGGTGACGAATGTGATCGGCATCAGGGTCCGCAGACCGCCGTACCGTCGCATGTCGGTCTCGTCGTTCATGCCGTGCATCACCGAACCGGCGCCGAGGAAGAGACCGGCCTTGAAGAATCCATGGGTGATCAGGTGCAGGATGGCAAAGGCGTAGCCGGCCGGTCCCAGCCCGGCGGCGAGAACCATGTAGCCGATCTGGCTCATGGTCGATGCGGCCAGCGCCTTCTTGATGTCGTCCTTCGCGCAGCCGATGATCGCGCCGAAGAGCAAGGTCACCGCGCCGACGATCACCACGGCCAGTTGGGCATTCGGGGCCAGATCGAAGATCGGACCCGAACGGGTGATGAGGTAGACACCGGCGGTGACCATGGTCGCCGCGTGGATCAGTGCGGACACCGGGGTCGGGCCTTCCATGGCGTCGCCCAACCAGGACTGCAGGGGAACCTGGGCCGATTTCCCGCAGGCCGCGAGCAGCAGCATCAGTCCGAGCGCGGTCAGTGTTCCTTCACCGGCCTCGCCGGCGCCGCCGAACACCTCGGAGAAGCCGACCGAGCCGAACGTGGCGAACATGATCATCATGCCGATCGCCAGGCCCATGTCACCGACGCGGTTGACCACGAAGGCCTTCTTCGCGGCGGTTGCGGCGGCGGGTCGTTCGTGCCAAAAACCGATCAGCAGGTAGGACGCCAGGCCGACGCCCTCCCAGCCCAGGTACAGGCCGAGATAGTTGTCGGCCAGGACCAGCAGCAGCATTGCTGCGAGAAAGAGGTTCAGATATGCGAAGAACCGACGTCTTCCGGGATCGGGCGCCATATATCCGATGGAGTAGATGTGGATCAGTGACCCGACGCCGGTGATGAGCAGGACGAAGCACATGGAGAGCTGGTCGAGCTGTAACCCGAAGTCCACCTGCAGTTCACCGGCCGGGACCCAGGTGAACAGGGTTTGATTCATCGACCGGTCGTCGGTGGAGGTGCCGAGCATGTCGAAGAACGCGGCGACGCCGAACGCAAACGATGCCAGTGCCATGAGGCAACCGAGCAGATGACCCCATCGGTCGGTGCGTCGACCGCCCAGCAGCAGTATTGCCGCCCCGGCCAGGGGCAGTGCCGGAAGAACCCAGATGAGTTTGTCCATGGGGGCTCAGAGTTTCAGCAGATCGGCAGCATCGACCGAGGTCGAGCGACGGGTGCGGAAGATCATCATGATGATCGCCAGGCCGACAACAACTTCCGCGGCAGCGACGACCATCGTGAAGAACGCGATCACCTGGCCGTCGAGATTGCCGTGCATGCGGGCGAAGGTGACGAATGCGAGGTTGCAGGCGTTGAGCATCAATTCGACACACATGAACACCACGACGGCATTGCGCCGGAGAAGAACGCCGGCAGCCCCGATGGTGAACAGGAGCACCGAAACATACAGGTAGTTCTCCGGATTCATGATCGGCGCTCCGGATCGCCGATTTCGGGACCCGGACCGAACGGGTCGCGGGGTACGAGGACTTCGCTGACCGACAGGCCGGAATAGGAGCCATCGGGGAGTCGCGCCGGCATGTCGACCGCGTTGTGCCGGGCGTAGACGCCGGGATTGGGCAGGGGCGTGGCTCGTTCACCGTCACGGAACCGGTTGATGGACATCTCCCGTTGGGTGATCTTGGGGCCGAGCCGCTCCCGATGCGCGAGCACCATGGCGCCGAGGGTGGCGGTGATCAGCAGTGCACCGGTCAATTCGAACGCCCACAGGTACCGGATGAAGATGATCTCGGCCAGTCCTTCGACGTTGCCACCCGCGTTGGCTTCCTCGACTCCGGCAAAGACGGTGACCGAGGCGCTTCCGACACCGGCGATGAGGAGGATCCCGAAACCGAGACCGGCCACCGTGGCCCCAAGGCGTTGCCCGCGAATGGTCTCGACCAGGGAGTCCGTCGAATCGACCCCCACGAGCATGAGGACGAACAGAAAGAGCATCATCACCGCACCCGTGTACACGACCACCTGCGCGACGCCGAGAAACATTGCACCCTGGGCGATGTAGAAGACGGCAAGAATGATCATGGTCATCGCCAGGAAGACGGCCGAGTACACCGCTTTCGCCGAGCACACCACACCGAGGGCGCCGAGGACGGCGATCGTGCCGAGGATCCAGAACTGCACCGCCTCAGCGGTCGACGTCTGCGTCAGCGGCTGTGCGACAAGTGTCGATGCGGACAACAGGCTGTTCACTGCGATTCTCCTTCAAGGTCTCTCGTCGGCGGGCGGGTGTCACCGGGACGTGCTCGGCGGCATCACCTCGCCGATCACATTGCCGCGGTAGTAGTCCTCGTCCGTGCTGCCCGGAGCCATCGCGTGCGGCGGTGGTGTCATACCGTCGGCGAGCGGGGCCAGTAGTTGGTCTTTGCCGTAGATCAGGTCGGCCCGGTTGTCGTCGGCCATCTCGTAGAAGTTGGTCATCGTCAGGGCCCTGGTCGGGCAGGCCTCGACACACAGCCCGCAGCCGATACATCGCAGGTAATTGATCTGGTACACAACGCCGTAACGCTCACCCGGTGAATAGCGGTTGTCGTCGGTGTTGTCGGCGCCCTCGACATAGATCGCATCGGCGGGACAGGCCCAGGCGCACAACTCGCAGCCGATGCACTTCTCCAGCCCGTCGGCGTAGCGGTTGAGTTGGTGACGCCCGTGATAGCGGGCTGCGGTTGGTTTCTTGACCTCGGGATAGAGCTCGGTGTTGTTCTTCTTGAACATCGACCGGAAGGTGACGCCGAAACCGGCCAGGGGCTCGAAGGGGTTACGCATCGCTGCTCTCCTTGATCGGTGGGACCGGGAAGCCGCCCGCCATGGCATCGAACGGTTCTATGCGCTCGACGAGTTCGGGTGCGTCGCGGCGGCGATCGCGTCTGCCGCGGAAGACTTTCCACAGCACCGCGATCAGGGCCAGCGCGACGACGACGCCGGCCACGCTCAGGACGGCGGTGGCGCTGCTGTATCCCTCGTTGCGGAGTGCGCGGACCGTGGCGACGACCATCACCCAGGCCAGGGAAACCGGGATGAGGATCTTCCAGCCCAGCGCCATGAACTGGTCATAGCGCAGCCGAGGCAGGGTGGCGCGCAGCCAGATGAAGAAGAACAGGAATCCCCAGACCTTGGCGACGAACCAGATCAACGGGAACCATCCCGAATTGGCGCCGTCCCAGATCGAAATCGGCCAGGGTGCATGCCATCCGCCGAAGAACAGGGTCGCCGCCAGCGCTGACACGGTGGCCATGTTGATGTATTCGGCGAGCATGAACATCGCAAAACGCAGCGACGAATACTCGGTGTGGAAGCCGCCGACGAGTTCACCCTCTGCCTCCGGGAGATCAAAAGGCGCACGGTTGGTCTCACCGACCATCGAGATCACGTAGACCACAAACGAGGGCAGCAGCAGGAAGACGTACCAGGTGCCGTCCTGTGCAGAGACGATGCCCGAGGTGGACATGGTCCCGGCATCGAGGAAGACCGCTGCGAAGGTCAGGCCCATGGCGATCTCGTAGGAGATCACCTGCGCACTCGACCGCAGCCCCCCGAGGAGCGGATAGGTGGATCCGGAGGACCAGCCGGCGAGCACGATCCCGTAGACGCCGACCGACGTGACCGCGAGGATGTACAGGACGGCGACCGACAGATCGGTCAGCTGCAACGGTGTCCGGTGCCCGAAGACCGACACCTCGGGACCGAACGGGATCACCGCATACGCCATGATGGCGGGCACCACCGAGATGATCGGTGCCAGTAGGTAGATCGGCTTGTCGACGCCGGCCGGGATGATGCCTTCCTTCAGCGCGAGCTTCACACCGTCGGCGAGACTTTGGAGCAGCCCCATCGGACCGACGCGGTTGGGTCCGATCCGCGTCTGCATCCAGGCCATCACGCGACGCTCGGCGAGGATGCCGATCAGGACGGTCAACACCAGGAAGACGAAGATCGCCAGGGCCTTGATGGTCATCAGCCACCAGGCGTCGTGGCCGAAGGCGGACAGGTCGGTCATGAGCGTTCCACCCTCGCGGCCGGCGTGATCTGAACCGACTGTCCGACAGCCGGGCCCAGGGCGGAGTGGACGGAACTGCCCGGTGAGTTCAGGGGGAGCCACACGACACGATCTGGTAAGTCGGTGATCGCCAGTGGCAGCGTGATCGATCCGCGGTCGCTGCTGACGGTGACCAGTTCGTCGTCGTGAAGACCGTTTTCGGTGGCCGTCGCGGCGGAGAGCCGAACCACCGGACGCCGCGCGGTGCCGGCCAGGTGGGGTTCCCCGTCCTGTAGGCGCCCGGAGTCCAGCAGCATCCGCCAACTGGCGAGCACTGCCTGTCCTGGCGAGGCTTCGGGGATCTCGGCAGGGCTTGTGGCAGGGGATGTTTCGAAGTCGCCGTCCCACGCACCGAGCCGGCCGAGTTCGTCACGGGAACTGGCCGCATCGGGCAGGTCGATGTCGCGGCCCAGCCGGCGGGCGATCGCGTCGAGGACTCGCTGATCGGGCATCGCACCGTCGCTGGGCAGGGCCGCCTCGAACGGGCGGGGACGACCCTCCCAGTCCACGAACGTGCCACTCTTGCGGACCACCGGCGAGACCGGGAACACGACGTCTGCGTGGTCGGTGACGACACTCGCCCGCATCTCCAGGCTCACCACGAACGGGGCCGCGACAAGTGCGGCGAGGGCGGCGTCCGGATCGGGCAGGTCGGCCAGTTCCACACCGCCGACCACCAGGGCCTCCACCTCACCGGCGGCTGCCGCCGAGAGCATTTCGCCGGTGTCGAGGCCCGGCGTGGGTGGCAGCTCCGTACCCCAGACCTGACGTACCTGGGCGCGGGCGATCCGGTCGCGGACCGGTCGGCCGCCGGGCAGGAGGTTGCCGAGCGCGCCGACCTCGAGGGCTCCCCTTTCACCGGCCCGTCGGGGGACCCATCCGATCGAGGCCCCGGTGGCGTCGGCGAGTGCACCCACCGCGGTCAGCGCACCCGGAACCTGGGCCAGTCGCTCGCCCACCAGGATCACCGCACCCGGCTTGCGCAGGTGATCCGAGTTCTGGAGTTGTTCCAGTGCAGCAGGTTCGGCGCCGGGGACGACCCTCACCAGACCGCCCGACATTTTCGACAGGCCATTGCTTGCGAATGGCGCGATCGAGATCACCGTAAGTCCGCGTTTGCGCACCGCCTTGCGCAGGCGCAGGAAGATGATCGGTGACTCTTCTTCCGGTTCGAGACCCGCCAGCAGGACGGTCGGCGCCTTCTCGAGGTCGGAGTAGGTCAGGGCCAGCGGCCGACCGGCGATCCGGGAGGCCAGGAAGGAGGCCTCTTCGGCGGAATGGGCGCGACTGCGGAAGTCGACGTTGTTGGTGCCCAATGCTGTTCGGGTGAACTTCGCATAGGCGTAGGCGTCCTCGGCGGTGCTCCGGCCGCCGACCAGGACACCGGTGCGTGAACCTGCGGCCTTGAGGCCGGCGGCGGCAACGGCCACGGCCTGCGGCCAGGAGGCGGCGACCAGGTTGCCTGCGGCATCCCGGATCAGCGGCGTGGTGATGCGGTCCCGCGCGGTCTCATAGGTGAAGGCCCAGCGACCCTTGTCGCAGTTCCACTCCTCGTTGACCTCCGGATCATCGCCGGCCAGACGCCGCAACACCTTGCCGCGCCGGTGATCGGTACGTTGCGCGCAGCCATCGGCACAGTGCTCGCAGACACTGGGACTCGAAACGAGATCGAAGGGGCGGGCCCGGAATCGGTAGGCTGCACCGGTCAGCGCGCCGACCGGGCAGATCTGCACCGTGTTGCCGGAGAAGTACGACTGGAAGGGTTCGTCGTCGGCGATCCCGACCTGCTGCTGCGCGCCGCGTTCGAGGAGGTCGATGAACCTGTCGCCGGCGATCTGATCCGAGAACCGGGTGCAGCGCGCGCACAGCACGCACCGTTCGCGGTCGAGAAGGACCTCTGTCGAGAGCGGAATCGGTTTGGGGAAGGTCCGTTTGACACCCTCGAACCGGGACTCGGCCGCACCGCTGGACATCGCCTGGTTCTGTAGCGGGCACTCGCCGCCCTTGTCGCAGACCGGGCAATCGAGGGGATGGTTGATCAGCAGTAACTCCATGACGCCGCGCTGTGCCTTCTCGGCGGCCGGTGACGTCAGTTGTGTCCGGACCACCATGCCGTCCGAGACCGTCGTGGTACAGGAGGCGAGAGGTTTGCGCTGGCCCTCGACTTCGACGAGGCATTGCCGGCAGGCCCCCACCGGATCGAGCAGTGGGTGGTCGCAGAATCGGGGTATCTGCACGCCGACCAGCTCCGCGGCGCGGATGACCAAGGTGCCCTTCGGAACTCGGAGCTCGGTGCCGTCGATGGTGATCGCCACCACGTCGGTCACGGCGGGGTCGGAGGTCGAATTGTTGGTCAGCGTCATCATGCACCCACCGGTTCGAACAGGGTGGACCTGGCCGGATCGAACGGGCATCCGCCGCCGCGGACGTGCTCGATGTATTCGTCTCGAAAGAACTTGAGGGAGGACATGATCGGGCTGGCGGCGCCGTCACCGAGTGCGCAGAACGACTTCCCGAGGATATTGTCGGAGATGTCGAGCAACTTCTGCAGATCGGTTTCGGTGCCGGTTCCGCTCTCCAGATCGCGCAGAATCTGGACCAGCCAGTAGGTGCCCTCGCGACAGGGTGTGCATTTGCCGCAGGATTCGTGGGCGTAGAACTCGGTCCATCGCAATACCGCGCGGACCACACAGGTGGTGTCGTCGAAGATCTGTAATGCCTTGGTACCCAGCATCGAACCGGCCGCGCCGACGCCCTCGTAGTCGAGGGTGACATCGAGATGTTCGGCGGTGAACAGGGGCGTCGAAGAACCTCCCGGTGTCCAGAACTTGAGTTCGTGGCCGGCCCGCACACCGCCAGCCAACTCGAGCAGTTCACGAAGGGTGATCCCCAGCGGGGCCTCGTACTGGCCCGGGGTGGTGACGTGGCCGGACAGCGAGTACAGCGTGAACCCCGGTGACTTCTCTGTGCCCATGGTCTGGAACCAGTCGTTGCCGCGCAGGATGATGGCCGGGACGCTGGCGATCGACTCGACGTTGTTGACCACGGTCGGGCTGGCGTAGAGACCGGCAACCGCCGGGAACGGGGGACGCAGACGAGGCTGGCCGCGTCGACCTTCGAGGGAGTCGAGCAGTGCGGTCTCCTCGCCGCAGATGTACGCGCCGGCCCCGGCGTGGACCACCAGTTCCAGGTCGAATCCGGACCCGCGGATATCGCTGCCGAGGAGTCCGGCCTCATATGCCTCGGCGACCGCGGTCTGCAGGCGCCGCAGAACCGGAATCACCTCGCCACGAACGTAGATGAACGCGTGCGAAGCCCGAATCGCGTACGCCGCGATGATGATGCCCTCGATCAGCACATGGGGCGTGGCCAGGAGCAGGGGGATGTCCTTGCAGGTGCCGGGTTCGGATTCGTCGGCATTGACCACCAGGTAGTGCGGCTTGCCGTCGCCCTGGGGGATGAACGACCACTTCATCCCGGTGGGGAACCCGGCACCTCCGCGTCCGCGTAGTCCCGAGGCCTTGACGGTTGCGATGAGATCGTCGGGGTCCATCGCCAGCGCTTTGTCGAGCGCGTCGTAACCGTCATGGCCGCGGTAGGCGTCGAGTGTCCAGGACCGGGGCTCGTCCCAGTATCGGGACAGAACGGGTGTCAACGGCATCTCAGCTCGCCTTTCCCTCTGAGGGCACGTCGGCCGACGGTGCCGGTGCGGGCTTGTCGGCCTTCGATTCGGCAGCTGCCCGATCTTCATCGGGCCCGTCGACGTCGTCGGACGCCGTCGGGTCGGGGGCGTGCATGCCCCGCTCCCGGGCGATGCGGTGCCCGGCGAGTGTCGGGGCACCGGGCTCGGCGGCATCCGAGGCGCCGTCTCGCTCGTCGGGGAAACCCGCCAGGATCCGGGCGGTTTCGCGGAACGTGCACAGTGGTGCACCGCGGGTCGGCGTCACCGGCTCTCCCCGGCGCAGCGCGTCCACCAGGTCGCGGCCGGACCGGGGTGTCTGGTTGTCGAAGAACTCCCAGTTGACCATCACCACCGGCGCGTAGTCGCAGGCCGCGTTGCATTCGATGTGTTTCAACGTGATCAAGCCGTCAGTGGTGGTCTGCCCGGCCTCCACGCCGAGGTGTTCGCGCAGGTCGTCCAGGATCTGGTCGCCACCCATGACCGCACACAGCGTGTTGGTGCAGACCCCGACCAGGTAGTCGCCGGTCTCTTCGCGCCGGTACATCGAATAGAAGGTGGACACCGCGGTCACCTCGGCCGGAGTGAGTCCGAGTTGTTCTGCGCAGAAGCCGATCCCGGCCGGCGTGATGTATCCGTCGACACTTTGTACGAGGTGCAGCAGGGGAAGCAGCGCCGACCGCGGGCTGGGATACCGGGCGATGATCTGCGCGGCGTCACCGGACAGGCGGGCGGCCACGTCGTCGGGGTAGCGCTGGGATTCCGCGGCCACCTCACCGGGTGTCCCGAAGTCGATGAAAACCGGCTCGGCGCTCATCGGTCGACACCTCCCATCACGGGGTCGATGCCGGCGACGGCGGCGATCACGTCGGAGATCATCCCGCCCTCGCACATCGCCGCCACCGCTTGCAGATTGGTGAAGGACGGGTCCCGGAAGTGGACCCGGTAGGGGCGGGTGCCACCGTCGGAGACCATGTGGACGCCGAGTTCGCCGCGGGGGGATTCGATCGGGATATAGACCTGACCTGGCGGGACCCGCATCCCTTCGGTGACCAGTTTGAAGTGGTGGATCAGACCCTCCATGGAGGACCCCATGATCTCGGAGATGTGTTTCGGGGAGTTTCCCAGGCCATCGTCCCCGACCGTGAGTTCGGCAGGCCAGGCGATCTTCTTGTCCTCGACCATGATCGGGCCGGGACGGAGCCGGTCGAGGCATTGCTCGACGATCTTGAGCGACTCCTTCATCTCCTTGACCCGGATCTGGTACCGGCCGTACGAGTCGCAATCGGTGTCGGTGATGACGTCGAACTCGTACTCCTCGTACCCGCAGTACGGAGCGGACCGGCGCAGATCGTGGGCCAGTCCCGTCGCCCGCAGGATCGGGCCGGTGACGCCCAGGGCCATGCATCCGGTGAGGTCGAGGTAGCCGACACCGCGGGTCCGGGCCTTCCAGATGTAGTTCTCGCTCAACAGATCTTCCATGTCGCGCAGGCGACCGGGCAGAACCCGCAGCACGTCGCGGACCTTGTCGACGGCACCGTCGGGTAGGTCTTGGGCCAGCCCGCCGGGGCGGATGAAGGCGTGGTTCATCCGTAGGCCGGTGATCATCTCGAAGACGTCGAGGATCAGCTCCCGTTCGCGGAATCCGAAGAGCATCGCGGTGACGGCGCCGAGTTCCATACCGCCGGTCGCCAGGGCGACCAGGTGTGAGGAAATCCGGTTGAGTTCCATCAGCATCACCCGGATGACGTTGACCCGCTCGGGGATCGCGTCGGTGATGTCGAGGAGTTTCTCGACGCCGAGGCAGTAGGCCGTCTCGTTGAAGAACGGGGACAGATAGTCCATCCGGGTGACAAACGTGACGCCCTGGGTCCAGTTGCGGAACTCGAGGTTCTTCTCGATCCCCGTGTGCAGGTAGCCGATACCGCAACGGGCCTCGATCACCGTCTCACCCTCGAGCACCAGGATCAGGCGCAGGACCCCGTGGGTCGACGGATGCTGCGGTCCCATGTTGACGACGATCCGCTCCTCGCCCGCACCGGTGGCGGCGTCGGCGATCTCGTCCCAGTCCTGTCCGGTGGCGTTGTAGATGGTCATCAGCTGTACGACCTCCGCTGATCGGGTGGTGCGATGCGGGCGCCCTTGAACTCGACCGGGATACCTCCGAGCGGATAGTCCTTGCGTTGCGGATGACCCTCCCAGTCGTCGGGCATCTGGATTCTGGTCAGAGCGGGATGGCCGTCGAACACGATGCCGAAGAAGTCGTAGGTTTCCCGCTCATGCCAATCACAGGTCGGATAGATCGCACACAGCGACGGGATGTGTGGATCCGCATCCGGCACAGCGACTTCCATCCGAACCCGGCGATTGTGGGTGATCGACAACAGTGGATACACCGCATGGAGCTCGCGGCCGGTCTCGGCCGGGTAGTGCACGCCGCTGACACCGAGGCACAGCTCGAATCTCAGGCCGGGATCGTCGCGGAGTGCACCGGCAACCGCCGGTAGATGCTCGCGCCGCACGTAGATCGTCAGTTCGTCGCGGAACACCACGACCTTCTCGATCGCCTGGTCCGCACCAGATCCACCGTGGCCGGCGAGGGTCTGTTCGAGCTGGTCGACAACGTCGTCGAAATAGCTGCCGTATGGCCGAGGTGTGCGCTCGGGCATGGCGATCGGCTTGATGAGCCCGCCGTACCCGGAGGTGTCACCGCTGCCGCTCGCGCCGAACAGGCCGCGGCGGATGCCGATCACCTCACGTCCGGAATTGTCGCCGGTCGGCCCGGTCATCGCAGCAACCCGTTCATCTCGATGGTCGGGGTGGCCGACAACGCGGCCTGTTCGGCTGCGCGGATGGCCTCGTCGCGGTCGACTCCCAGCGGCATCTCCTGGATCTTCTCGTGCAGCTTGAGGATTGCGTGCAGCAGCATTTCCGGGCGCGGGGGACATCCGGGGAGGTAGATGTCGACCGGGACAACATGGTCGACGCCCTGGACGATGGCGTAGTTGTTGAACATTCCACCCGAGGATGCACAAACACCCATGGCAAGAACCCATTTCGGCTCTGCCATCTGATCGTAGATCTGGCGCAGGACCGGTGCCATCTTCTGGCTGACCCGGCCGGCGACGATCATCAGGTCGGCTTGACGCGGCGACGCGCGGAAGGCCTCCATCCCGAAGCGGGCGATGTCGAAACGTCCACCGCTGGTGGCCATCATCTCGATGGCGCAGCAGGCCAGACCGAAGGTTGCCGGCCACAGCGATCCCTTGCGCATGTAACCGGCCAGGCCCTCGACCGTACTCAGCAGGAACCCGCTGGGGAGCTTTTCTTCAAGACCCATGATGGACACTCTCTTTCGGGCAGTGTGCTCGGTTCGAGCCGTCAGTCCCAGCTAAGTCCGCCGCGCCTCCATTCGTAGGCGTACGCCACCGAGACGTTGAAGATGAACAGCGCCATCGCGATCAGACCGAACACGCCGAGCGAGTCGAAGTAGACGGCCCAGGGATACAGGAACACGATTTCGATGTCGAAGATGATGAACAGCATCGCGGTCAGGTAGTACTTCACCGGAATGCGCTGCCGGGTAACACTTCCCGAATCCTCATCGGTTCCCAAGCCGCCCAGTGGATTTGGGAGAGGTTCGATGCCGCACTCGTACGCCTCCAGCTTGGCACGGTTGTACCTCCGAGGACCCACGACGCTCGCGAGCACAGCTGACCCGACCGCGAATACCGCTGCGATCAGGCCGAGTACGAAAATCGGCACATACAGGTTCACGGGTGCGGTTGCTCCTTCCCAGCGAGTGGTTGCGGAGTGGGTGACGACGCTCGGACAGGGCCGGAATGGGAAGTCGATGTTCGTGCTCGGATCACCCGGGGGCTATGTGTGATCTGAAGCACAGACTACCGCCGGCCGGCCCTGCCGTGACACCGTAACGGGCATGGATGGCGGTGCTGATTTGTAATCGCAGTTATCTGGATCGCTCATAAAAGGGTTCCGCGGCCAGGGCGGTGTGAACCGGGGACGGTGCGTGGGTGGAAAAGGAGCTAAGCGCGCGAACGCAGCACGGTGACCACTGCTTTCGTGAGCGCAAAGGGATCGATCGGGCGCGACACCACGGCCTCGGCCTGCGACCATGACGCCAGCCATCGATCCTCGGCCCGGCCGGTGAGCAGGATGATCGGTGGGCAGGCCTCGATCTCGTCCTTCAATTGCCGCGCGATCCCCATCCCGCCCGCCGGTGCGGCTTCGCCGTCGAGAATCGCGAGGTCGATGCTTCCGGCGTCCATCTCGCGGATCACGCCCGGTCCGGTGGCGACCTCCACATAGAGGAAGGGATCGAGTCCGTCGGGTGGGAAGTCGCCGAGGGCGGCGATGATCTGCCTGCGGGTGCTCGCGTCGTCGCTGTAGACGAGGACACGTTTGGCATCGAGGCGATTGTTGGTGCGTACCGGTGCTTCGGTCACGGGGCCGATGCTACTCGTCGGGACACCTGCGGTATCGATCAATGAAGAACAGGCTCTGTTGACTTCGGCCCGTCGCCTCCGGGGCCGGGTGATTTCGCATCCGCGTCGGCTGCAGGGGGTTTGGTTCTTTTCGTCGGCCACCAGAATGCGCTTCGCTGCAGCACGGAGAGTCCGGGGACCAACATCGGCGCCATCACCAGGGAGGCCAGTAGTACACCGATGGCCACACCGGTGCCGAGTTCTCTGAGGTTGTCGAGTCCGGTGAGGATCAGGGAGGCGAAGGTCAATGCGAGGATGGTGCCGGCCGCGGCGGCTGTGGGTCCGCTGCCCGCGATGGCGATCCTGGCGGCCTCGGCAGGTCGATGGCCGTTCAGGAACTCTTCTCGGATCCGTTCGGTCAGCAGGATGTTGTAATCGGTGCCGATGGCCACCACGAACAGATAGAGCACGATCGGGGTGGTGAAGTCGACCCCGTCGAGTCCGGCGGCGAACAGGAACACGATGACAACCGCTCCGAGGGTGGCGCCGAACGTCAGGCCCACGCAGACAAGAAGATTCAGTGGTGCGAGCACGGACAGCAGCAGCAAGCCGAGGATGAGGCCCACGATCACCACGGCCACCGGGAACACTCGCAAGCTGTCCGAATCGAGTTGTGAGCGGACGTCTGCCAGTGTCGCGGACTCGCCCCCGACGAGCACTTGGGCATCCGGTATCGAGCTCTGGGCGGCTTCGTTGAGTGGACCTTTGGCGACATCGAGTGCCCCGGAGGTATATGGCCCGGCGGTCAGGATGACATCCATCACCGCGGCCGTGCCGTCCGCACTGATCCTGGGTTCGGACACCGATGCCACACCGGGAACCTTGCCGAGGTTGTCGCGCAGGGTGGCCAATTCGTCTTGGGGAACCGGTCCGTCGGTCTTGACGTACACCTGGGTGGGGCTCAGTACGCCTTGGGGGAACGACGCGGACAGGGTGTCGTATGCCTCGAGAGAGGGTGTGTCAGAGGGCATTTCGTTGAGTGTGTCGTATGTCGACTTGTATGACGGCGCGAAGACCGTCAGGACGATCAGCCCGGCGGCGACGATCACCACGACGATTGCCGGGCGGTGCCCGACCATGCGACTGATGGGACCATATGGCGACCGCTTCGAGTCGGTGCCCGGGCCCATCGGCCAGAACAGGTATTTGCCCAGCACGGCGCAGAGTGCCGGGATCAGCGTCAGGGCTGTCAGCAGCATGAGCGCGACGGCGATGATCAGCCCGGGCGCAAGCGAATTCAACAAGCCGAGCCTGGCCAGGAACAGGGCGGCGAACGCGCCGATCACGGTGATGGCGGATGAGGCGACCACCCGCCCGACCACCCTGGTGGACAGGATCAGCGCGTCATGGTGGTTTGCGCCCTGCCGCAGATGTTCCCGATATCGGAAGAGCAGGAACACGATGTAGTCGGTACCCACTCCGAAGAGCACCACCAGCAGGATGGCATCGAGGGTGTTGGGCACCTCGAAGTCGAACAGGTCGGTGGCAAAGGCGGTCACCCCGCGAACCGCGAGGTAGACGATGCCGATCACTACGATGGGCACCACTGCGATGATCGGGCTGCGGAACACCAGGCCGAGGGTGAGCACGATGACGATGACCGTCGCGATCGTGATGATGTTCTCGGCATCGTCATAGGCCGAATCGGTATCGACCAGGATCGAGGCGTTGCCCGTCAGGCCGGACCGAAGTCCCGTACCTTCGAGCGCCTTGCGGGCATCGTCACGAACCAGCGGTACCGCCTGATCGGCGTCGTGGTCGCCGGCCTGCCCCTCGAAGGACACCTGCAGGGCGGCCAGCTTTCCGTCCGGCGAGAAGGATTCTTCGCTGCCGGTGACCGCGGTGACGCCCGGGATCTTCTCGTTCTGCAACGTGGTCGCGAGTCCGAGGGCCGTCTGTTGATCCGCGGGCGACAGTGGCGCGCCGTCGGTTCGCGAGACCACCAGCGTGCCGGTGGCCCCGGCCGAGGCGGGAAAGTACTCGTCGGCGAGTTCTTGCGCTTTCACCGACTCGAACGATTTCGGAAGGAAATCCTGATTGTTGCCACTGGTGTGGTCCCCGAGGCTGGGGGAGAAGACGATGATGAGCAACGCGATCACGGCCCACCCCGCGATGACCCGCCACGGGTGGCCGACAACGACGCGTGCGATGAATGCAAACATTCGAATCCTGTTCGCTGACAAGGTGTCTGTGGTCAGGAGATGGCCTTGTTGCCGCCTGGGGACGACCCGCCGCGCGATGCGACAACGCATCAGAGCTGGCCAATTTTAACGCGATTGCAAATTGGCAAGTGTGATTACCGGATATTCGGCTGCACGCGGGCAGGGCGATATCGCCTCGTGGATAGGATCGTTTGATGACTGCCGAAAATGATGTCGTACTTGCCCGAACCGAGGGACACGTCACCACCTGGACGCTGAACCTGCCGGAGAGCCGGAACCCGATCTCCGGAGGTGAGGTGGTGGACCGGCTCGTCGAACTGGTCGAGGCGGCGAATACGGATCCGCAAACGCGGGTGGTGATCCTCACCGGCGCGGGAAGCGCTTTCTCTGCCGGAGGCAATGTCAAGGACATGGTCGAGGGCAACGGAATGTTCGGTGGTAAGCCACATCAGATCTTCCAGGGGTACCGGCGCGGAATTCAGCGACTGGCGCGCGCGGTGTACACCTGCGAGGTACCCATCATCGCCGCCGTCAACGGACCCGCGGTCGGGGCAGGGTGCGACCTGACGCTGATGTGCGACATGCGCGTCGCGTCCACGAAGGCTTTTTTCGCCGAGAGTTTCGTCAAGCTGGGCATCATCCCGGGCGACGGCGGTGCGTGGCTGTTGCCGCGTGCGGTGGGCGCCGCGCGGGCCGCCGAGATGGCGTTCACCGGCGATCGCGTCGATGCGGCCACCGCACTCGACTGGGGCCTGGTCTCGCGGGTCGTCGAACCCGAGGAGTTGATGGCCACCGCACAGGAACTCGCCGCGCGGGTGGCCGTGAACCCGCCGCACGCGCTACGTGCCACGAAACGCCTGTTGCGCGAATCGGGACGGCAGGATTTCGACGGATTCCTGGAACTGTCGGCGGCCCTGCAGGCCCTGTCTCATCCGACCGAGGATCATCGGGAAGCCCTGGCCGCCTTCAACGAACGCCGCGTGGGGGACTTCACCGGGGAGTGACCCCTCGCACCACGTCGACGATCACGGCATCGCGTATGAGCGTTTGTCTTTTGAGTCGAAAGAGTTCGGCTTGATGAACGGAAGAGGTCAGATTCCAAGCGATTTCGCGATGATGGTCTTCATGACCTCGCTGGTGCCGCCGTAGATGCGGGAGACCCGGGTGTCGGCGTAGAGGCGGGCGATGGGGTACTCGGTGACGTAGCCGTAACCGCCGTGCAGTTGGAGGCACTTGTCGATGACCCGGCCGGCGCCCTCGGTGCAGAAGAGTTTGGCTTTCGCGGCGTCGGGAACGCTCAGTTGTCCTTCGTCGTGCAGCTCGAGTGCGCGGTCGGCCATCAGCACGATGGCGTCGACCTCGGTGGCGCACTCTGCCAGAACGAATTTCGAGTTCTGGAACGACGACAACGGCTTTCCGAAGATGACGCGTTCCTTGACGTAGTTGATGCCGTGTTGCAGCGCGGCCTGGGCGGAGGCCGAGGCCTGCAGTGCGATGGTCAGACGTTCCTGGGCGAGATTGTGGGTGAGGTAGTTGAATCCTTCGCCCTCTTCGCCGAGACGGTCGGTCACCGGTACCCGCACGTTGTCGAAGGACAGCTCGGCGGTGTCGGAGGCCTTGAGCCCGATCTTCTCGAGCTTGCGGCCCACCGAGAAACCCTCGGAGGTGGTGTCGACACACAAGATGGTCAACCCGGCCCGCCGGTTCTCCGAGGTGCTCGATGCGGTGCGGCACACGACCAGGATGAGGTCGGCGAGGGCGCCGCCGGTGATGAAGGTCTTGGAGCCGTTGAGGGTGTAGTACTCGCCGTCCTCGGACAGCTTGGCAGTGGTGGCGATGTTGGCCAGATCCGAGCCGGTGCCCGGTTCGGTCATCGCGATCGCCGTCATGATCTCGCCGGAGATGAATCCGGGGAGCCAGCGCTTCTTTTGCTCTTCGGTCGCGTATTCGACCAGGTACGGCAGGATCAGATTCGAATGCACCGAGTATGAGCCGAATGTGACGCCGGCCCGAGCCGCCTCCTCGGTGACGATGGCGGTGAACTTGAACGAGTCGGAACCGCCGCCGCCGAATTCCTCGGGGGCTTCGATACCCAGGATTCCCAGCTCGCCGAGCCGGTTGTAGAACTCGCGGGGCGGATGGCCCTGTTCTTCCCATTCGTGGTGAACGGGGACGACTTCGCGATTGATGAAATCACGGACGACCTTGCGGAAAGCCTCATGTTCTTCGTTGAACACAGTCCGAAGCACTGTCCCCTCCATCCCCGGATGCTTGCGTGTCGGTCGGTCCGAACTCGTGCATGCGGCGCGAATTCGAACATAGAGCACCCGGGGACGGAACGATAGGGCTAAGTGAACGACTAACCCAGCGGAATTTCGTTCATACCGTCGTTGAAGCAACCCGTGAAGGTCTGGAAGTCGCCGGCGAAGCTCAGGCCGTCTTCGCACCTCACCCGGCTTTCTCCGGTGACGGTCACGTCGGCTCCGGGGCCGGCGATACCGATCGAGAGGCCGGGGCGAATGCCCTCCATGTTTACGGTGGCTCCCTCACCGATGGCGATGGCAGCCGGGCCGGAGAAGTTGTCGCCGGTGACGGTGGCCGAACCGTCGTTGAGTGTGATGGCCAGGGTCAATCCGGTCGGCCCGGAGTCGGCCGAGCAATCCTCGGTCGTGGTTGTCTGTCCCGGCAGGCTCGGACACACCGAGAGCGGGGCAGCGGATGCGGCCGGGGCCGCCGCAAAAGCCAGTGCCGCGCTTCCTGCGACAGCTGCGAGAACACCTGTGGTCGTGCGCGCAATTCGATTCATGGAAATACTCCTCATCTTGTGCGGTCTGGCGGGCACTTGGGCTTCGTGCCGACGACAGATGTGGATGGGTTTCCTGAAATATTGCATTCCTAAACCATTTCTAAGTGATCCTTGGGTGCGGGTTTCGGGTCGCGTCGATTATTCGACCGAAAAGGAGATCGTGTCAGCGTCTTTTGTGCAATTGGATAGCACTCCGCTGGTTTGCGAAGGGCCGCAGTCCCACCCCTGAACCTGTTGGGGTTTGCCGGTCGCGATCATGGGTGCGTATTCCTTGGCGATCGGCATCGCCACGGCGCAGTCGATCGAGCTGCCCTCGAGGATGATCACGTGTAGCGCCCCGTCCGGCCCGTTCACGGTGTCGCACCGGGCGCCGTCGAGGTCGGGGAGCAGTTTCGAGTCCGGGATCGAGGTTGCCGGCGGCAGCGACGGGCCCGGAACGGCAGGGGCATTCGAGTTCTGGGAGGCCGCGCTACCGGCCTGAGAGGCACGGGCGGCAGAGGTGTCGGTGGTGACCGCCGAGGCCGATACCGATGTGGAGTCATCTGATTGGGCGGAGTCGTCTCCGGAGCAGGCGGTCGATGCCATCGCCACACCTCCGGCAATGATCGTGGCCCCGACGAGTTTTGAGATCGCTGCGCGCATCGGCCAACCGTAGCGAACCCTGGCCGCAATGCCGCCGAAGTTCTGAACCATGGCCGGTGACCGGGGTCACCGTCCCTGCTCGCATGTGATCGACCAGTCAATTTTGCACCCATCAGAAAATTTGCAGGGCACTGCAATTTCCGTACCGTGGTCTGCATGCAGCAAATGGGACTACGTGAATCCAAGAAGGCCGCGACCCGGCTTGCCTTGGCGACCGCGGTGCTCCGGCATGCGGCCGATGGTGGTCTGGAGTCTGTCTCGGTCGACACCGTGGCCGCCGAGGTCGGAGTCTCGGCGCGGACCTTCCACAACTACTTCGCCGGCAAAGAAGACGCGCTGATCCATTTCGTCGGTGTTGTCCTCGGCCGGATCGCCGATTTCATCGAGTCCCGTCCGGCGGACGAATCTCTCTGGGATGCAGTCGAATACGCACTCACCGAGATCGCCTGCGATACGGAAGCCGTACCGAACCAGTTCGCCACCCTGATCCGGCTGCTCGAGACCGAGCCGACATTGGTCGCGCACAAGGACAACAGCGACCTCGCTGCGATGCAGAAGGAACGGTTCACCGAGGTCGTCGCCGCGCGCGGCCCGACAACTGCGATGGGCCTTTTCGAGCGGCTCGTCTTCACCAACGCGCTCTGCACTCTGCGCGTGGCCTTGGAGATGTGGACCGCGGGAACCGCACCCCACGACGATCTGCGCCGTTTCCTCGGCGAGGCGTTCGAAGTGACCAAGTCCGGTCTTGCCGGACCGCCGCCGCCGACCCCGGCACGACCTTGATCCCCCGACAGACCTCCTGAACGAAAATCCCGACGGAAGGAAGCCCCGCACGTGGCTACATATCTCTACCGGATAGGCAGATGGGCCTATCTGAACAAATTCAAGATGGTGGCGATCTGGCTGCTCGTCCTCATCGGAATGGGCGTGGCCGCCGCGACTCTCTCGAAGCCGACGTCGGAGACCTTCACCATCCCCGGTGTTTCATCGGTCGAGGCCCAGGACGAGATGGTCGAGGCGTTCCCGGAGAAACCCAAGTTCTCCGAGAACATCGCGGTCACCTACGTGGTCCAGGCGCCCGAGGGTGCCACCCTGACGGAGCCGCAGTACCAGGCCGCGATCAACACCATGGTCGAGGCGATGAAGCAGTTCGACGGGGTGAAGGCGCCCGAGTCGATCGCGAACCCGTTCGACACCTACGGCACCGAGCAGAACCCGGGTCCGGGCCGCGATGCGGTGGTCCAGTTCAACGAGCAGACCTTCGGCACCGCCCCGGCCCAGGCGCAGGCCGGCGCGCAGGTCACCTCGCCGATCAACGCCGACGCCACCATGGTCCAGCTGGGCGCTGCGTTCGATGTCGAGGCCGCAGCCGACGTCAGTGAGACCGCCCAGACCCAGATGGAGGAGATCGCGGACCAGGCCCGTGCCAGCGGCCTGACCGTGGAGATGTCGGGCACCGCAATGGCCATGGAGCCGATGGGTATGACCTCAGAGCTGATCGGTATGGCCGTCGGCGCCCTGGTGATGGTCCTGACCTTCGCGTCGCTGGTGGCGTGGGGCATGCCGCTGATCACCGCGATCGTCGGTGTCGCCGTCGGAATGATGGGTGTCACCGCAGCGACGTTCTTCTTCGACCTCAGCTCCGAGACCCCCGTGTTGGCCATGATGATCGGCCTGGCCGTGGGCATCGACTATGCGCTGTTCATCCTGTCGCGCTACCGGCACGAGGTGCACCGGTCCAAGACCCGTGCCGAAGCCGCCGGCAAGGCTGTGGGTACAGCGGGTTCGGCAGTTGTGTTCGCCGGAGCCACGGTGTTCATCGCCCTGGCGGCCCTGTTCATCGTCAACATCCCGTTCCTGACGGCGATGGGCCTGGCCGCGGCCGGCACCGTCTTGATCGCCGTACTGGTTGCGTTGACGCTGCTGCCCGCGATCCTCGGCATCTTCGGCGAGAAGGTCTTCGGTGCCCGCATCAAGTCCCTCAACCCGCCGGATGTGACACCGCATGATCCGGCCCGCCGCCACAACGGCCAGCGCTGGATCAACCAGGTCGTCAAACGCCCGGCCGTCTTCGCAATCAGCGGCATCGTCCTGCTGGCGCTGATCGCGATTCCGATCAGCGGACTCAAGCTGGGCTTGCCGAACGCCGGTAACAGCGAACCGGGCACGACCGAGCGCATGGCCTACGACATGGTTGCCGACGGCTACGGCCCGGGTGTGAACAACCCGTTCGTGATGGTTGTCGACGGCAGTGGTGTCGACGGCGAAGCCGAGCGTGTGGAGGCCTATGAAGGTCTGGTCGAGCAGGTTCGCGGCGTCGAAAATGTCGCCGAGGCCGTGATCAGCCCCGGTGACATCAGCAGTGACACCGGAACCGCGATCATCACGGTGATCCCGGAGACCGGCGCCGGCGACGACGCCACCAAGGACCTCGTCGAGGACCTCCGCGCGATGGAATCCGGCGTCACCGAGAGCACTGGACTGAACTACGGTCTGACCGGCCAGACGGCCATCGAGATCGACGTCTCCGACAAGCTGTCCTCGGCGTTGGTCCCGTACCTGATCGTTGTTGTCGGGTTGGCGTTCATCCTGCTGACGATCGTCTTCCGGTCGCTGTTGGTTCCGCTGACCGCCGCGCTGGGCTTCCTGCTCAGTATCGGCGCGACCTTCGGTGCCACGGTCGCGATCTTCACCGATGGTGCGCTCGGGATCATCGGGAATCCGCAGCCGCTGGTCAGCTTCTTGCCGATCATCCTGATCGGTGTCGTCTTCGGCCTCGCGATGGACTACCAGGTGTTCCTCGTCAGCCGCATGCGGGAGTCCTATGTCCACGGGATGTCGGCCAAGGAAGCGATCATCGACGGCTTCAGTCACACCGCTCGGGTGGTGTCCGCGGCAGCCACGATCATGATCGCCGTGTTCGCCGCCTTCATGTTCCAGGACATGGCGTTCATCAAGGCGATGGGCTTCGCGCTGGCCGCGGCGGTCTTCTTCGATGCCTTCGTCGTCCGGATGATGGTGATCCCGGCAGTGCTCGCGCTGCTCGGCGACAAGGCGTGGACGCTGCCGAAGTGGCTGGACAAGATCCTGCCGGACGTCGACATCGAAGGCGACAAGCTGAACAAGACGCTGGCTGCCGAAGAAGCGGCCCGCGAGGCGGATGCCGAGGTGAGGATCTGACCCGCGTCAGATCCCGGCAAAAGAGTCTGTTTTGCCGGGCAGGGTCACCGGCTGCGAGGATGCAGCGGTGAGCGATCTGAATGAAGGCCCCGACCGTACTTTCACGGTCGGGGCCACCCTGCCCGGCACCCTCGGCCGCACCGGTGTGATCAGCACCCCGCACGGGGAGATCAAGACGCCGGCGTTTGTGCCGGTCGGTACCAAGGCCACCGTCAAAACGGTTGTGCCGGAGGCCGTCCGCGATCTCGGTGCGCAGGCGGTGCTGGCCAATGCCTATCACCTGTACCTGCAGCCGGGCCCGGACATCATCGACGAGGCCGGTGGTCTCGGGAAGTTCATGAACTGGCCCGGACCCACCTTCACCGACAGCGGTGGTTTTCAGGTCATGTCGCTCGGGGCCGGGTTCAAGAAGGTCATCGCGATGGACCTGACCGGCATGCAGAACGACGACGTCATCGCCGAGGGCAAAGAGCGGCTGGCCCGCGTCGATGACGACGGCGTGACCTTCAAGTCCCATCTGGACGGATCGACCCACCGGTTCACGCCCGAGGTGTCGATGCAGATCCAGCATCAGCTCGGTGCCGACATCATCTTCGGGTTCGACGAACTGACCACGCTGATGAATACCCGCGCCTATCAAGAGACTTCACTCGAACGCACCCGTCTGTGGGCGATTCGCTGTCTGGCCGAACACAATCGGCTCACCGCGCAGCGCAGCCACCGTCCGTTGCAGTCGTTGTGGGGCGTCATCCAGGGTGCGCAGTACGAGGATCTGCGGCGCAAGGCGGCGCGCGACCTGGTGACGATGAGCGAAAAAGATGTTGCCGACGGTGGCCGCGGCTTCGGTGGCTACGGTATCGGCGGCGCCCTCGAGAAGCAGAATCTCGGCACCATCGTCCGGTGGGTCAACGAGGAACTGCCGGTCGACAAGGCCCGCCATCTGCTCGGGATCAGCGAACCCGACGACATCTTCACCGCGATCGAAAGCGGCATCGACACGTTCGACTGCGTGTCGCCATCCCGCGTGGCGCGCAACGGTGCGATCTATTCACTCGACGGTCGCTACAACGTGACCAACAGCCGCTTCCGCCGTGACTTCACGCCGCTGGACCCCGAAATGCAGAACTACACAACGCAATACACGCGTGCGTATATCCATCACCTGTTCAAGGCCAAAGAAGGCCTGGCGGCCACACTCTGCACCATCCACAATGAACACTTCATCGTGACGCTGGTGGAGCGGGCCCGCCAGGCCATCATCGACGGCGACTACTTCGAGTTCCGGGACGAGTTCCTCGGCCGGTACTACGCGGGCGCCGCGACCAAGTGATCAGGCGGTGCTGACCACCATCCCGAATGAATGACCGTCGACTGGCGCTCGTATCGGGTTTCGAAACTGTCAGCGGCGCAGTAGGTCTGCGGGATCGAGAATCCAGGGTTCGGAAGGCAGGCTCGCCGGAACGAACCGGGCGAGCATCAGGTCGGCGGAGACCGCCTCGCCGGGGTCGGCGAGATTCAACGAGGACGCGATCAGCGACAGGACACGTTGCGTATCAACGCCGCCCGCGTTCAGATCGGCCAGCGTGACCGCGCCGTCGCGCTTGGCCAGGCGTTTGTGTTCGGTGTTCAAGACCATGGGAACGTGCGCGTACGACGGCGGCATCAGGCCGAGCACGGTGGCGAGATAGCTCTGGCGGGGCGCCGAACTCAGCAGGTCGTCACCGCGGACGACCTGATCGACGGCCTGGGCGTTGTCGTCGATGACCACTGCGAGGTTGTAGGCCGGGATCCCGTCGCCGCGGCGCAGCACGAAATCGTCGACCGGGCCGGTGAATGGGCCTCTGATCACATCGAACACCGTGAACTCGGTGACATCGGCGCGCAATCGGATGGCCGGCCGGCGTCCGGCGTCGATGTGGGCCTGCTCAGCAGCGGTTGTCAGGTTCCGGCAGGTGCCCGGGTAGGCGCCCGCGGGTCCGTGTGGCGCCGTCGGTGCCTCCAGGATCTCGCGCCGGGTGCAGTAACAGTTGTAGGTGAGGCCGCGGGAACCCAGGTCGGCGATCACCTTGTCGTAAGTGGGCAGCCGCTGCGACTGCCACATCACCGGTGGATCCCACTCGATGCCGAGTTCGGCGAGGTCAGCGAGCTGGCGTTCGGCGGATCCGGCCGCCACCCGGTCGAGGTCTTCCATCCGCATCCGGAATGTCCGGCCGGTGGATCGGGCGAACATCCAGGCCAGCAGGGCGGTGCGCAGATTGCCGACGTGCAGGTCTCCTGAGGGAGACGGCGCGTACCGTCCACCACCGCGATAGTCCACGCGCATGAGCCTACAAGTGGAAGTATTGACGGTCATGGACCTCCCAGTGATGCCCCCGGTGGTGCCGATGCTCGCCAAGTCCGCGGTCAAGATCCCGGATGAGCCCGGATCCGAGATCTGGTCACACGAGCCCAAGTGGGACGGTTTTAGGGCCATCATCTTCCGGGATGGCGACGAAGTCGTCATCGGGTCCCGCGGTGGCAAAGATCTGGGCCGTTACTTTCCCGAGCTGATCGAGGCGGCCCGAGATGAGTTGCCGGACAGGGTCGTTGTCGACGGAGAGATCGGCGTTCAGGCAGATCTGGGCGGTGTCCGACGACTCAGCTGGGACGCGTTGTCGATCCGGATCCATCCCGCGAAATCCCGCGTGACGATGCTCGCCGAACAGACGCCCGCCATGTTCATCGGATTCGATGCGCTGGCAGTGGGGGACCGCGACCTGACGAGCGAGGCGTTCTCGGTCCGGCGGGCAGCGTTGCTCGAGGCGATCCCCGGCGCAGGCCGGTGCCGGGTCAGCCGGGTGACCACCGACGTCGACCTGGCACGGAACTGGTTCTCCGAGTTCGAGGGCGCCGGACTCGACGGTGTGGTCAGCAAACGCCTTGACGGTCGGTACCTTCCGGGCAAGCGCGAGATGGTCAAGGTCAAACACAAGCGCAGTGCAGACTGCGTGGTGATCGGTTACCGCATCCACAAGAGCGGAACCGGACTCGGCTCGATGCTGCTCGGTCTGTACGGCGACGACGGCGAGTTGCAGATGGTCGGAGGGGCCGGGGCGTTCTCCGATGCCAAGCGGATCGAGTTGCAGCAGATGCTCGAACCGTTGCGGCTGGACCCGGACAACGTCGCCGAAGGTGAGCCCAGCCGGTGGAAGGAAAAGGGTTCGTCGCAGTGGATTCCGATTCGCCCGGAGCTGGTGGTCGAGGTCGGCTACGACCAGATGGAAGGCCACCGGTTCCGGCATACGGTTCAGTTCGTGCGCTGGCGCCCGGACCGGGAGCCGGAGAGCTGTGGGTACGACCAACTCGAGGTGCCACTGACCTACGACCTGTTCGACGTATTGGAGGGACAGAACTGATGGCCAGATCACCGGCTGAGGAACTCGATGTCGACGGCACACCTGTGCGGCTGTCGAATCCGGACAAGATCTATTTTCCGCAACTCGGTGAGAAGGGCGGCCGCAAGCGCGACCTCGTCGAGTACTACCGGACCGTCGCTCTGCAGGGTGCGCTGCTGACGGCACTGCGCGACCGTCCGACATTCCTGCAACGCTTCCCCGACGGCATCGAGGGGGAGGAGATCTATCAGAAGCGGGTCGCGGCCAAACGTCCCGACCACGTGCAGTCGACGTCGATCACCTTTCCATCGGGGCGTAAGGCCGACGCCATCCGGACGACCAGCGCCCCCGACATCGTCTGGGCAGCCAACCTCGGAACGGTCACGTTCCATCCGTGGCCCACCATCGCCCCGGACAACGATCACCCCGATCAGCTCCGCATCGACCTCGATCCGCAACCCGGCACCGACTTCTCCGACGCGCGACGGGTGGCGATCGACGTGTTGCGGCCACTGCTCGATGAGCTGGGAATGCAGGGCTATCCGAAGACCTCGGGTGGTCGCGGACTGCATGTGTTCGTGCCGATCGAACCGAAGTGGGACTTCATCGCGACACGTCGGGCCGTGATCGCGTTGGCCCGGGAGCTCGAACGCCGCGACAGTTCGGCGATCACCACGTCGTGGTGGAAGGAAGAACGAGGCGAGCGGATCTTCATCGACTTCAACCAGAACGCCCGCGACCGGACCATGGCCGCCGGCTACTCGGCCCGGCGAACCCCGACCGCCACCGTCTCGACACCGGTCACCTGGGACGAGTTGTCCGACGTCGACCCGCTGGACTGCACGATCGCCACGGTCCCGGGTCTGCTGGAGAAACGCGGTGACCCCATGGTCGACATCGACTCTCATCGCAGCAGCCTCGAACCGCTGCTCGACCTGGTGGCGCGTGACGAACGAGATGGGCTGGGGGACATGCCTTATCCGCCGAGTTATCCGAAGATGCCGGGCGAACCCAAACGCGTGCAGCCATCACGCGCCCGGGACGACACCTGACCCGGATTCACGCCCAACCCCCTGGTGGGTGCTGTCTCCCGGCACCCGCAACGGCGCGGTAATTTGCAGGCAACCCCGATGTAGTGAGCGCCGCCTAGGTTTTGTCGGCCACGTTCGTTCTGTTCGGACGTGGGCGAGGTGCGAAGTCGGGAGATTTGATGAACGTTGTGAGGCATTCGGCATTCCAAATTGGATTTGCTGCGATCGCGGGGCTGGCATTCGGGTTGATCGTCGGGGAATGGGCCGCGAATCTGCAGTTCGTCGGGGACATGTTCATCCGGTTGATCCAGATGTCCATCGTTCCTTTGGTGATGGCGTCGGTCATCGTGGCAACCGGATCGATGAGCGGCGCCGGGACCGGCAAGATCGCCTTCCGGACTTTCAAGTGGATGATCGGCTTCTCCCTGGTCGCAGCGGTTCTGGCCTGGGTTCTGAGTTCGGTCATCCGTCCGGGTGATGGCATGGTCTTCGACGGCGAGCTGGATTCGTCGCTCAAGGAGTCCGCGGATGAGGCCCTCGGTTGGCAGGACACCGTCTTGAACTTCATCTCGAAGAACATCTTCGACGCGATGTCGACGGCGACGATGGTTCCCATCATCGTCTTCTCGCTGCTGTTCGGTATCGCACTGCGTCAGCACATCACGAAGACCGGTGACGATCGCGTCCTGACATTCGTCGATCAGGTCCAGCAGATCGTGCTGACGATGATCAGGCTGGTCATGTACGTCGCCCCGATCGGTGTCTTCTGCCTGCTGGCCTCCCTGGCCGGTGATGTCGGTTTCTCGGTCGTGACCACCAGCCTCAAGTACTTGGGAACCACCCTTCTCGGCGTGCTCATCCTGTTTGTGCTCTTCGTCGTGGTGGTGAGCGTGCGCACCGGATTGAGCCCGTGGAAGCTGCCGTCCAAACTCGCTGAGCAGACGGCGATCGCGATCACCACAACCAGTTCGGCGGTGACCTTCCCGACGGTCCTGAAGAACACGGTGGAGAAGGTCGGCGTCAGCCAGAAGATCGCCAACTTCACGCTGTCGGTCGGACTGACGATGGGCTCCTACGGTGCCGTCCTCAACTACATGATCGTGGTGATGTTCCTTGCCCAGGCCGGAGGCGTCGACCTGAGCGTCGGGGAGATCGTTCTCGGCATGGGGTTGGCGATCTTGCTCAACATGGGCACCATCACCGTGCCCGGCGGCTTTCCGGTGGTGGCGATGTTCCTGGCGACCTCGCTCGGTCTGCCGTTCGAGGCGGTGGGCCTGCTGATCGCTGTCGACTGGTTCGCCGGCATCTTCCGGACGTTCCTGAACGTCAACGGCGACACCTTCGTCGCGATGCTGGTCGCCAACGCGGACGACGAGATCGACCGCGACGTCTACGACGGGCGCAAGTCGGTCACCGCCGAAACCCTCGACACCGACGAACTCGACGACATGCTGGCGCGCGCAGACCGCGCGGACTGACCCGGCCGGACAACCGGAAAGTGCCCACAGACAACAACAGCGCCTCGGATCGAGGCGCTGTTGTTGTCTTTGGCGGAGGATAGGGGATTCGAACCCCTGAGGGCTATTAACCCAACCCGCGTTCCAGGCGAGCGCCATAGGCCACTAGGCGAATCCTCCGTCCGGCAGCCTACCGGGTATCTGCGTACTCACCAAAAACGGGCTGGTCATAGGGCAAGTTTTCGCACTCGGCGGTCGGCCCGCTACACTCGTTTCTGGATCCCGCGCGGCGAGCATCCTGTGAACTCCCCCAGGGCCGGAAGGCAGCAAGGGTCAGCGGGCTCTGCCGGGTGCGCGGGGTCCCCTACTTTGTTTCGAGCTATCCGCTGTTTCGCGCGAACCGCCGCGCAACCACAGTTCCGGAGCGGGCCGTTCCGGGAAAGGCCGTAGTGAATTTCCACTCGATGAGTGCTGACCAGCTGACCGCCACCCACTCCGAGCTACGTGCGAAGTATCAGGCGCTCGTCGATGCCGGCCTCAAGTTGGACCTCACCCGAGGCAAGCCCGCCCCCGCGCAACTCGACCTCTCGGCGGAACTGCTGTCCCTGCCCGGCGCCGACGACTACCGCGACGGCAACGGCACCGACGTCCGCAACTACGGTGGCGTCACCGGTCTGCCCGAGCTGCGTGCGATCTTCGGTGAATTGCTCGGCATCCCGACCGACAATCTGCTGGCCGGCGGCAACGCCAGCCTCGAGATCATGCATGACCTGGTCGTATTCGCCCTTCTGCACGGCACCCCCGATTCCCCGGAGCCGTGGGGACGGGGCCCGATCAAGTTCCTGTGCCCGTCGCCCGGCTACGACCGTCATTTCGCGATCACCGAGTCCTACGGGATCGAGATGATCACCGTGCCGATGAACGACGACGGTCCCGATGTGGCGTTCTGTGCAGATCTGGTCGCCGCGGATCCGCAGATCAAGGGCATGTGGTGCGTCCCGACGTACTCGAACCCGACCGGCGTCACATACAGCCCCGAGGTCGCCCGCGGCCTGATGTCGATGAAGACCGCGGCGCCCGACTTCCGCATCATCTGGGACAACGCGTACGTCGTGCACACCCTCGTCGACGAGCCTCCGACCCCGATCGATGTCCTCGGACTCGCCGCCGCTGCCGGTCACCCGAACCGGCCGTTGATCCTCGCCTCGACCTCCAAGATCACCTTCGCCGGAGCCGGTGTCTCGTTCTTCGGATCATCGGCGGAGAACCTGGCCTGGTACCAGCGCCACGTCTCGATCAAGACGATCGGTCCGGACAAGCTCAACCAGTTGCGTCACCTCCGGTTCTTCAAGGACGCCGATGGTGTGCGGGCCCATATGGCCAAGCACCGTGAGTTGCTGGTGCCGAAGTTCACGATGGTGCTGCAGATTCTCGAAGAACGGCTCGGGGGCGCCAAGGTCGCATCCTGGACCGAACCCGAGGGCGGCTACTTCATCAGCCTCGACGTCATCGACGGCACTGCTGCCCGGGTCATCACCCTGGCCAAGGAAGCCGGGATCTCGCTGACGGGCGCGGGTTCGGCGTTCCCGTACAAGAAAGACCCGAACGACCGCAACATCCGGTTGGCCCCGACGTTCCCCGGCCTCGACGAGCTTCGGGTGGCCATGGACGGCGTGGCGACCTGTGTCCTGCTCGCGTCGGCGGAGCAGTTGCTCGAACAGCAGAGCTGACATGCATGCGTGTGGTGACCGGACAGGTCGTTGAGCGAGCGTAAACCGATGGACGCCGAGTCCGTCACCGCGGAGTCGCACACAGAGAACATCGCAGAATCCCGTCCCGAGCGGACCGTCCCGTGGCCTGCCGCGGTCGTGGTGGTCTCGGTGGTCCTCGGCCTGCTCGCGATCTGGCTCCAGCACCTTGCGGTGCCGCTGGACGAGCCCTACTGGGGTCTGTTCGGAAACCAGCTCGATCTCGAGGTCTATCGGCAGGGTGCCCAGGCCGTCATCGACGGTCACCGCCTGTACGAGGCCAAGCTCGTCGGCGTCATGGACTACACGTACGCCCCGGCCTCGGTCTTCGTCTTCGTGCCGTTCGCGCTGATGACCGTCGAGATGGCCCGGGTCGTGTGGATGGCGGGCATCTTCATTGCGCTGTACTTCGTCATGACGCTGAGCTTCAAGAATCTCGGCTATCGGATCACCTGGCCCGTGCGGAGCATGGCCATGTCGCTGGTGCTGATCTCCACGTTGATGGAGCCGGTGCGCACGACCATGTGGTACGGCCAGATCAACGTCTTCCTGATGCTGTTGATCCTGTGGGACCTGCTGCGCGCAAAGGACAGTCGGCTCCGGGGGCTGGGGGTCGGGATCGCGGCCGGTATCAAGCTCACGCCGCTGATCTTCGTCTTCTATCTCGCGATCAACCGCAACTGGCGATCGGTGATCGTGGCCTGTGCCGGGCTCGTCGGAACCGTCGTCCTCGGGTTCCTGGTGATGCCGCGCGACTCGTGGAAGTACTGGAGCGGGACGTTCATCGACTCCGAACGGGTGGGGGCGCCGAACACCGTCGGCAACCAGTCCATTCGCGGCGCCCTGGCCAACCTGGGGCATACGGACAGCCCGAACCTCCTCGTGTGGGGCACGCTGGCGTTGTTGGCATTGGCGTTGGGCATGGTCGCGGCCTCCCTGGCCCATCGCGCCGGCCAGGAGTTGCTGGCCATCACACTCGTCGGGATGACGGGCACGGTGGTGTCGCCGATGTCGTGGGGTCACCACTGGGTGTGGGTGGTTCCGATGCTGGTCATCACGGTGCACCTGATGCTGTCGGCGCGGACGCCTGCGCTCCGGATCCTGGCCGCCGCCGGGGCGCTCGCAATGCTGCTGACCACTTTCATCTGGCGCAGCTACCGAGACCATCCGGTGCTCCAGATCGAACGCGTCCTGCCCGACGGCTACTTCACCGGACTGTTCCACAAGTTCGGGATCACCTGGCTCCGGTGGTTCACCTATGACCCCTACAACTGGATGTTCCTGGTGATCGCGATCGTCAGCATCATCTGCCTCACGGCACGCCGCAGGCCCGACAAGGTGTTACCAGGCTAACATTTCTGGCGGAGTCACTGCTGGGGGAAGGCGGAAAAGTGCCCACTGACGAGGCCACCACGTCTTCGACGCGCTCACATTTCCCGACGAGTCCCTGGTTGCTGGCCGGGTTCGTGGTCGCCGCGCTGTGTGCGATCTACGTCCAGGTCACCTTCATCCCGCTCGACGCCAATGTCTTCGGTCTCTTCGAGAACCAGGTCGACCTGCACGTCTATCGTCAGGGCGCCCTGCACCTGATGCACGGGCAGCCGCTGTACGAGGCCCCGATGCTGCCGAATGGGTTGCTCTACACCTACACCCCGTTCTCCACGATCGTCTTCCAGCCGTTTGCCTGGCTCCCGGTCGGCTCGGCCGACGTGGTGTGGACCGTCCTGACCTTCGCGGCGCTGTTCTACGTGATCGTGGCGTCGTTCCGGAGCCTCGGGTACCGGGCCGACTGGCGGTTACTGGTGGTTTCCGCGGCGCTGGTCTGTGTGTCGACGTTGCTCGAGCCGGTCCGGACCACCATCTGGTACGGACAGATCAACATCTTCTTGATGGCGATCGTGCTGTGGGATCTGCTGCGGCCGGACGGCAGTCGGCTCAAGGGGATCGGTGTCGGCCTGGCGGCGGGCATAAAACTCACGCCGGGCTTCTTTGTTCTGTACCTTGCAATCACCCGGCGGTGGCGCGCGATCGTTGTCGTGGTCACCACCATCGTCTGCACGATCGTGATCGGCTTCCTGGCCACGCCCCGGCAATCGTGGAAGTACTGGACGGATCGGGTGGTCAACTCCGAACGCGTCGGCCCGATCGATGCGCCGAGCAATCAGTCGATCAAAGGCGCGATCGCCACGACGTTCGCAACCGTCAACCCCAATCAGGTGTTGTGGGCGGTGCTGGTCGTCGTCGCGGTTGTGCTCGGGATGGGCGCGGCGTACGTCGCACACCGGCGTGGACAGGAGCTCCTGGCGCTGTGCCTGACCGGGATGACGGCGACCGCGGTGTCCCCGTTCAGCTGGGGACATCACTGGGTGTGGTTCGTGCCGCTGCTCGTCTACTTGATCCATCTGCCCATCGCGGCCTGGCGCGCCGGGCGGATCGGACTGCTGTCGGTGACGCTGTTGCTCCCAGCCGCGCTGTTCACCACGGCCTTCATCTGGCGCAACTACCTGCCCGGTGGCGCACTGGGATTCACACCGTTCTACGGGACGGGCATGTTCATGACCCGCTTCCCGGACTGGCTGCGATGGTTCTCCGCCGAGCCGTATCTCTGGATTTTCGGGGTCACGGCGGTGGCGACGCTGGTGGTGTGGGGACCGGCGGAGTTCCGGAGGTCGCGGACTCCGAAACCCGCTCCGGAGCCGGCCGAGGTCGCGGTCCGGGACAGTTTGCTGGACTAGCACCGGCTTTCGATCGCGGCGGGTGTGATCGGTGGATCGATCAGCACACGATTGCGTGGTGGGCAACAACTGGCCGACCCCGCGGCCGTCGGACCTCGCCGGTACTCTCGCACCGTGGCTCTTTACCGGACTTATCGCCCCGCGACCTTCGCCGAAGTTGTCGGGCAGGAGCATGTCACCGAGCCCTTGGGTGTGGCCCTGAACTCCGGCCGGATCAACCATGCGTACCTGTTCTCCGGGCCGCGTGGCTGCGGTAAGACGTCGTCGGCCCGAATCCTGGCGCGTTCCCTGAACTGTCAGCAGGGGCCCACCGCCTCCCCGTGTGGGGTCTGTTCGTCCTGTGTGGCGCTGGGGCCGGGTGGCCCGGGCAACATGGACGTGATCGAACTCGACGCCGCCAGTCACGGTGGTGTCGACGACACCCGCGAACTGCGCGATCAGGCGTTCTACGCACCTGCCGAGTCGCGCTACCGGGTGTTCATCATCGACGAGGCCCACATGGTCAGCAACGCGGGCTTCAACGCGCTGCTCAAGATCGTCGAAGAGCCGCCAGAGCATCTGATCTTCATCTTCGCGACCACCGAACCCGAGAAGGTCTTGCCGACCATCCGGTCGCGAACCCATCACTACCCGTTCCGTCTGCTGGCCCCGGCGACGATGCGCGGCCTGCTCGAACGCATCTGCGCCAGTGAGCAGGTCACCGTCGAGCCGACGGTGTTCCCGCTGGTGATCCGGGCCGGCGGTGGTTCTCCTCGTGACTCGCTCAGCGTTCTCGACCAGCTGCTCGCCGGTGCTGGTCCAGAAGGCGTGACCTACCAGCGGGCGCTGGCGTTGTTGGGTGTCACCGACGTGGCCTTGATCGACGACGCCATCAACGCGCTGGCCGACCACGACGGCGCCGCGCTGTTCGGGACGGTCGAGGCCGTGGTGGACGCCGGCCACGACCCCCGGCGGTTCGCGGTCGATCTGCTCGAACGACTGCGAGATCTGATCCTGCTGAACGCCGTCCCCGATGCCGCGGCCCGAGGCCTCGTCGAAGCCCCGGACGATCAGGTCGAGCAGATGGTCGCCCAGGTCGCCCGGCTCGAAGCGGGCACACTGACCCGATTCGCCGAGACCGTCCACGACGCACTGGGGGAGATGCGCGGGACCACTTCCCCGCGGCTGCTCCTGGAAGTGATGTGCGCCCGGATGCTGCTGCCGGCCTCGTCGGACTCCGAATCGGGTGTCCTGCAACGGATCGAGCGCATCGAATCACAGCTCGCCAGTGGCGTGATCGCCGCCCCGGCCGGTGGTGCGCCTGCGCCGTCCGGATCGTCGGCGGCTCCGGTTGCGGCACCCGTCGACGCGGCGCCCTCGAAATTCGTCCGACCGTCGCAGCGTAAACAGCAGGACGACGTGGCCGAATCGGAACCCGAGGTCACCGAGGCGTCTGCACCGGCCCCGGTTCCCACTCCCGAACCGGTTCCGGCCTCCACCCCGCCGCCCGCACCGACACCGGCGCCGCAACCCGAACCGGAACCGGAACCCGTCGCGGAGCCAGAGCCGGTCCCAGAAGCGGCGCCGGTTCCGGAACCCGAGCCCGCGCTCGAGCTTGTCCAGGAGGCCGAGCCGGAGCCCGAACCCGCGCTCATCCCTGCGCCGCAACCGGTTTCGGTCGTGCCCGAACCTGAGGTGACGCCTGAGGCAGCGGTAGTGGCCGAGCCCGAACCGGCGTCGGAACCCGAACCCGAGCCCGAACCGGCATCGCCGTTCGACGACGTCCCGCCGCCGCCCGAGCCCGACTTCGAGCCGGAACCCGAGCATCAAGGTGAGCCCGAACCACAGGCCGAACCGGAGCCCGAGGTGGCCGCTGCCGGGATCGATCTGGCTGCGGTACAGGCGAAGTGGCCAGAGGTCCGGGCCGCGGTCCGCGCTGCCAACAAGGTGACCGAGGTGATGCTCTCGGGAGCCTCGGTCCGGGGGATCGACGGCAGCACACTGATCTTGAGCCACGACTCGCAGCCGCTGGTTCAGCGGTTGAGTTCGCAGCATGCGGTCGACGTGATCAACGCGGCGATGTCACATGTTTTCGGCGGCGACTGGCAGGTGCAGGTGCATGCGGCGTCCGCGATGCCGGCCATGCCGAAACCCAAGGCCACCCAAGCCGATACCCGCAAGCCCGAGGCGAAGCAGGCCACCTACACCCGGCCCAGTCGCGGCGCCGTTGCGGCGAGCCCCAGCGACGACGAGGCACCCGAACCGGAGCCTGAACCGGAACCTGCTCCGGAACCGGTCAAAGATGAAGACCTCACCGACGACGAGCGCAACGAAATGGTTGCCACCGCCCGCAATTCAACGCCGGACCCGCGTCAGGACCCCGAACAGATCGCGATCGCGCTGCTGACAAGTGAACTCGGGGCGACGCGAATCAACTAGGCCTGCCACCACGGGCGCAGTGGGAGTCCGCCGTTGCCGCCGTTGTCGTCGAGTTTGACTGCCAGTACCTGGTGGAGCTGAATGATGTTGCGGTCGAAGCCGAGTCGGCAACCGGCCATGTAGAGACCCCAGAGCCGGGCGGTGCTTTCGCCGACTTCCTCGACGGCGGCATCCCAGTTCTCGACGAGGTTCTTGTTCCAGTCACGCAGGGTCATCGCGTAGTGCTCGCGTAGGTTCTCCTCGTGGAGGACCTCCATCGAGCCGATGTCCTGGATTGCGGAGATGATCGTGCCCGAACCGGTGAGCTCGCCGTCGGGGAAGACGTAGCGGTCGATGAAGGCGCCCGCCTTGCTCTTTGATCTGTTGTTGGGGCGGGTGATGCAGTGGTTCAACAGGATTCCGCCGTCACGCAACTTGGTCCGGATGAACTTGAAGTACGACGGATAGTTCGCGATCCCGATGTGTTCGGTCAGGCCGATCGACGACACGGCGTCGAAACCGTCCTCGGTGATGTCGCGGTAATCGCTGTGCCGTACCTCGGCGAACTCGCCGAGACCTTCGTCGATGATGGCCTGCTGCGCGAACTGCGCCTGCTCTGCGGACAGGGTCACGCCGATGACGTGAACCCCGCGACGGGCGGCATATCGGACCATCGAGCCCCAGCCGCAACCGATGTCGAGCAGTCGGTCACCGGCCTTGAGTTTCAACTTCTCGAATACCAGACGGTATTTGTTGTCCTGTGCCTCTTCCAGGCTCGCTTCCCGGTTCGGATAGCAGGCGCAGGTGTAGGTCATCGAGGGTCCGAGGACCAGTTCGTAGAAGGCGTTGGAGACGTCGTAGTGGTAGTGGATGGCCTCGGCGTCACGGGTCCGGCTGTGCCGCAGACCCTCTGCGATCCGGCGCCACCGCGGCAGCTGTTCCTGTGGTGGCGGGGCGATCAGCTTGAAGTGTTCCAGACCGATCGAGCGCGTGATCTGAGCCATCGTGCGGGCGGAGGGCCGCTCGAAGTGGATGTCCTCGGCGAGGGCCCGCAGCGCGTCGTACGGGTCGCCGCCGGGCGCACCGTGCAGCTTGAGGTCGCCGGCGATGTAGGCGCGGGCCAGTCCGAGGTCTCCGGGAGCTGTTGCCAGATAGGTGGTTCCCCGGGGCGTCACCAACTCCACGCCGTACTCGGCATCCTCAGGGCCGGCCGAACTGCCGTCATACGCGGTCACCCGTACGTTCAGATCTCCACCGGCAAAAGCTTCGACGACCTCTGCCAAGCTGAGCTTGGGACCTACCACCGATCCGGAAGTGAGGTCATTTTCTTTGAATGTCGTCACTGACGTTGCACCGCCTTCGCGTAAAGGTCGAGAAGCCGCGACCCTGGATCATAATGTTTCTTCAACAGGCGGTAGGACTCCCCGCCGTACAGCTCATCGAACTCTTCTTTGCCGTAGAAAGATTCGGAATACAGTGACTTGTGACCACCGAGTTCGGACACCTTGATCTCGATCAGGCGATTTGCGTAGCCCTCGGGTTGGTCGTCGCGCTTGGGTACCGCCGACCAGAAGCCCACGTTGACGTAGGTCCGCGCCGGTTCGAGGGGGTACAGCGGCCACGGCCGCAGCGCGTCGGCGCCGGGCAGTGCCGGTTCGCGAAGCCGCAATGGGCAGAGCCAGATCGGTTCGATGGGAATGTTCTCGAGGAACCATGCGATGAACTCGGCGGTGCGCTCGATCGGCACCTCGATGTCCTGGACGACGCGTTCGCTCGGGGGCTCGCCCTTGCGGGCATTGAGCTTGTCACCGACGTTGAATCGATGATCGAGCCCGATCAGCTTCCAGTAGAAGCTGCTGCGAAGGAGTTTCTTGGGCCACAGCCGCCGGATACGGGGGTTCTGCGCACCGAAGGCGCGGGAACACCAGAACCAGTCGGTATCCCAGCGCCAGAGGTAGTCCGAGATGGTGAGGCGGTCGCGGATCGGTGTCGAGTCGGCCGAGTGCTGGATGGAGCGGTAGAAGATCTGATCGCCGGTGTAGTCGCTCACCGGGCCGCCCGCGGTGGTCTGCCGACCGAGGATCAGGTAGCTCTCGGCGGCCGAGAAGACCACACCGTCGAGATAGTCCACGCGTTCGCCATCGAACTCGCCGTCGTCGACGATCTGTGCCATCGCCGATTGGAGTGCCTCGACCGTGGTGAACCGGACATGTCTCAGGTCGACGAACGGTGCGACCTCTTCGAGTTCGATCCGCAATCGCGTCGAATATCCAAGCGTGCCGTAGGAATTGGGGAATCCGAAGAACAGATCCGAGTTCTCGCTGGTCGGTGAGGTGGTGACGATCTCACCTGCACCGGTGAGGATGTCGATCTCGAGGACCGACTCGTGCGGCAGCCCGTTGCGAAACGACGTCGACTCGATACCGAGGCCGGTCACCGCGCCACCGAGAGTGATCGTCTTGAGCTGCGGAACAACCTTCGGGGCAAGGCCATACTTGAGTGTGGTGGCGACAAGTTCCTCGTACGTGCACATTCCGGCCACGTCCGCGGTGCGCGCGGCAACGTCGACAGAGATCACCCGGCCGAGTCCGGAGACGTCGAGTCCGGGGTACGGATTCTTGGCTCGTTTGCGGAAGAGGTTGGATGTCTTCTTGGCCAGCCGGACCCTGCCGGAAGCGGGAATTGCCCGGTAACTCGCCAACAGTGTCGCGACTCCCTCATCGAAGGCGGCGCGACCGGACACGGAACCCATAACCCTCGGCACGCATAAGAGCCTAGGACCACCGTCCAGGACATGCCACCTCGGAGTGCCCATCTGTTGTTCTGGCAGGCTCGGGGTCTACAGCATCACAAACCGGAAGGTGATTTTTCGTGGCACAGGTAACCGCATCACAATCGATTGAGATCAATGCCGCGCCCGAGCAGGTTCTGGCGGCGCTGTCCGACTACCAGACCGTTCGGCCGGCCATCCTTCCTTCGCAGTACCGCGACTACGCCGTTCTCGCCGGTGGGGTCGGCGCCGGCACCGTCGCCAAGTGGACCCTGCAGGCGACGTCGAAGCGCTCGCGCAACGTGCAGGCCTCCGTCGATCAGGTGGGTTCGACGATCACCGAGACCGACACCAACTCCTCGATGATCACCACCTACCAGGTACAGCCGCTGGGCACGGGCTCGAAGGTCACCACCGTCACCACCTGGCAGGGTGCCGGCGGTATCGGCGGCTTCTTCGAGAAGACCTTCGCACCGAAGGGTCTGGGCCGGATCCAGGCCGAGGTGCTCGGAAACCTGAAGTCGCACGTCGAACGCGGCTGATCTGCGACGTCCCGGCCCGGAAGAGTCCTGTTGAGGAACCGTAGACCGTCGCCGCTGCCCCTGCGGGACGGTGTCGACCCGACCCGCGTGGTGTTGCGGCGCTCGGACGTCACCGTCGCCGAGGCCATGCTGGCGGCACCGGCCTGTGCCGGGCTCACCGTGGTCGACCTGTCGGCCCGGGCCGCCGAGGGCGAAGTGCTCGACATCGCCGGCGACCGGGTCGACCTGAGCGCGCCCGCGGAGGTGGGCCGGCCGATCTACTTCTATCGCGACCTGCCGGACGAGACGCAGATCCCGTTCGACATGCCGATCATCCATCTCGACGACGACCTCGTGGTGGTCGACAAGCCGCACTTCTTGGCGACGATGCCGCGGGGGGCCCACGTGGTGCAGACGGCGCTGGTGCGGTTGCGGCGCGAGCTCGACAATCCGCAGATCAGCCCGGTACACCGGCTGGATCGACTGACCGCGGGTGTCCTGATGTTCAGTGTGCGACCGCAGGCCCGGGCGCCATATCAGCTGTTGTTCGCCGATCGGCGGGTCGACAAGGAGTACCGGGCGCGGGCCCCGCTCGGCGACGTCGAGCTACCGGTGACCATCCGCAATCGCATCCTGAAGGACTCCGGTGACCTGCGGGCGCGGGTGGTACCCGGTGAGGTGAACGCGATCTCCCGCATCGAACTCACCGTCACCGCCGGCGACCACGGCGTCTACCGGTTGCTCCCGCAGACCGGCCGCACCCATCAGCTCCGGTTGCACATGTCCGGTCTCGGGATCCCGATCGAGGGCGATCCGCTGTATCCGCAGGTCCGGCCGGATGTCGCCGCCGCACCTGACCACGGCGACTTCTCCAGCCCGCTGCAACTGCTCGCCTACGCTGTGGAGTTCGACGACCCGCTGACCGGCCGGCGCCGCCGATTCGAGAGCGTCCGCGATCTGCATTGAAGGAGGACCCCATGGCCATCATCGTTTCCCATGACCGCTACGAGGACCTCGACTGTGAGGTTGTCGTCTTTCTCGACGACGAGTCCGGGGACTGCTTCCAGGTGCAGCGGGACCTGACGCCGCCGCCGTCGACGACCTCGGCGGCCGGGATCTACCAGATCAGCACCGGTACCGGGCCCGCGGTGGAGCAGGGGATCGTGGCCTGGCAGCGCAACGGCGACGAGTTCGAGTTCGCCCTCTCGCCCCCCGCGTCGCGGATGTTCGGGGGCAACGCGCGACTGCGATTCGAGGCGCAACCCGCCGACGGCGATACCATCGATGACATCGCCGCTGCGCTGGAACGCATGACGCGCCGGTGAGCGCCCGCCGGCGCTGACGCAGCAGGTTCGACAACAGACGATTCAACGCAAGGACAAGATCAAGTGCAACCAGACAACCCGATGGCCGGACTCCTCCAACAGGCCCAGGAGATGCAGCAGCAACTGCTGGCAGCTCAGGCCGAGATCTCGGCGGCCCAGGTGACCGGAACCGCCGGTGGCGGGCTCGTGACCATCACCGGATCCGGCACCGGTGAGGTGACCTCGGTGACGATCGATCCCAAGGTTGTCGACGCCGACGACGTGGAGACCCTGCAGGACCTCATCGTGGGCGCGCTCGCCGATCTCGCCGACAAGCGTGATGCGCTGACGCAGCAGAAGATGGGCCCGCTGGCCGGAGGCCTCGGCGGTCTCGGCGGCGGTTTCCCCGGCCTGGGCGGGTAACCACCGGTGTATGAAGGCCCGATCCAGGACTTGATCGACGAACTGGCCAAGCTGCCGGGTCTCGGTCCGAAGGGTGCGCAACGCATCGCCTTCCACCTGATGGCTGTCCCGGCCGGCGACATCGATCGGCTGACCGCGTCGCTGGTCCACGTCCGTGACGATGTGGTGTTCTGCGAGGTCTGCGGCAACGTGTCCGCGCAGGCACGCTGCCGCATCTGCCGTGATGCGCGGCGGGATGCGAGCAAGATCTGCGTGGTGGAAGAACCGAAAGACGTGCAGGCGATCGAACGGACAAAGGAGTTCTCCGGTCGCTACCACGTGCTCGGTGGCGCCCTCGACCCGTTGGGCGGCATCGGGCCGGATCAACTTCGCATTCGGGAACTATTGCGCCGCTTGGGAAACCAGGAAGACGGTGTCGATGTCAGCGAGGTGATCGTGGCCACGGATCCGAACACCGAGGGCGAGGCCACCGCCACCTACTTGCAACGCATGCTCCGTGATTTCCCCGGGCTGTCGGTGACCCGGCTCGCCTCCGGCCTGCCGATGGGCGGCGACCTCGAGTTCGCCGACGAACTGACACTGGGCCGGGCGCTGTCCGGCCGTCGTGTGCTGACCTAGGTTCGAGATGGTGGACCAATCCTGGACGGACAGCCTTGCCCGGCAACTGAAATCGGGCATCGTGGCGATCGACGGGCCGTCGGGTGCGGGGAAATCGACGTTTGCCGACGCCCTGGTCGCACGGCTCGAAGAGTTGCGGACCCGGGTGGTCCTCATCCGCACCGACGACTTCGCCACCTGGGACGACCCGGTGGGATGGTGGCCGGAGCTGGAAGAAGAAGTGCTGCGGTCGTATTGGCGCGGACACGACTTTCGCTTCCATCCTCGGATCTGGCGGGACGGCAAACCCGAACTCGGTCCGCGGGTGTGGCTGCGCTGGGAACCGCTGCTGATCATCGAAGGTGTCTCGAGCGCCCGCATGCCGGTACGCCGTCATCTCAAACGTGCGCTCTGGCTCGACGGCGGCACCGAGGAGCAGCGACTGGAGCGCGGGGTCGCCCGTGACGGTGAGTCGCAACGTGAAAACCTGCGTCGCTGGCAGGATTTCGAGCGCGGTTGGTTTGCCGTCGACCGAACCCGCGACTACTGCGAGATCGTTCCCGAATACGTGCTGGGGTCCGCGACGACCTGATCGTCAGCGCGTCGACGCTCCGGTGTTGTCCTCGGCCAGACAGACGGATCGAAGTACGTTGTGGTAGACGATGAGTCCGTAGGTGTTGGGCGCATTGATCAGACTGCCCGGGTTCGGCACCAGTTGCGTCAACTGCTCCGGGGTCAGCGTGGGAAGCAGTAGCTGCAACACCGAGGCCGTAGCCGGCTTGCTCTGGGTGTAGGCCAGGCTGAACACGTGGGTGCTCAGGGCGTAGGCGTAATAGCCCGCAGTCATGGATTTGGTGACCGTCAGGTCTGAGAGCGGGACGGTCTCGGACATGTCCGCACCCTTGAGGTGATTGCCCACCAGACCGGTGATGGCCTGTGTCGGGGCACCGCCCACGTAGGGAACAAACCCGAGGCCGAGGGCCATCAGTGTCTCGATGGTCCCGAAGTCCGCAGGATCTTCCGGGATGAGGTTGTGCGGCACCTGCGCCCGGCTCATGAAGTCCTGCAGCCGCGCGGTCTGGTCGGCGACCTGCGCGCTCGTCGAGGCATCCGTGGTGTCCTGCAGATACTGCGAGGTGCGGTCGACGATCCGGGACAGCGGCAGCGATCCCACCGAGGGGCAGGTCTTTTCTTCGGCGATCATCACCTGTCCGGCGATATCGGTGAGTATCTGCGGTACCCGGTTCGGGAAGCGCAGGTCTTTGACGGGCTGACCGGCCTTGTCCTTCTGCTCCTGGGTGACCGAAACGATGCAGGCATCGAGGAGCGCGGCGCTCAGTGCTTCTTTGACCATGTTGATCGCCATCGAGCCAAGGCTCAGCGGCAGCGAGATCAGCAGTCCGAGGCTGACGGGGCCGATCGGCATGATCGGCGGAATTGTTCCCGCCACCAGTGTCATCGGGATGATGACGGTGATGTAGAGGTAGAGATACACGGTCTCGACGGCCTGCGACAAGGTCATGTTCTCGAGGGTGATCGCCTCGTACTCGGTGCCGTTCCGGATGTTCATCAGCTGCGTCAGGATGTACTGCGACAGTGGGTCCCGGTATTGCAGACTCGGGGAGTCCTCGGACGCACCGAGGCCCCTCGGGTGGTTCGAGATCGCCAGCGACGACACCCTCAGGCCGTCCATGTCGCGATGGGCGCCGGCCTTGATGGAGGCGGCGTCCCGCTGGACCTGCTCGGGCATCTGGGGTAGCAGCGAGTCGAAGACCGCATCGTAGATACCGCCAAGGGTCGCGAAGTTCGACCCGACGCATTCTTTCGGTGGACCGGCGCTCGGTGAGGACGTCGAGGGCGGCGGCGGGGCGGCGGAAGCCGAACCTGCGGTGCCCACCACACCGCTGCCGACGAAGGTCACGAGTGTCAGGCTCATGACGATTGCCGCGATGCCGACGTGGAGCAGGTGCCGTAACGACTGATGCGGCCGAGCTGACAAGACGATCCCCGATCTTTTGACTGTCCCCGAACGGACAGCGCCACGAGAGTAGGTTCTCACGGTTTATGTGGAAACCCGGACTAAGAATCGCAGCAAAGCGGACATTGCGCCGGCAACATCGTGATATCCACGATGCGCAACTTCTAGCTGGCGAACGTTAGATTGCTGGTAGCGAATGGGTGTCGCAGCCCGCCGGGGCATGCGAACTGGCCGGTCAACTGGGCGAATGCGCGAGCAACTTGCACACCGTGGCGTCGGAAACCTGCTCGAATCGTTGGTACCACTGGCCCACCGCCCGGAAATCGGCCGGCGTGCTCACGCAGACGACATCGTCGACCAGTGGCGCGATCTCGGAGATGGCCGAGTGTGGTGCGACGCCCACGGCGACGATCAGTCGTTTGGGCTTCAGCGGCCGGGCGGCCTCGATCGCGGCCCGCATGGTCGCCCCGGTGGCGAGCCCGTCGTCGACCAGGATGGGGATCCGGCCGGCGATATCGGGCGGCGGCCGGCCGGCGCGGTACGCCTGTTCGCGGCGGGCGAGTTCGCGGGTCTCGGTCTCGACGACGCTGCGCAGCTGTGCGTCGGTGACCCCGTATTCGGACACCACCCGCCGATTGATCGTCGGGGAACCGCCGAAGGCCACCGCACCGAGCGCCAGTTCCGGACTACTGGGTACCCCGAGTTTGCGGATGATGCAGGCATCGAGCGGTGCGTGCAACGCCGCCGCGACCTCCCAGGCCACCGGAACCCCGCCGCGGGCGAGGCCGAAGACGGTGACGTCCGGATTGTCGACGAGACCGGCATCGCGGGAGATCAGTGCGTCGGCCAGCAGCTTGCCGGCCTCCTTGCGATCTCGCAAGGCGTGACCCCGGTTGCCCCATGATTGTCGCGTGACCGGTCACCTCCGCAGGCGGCACAGATGCGAGCAGTTACAGGAACTGTGCCTTTGTGATGCAGCTCTTTCCATTCTGCACGATCACCTCGTACACGATGCGGGATTGGTTGACCGCCTCACCCGACTGCCAGGACGACGCGACCAGGACCTCGGCGGTAGGTGTGGCCAGATCGTGGGGTGTGACCGCGATGGCGTCGAATGTGACTGTGCTGGAGCGGTTCTGGTCCTTGAGCTGGTCGGTGAACGAGATCAGGTTGGGGAGCGCTTTTTCTGCGAACTCGCCGCAGGTGCGGTCCTTGAATGTTGCGATCTGGGTGTCGGCGGTGGCCGGGCTGATCTCGAACATGCTGCGCGTGACCTGCTCGGCGATGTCGCGGGCCTGCTGATCATCGATCACCGGGGTGGGGGTGGCCGGTGGTGCGGCGTCGGAGTCGTCGTCCGGGGCGGTCAGGGTGGCCAGCACGATGGTCAGGGCGATGACGGCGACAAGGACCACTGCCAGGATGATCGCCGTGCGCAGGCGTCGGGTTGAGCCTGCGGGGCGCCTGGGTTCCGGTGTTCCGTCGGTCATCACAACACCTCCATCGCGTTGATGCACATCGGGACGGCGGTGCGGTCCACCGTGAACTCGATGGCCGTGGTGGCGGGCGGGGCCGGTGCGTTGTTCTCGGTGGTGTTGAGGACGAAGAAGGCGAGCACCGTTGCGGTGGCCTCATCCTGCGCCACGATGCCGTAGTGGGCATTGGCGGTCGCCACACTGCGATTGGTGTCCGCGACGATGCCGGGCAACGTTTTTGCGGTCTCGTTCCACTGCTCGAGGGCATCTCCACACAGCGATGCCTGTGCTGATTTCACCGTCGCGCCGATGGTGTCCGGCGTGAAGTTGTAGAGCGATTCGGTGGTCGCCCGGACGGTGTCGACCGCCGAGGTGGCGGGGGCCGTCACGACCGTGGTCGGCGGCGCCGCAGAATCGTCATTGCCGGTCACCGACCAGGTGATCGCCCAGGTGGCGGTCACGATCACGGCCAGCGCGATGAGTCCGAGCGCGAAGACCAATGGTGCCTTGGTGGGGACACGGTTCTGTGGTGGAGGGCCACCGCGTGGTGGCACCGGTGAGTTCGCCATGGGTCTCAGCCGCGGCGGCCGGCCGCCAGGCGCTCGCGGCGCAGGCGCTCGACCTCGGGGAGGTCCAGCGGCTCCAGGTTGTCCACGCCCAGCGCCCGGGACAGCAGCAGATCGGCGAGTTCCGGGTTACGGGCCAGCGCCGGGCCGTGCATGTAGGTACTGATCACCGAACCCTGTACAGCGCCTTCGATTCTCTCGCCGACGCCGTTGCCGACACCGTGCTTGACGCGGGCCAGAGGTCGCGCGTCCGGGCCGAGAGTGGTTCCGCCGCGGTGATTCTCGAAGCCGGTCAGCGGCGCGGTCAGGCCGGACTCGGGCGTCGGCTCGGTGATGAGTTCGCCGATGCTGCGGGTCTTTTGGGGTGTGGTGGTGAGGTCGAGCATCGAGATGCCGTCGACCCGTTCGCCGGCCGAGGTCTCGTACCAGTGCCCGAGCACCTGGATGGCCGCGCAGATCGCCAGGACCGGTCGTCCGGCTTCGGCGGCCCGTTGCAGCCCTGGGTATTTCGTCAGATGCCGGGTCGCCAGGCGCTGCGCGTAGTCCTCGGCGCCGCCGAGGGTGTACACGTCGAGGGATTCGGGGACCGGGTCGGCGAGCGTGATCTGGACGACCTCGGCGTCGATGCCGCGCATGCGGGCGCGCTGCCGCAGGATCAGGGCGTTGCCGCCGTCGCCGTAGGTGCCCATCACATCGGGCAGGACCAGACCGATGCGCAATGTCGATTCGCTCATGTCAGCGGATTCCCTTCTCCGCGCGGTCCATTGCGATTCCCAGGTCGCGGAATGCGGTGTAGTTCGCGAGTACTTCGACCCGGCCCGGTGGGCAGGAGGCGATCGCTGCCATCGGGTCGGCGATCGTGGTGTGTTCGGCGCCGGCGTAGAGAAGGCGTACCCCGAGGTCGGTGGCCCGTTCCCCGGCGGCGACGACCTGGATGTTCTCGAACTCCTCGAAACGCACATCCCAGAGCCAGCTCAGGTCCTCACCGTCGGGCACCTGACCGTTGACCGCGATGACCAGTCCTTCGGCGTCCTGGTCGATCATCGACATGGCTTCTTGCCAGCCGGCGGGGTTCTTGGCCAGCAGCACGCGGACGCGATGTGGTCCGATCTGGTGGACGCCGTACCGGCCGGCCACCTCGCCGACCGTGCCCGCCGCTGCGGCGGCCGATGCGGGGTCGGCGCCCATGGTCACCGCGGCGGCGATCGCCTGTGTGGCGTTCCCGCGGTTCGCCTTGCCTGGCACGGCGAGTTCCATCGGGTGGGAGAAGCCGTTGGGTCCGTACACGTGCGTCTCGTCGAACCACCAATCAGGTTGGGGCCGTTTGAAATCGATGGCGGGGGAGTACCAGTGATCGCCTTCGCGCACGATCGGCTCCCCGGAGCGTGGGCAACTGACCGAGTCGTTGGCCCAGCCCGCACCCGCGGCCACCCACACCACGTTCGGGGCGTCGTAGGCGGCGGACGAGATGAGTACATCGTCGCAGTTGGCGATGATGGTGGCTTGCGGATGCCGGGCGATGCCCTCGCGGAGGCGGCGTTCGATCATGTTGATCTCACCGACCCGATCGAGCTGATCCCGGGACAGGTTCAGCAGCACGATCGCCTCGGGTTCGACGGCGTCGCTGACGTGGGGGACGTGCAGTTCGTCGACCTCGAGTGCGGCGAGCTTTGCGTTCGGGTGCAGTGAGAGCGCCGCCACGATGCCGGCATCCATGTTGGCGCCGTCGGCCTGCGAGGCCACCTCGCCGAGTGAGGCGAGCGCCGCAGCGGTCATCCGGGTGGTCGTGGACTTGCCGTTGGTCCCGGTGATGATGACGGTCCGCTTGCCGCGGCCGAGCTCACCGAGCAGGTTCGGATCGATCTTCAGCGCGACCAGGCCGCCGATCATGGAGCCTTTGCCGCGGCCGGTTTTCTGAGAGGCCCAGCGGGCGGCAGCGGCGGCGCGCAGGGCCAGCTTGGCGCGTGGTCGGAGCCGGGCGGATGGGCGCGGTCGGTCATCGTCGAGCATGGCAGCGAGTTTGTCACAGGTCCCGGTGTGACCCGTGTCGAGACCGGTCGGGCCCTGGTGGCAACCGATGAGGAGTCAGGATCGGACCAGCCGGGCGATGGCTGCCGACGCCTCGGCGAGTTTGAGTTCGGCTTCTTCGCCGCCGGTCTGTGCGGCGTCGAGCACACAGTGCCGCAGGTGGTCGTCGAGCAGGCCCAGCGCGACGCTTTCGACCGCCTTCGTCAGCGCGGAGATCTGGGTGAGGATGTCGATGCAGTATTGCTCTTCGTCGACCATCCGATGGATCCCTCGGGCCTGACCCTCGATGCGCTTGAGTCGGGCGAGGTACTTCTTCTTGTCGTCGATGTACCCGTGTGGGGCCGAGTGGTCGGCGTCAGCGGTCGGGGTGGCAGTCATGGTGACGATCCTAGGGTTCTCGTGAGTTGGACGGGTAGATGCTCATCGCCGCAGCACCTTCTCGGTGCCGGCCTCGGGCCGCAGGTCGAGGCGCCGGAGGAGCTGGGCGTTGAGTGCGACCACAACCGTGGATGCGGACATCAGGATCGCTCCGACGGACATCGGCAGCACGAACCCGATACCGGCCAGGACTCCGGCGGCCAAGGGTACGGAGATGAGGTTGTAACCGGCTGCCCACCACAGGTTCTGCTTCATCTTGCGGTAGGTGGCCTTCGACAGTTCGATGACCGACAGGACCGAGCGCGGGTCGTCACTGGCGAGGATGACACCGGCGGACGCGATCGCCACGTCGGTGCCGGCGCCGATCGCGATACCGACGTCGGCCTGCGCCAGTGCGGGGGCGTCGTTGACGCCGTCACCGACCATCGCGGTCTTGCGTCCTTCGTGCTGCAACTCGGCGACTTTGGATGCCTTGTCCTCGGGGCGGACGCCCGCGAACACTCGGTCGATGGCGAGTTCGGCGGCCACGGAGTGGGCCACGGCTTCGGCATCGCCGGTGATCATGACCACCGTGATGCCGAGTTGTTGCAGCGCGGCGACGGCCTCTCGGGACTCGTCGCGGATCTCATCGGCCAGGGCGAGGGCGCCGATCACCTCACCGTCGGAGACCACGTGAAGGATGATCGCCCCGTCGGCGCGCCAGCTGTCGGCGACCTCGAGTTCGCGGTGCCGGTACCGGGCGAGCAGGTGCGGTCCACCCACCTCGACATGGCGGTGCTCGACCATCGCCGACACTCCCACGGCGGGCGCGGACGTGAAGTCCGACGCCCGTGGAATCGTCAGGCCGCTGCCGGTGGCGGCGTTGACGATCGCCTTGCCGAGCGGATGCTCGCTGTCGCGTTCGGCGGCGGCTGCTGCGGCCAGCATGTCGTCGTCGGTGTGTCCGGCGATGGCGTGTACGGCGGTCACGGCAGGTTCCCCGCGGGTCAGGGTGCCGGTCTTGTCGAACAGGACGGTATCGACCGTGCGCATGCTCTCCAGCGCCAGACGATCCTTGATCAGTACGCCTCCGCGGGCGGCGCGTTCGGTGGCGATCGCCACGACCAGCGGGATCGCCAGTCCGAGTGCATGGGGGCAGGCGATGACGAGGACGGTGATGGTGCGGACGACCGAGTCGTCGGGGTAGCCGAGGACCGACCACACGATCGCGGTCAGGACCGCGGCGCCCAGGGCGAACCAGAACAGCCAGCCGGCCGCGGTGTCGGCCAGACGCTGGGCGCGGGACGAGGAGTTCTGGGCCTGGGAGACCAGCCGTGCGATCCCGGCCAGGGTGGTGTCGTCCCCGACTGCGGTGACCTCGACGCGCAGCCCGGAATCCGTGGCGACGGTGCCGGCCACCACGGCGTCGCCGACGGAACGCCGTACCGTCTTCGACTCACCGGTGACCATCGACTCGTCCATGTCGGCGCCACCGTCGACGATGGTGCCGTCGGCGGGTACGGCCGCACCCGGGCGGACGATGACGACGTCACCGAGCCGTAGCCCGGCCGGGGGCACGACGGTGATGGTGTCGCCGTCGACCCGTTCGGCTTCGTCGGGCAGCAGGGCGGCCAGCGAATCGAGGGCCGAGGTGGTCTGGGCGAGCGACCGCATCTCGATCCAGTGCCCGAGCAACATGATGACGATCAGCAGGGCGAGTTCCCACCAGAAGTCGAGGTCATGGTGCAGCAGGTCCAGGCTCGCACCCCACGACGCGACGAATGCCACCGAGATCGCCAGTGCGATGAGCAGCATCATCCCGGGTGTGCGGGCTCGCAGTTCACCGACCGCGCCGGTGAGGAAGGGCTTCCCGCCCCAGGCGAACATGACCGTGCCCAGGACCGGGGAGATCCACGAGACCCATTCGGCGTCGGGGAGGTCGTAGCCGATCAGCGAAGCGAACATGCCCGAGAACCCGACCACGGGCACGGCGAGTACCAGCATGATCCAGAACAGTCTCCGGAACTGCCCTACGTGATCTCCGTGCCCGCCGTGCCCGCCGTGCCCGCCGTGCCCGCCGTGCCCGCCGTGCCCGCCGTGGTGGTCGTGCCCGGAGCTTGCCGTCGCAGCAGAACCGGTGTGACCGGAGGGGTCCGCACCGGGTGGCTTGCGCATGGTCGGCATGGACCGGTCCCCGTCATGTGGTGCGCGCATGATGCCAAATGTATACCCCTATGGGGTATGTGTCGAGGGTTGATCCCGTGGTCAGGCCAGTGCGCTACCCGCGACCCATTGATCCCAGGGCACGCTCCAGTCGCCGTTCTGCCAGAGTTCCAGCGGTGGTCCTCCGGTGTTGCGCACCTCGACGATGTCGCCGGGTACCGAGAAGTCGTAGAACCACTTGGCATTCTCGGCATTGAGGTTGAGGCAACCGGCGGACATGTTGGTATTGCCCTGCTGGGGGACGGTGTCCTCGAGCTCGTGCAGGTAGATGCCGTCGTTACTGATCCGGGTGGCGTTGTAGATGGTCTCGCGATAGCCCAGCCGGGAGTTGACCGGCAGACCGTAGGTCGACGAGTCCATGATGACCGGGCTGGCCTTGTCCAGCACCGTGTAGATGCCCGACTGTGTCCAGAAATGGATGCTGCGTCCGTTCACCGTTTCGGTGCCGCCACGGCCCATCGAGGTCGGCATTGTGCGCACGAGCTCACCGTTGTTGTAGACGCTGACCTGCTTGGTGGTGTCGTCGGCGATCGACACGTGTGCGTCACCGATGGTGAACGAGGTACTCACGTCTTCCTGACCGAACAGGTTGTCCCCGAGCTGGATTCCGTAGACATCGGCGCTCGCGGTGACGGTGGTGCCCGGGGTGTAGTACTCCTGGGGTCGCCAGTGTGCGTTCTGGTCGTCGACCCAGTGCCAGGCGCCGGTGACGGGCGGGTCGGTGCGCACCGACAACGTGCGTTCCGCGGTCGCGAGGTCGGGGATGGGCTCGTCGAAGTGCGCGACGATCACGATGCCGACACCGTAGGTGCCGCCGTCGGCGAGCAGATTGCCGCCGGTGGTGACGAACGTCGGTTTGGTCTGGTTGCCGGGGATGATCGTCGCGAACGAGGCGGTCTCCTCGGTGCGCTGACCATCGTTGACCGCGTTGGCCACAATGGTGTATTCGCGGCTGTATCCCAGTGGCACAGCGGGTTTCCAGGCAACCCGGTCAGGAGTGAAGATCCCGTCGATGACCGAACCCTCCTCGTTGGTCATCACCACGGACTCCAAGGTGCCGAGCGATGACTCCACGATGACGGGGTCGGTCGGGTTGAACGAGTCCGCGCCGTCGCCGGGCGTGAACGTGATGTCGGGGGCGGCAACGGCCGGGGCCGAGGACGGCTCGCCGGGCGACTCCGAGGGCGAGGTGGATGAGCTGCAGGCCGCGAGCATCACGACGATGAGCGGCAGCAGCAACACCCGCAGAAGCGAGCGGATATGCATGTGATCTCCAGAAACAAGTGGGACGGCACGCCGACGCTCAGGGAACGGCGGCGGGGTGGGGGGTCGGAAAGGGCTATTGGGGTTCAGGGCTGCGTCTGCATGACCTTCATGGTGTCGATTTCGGCCCGGCCGGCAACGGCAAGTTGTCACGGCTGGACGGGGTGCCCATCAGATCCGCAAGATCGACAATTTCTCCAAAGTGGGTGTCGCCCAAGGTGGTGCCCGGGAAGCATGCCTGCCCAGCAGGCCGATACCGGATCGGTGGGCGGGGCCTGCGGCGTGGTGTTTCAGCAGTCGTCGAACGAACATAAGGGCCGAGGCGATCGTGATGACGGCCATGCACATCGCCATCCCGGCACGACCGGAGCAATTGGCGGCGCAGCTCTCCACGATCTGCGATATACCCGAGGCTGCTGACGTCGAGGTTTCGGTGATCGATCCGGTCGACACCATGCGTCCACCAGGGGTATGCGCCATCGGTACCGAGTGCATCAGCAACACACCGGCCAAGACGGCGAGCGCCGCGCCCGTCATCAGCAGTGCGGAGGGGCGAGATTGCCGCCAGGTAGGTGCGACGACGAGAGGTCGCGCGTCTGAATCCACGACCACTGACATGCACCTCCGTTCCCCAGCCTCCGCAAAGGCTTACCCCCCACGGGTATACCTCAAACGTCGACGAATTCCCAGCGTGTGCCACGTTTGTGACCGAATCCATGCTGGGTCGGCTTGTGGCGCAGTTCATTGCACGAGTCGCCCCCCGCGCGTCGAGGCCCCGGGGTGCCAGTTGCTCCCAGAGGCCGGGGGCGAACGGCTAATGCAGGGTGCCGGTCACCAGCGGCGCGATCGTGCGACGGGCGATATCCCGTGCCACGGCCTTGTCGTTGAGGTCGAACAAGCCGTCGGGGACGATCAGGTACCCCAGGGTCAACCGGACGATCGCGTCGGCCTGGATGGCGGGATCCGACGGGGGAAGCAGGCTGTCGGCCTGAGCCATCGCGATGCGCGCAGCGATGAACTGCCGACCGTATTCGATCGGGGACGGGTCGCCGCTGGACAAGATCGCCAGGACGTCCCTGCTGTGTTCTGGTTTCGGGTTGTCGCCGAGGAACCGCTTGCGCAGCTGCAGGCAGGCCACGAAGGCTTCCACGATGCGGTCGGTGGGATCGGTGACCCGCAGGAACGTGGCGGTGATCTCGGTGAGAAAGTTCCGGAGCAGCGCTGCGATGGCTGCCTCGAACACCGCATCCTTACTGCCGAACCGGCGGAACAGGGTGGCCCGGCTGACCCCCGACCGCGATGCCACGTCATCCATCGTCGCGGCCCGGGTACCGAGCTCGGCAAGCACACTCAGGGCCGCGTCGAACACGTCGTCATCTGCGGAATCGGCGTGTTTGTCGGAGACGGCCGCGACGGCAGCGCGCTCGAACAGACGGGGCAGTGGTGCGCCGGGGCGTGGCATCGAAGCAGTATCGCATTTGAGACTTATCTGTTAGTAATGGACTCATGTCCGAATCGGGGAGCCAGACACAAGCTGGCTCGGGTGGGCTGAGCATGACACCCTCTGTGATCGATGTCCGCAGTGCGGACGGCACCCGGTTGCACACCGAGATCCGCGGCCGCCCGGATGCCCCGATCATTGTGCTCTCGCACGGGATCACGTGTTCGATCAGCTTTTGGCGCAACCAGATAGAACAACTCAGTGCAGATTTCCGGGTGGTCGCCTTCGACCACCGCGGTCACGGTAAGAGTGAGGCCGCCCGGTCGGGCAGTTACAGCCTCGACCATCTCGCCGACGATCTGCATGCGGTGCTCACCGCGACCGTCCCGGCCGGACGGAAAGCGGTGGTCGCCGGGCATTCGATGGGTGGGATCGCGGTGATGGCATGGGCGCAGCGTTATCCCGACGACGTGCCGACCCGGGTCCGGGCAGTTGCCCTGGTCAACACCACGTCGGGGCAGATCTTGGACAACGTCCGTTTCCTGCGGGGTCCTGAGCCTCTGATCGGTCTGCGTCGTCGCCTGGCGATCGCGGTGGTGCCGTTGGCTCGATTGCCGCTGCCGCGTCGGATGCCGTTGCGGCGCAGGGTGTTGGCGCATGTCGCGGTCGGAACGTCTGCCGCTGCAGAGGTCGCTTTCGAGGTCGACCGGATGGTCGGCTCCACATCCGCGCGTGGACGCGGTGGTTACGGTGCGTTGTTGGTGGGCATGGTCGAACATGTCGACGCGGGGGCAGTCGACGTCCCGACGATGGTGATCGCCGGGCGCAGCGACAGGATCACGCCGATAGAGCGGTCGCGGCTGATCGCGTCCAAGCTCCCCCAGCTGATCGAACTCGTCGAACTCGACAGCGGGCACTGTGGACCTCTGGAATGCCCCGACGCGGTGACAGAGGCCCTGCGCGGGCTGGCGTTGAAGGTGGCGCATCCACAAACCGGGTGAGCAGCGGTCGGCCGACCATCAACCTACGGTTCCGTAACTTACGGTAGCGTAGGTTTGGTGAACATCGATATTTCCGAGGCCGACCAGGTGTACGCCCACTACCTGGAGCATCAACAGGATCGTCGTGACGCGCTGGTCAAATACGGCTACCTGGCAATGAGGTACCGGCCGCGGGTTCGATTCGCCGAACCCGCGGGGAAAAAAGCACTGACTGCGCTGATCACGTCCGGCGTACGACTGGTGATCTCGATCAATCACATCAGCGAAGTGGATCCGTATGTGGTTGCCGCGGCGGCGTTTCGGTCCCCACTGCGGTCTCTGATCGGACGCACGCGGATTCTGGCGAAAGATGAGTTGTTCCTCGACGAAGGCCTCCGCCGGAAGATCGATTCCATGGGGGGCATTCCGGTGTTCCGGGCCAAGAGCCACGGAACCCGGGTCGCGGCGGAGGCCGGACTGAAGATGATCGACACCTGTGCCGAGCGGATGTCACGCGGGGACAGCATTGCAGTGTTCCCGGAAGGCACATGCAATCTCGAGGACCCGGCCACGGTCGCACCGATCGGCAGCGGGGTCGCGCACATCGCCGTGCGGGCACAAAACGCCGGCTGCCGAGTTGCGCTGGTCAACATGGGACTGTCGTACCCGCACGACAACCACCGAAATGCCGTGGTGATCATGGGAACTCCCACAGAGTTGCAACCGAGGGCGCGTCCCGCCGCCGTCGCCCGGCAGATCCGGCTCGACCTGCAACGCGTCGTGGATCTCGCCGGCGCCTGATCGGCCTCGGGCTACTTCTTGCGGCGCCCGAAGGTGCCGAAGCGGTAGAGGTAGGGCGCGATCCGGTAGAGGGGGACCGCGCGTGGCCATTCGTTGGTCCGGAAGTATGCGTCGGTGCCGCCGTCGACGAATATGACGCTGCCGCACAGGAAGTCGGCGGCGTCGGACAGCATGAAGATCACCCAGTCGGCGAGCTTGTCGGGATCGCCGAATCCGCCGACGGGGACCGGGAACTTCTTGACGGCTTTGGATTCCGTGGGCGAGGCGAGCTGGGCCTCGAGCAGGGGCGTCATGATCGCGCCTGGCGCCAGCGCATTGAGTCGGATGCCCGCGCCTGCCCATTGGGGGGAGACCGCCTGTTGTCGCACCCAGCGACTCACCGCGATCTTCGATGCGGCATAGGCCATCACCGATGCGGCCCTGCCGAACATCCGAACTGATCGCACGGCCTTGTCGCTGTCGCCCGCCAGGAAGGCCCGGATGGCACGACGTGGTACCGCCGGCACCGTGGTTGTGGAATTGCTGGAGAAGACAACCACTTTCGCGGCGTCGGTGGCCGCCAACGCCTCCTGCCAGCCCTGCAACAAGTCGACGACACCGAAGTAGTTGACCTCGGCGATCAATCGCGGGCGATCTCTGCCCGGGCCGGGTCCGAGCCCGGCGGCGAGCACCGCACCGTCGAGTTCGCCCTCGGATCTGGCCAGGACCTCCTCGATGGCGCTGCGGCGACCCGCCGTCGTCGACAGATCGGCGACGACGTCCGAATCCTTGATGTCGACACCGATGACGGTGTGACCGGCCGCGACAAGCTTGGTGGCCACCTCGCGGCCCATTCCCGATGCGGCTCCGGTTACGGCGTACACGCCCATGGCACTACTTCCTCGAAGGTCGGGGGTCTTTCGGATTCCCGTATTAGTGGTCCAGCGGAACAGTAATGTACGCGGTGTACGCCGTCGGGGAGGCTGTTCGGCGCGAAAGGAGTGGGTACATGCTGGTCGCTGTCACCGGGGGAACCGGCTACCTCGGGGCCCATCTGGTCCGAGCGGTCCTCGAGGCCGGGCATCAGGTCCGCCTGCTGGTCACGCCGGACGAGAAGATCGACGAGCTCCTCCCGGTGCTGTCCGCGTCGGGAACCGTCGAGACCCTGATCGGTGACGTGCGCAGCGCCGACACGGTGGACGCGCTGCTGTCGGGGGCCGACGCAGTCATCCATGCCGCGGGTGTGGTCGGCACGGACGATCGCCGTGCGGAGCTGATGTGGGAGGTCAACGCCTATGCCGCCGAGGCCGTGATGCGATCGGCCGTGGAACGGGGACTCGATCCGGTGGTGCTGGTGAGCAGCTATGCGGTGCTGACTCCGACCACTGATCCGATCGTCACCCTCGACACCCCGACCGCGCAGGCGCGCAGTGCCTACGGCAAGAGCAAGGGGTATGCCGAACGGGCGGCCCGGGTGCTGCAGGAAAGCGGTGCGCCGGTCGTGGTCACCTATCCGAGCAGTGTGGTCGGTCCGGCGCTGCACACCGCTCCCGGGGTCACCGAGCAGGGCTGGGGCACCATCGTCCGCTCGCGGTGGGCGCCGCGGGTGCGCGGTGGCATGCAGATGATCGATGTCCGGGACGTGGCAGATGTCCACGCCGGCATCATCAACGCCGGATCGGGCAAGGGTCCACGACGCTACCTCTGTGGCGGTCAGATGTTGACATTCGACGGTATGGTGGACGCGGTCGAAACGGGTATGGGCCGCAAGGTTCGCCGGATACCTCTGCAGCCGAACGCTTTTCGTCGACTGGGCAAGGTTGTCGACGTCATCGGTCGATGGATTCCGGTCAGCGGAGGATTCAGTGGGGAGGCCGCGGAGTTCCTGACCGCGGCGGTCCCGACCGATGACACCAGAACGCTCGCCGACCTGGAGTTGCAGTGGCGATCCCCGGCCGAGGCCATCGTCGCCACCTTCCGTTGACCGTGCCGAAATCACCGTCGAGCGTGCCGAAAATGCCCGGTAACAAACATCTTTGGCACGCTCGACGGCAACTAAGGCCCGCTCGACGGCAACTAAGGCCCGCTCGACGGGGGGCGGGTCCGTTGACCGTGCCGAAATCACCGCCGAGCGTGCCGAAAATTGTGGTGGCGAACTACCCCGCGGGGTCGGTGGGCAAGCCTGCGGCCAGGGTGAGCAGCGTGGTCATCCTCGAACGCAGGGCCGGGGTGTCATCCTGGGCGGCAATGGTTGCCGAGAAGAGTGCGGCGCCGGCGGCCATGACCAAAACGGCGCGGGCGTCGTCGCGGGCGGATTCGTCACCTTCGGTGAACAGGTCGATCGCCGGATCGCTGAAATGGCGCCAGAGCGACGCGCGCAGGTCGGGGTCGTTCTGCAGCGCCACGAGCAACCCCGGCAAGGCTGCCTGAACCTCGTCCCGTGCGAACAAGAGGTGACTGCCCTCCACCACCCACGCGATCCAGCCGCTCCGATCGGTGCCGGTGAACGGCGCCAGATCGGGTGCCTGCCCGAGGATCGCATGCAACACCAATTCGGCCTTCGACGACCAGCGCAACTGCACACTGGTTCGACTCACACCGGCACGAACGGCGACCTGCCGCAGACTCATTCCGTCCCAACCGGACTCGAGGAGGAGCTCGAGGCAGGCGGAGAACACCCGCTGATCGATCGAGTCGTCGCGCGGGCGTCCCACCTGCTGGCCGTCGTGTTCTCCAGCCCCGGTCATACCTCAGATTCAACCAGGGCCGACTGTCGTCGGTGCCGGAAAGCCGCTTCGGGTGAGTGTCCGGCTATGCCGGGATCGGGGTGTTCGACGGCGGTTGTCCCTCGACGGCCGGCTCGGGTGCGCGCCGGGCACTCAGTCCGGCAAAACATCCGATGATCACGATGGCGGCGCCGATGATCTCCCATGGCCTCGGTGTCTCGTCGAGGAAGATCCAGGCGGCCGTGATACCGACCACCGGCACGAGTAGCGAAAACGGTGCAACCCGCGACGCCGGGTATCGCGACATCAGGTAGGTCCACAGACCGGAGCCGACCGCTGTTCCGAACACCACCACATAGGCGAGGCCGGCGAGGGCGACGAGCCCGGTGTGCGAACCCGTCGTGGTGATCGCGTCGAAACCGGCCTGCGGTCCCTCGACCGCCAGACTGAGCGCATACAGCGGAATCGGTGGGATGACACACATCCACAGCGTCAGATGCAGCGCGTTGTCCGGACGGGCCAGTCGCGACCCGATATTGCCGAACGCCCACCCGAGGCCGGCGACCAGTGTCAGGAGTACCGGTAGCAAGGCCGCGGTGGCGCCATGTGTGGTCCGGTCGACGCCGATGATCACCATTCCCGCGATCGCAACACTGATGCCGATCACCTGGCGCCGGCTCATTCGTTCACCGAGCAGCAGGACGCAGAGCAACACGGTGAACGGCGCCGACGATTGCAGGACCAGCGACGCGAGTCCGGTGGGCATGCCCTCGTCCATCGCGAGAAACAGGAACGCGAACTGAACTGTGCCGAAACCGATTCCGTAGAGCAGGAGCCACCGCAACGGCACGTTGGGCCGAGGTACGAACAGAATCACCGGCACCGCCATGACGGCGAACCGCAGGGCTGCGAAAAACAACGGCGGGAAATGTTCGAGCCCGACGTGGATCGCCAGGAAGTTCAGTCCCCACAGCAGCACGACGGTCAGGCCCAGGATGCGGTCGCGAGTGGTCACCCATCCATGTGTAGTGGCCCGGACAGTTCAGTTCAATCTAATTAATGTGGATGAACGTTGTAGGGAAACTTCACCTTCTCAGGCGGTGCGTACCGCCCTGAGTACCGTGTCGCTGATGTGGCCGGCTCCGCCGGACGACGAGTCGACATGACGCGGTTGTGTCCGGTCGACCAGGATCTTCCAGTTGTCGTCGAGGAAGGCCGCGAACTCGTGGGAGGTGTAGTAGTCGAGCGGGTTGAAATCGTCTTCGCCCGAATGTGATTCGATGTGCTTCCGGGCGTGCTCCCCGGAGAAATCGTGGCTGACGACGAACAGCGTTCCGCCGGTCGCGACCGCATCGACGAATCGACGGGCGGCGACATCACCGGGCGTCCGCAGGAGCGGGAAGTAGTGCAGCGACACCAGGTCGAAGGCCGATGCTTCCGGCGGGTTGCGCACCGGATCGGCATGCGTCCAGGTGATGGAGGGGTGATCGTTCAGTTCTTTTGCCCGTGCCAGTGCGGCGGACGAGATGTCGACGGCGGTCACCGTCCAGCCGTGCTCGGCCAACCAATGGGCATCAGCGCCTTCACCGCACCCGACGTCGAGGGCCCGACCCGGCGTGAGGTCGATGATCTCGCCTTCGAGCGCTTGGTTCGGGTTGTTGCTCCAGACGCGGTCGGTGGTGGTGTACTTGGCGTCCCAATAGGCTTCATCCATGGTTCTCAGTGTTCCTGATGATGCGCGACGCGGCAACGATACTTGCCGGTTCAGCAAGTCCAGACCTCCCGTTGTCGCCCGGAGCGGGGTGGCCTGAGGCATGCTCGAGATGAAGGATCGATGCGAACTCTGCTCGGCGCCATTGGGTTTGGATGCGGCGGCGTGGATCTGTTCGTTCGAATGCACGTACTGCCCGGATTGCCGCGCCGGTCTCGAGAGCTGCCCCAACTGTGCCGGTGAACTCTCTGCGCGCCCACGGCGCGTCACGGGCTGACGCGGACGTCGGTCTACCGGCCGGCCGGCCCCAACAGTGCGAAACAGGCCTGTAGCGCGGTGTCTTCGATGTCTGCCACGGGGCGGCCGTTCTCCACGGTGCTCGCCGTCAACTCGCGGAGTCCGCCGAGTAGCAGGATGGCCATCTCGGTGGTGACCGGTGTGACGCCGGCCGCCCGCATCTGCCGGGTGCCCGTCAGCTCGACGACCGCGCGGATGAAGTCATCGATGGCCTGACGTTGGATCGGGCGGGCATCCTCGCCGAGTGCCGGTAGCTCGCGGATCCAGCACAACGTCATCGCCGGATGTGAATCCATCGAACGGATGTAGGAGCCGATGGCCTGGCGGATCTGGTCGGCCCAACCGGCATCGGGGTCCACCGCGGCGACGATGGCGTCGATGATCTGGGTGTTGGTCACCCGCAGGAGTTCGATGAAGCAATTCTCTTTGGACGTGAACTCCTGATAGAAGGTGCGCCGCGAGGTCCGGGCGTGTTTGACGATGTCGGAGACCGTCGTCGCGCGGTAGCCGCGTTCGGTGATGGACTCGCCGAGCGCTTCGAGTAGCCGCAGGCGGTATTCGTTGTTGCCCGCAGGGCTCGACGGAGCCGGGGTTGCGGCGGGATTCGGCACATTGCCACGATACGGCGCGCCCACCCTTGTAACGTGCGGTACGTCGGCGTACCGTCTGGTGAAACCAAGTGACGCAGAACACTGGCGGGGAGTGGTTCGGCATGAGTGCAGTTCGACACGAGACGACCTCCGACCAGGGCCGTCCCGGGGCCGGGCATCTGCCGCCCGGACTCCGGTCACCACGAGTGCTCCAGGCCGTGCCCTTTGTGATCTCGAGGCGTCAGACGATGGCGTTGGCCGCCAAGCGTTTTGGTCCGGTGTTCACCATCGATATCCCGGTTTTCGGCAAATCGGTGGTGGTTGCCGACGCGCACCTGGCCAAGCAGGTGTTCACCACACCGTCGGACGTGCTGTCCAACGTCCAGCCCAACCTCAGCCGGATCCTGGGCGAGGGATCGATGTTCGCCCTGGAGGGCGCTGCGCATCGCAATCGGCGCAAACTGCTCACCCCGCCGCTGCACGGCAAGGCCATCAAGGTCTATGAGCAGATCGTGGCGGAGGAGCTGACCAAGGAGACCGACACCTGGCCGGAGGGTGAGGAGTTCGCAACCGTCGGCCCGATGATGCGGGTGACGCTGGATGCGATCCTGCGGGCGGTGTTCGGTGCACAGGGGGAGCATTTCGACGCGCTGCGGGAGGTCATCCCGCCGATGGTCGAAACGGGGTCGCGGTGCGCGACGATTCCCGATCACGTGCAAAGAGGTCCGATCGGTCCCTGGGCGCGATTTCGGAAATTACGGTCCGAATACGACGCGATCATCGAGCAGATGGTTGCCGTTGCCCGGCAGGACCCGGATCTCGAAAACCGCACCGACATAATGGCGTTGATGCTCCGGAGTTCGTATGACGACGGTTCGGCGATGACCACCAAAGAGATGGCCGACGAATTGGCGACACTCCTGGCCGCCGGACACGAGACCACCGCCAACACCCTCGCCTGGGCGTTTGAACGGCTGACCCGGCACCCGGAATTGGTGGCGCGCCTGACCGCCGAGGCCGCGGAGGGTGGATCCGAACTGCGGCAGGCCACCATCCTGGAAGTACAACGCAGCCGTCCGGTGATCGACTTCGCCGGCCGACACGTCCTGGCTGCCGATTATGAACTGGGGCAATGGCGAATCCCCAAGGGCACCACCATTCTCGTGGCGATCTCGCTGTTGCACGACGACAGCGAACAGTTCCGGAACCCGGAGATCTTCGATCCGCAACGATTTGTCGGTAACCGGCCATCGGCAGCGTGGATACCGTTCGGTGGCGGTACCCGGCGTTGCATCGGAGCGGCGTTCGCGAACATGGAGATGGACGTCGTGCTGCGGGATGTGCTGCGCGATTTTGCGATCGCCGACACCGATGCCCGCCCGGAGCGGTGGCACGGACGCGGAGTGGCCTACGCACCGCGACGGGGTGGGCGGATGACGGTCCGGCGCCGCTAGTCCGCGACTAGCGTTGCGGGTATGGACCTGCAGCGGTTACGCATACTGCGAGAGTTCGCCGACCGCGGCACGATCGGCGGCGTCGCACAGGCACTGAACATGACGCCGTCGGCGGTGTCGCAGCAGCTCAAGGTGCTCGGCCGCGAGGCAGGTATCGCCCTGCTCGAACAAGACGGACGGCGAGTACGCCTGACCGATGCCGGTCGGGCGCTGGTCCTGCGGGCGGATGAGGTCGTCTCGGCGGTTGATCGTGCGGCCGAAGAAATGGCGTCGTATCGCGATGATGCGGTCGGTTCCGTGCGGATAGCGATGTTCCCCTCGGGTGCCGCACTGCTCCTGCCGGGAGTCATGGAGCGGATGGGCGGGGCCGGCATCGCGTTGATCGCCCGGGACGAGGACGTGCGATACCAGGAAGCGCCGGCGTTGCTCTCTGATTCGGATGTGGTTCTCACCCACCGCGACGAGCGAGCCCCGCAGGTCGTCTCGGCCCGCGTGGCAACAACTTTCGTGATGCGGGAACCCATCGATCTGGTGGTCGGTCCGGACCATCGCCATGCCGGTCGCACGGAGGTCACGCTCGCTGAACTCGCCGACGAGGACTGGATCAGTGTGCGCGACGGTTTCCCCGTCGACGACGCGCTGTTGTCGCTGGCCGCGATCACCGGGGTCCAGCCCCGGGTGATGCATCGTATCAACGACTTTCGGGCCATCGAGGCGTGGTGGCGCGAGGTCATGGGATCGCTCTGATGCCGCGGTACTCGGTCTGCGACCCCAATGTTGTCCGGTTGGTGCTCACCGGGGTCCGGGCGGCCCGGGTGTATGAGGCGCTCTGTCGCCCGGGTGCCCAGGACCGCGGCGCCGTGCGTCAATTGATCAGCGCCCTGGTCACCGAGGCGCGCGAGCTCGATTAGTGCCCAGCCACCTGAATTTGCACCGTCCACCAGCAATTGCGGGTGGACGGTGCGAAATCGAGTGGGTGGTGGCCGGGCCGGCTACGGGGCCCAGGTCCGAGGTGCCTGCTCACTGTCCTCGGGGACGGCGCCGCCGGCAGCGCGCACCGACCGGTTCACGGCGGACACCACGGCCCGCAGCGAGGCGGTGGTGATCGACGGCGCGATGCCACAACCCCACACCGTCTCACCATTGATCTCGACCTCGACATAGGCGGCCGCGTTCGAATCGTCACCGGAGGTCAGCGCGTGCTCCGAGTAGTCCAGGACCTGGATCTGATAGCCGACGGTCGAGAGGGCATCGACAAAGGCGGCCAGCGGGCCGTTGCCGGCACCGGAGATCTCCTTCTCTTTGCCGTCGATCTTGACCGTCGCGGTGATCTGATCTTCTCCGCCGTCGACCTCGGCTGCGTCGACCCGCTGCTTGACGCGCTCGAGCGGACGGATCGGCTGCAGGTATTCCTCGGCGAAGACGTCCCACATCTCCTTGGGCGACACCTCGCCACCCTCGCCGTCGGTGATCTTCTGGATCTCGCGGCTGAACTCGATCTGCAGACGCCGGGGCAGCTGCAGGCCGTGATCGGCCTTCATGATGTAGGCGACGCCGCCCTTGCCCGACTGGCTGTTGACCCGGATGACCGCCTCGTAGTTGCGGCCGACGTCCTTCGGGTCGATGGGCAGGTACGGGACCGCCCAGGTGATGTCGTCGATGTCGGAACCTGCTGCGTCCGCATCGATCTTCATCTGATCCAGGCCCTTGTTGATCGCGTCCTGGTGGCTTCCGGAGAAAGCTGTGTAGACCAGGTCGCCACCGTAGGGGTGACGCTCGTGCACGCCGAGCTGGTTGCAGTACTCGACCGTCCGGCGGATCTCATCGATGTCGGAGAAGTTGATCTGCGGGTCGACGCCCCGGCTGAACAGGTTCATGCCCAGGGTCACCAGGCAGACGTTGCCGGTGCGCTCGCCGTTACCGAACAGGCAGCCCTCGATCCGGTCGGCGCCGGCCTGGTAGCCCAATTCTGCTGCGGCGACACCGGTTCCGCGGTCGTTGTGCGGGTGCAGGCTCAGGATCACCGAGTCGCGGCGGGCCAGGTTGCGGTGCATCCACTCGATCGAGTCGGCGTAGACGTTGGGTGTTGCCATCTCGACGGTGGCCGGCAGGTTCAGGATGATCGGGTTCTGCGGGGTGGGGTCGATGACCTCGGTGACCGCGTCGCAGACCTCTTTGGCGAACGAGAGTTCGGTGCCGGTGTACGACTCCGGGGAGTATTCGTAGCGCCAGTTGGTGTCCGGGTACTTCTGCTCTTCGGCCTTGGCCTTGTGGGCGGCGTCGGTGGCGATCTTCTTGATCGCTTCCTTGTCTGCGCGGAAGACCACCCGACGCTGCAGGATCGACGTCGAATTGTAGAAGTGCACAATCACATTCGCGGCGCCACGGCAGGCTTCGAAGGTGCGCTCGATCAGTTCGCCGCGGCTCTGCGTCAGCACCTGGATCGTGACGTCGTCCGGGATGGCGCCGTCCTCGATGATCTCGCGGACGAAGTCGTAGTCGGTCTGGCTGGCCGACGGGAAGCCGACCTCGATCTCCTTGTAACCCATCCGCACCAGCAGGTCGAACATGCGACGCTTGCGGGCCGGGCTCATCGGGTCGATCAGCGCCTGGTTGCCGTCGCGCAGGTCCACCGCACACCACATCGGTGCGCGGTCGATGACCTTGTCGGGCCAGGTGCGGTCGGGCAGTGCCACCGACTCGACCTCGTCGGCGAATGGACGGTATCGGTGGGCGGGCATCGCCGAATTGCGCTGAGGATTCCAGGCGGGCTGATCGGCGGGAATGGGGCCGGCCGGTTCGACGATTCGGCTGGCGTTGGAAGTGAAAGCATCTGCGGCAGGCATTGGGTCAATCTCCGAAGGTGGTGGGGGCAAGACCGGCGCGTCACAAATCCCGCGACGGGAAGCCGGTCTGGATCAGACCCCGCCGCGGCAGAGGAGAAGGAGCACGCGCTGCATGTTTGGCACTCTACTCTCGTCGTTCCCGAACTCCAAAGGGGGTCCCGTCAGTGCCCTGACGTGTACGGATGGCCCCAGGAGTCACTGAAGGCGACGTCCGGTAGGGGCAATCTCGTGCGCTCGCGCCGGTCACGTTCGACCACCTCGGGTGCCAGGGTGTCCGGGTCGGCAAGCTTGCCGATGGCCACGATGAGGAGCGGTCGGTGGCCGGGCGGTATCGCAAACCGTTCGATCATCGCCTCGGGCCGGAACCCGCCCATCGGGTGAGCATTCCATTCGTTTGACTGCGCCTGCGTGATCATCTGCGACGCCGCCAGGCCGACGTCCATGGTCGCGTAGTCCTGCATCTTCGGTTCGTTCGGAACGTCGTTCGTGCACAACAGGATCAACGCGGCCGCGGCCGGTGCCCAGGACTGGTTGCCGCGCTTGAGGCCCTCGACAAGTCCGGCGAACGTGGGCTCGCCGCGGACGCCGACGATGAAACGAACGGGTTGTTCACCGCCACCGGTGGGCGCCCACCGACCGGCCTCGAGGATTTCTTCGAGATGTTCGGCGGAGATCACCGCGGCGCTGTCATAGCCGCGGGCGCTCCACCGTCCGGCCAGGATCGGATGTAGGGGCACGGTCGTAACTCCTTGTGGTGGAGCCGCTTTGGCTCCTACTTTGCCGGTTGCGCGACCGGTGTCCGAGTGCGCAGCAAGACCGCGACGATGACGGCCATCGCAGCCAAGAGTGCCACGTTCACGACCGCGGTGACGTGCAGGCCATCGACAAAAGCGCTGCGTGCGGCGTCGGCGAGGGTGGCCTGGGCAGCGGGGTCCAGGTCCTGCGCATGCGTGAGGGTTTCCGACAGGGTGTCCTTGGCGCCGGTGTTCTCGGTGTTGCTGCGGAACACCATGGTCGCCACCGAACCCAGGATGGCCAGGCCGAACGCGGTACCCAACTCGAAGCTGGTCTCGGAGATGCCCACGGCCGCACCGCTGCGTTCGGTGGGAACCGACGACACCGCGACGTTGGAGACCAGCGAGAAGATCATGCCGTAGCCGATACCCGCGACCGCCGAACTGATCAGATACACCCCGACACCTTCGGAGACACCGAGCCAGATCATCCCCGCGTTGCCGATGGCGGCGAACACGATGCCGATCACGAACGCCCAGCGGACCGAGACAAACGCCGCGATCCGGGAGGCGCTCATCGAGAAGGCCGCGACGGCGATGGCCATCGGAAGCCCGAGCAGGGCCGCGGTCATCACGTCTCGTCCGAGCACCGACTGCAGGTAGATGCCGGTGAGGTAGCTCAGTGCGCCGAGCGTCATCATGCCGGTCAGCGCACTGCCGATCGCGGCCGAGAACCGGGCGTTGCGGAACAGTTTCAGCTCGAGCAGCGGGAACGGGGTACGGCGTTCGTGACGGATGAACAGCCACATGCCGACGATTCCGATCGCCGCAAAGACCAGCGTGGTGTTGTCGAGGCCTTCTGCCGCACCATGTTTGACCGCGTAGACCAGTGGCAGGATGCCGAGCATCGACAACACGATGCCGAGCACGTCGAAGGGATCGGTGGTGCCCGAGCGGTATTCCGGGACCAGTCGCGGAGCCAGAGTGAGGAGAATCAGCAAGACCGGCACGTTGATGAGGAACACCGAGCCCCACCAGAAATGGTGCAACAGGACGCCGCCGATGACCGGGCCGAGCGCTGATCCGCCCGCGAATGCTGCGGTCCACACCCCGATCGCCTTGGCGCGGGTCACGGCATTCGGGAACATGTTGCCGATCAGCGACAGGCTCGACGGGAGCAGCGTTGCCCCGCCGATGCCCATGATGGCGCGGGCGGCGATCAGTGAGGAGGCGTCCGGGGCGAAGGCGGCAACCGCGGATGCGATGCCGAAGAGGGTGGCACCGATCAGCAGTAACCGTCGCCGGCCGAAACGGTCACCGAGGTTGCCCATCGTGATGAGCAGGCCCGCGATCAGGAAGCCGTAGATGTCGACGATCCACAGTTGCTGGGTCGCCGAGGGCGCCAGTGCTTCGCTCAGTGTGGGGATGGCGAGGTAGAGGACCGAGAAGTCCATCGAGACCAGGAACACGGGCAACGTGAGGACTGCGAGCCCGAGCCATGCGCGGCGGTCGGGGCGATGGTCTTTCGCCTCGGCTCCGCTGTTGGCCGGTCGGTCCGTGATGCTCACTGCAGTACTCCTGGTCGATAGGGTTTGGGTACAACGTACGCATATGAGTACGTTGTACGCAAAGCGTTTATTCCGCGGTTTCGGGACTGCCGGGAGAATGATCAAGCGAAGGAGGCTGCGGAGATGAGTGTTGCTGATCCCGAACAGGGGACCGATGGGGTCAAACTGACCCGTGTCGCGGTGGTGAACGCTGCCATCGAGCTCGCAGACGCCGACGGCTTCGGTGCGGTCACCATGCGCAAGATCGCCGACCGGCTGGGCGTCGGGACGATGTCGCTCTACCGGCATGTCTCCGACAAGGACGCCCTGCTCATGGCCATGTCCGACGAGATCGGCGTCCGCTTTCCTTATCCGCCTGCCGGTGATGCGAACTGGCGGCAGCGGGCGTTGATCGCGGCCGACGTCGACTGGAATCTCTATCAGCGCCATCCCTGGGTCCTGCTCGCGTTTGCCTCACCGCGCAGCAGTATGGGGCCGCAGAGCCTGAACTGTCTCGACTGGCTGGTGGACGGATTCCTGGAGTTGGAGATCACCACCGCGGAGGCCACGGAGATGGCGTTGTCGCTGTGGAATCACATCGCGGGCACGGTCCTCAGTACTGTCGCCGAACGCCTGCTGCACGACCGGGCCGACGAGGGCGGCGAAGGACAAAGCGGATTCATGCGACTGCTCGCCGGTAGGCCCGACGGCACACCTCCGCCGCATCTGGCAGAACTCGTCGGGACCGGCAACCTGCAACTGACCGATCCGCGTTATCTCCTCGATCAAGGCATCGACGCTCTGTGCGACGGCTTCGAGGCCAGGGCCCGCCGCCTCCGCTGACTCCACCGACCTGCTTGAATTCGCGCCACTTACCTACGTTCGCGCCGGTTGCAACCGGCGCGAACGCAGGCAGGTGGCGCGAATTTCCGGTTTCGCGGTGGCCCGGTCACATGGCGTGCGGATACACCGTCAGCATGTGGGCACCGAACCAGGAACTGAAGGTGATCACGATGATGGCGACGATCACCTGAGTCGATGTCCGGCGTTTGGCGAGCCCGATGGCAAACGGGATCAGCAGGACAAAGGCCGGTAGCAGGAGCCGCGGCCGGCTCATCATCAGTCCGCTCGAGGCGACGATTGAGACAACCACCAGGGCGCCGTACACCGACACCGGCCAGGGCACCCGGTCCACAAAGCTGTAGATGGCCAACGCGATGGTGATGACGATGATCCAGGCCGTCGCCACCGGCGCGATTTCCGGCGAGTTCACCAGGGCGAAGTTCACGAAGTCGAACGCGGCTTTGCCGTAGTCGATCCCGGTGTTCCATCCCTGCGTCTGGATCCGGAACCAGCCCAGCGGTTCGCCGGTCTTCTGCCACACCACCGCCAGATAACCCAGATAGCCCAGTGGGCTGATGATGATCGCAACCCAGGCGCGCCAGCCGTCGCGATGCCGCAGTGCCGCGGCCAGGATGACCACGCCGATCAGCACGACCGCGGTCGGCCGACTGAGCCCGGCCAGCATCGCGCAGGTCCCGGCCAGCAGCCACCGCTGTTGTAAGACGCCGACCAGCGTCCAGGCGGCCAGGGCGCAGAACAGGGCTTCGGTGTAGGCCATCGACAGCACGATGCCCATCGGGGCCGCGGCAAAAAACACCGAGAGCAGCAGGCCGGCCCGAGCGGGATCGGCCTTGGATAGGCGGGATTCACCGGACTCGTCGCGTTCCTCGGTGAACCAGTTGGTGATGCGGGCCGGGATCCAGCGGGGTGGATTCGGCCGGTTCTGCATCTGCTCGCAACAGATGGCACCGATCCGCGCCACACCCACCGCAGCGAGCGCCCCGAGGAACACGTTGACGGTGAGCGCGGCACCGAGCGGGCTGAAGCCAGGGATCTTGTCGACCGCACCGGCGAGCATCGGGTACCCGGGAAAGAAGGCGTAAGGCGTATCGGAGTCGCGCATACCCTGCGCGTCGGTCTGGGTGAGAGGAACGCCACCATAGCCGTGCTCTGCGATGGCCAACATCCATTTGCCGTCCCAGGCCGACAGCACCGACCCGAGCCCACCATTACCTCGGAGCTGATCGAACCGCTGCAGGGTCAGCAGTCCGATGAGGCGGATCACCAGGAAAGCCGCTATCGGTTCGATCCAGCTGCGGTGCTTGTACAGCCGATCGCTGACGGTTTCGATTGTCGCTCGGCTCAGCACCTCACGGATCCTAGTGTGGACCGGCCGCCGGCATCGACCAAGTGGTTGCGCCCGATGCGTCGGCGCACGTGAAGATGCAGGTGGCTATCCTTGCACGGGGCTGTAGCGGTCCCTATTTTTCAGGCTGTCTGATTTCTGGCAGCTCGATGCAAGCGAGAGAAGGGAAACTGCGTGGCTCTGGTCGTGCAGAAGTACGGTGGCTCATCAGTGGGCGACGCCGAACGCATTCGTCGGGTGGCGGAGCGCATTGTCGCGACGCGCAAGGCCGGCAATGACGTCGTGGTTGTCGTGTCCGCGATGGGTGACACCACCGATGAACTCCTCGATCTGGCGGAGCAGGTGTGCCCGTCCCCGCCGCCGCGGGAAATGGACATGCTGCTCACCTCTGGTGAGCGGATCTCCAATGCCCTGGTGGCGATGGCGATCAGCTCCCTGGGCGCCGAGGCGCAGTCGTTCACCGGGTCTCAGGCCGGTGTGATCACCACGAGCAGCCACGGCAAGGCGAAGATCATCGACGTCACGCCCGGCCGCGTTCGGTCGGCGCTCGACGACGGCAAGATCGTCCTGGTCGCCGGTTTCCAGGGTGTCTCGCAAGACACCAAAGACATCACCACGCTCGGACGCGGGGGTTCGGACACCACCGCGGTTGCTCTCGCCGCCGCGCTCAACGCCGACGTCTGCGAGATCTACACCGACGTCGACGGCATCTACACCGCCGATCCCCGAATCGTTCCGAACGCCAAGCATCTGGCCACCGTCTCCTTTGAGGAGATGCTGGAGATGGCGGCCTGCGGCGCAAAGGTTCTGATGCTGCGCTGTGTGGAATATGCCCGTCGTTACAACGTTCCCGTTCATGTGCGCTCGTCGTACTCAAACAAGCCCGGCACCATGGTGTCCGGATCGATGGAGGACATTCCCGTGGAAGAAGCCATCCTGACCGGCGTTGCCCACGACCGCAGCGAGGCCAAGGTGACCATCGTCGGGCTCGACGACAAGCCCGGCTACGCCGCCAAGGTGTTCCGCGCAGTCGCCGATGCCGAGATCAACATCGACATGGTTCTGCAGAACGTGTCCGAGGTCGCGACCGGAAAGACGGACATCACCTTTACGTGTCCGAAGGAAGTCGGGCCGCTCGCGGTCGAGAAGCTGTCGAAGCTCAAGGACGAGATCGGCTTCAGCTCGATCCTTTACGACGATCTCATCGGCAAGGTGTCGCTGGTCGGTGCCGGAATGAAGTCGCACCCGGGAGTCACCGCGACGTTCTGTGAAGCGTTGTCGGATGCCGGGATCAACATCGAACTCATCTCGACTTCGGAGATCCGCATCTCGGTATTGTGCCGCGACACCGAACTCGACGAGGCTGTTCGCGTACTGCACGCCGCCTTCGATCTCGGTGGCGACGAAGAGGCCACTGTCTACGGCGGAACGGGGCGATAGCCATGGGTGTACGTGTTGGTGTTGTCGGTGCCACCGGTCAGGTCGGCGCCGTCATGCGAAAACTGCTGGAAGAGCGTAACTTTCCCGCCGACGAGATCCGGTTCTTTGCATCGCCGCGGTCGGCGGGCAAGAAGCTGCCGTGGCGTGGTGGCGAGATCGTGGTGGAAGATGCCGCAACGGCAGACCCCACCGGACTCGACATCGCGCTGTTCTCGGCCGGTGCCACCATGTCCCGCGAGCAGGCACCTCGTTTTGCCGCCGCCGGTGTCACGGTGATCGACAACTCGTCGGCGTGGCGCAAGGATCCCGATGTGCCGCTGGTGGTTTCAGAGGTCAACGGCGAGGAGGCGCGCAACCCCAAGAAGGGGATCATCGCCAACCCGAACTGCACCACGATGGCCGCGATGCCGGTCCTCAAGCCGCTGCACGACGCAGCCGGCCTGCAGCGACTGATCATCTCGTCGTACCAGGCGGTGTCCGGCAGCGGACTGGCCGGTGTCGAAGAACTGGTGTCGCAGTTGCGCGCCGGTATCGATGATGCCGAGAAGCTGGTTCACGACGGTTCCGCGGTCTCGCTGCCCGAACCGGTGAAATACGTTGCGCCGATTGCTTTCAACGTGCTGCCCTTGGCCGGTGCGCTGGTAGACGACGGTTCCGGTGAGACGGACGAGGATCAGAAATTGCGCAACGAATCGCGCAAGATCCTCGGACTTCCCGAGCTGCTGGTCAGCGGAACCTGCGTGCGGGTTCCGGTGTTCACCGGGCATTCGCTGTCGATCAATGCCGAGTTCGGACGACCGCTCTCTGTCGAGGAGGCCACCAAGCTCCTCGAGGGTGCGCCCGGTGTGACGGTGACCGAGGTCCCGACCCCGCTCGAGGCCGCCGGCAAGGACAACTCACTGGTGGGCCGGATTCGTCAGGATCCGGGTGCTCCGGAAGGTCGCGGGCTGGCACTGTTCGTCTCGGGTGACAACCTCCGTAAAGGTGCGGCGCTCAATACCATTCAGATTGCTGAGCTTCTCGTTTAGTTCGGGCCTGACACCGGCGAAACTGTCAAATAGCAGGACTCCGAGGGCAAATAGCCCTCGGAGTTCCTGTATTTGCCAGACTTCGCCGGCAGCGGCCGCCTACGGTGCCGATCAGACCGGGCGATCGCCCTGATCTCGGCGAGCACGCCGTCCCAGCCGTAGAGCACGTCGTCGTAGGTGAGCCGCATCGTCAGCCGGCCGTCGACCAACGCGCGACGGTTGCGACGACGATCGTTGTGGTAATTCTCCAGGCTGGTGTGATGCCGCACGCTGTCGCATTCGAGGAGAAGACGACCGACTCCCAGGTCCACCCGGCCGACGCCCGAGACCTGAGGCTGAACGATCACCGTGAATCCGATCGCCCGAAGCCGAACGCGGACGATTGATTCGGTGCCTGACTGGGATGCCGGATCGCATTTGTCCAGGAGCTGAGCGACCCGCCGGGACGATGCGCCCATCTCCGAGGCCATCTGAGCCACTGTCAGCTCGGCCGTGTTCAGCGCCGAATCGCAGGTGGCGATCCAGTGCTCGGGGCTCATACATCGTGCCGCAGAGAGCACTGCGGTGGGGATCGGATCGACAGCGGTCAGTGAGCCGAGGACGCCGCCGGCCCGGACCGCTTCGACCACCTCCGGATCCGCTGTCGGCGTCGCGTACCAGCCCTGCCGCAGTCCGATCAGCGCGCCGGTCTCGGTCTCGCGCCGGATCTGCCAGGCGCTCAACCCGTGCCGGTGCAGTTCTTTTGTCGAGTAGACACCGAAATCCATGGTGATCAGACGAATTCGGGTGAGTGCAGGTTCGATCACCCTGAAAACTGTGAAATACCAGTGCTCCGAGGGCATACAGCCCTCAGCGTCCCGATATTTGCCAGTTTTCGGGGCGAGTTGCCCGCGTCGTGCTTGGATATGCGGGTGATGCGCTCTGGGGGTCCGGCAGTGTTGTTTCTCGCGGTGCTCTTGTCGTTCGTGCTGACGGCACCGGTCGCGCAGGCTGATCCGATTGCGCCCGATGTCGGCCCGGCCGGAACCGCGCTCATCCACGGAGACCTGGCCTCCACGGATTCGACCCCCCACGCCGGCCCCGGCGCCGACGGGACGTTGCTCGCCTCGTCGCTGCCCGGTGGCGCCTGCGCGGCGACGTTCATCGGCAGTGACGGACTGCCGGTCGCCCTCTGCACCGGCTACGCCGGAATCAACCCACCAGGTTTTGCCGTCCCGACTGTGGCACTTTTCGACCCCACGACAGCGCAGCCGATCGCGTCATTGCAACTCACCAAAGGTGGACTGCTCGGCGGGGTGTACGGCTATCTCGACAGCCGCGACCGCGTCGTGATGGCGGACGGGTCGGGTTCGATCCTCAAGATCGCCCACCGCAGGAATCCCGACGGACGCCGTCAGCTGTTCGTCGATGAGCGCGTGGACGTCAGCGGACAGATCCCTGCCGGTGACGCCATCACCGGACTCGCGCCGGACTTCGACGGGCGGATCTGGTTTGCGACCACCGGTGGTGTCATCGGCACCGTCGACACCGGTGGCCGGGTCGGGTCCACGCACTTGCCGGAAGGCGAGAAGCTCACCAACGGTCTCACCATCCGCCGGGACGGGGCGTCGATCCTGACCAGCAAGGCGCTGTACGAGATGCGGGCTGATCAGCAGGGAACGCCGCTCATCGTCTGGCGGGTCACCTACGAGACCGGAGAATTTCGACGCCCGGGCCAGCTGGCGCCGGGATCGGGCACCACGCCAACATATTTCGGTCCGAACGGGGATGAATGGGTCGCGATCGTCGACGACGCGCCCCGACCCAGATTGCTGGTCTATCGTTCCGACGACGGTTCACCGGTCTGCAGCACCGACGCGTTCGGGACGTCCGGGCAGGGCACCGAGAACTCACCGATGGCGTGGGGCAACTCCATCGTCATACCGAGCACCTATGGCTTCCAGTATCCGCCCTTCGCCACGTCGGGACCGAGTGATCCACCGGCGGCGGCATTTACGGGTGGGATGACTCGTATCGATGTGTCCGACAACGGATGTCATCGGATATGGGAAAGCGGTGACCGCATGGCCACCCTGCCCAAGCTCTCCCGCGCCGACGGTCTGATTCATGCGCTGAGTTACGGACCACTGGCACCCGGCGGGGGAGTGCAGCAGATCGGACCGGTCTATTACACGGCCGTCGACTTCCACACCGGGGAGCGACGGGCGCACACCCAGGTGGGGATCGCGCCCATCGACGAGCCGATGCAGCTCACCGGAACGATCAGCGCCGACGGCGCGCTGTGGCAGGCGACTATCGGTCGGATGTTGAAGATCGGCTGAACCGTCACCGCCATGGGTTTCCCGTGAAACCAAACTCGCTTCACTTTGCCGGTGACGGGGTGCGGTCTGCGGACAGGTGGCGGGTGCAACAATCGACGGTGTGACGCAGGACCCAGGGGATCAGCCGACTGAACCGGAGCGCGACCGACCGAACGTCGAGAAGTCAGAGGTGGCGCCGGGCGACTCGGCGATCGTGCCGCCTGATCTGGCCGGTATGCCATCGCTGGCGGAACTCGATGCGGCCGACATGGCCAGGATCGCGCAGGGCCGGACCTCCAAAGACAAGGACCACGCCGACCTCGAAGACGACACCCCACCGCCGGCGTCGTTGTATCACGCCTGGCTGTTGTGGCTCGGTGCCGCGGGAGCCGCCCTGATCGGGGTGATCTACGGGTTCGCGAATCTGGGTTCGATCACCGACCTGCTGAAGGAACGTCTCCAGGAGGGCGTCCGGGACGACCCGAGCAACGCCGCACCTGCCGACCAGATCGAGTCGATCGCCGGATTCTTCCCGCCGGCCATGCTGATCACCACCCTTGTGCTGCTGGCGGTCCAGTACCCGCTGCTGGTCGCGGTCGGTCGTCGCCGTAGTCGCGGCGCCCGCAACATTTACGTGACGATGGCATTGGTGATGCTCCTGTGCATCCCGATGGGCATCGACCTGCTCTTCGACTACTCGTCGGTGCCTGCTGCGATTCGGATCATCGGCTGGCTGCAGTTCACCTTGTTGTTGTTCTCCGCGCTGTTCGCCCTGCGGCGCGGCGTCAATCAGTGGTTGCCGTCGTCGCAGCGGATGAAGCCGACGCAGATCTTCCGCCCCGGTAGTCGCTACTGATCGCTGCCGGGGTTCGAGACGGCGGCCGCGGCCTCGACGATGATCTCGCGCATGGCCCGCTCCGCGTCGGCCGGATCCCGCAGTCGGATGGCCCGTGCCACCTGATCGTGGAGGTCGATCGCGGCGGGGTTGGGGCGGGTCGGCATCATGCCGTGATGGGTCCGTCCCGCGAGGACCTCACCGACGACATCGCTGAGTGCCCGGAACATCTCGTTACCGCTCGCCTCGAGCAGGGTGCGGTGAAAGATCATGTCCGCGAGCAGGTATTGGTCGAGGTCGCCGGACCGGCCGTGTACCACCATGTCCGACACGGCGGCGGCCAGGATGCGGCACTGATGCTCGTCGGCGCGTTCGGCGGCGAGCGCTGCGGCGACCGGTTCGAAACCGCGGCGCAACTCTGAGAGCGTCAACAGGAACTCGGTTCGCTCGCCCGCGTCGAGGCGCCAGCGGATCAGCCGTGGGTCGAAGACGTTCCACATCGCTTTGGGCTGAACGGTGATTCCCACCCGACGGCGGGAGGCCACCATGCCCATGGATTCCAGGACCCGGATGGCTTCGCGCGCGACCGTCCGCGACACCCCGTAGTGCTTGCCGACGCCGTCGAGTGTCAGCACATCACCGGCGGAATGGTGGTCGGACACGATCCGGGTTCCGAGATCGGTCACAACATTGCCATGCAATTCACCCACGGTTGTGTCAGATGCCACGCAATTATCTTCTCATTCGCTTGCTCGTGTACCAAAGAACTGGTTTTATGACGGACAACCTTACAAAAGTATGACTATTGAAGCTGGGAACTGCGGTGGGTGAGCAGGATGTGGCGAGGAGAAGTATGCGATCAGCTCTGGTTGTGATGGGGGTGTCGGGTTCGGGCAAGTCGACTGTCGGGGCCGCGCTCGCGCAACGTCTCCGGGTCCCGTTCGCCGATGCCGATGACTTCCACCCGGCGGCCAACATCGCGAAGATGTCGGCCGGCCATCCCCTCGACGACGATGATCGGTACCCCTGGCTCGAGACGCTCGGCCAGTGGCTCGCCGAACACGGCGACGGTGGCGTGATGAGCTGTTCGGCACTCAAGCGCAAGTATCGCGACCAGCTTCGCGCGCACTGCCCGACGGTGCGATTCGTGCACCTGTCCGGTACCGCGGAGTTGATCGGACGCCGACAGGCGAGCCGGCCGGGACATTTCATGCCGGCCTCGCTGCTCGCCTCACAGTTCGAGACCCTCGAGCCCCTCGGTGCCGATGAGCAGGGCTACGAGATCGACATCGACCAAACCATCGACGAGATCGTCGAGGCCTATGTCGCCGCCGCCGGCGCCGACCCCAACATCACCGAGGAGAACTGATGAACGCCGCATCGATGGCTGTGCTGGCAGCCGATACGGAGTTGCCCGAACCCGTCGCGCCGGGATGGCAGCTGATCCTGGCGGCGCTGGCCGGCATCTCGGTGATCGTCCTCCTCATCACCGTCGCGAAGTTCCATCCCTTCCTCGCACTGGTCGGCGGTGGACTCACCGTGGGAATTGTTGCCGGCGAGGCGATCCCCGATGTGCTCGACTCATTCACCACCGGATTCGGATCCACGGCCGCCGGCGTCGGCATCCTGATCGCCCTGGGCGCGATGTTCGCCAAGTTGCTCGCCGATTCCGGCGGCGCGGACGAGATCGTGGACACGATCGTCGGACACGCCTCCCCGCGCATGTTGCCGTGGGCGATGGCGCTGGTCGGCGCGATCATCGGCCTGCCGATGTTCTTCGAAATCGGCCTGGTGCTGCTGATGCCGGTGATCTACCTCGTCGCGCGACGTTCGGGACTGTCGCTGATCACCGTCGGTATCCCGGCGCTGGCCGGTCTGTCGGCGATGCACGGATTCGTGCCGCCGCATCCGGGTCCGCTCGTCGCCATCGACGTCATCGGTGCAGATCTGGGCACGACGCTTGCCCTCGGTGTTGCGGTGGCGGTCCCGACGATCATCGTCGCCGGCCCGCTCTTCGGAAAGCTCGCCGGCCGGTGGGTTGTGCTGCCGGTCCCGACCACGTTCGACGCGGACCCGTCCGACGGTGAGACCAGCAAGCGGCCGTCTTTCGGCATCACCATCTTCAGCGTGCTGCTCCCGGTTGTCCTGATGCTGGGCAAGGCGATCGCCGAGATCTTCATCGAGAACGACGATCAGATCGTCCGGCAGATCCTCGACGTGATGGGCACGCCGGTCATCGCCTTGCTGATCGCCGTCGTTGTCGCGATGTTCACCCTCGGGCGGGGTTCCGGCATGGACCGCGACACCATCGCAAAGTGCACGGGCGCAGCACTTCCGGCCATCGCCGGCATCCTGCTGATCGTGTCGGCGGGTGGCGGGTTCAAACAGGTGCTCGTCGACAGCGGAATCGGTACCCTCCTCGCCGACTGGGCCAAGGAAGCCAACATCTCGGTCATCCTGTTGGCCTGGGTTCTCGCCGCACTGATCAGGCTGGCGACCGGCTCGGCGACCATCGCGACCATCACCGCGTCGTCGCTGATCCTCGGACTCCTCGACGGACTCAGCAGCGGCGAACTCTCGTTGGTGGTGCTGGCCATCGGCGCGGGTTCGGTGTTCTTCTCACACGTCAACGACGCCGGATTCTGGCTGGTCAAGGAGTACTTCGGAATGTCGGTCGGCCAGACCGTCAAGACCTGGTCGATCATGGAGACCGTTCTGTCGGTGGCCGGGCTGATCGTGGTCCTGCTGCTCGGCCTGGTGATCTAGCCGAGCGCGGCCGCCGCCCCGGGCCAGCGCCACGTAACGCACGTACCAGAACAGCATGAGTCCGGTGCTCAACGTGTGGAACAGGTGCAGGACCAGGACGGGTCCGAGCGGGAGATGCAGGACGTAGACGAGATAGATCAGATTGCCGATGTTGGCCAGGGCGATGTTGCCGGGACTGTAGGAATTCACGTCCTTGGTGCGCCATGCCTTGGTCAACATCGGCAGTGTGCTGAACGCGAACACCGCGGTGGCGACGCCGCCGGCGACAACCGGGATGTCCATGTCGACCTCTCTGGGTGGTGCGGGACGCCTCAGGGGCGGATCTCATAGACGTTGTTGAACGCGGTCTGTGCGGCCAACCGGAACCTGGTGAATCCGGCCTCGTCGACAATCTGGCGCAATGCCGATTCGGGTGCCTGCGCGCCGAGGGCATAACCACCGGGCTGGGACAGGGCATTGGGGACGCAGAGGAACGTCGATCCGCTGTAGTAAAGGCGCCCAACCGGATTGAACGTATCCTCGACGTTCTCGGCGGTGGCCGGTTCGACCAGGAGCCAGGTGCCGTCGCCGGCGATGGCCTTGCGCACCTGCCGGGCCGCGCCGAGCGGGTCGCCCATGTCGTGCAGGCAGTCGAACATCGTGATCAGGTCGTAGTCGTGGCCCGAAAAGTCCTGTGCCGTCCCGACTTCGAATGTGGCGCGATCTCCGACCCCGGCCTCGGCGGCGTGTTTGCGCGCGAGGTCGATGGATTCGTGGTGGTAGTCCACACCCACGAACGTGCTGCGGGGGAATGACTGGGCCAACAAGACCGATGACGACCCCAGACCGCAACCGATATCGGCAATCGCGGCCCCCGCAGTGAGTTTCGCCTCCACCCCGTCGAGCGCGGGAATCCAATTCGGGATCAGCTCGGCGGCATAGCCCGGACGGTAGAAGGCGTCGATACCGGTGAACACGCTGTGATCGTGCTCGTGCCAGCCGACACCGGCACCGGTGCGAAAGGCCTCGGTGATCGCAGGCTCGGCACGCAGGTAGCCCAGGACACCCACAAACGCGGCCGACACGTTCGGTCCGTTCGGATCGGCGAGGCAGAACGCCTGCTCGTCGGTCAATGAGAACTCCCCGGTGGACGGTTCGTACGCCACGTATCCGCCGGCGGCCTGACCGCGCAGCCATTCGGTGAGGTACCGCTCGTCGTACCCGGTTCGCCGTGCGAATGCTTCTTCGGTGGCCGGGCCCTGCGCGAGTGCGCGGTAGAGGCCGAGGCGGTTGCCCACGGTGATCGAACCGGCCGCGCCGGCCGCTCCCATGTCGGTCACGACCCGGCCGAGAAACTCCATGATCTTGTTCTCATCCATCTCAACTGCTCCTTCGAGTGAGTAACTGATGCGGTGGACCGGTCCAACCGGTCACACTGAACAGCGTCGATGCTGTGACAGACACGTCGCTGACACCGGCATGCACGGCACTGACAGGAGGTGGGCGATGGTCGATGATGCGACGTCGCCGCCAATCCGGGTGGAGGTCCTCGGGCCGCTCCGTCTGGTCGTCGACGGCATGCAGGTAGACGTGAAAGGCCCGAAACGCCGGGCGGTTCTGGCGATGCTCGCGTTGGCGGCGGGCCGGACGGTCCCGGCCGGTCAGTTGGTGGACGCGCTGTGGGTGTCGGAGGCGCCGGCGTCGGGCAGAGCCGCGCTCCAGGCGCACATCTCGCGCCTGCGTGGACATCTCGGTCCGGCGTCGGGGCGACTACGGGCGGTCGCCGCCGGCTACCAGCTCGAGCTGGCACCGGCGGAGTTCGATGTATCGCAGGCCCGACATCTGTTGGCGCAGGCCAGAAGTCGACTGGAGCACGATCCGGCCGAGGCTCTGGAACTGCTTCGGGAGGCGCACCAACTGTGGCGAGGACCGCTGCTCGCCGACCTCACGGACGTCACGGATATCGCCACCGCGGTCGCCGAATGCCATCAGCTGCACCGCGATGTGACCGACGCTCTGATCCACAGCGCGATCGAAGCCGGGGTCGCAGGTCAGGTCGTCGGTCTGGCGACCTCGTGGCTGGCAGGTGATCCGTTGCGGGAACCGGCGGTGTTGCTGGCGATGCGTGTTCTGGCGGCCACCGGGGAGTCGTCGGAGGCACTGTCTGTCGGACGACGATTCCGCGCACGGTTTGCCGACGAGATGGGACTGGATCCCTCCCCGGCCTTGTCGAGACTCGAGCGGCAGATAGCCGGCGGCGCCGCCGGACCGTCCGCGGTGCCGTCGGAGGCAAGGCCTCGGCTGCCACGGACCCGGCTGATCGGTCGCGATCGGCAGCTGGCCGAGCTGCGCGAGCTGCTGGTGAAGGAACGGCTCGTCACGCTGGTCGGACCCGGGGGCGTGGGCAAGACGAGTGTCGCGTTGGCGATCGCCCGCGACGCACCGGACGTGACGGTGCTTCTGCTCGCGCCGTTGACCGATCCTGCGGCCGTACCGCATGCGCTCGCGGCGGCGTTGAACGTCAATGTGGTTCGGGGTGACGTCGTCAGTGCTTGCGTCGCGGTGCTCGGTGACCGCGAGCTGATGATCCTGGTGGACAACTGCGAGCACCTGCTCGACGCGGCTCGCGATGTGATCGTCAGCCTCCTCGATGCCTGCCCCCGGTTGACCGTCATCGCAACCTCTCGGGAATCACTGGGGATTCCAACAGAATTCGCGTGGCGCCTGTTGCCGCTGCCCTTGCCGGCCGATGATCATGATGGTTCGACGGCGCCGTCGGTGCAGTTGTTCATCGAACGTGGTCGCCGCATCCGCCCCGATCTCGAACCGACGGCTCCACGACTGGCCATCGTCGGGGAGATCGTGAGCCGTCTCGACGGGATACCGCTGGCCATAGAGTTGGCCGCCGGACGACTGTCGACCCTCACACTGACCGACCTGCGCGACCGCCTGGATCGGTCGCTGGATCTGCTCGGTGGCGGACGACCGAGCGGCGACCTGCGGCATCGCACCCTGCGAGCGACGATCGAGTGGTCATACGACCTGTTGGAGCCCGATGAATGCCGCTTGTTCCGGCACTTGACCGTGTTCGCCGACGGCATCGATCTGACCGCAGCGGAGGAACTCTCGGCGAACCTGGGGATACCCGGCGACCCCGGTGCGATTCTGGCCCGGCTGGTTGATGCATCGATGATCGTCGTCGACGTCTCCGGCGGCACCGCCCGATACCGGATCCTGGAGACGATACGAACCTTCGGTATGGACCGGTTGGCCGCTGCCGAGGAGAAAGAGTCGGCGCAGGAACTGTTGCTGGACTGGGCGATCCGACGGTCCCATGAAATCGGTGCGGCCATGATGACCGATCGCGAACCCGAGGCGGATGCGGATCTGCGCCGCGAACTGGGTAATCTGCGTGCCGCGTGGCGACTGGCCCGGAGCCGCGGATCGACGGATGCGGCGGTATCCATGATCAACTCACTCTTCGACGCGATCTCGTACCGCGACCTGATCGAATTGCGCGAGTGGGCTCAGGAATTGGCAACCGACCCCCACCTCCTCGCGCACCCGCAGGCCGCGTTCACCTTTGGTGTGGCCGCCGAAGCGGCGTACCACGGTGGGGATCACGCCCGCGCCGACGAACTGTCCCGGATCGGGTTGGGGTGTGCCACCGATCCGTCCCAGACCTGGACGTGCCTGGCCACCCTGTCGGTGACGGCACTGGCCCGCGGCGACTATCCGGAGGTTCGCGAATACTGCCTGGCCGCAGAGGAAGTGACACCGAGGCCGGCCGAGCCGCTGGGGGTCGCGGCGCTCGCGGCCGTCTATTCCGGAGATATCGAGTCTGCGCGGACGTACAACAGTCGAGGCAGCACCGGTGCGAACTTCCCCTCGATGGTTGCGTGGAACGAGTACGTGAGCGGCGAGATCGAGAATTTCGCCGGCAACGGACTGATTGCCGAAACGCACTATCTCCGTACGATCGAACTGGCCAGGACCACCGGTGCGACGTTCCTGATCGGCGTGGCCACGGTCGGATTGCTCACCGTGCGGTCACGCAGCGGCCGCATCCGGCAAGCGCTTGATGGATACCGCGAGGTGATCGACTACTTTGCGAGCACCGGCAATTGGACGCACCTGTGGGCGGCGTTGCGCAATCTGGCCGATCTGCTCGACGAACTCGGCGACCATTCCTGTGCGCGGCTGCTGCACGCCGCGGCGGACCAGGCGCCCGATGCGCCCGTGATCGACCGTCCGCCGGCCCCGCATGCGCAGGATGTGGTTGTACCGGACCGAACCGCCTTGCTGGAGTCGGCCCGCACCGCCATCGCCGACCAACTCCGTTGACCGTGCCGAACCGACCGTCGAGCGTGCCGAACCGACCACCGAGTGTGCCCCACTCGGTTCCCACTCGGTTCCCACTCGGTTCCCTGGCGGTCCCGCGGTGACGATTCCGGCACGCTCAGTTGCGATTTCGGCACGGTCGACGGTGTTATCGGCACGGTCGACGGTGGGGGGTCAGGGGGCTGCGGTGGTCGCGTTCGGATCGAAGGCGCCGGGGATTTCGTAGATGTTGCCGTCGAAACCGGCTCGGAACAGACGTCCTTTGGAGAACCCGGAGTCGCTGCGGCCGTAGGACACCACGCTCGACGCCGGAAGGCCGGAAGCCAGGGCGCAGAACTGGTTCGGGCCGTTGACCCGCAGGATCTCACCGCTGATGTCGGTGGGGACGATCGGCCGGTTCTGCGAATCCAGGGTCAGACCGTCAGCGGCCGCGATCACGTCGCCACCGGCGAACGTGACGAGGGACTGCGGGGCTCCGGGATTGTTGACCGGGATGCGGCTGACCCCCGGATTCACGAAGGTGCGTGAGACATAGAGGTAGGTGTCGTCGCTGTTCAGGACCGCTCCGTTGGCGCTCGGGAGACTGGCCCAATCGGGCTGAACCGCCCCGTTGGGGAACACTCTGCCGACCAGCGCGCCGAAATCGTTGGTGGCGTAGATGGTTCCGTTTGTTGCCACGTCCATACCGTTCGCGGCGCTCAGGCCCGTGACAAACGGCGTCAGGCTGCCGGTGGCCGGGTTGAACTTCCCGATCGAGGCGGCGCGCAGCACGTCACCGACGAGAACCCGGACATCGGCACCGTAACCAACCAGTAGCGTGCCGTCCGGGGTCCAGGCCAGGGCTCCACCGCCGCCATTAGGGACGGTCGCCACCGGTACCGCCCCGGCCCCGGGACGATCGATCCGGAACAGGCGGCCGCTGACCAGATCTGTGGTGTAGAGACGACCGGCGGGATCGACGGTGAGTCCTTCGAGTGCGGCACCGGGGACCCGGGCGACCAGAACCGGCGCCTGCCCGGCGCCTGGACAGGTCGCCGCGGCTTGTGCTGCCGGTGCTCCCACCACGGATATCGTTGCCGTGATCAGCGCGGCGCTCGCAATCAGACGTACTGCAGTACGCAGTGAGAATTTCGACATCATGGCCTCCCAGCCCAGTCGGATGTTCCCAGCTTAGGTGCTCGGCGACACCGTTTGTGGTGATGTCCGACTTCGGATCAATGTCCGGATCAGCGGCCCGACATCCCGCCACCCGCCACCCGGGAGCCGGCAGCGGGTGACGGGAACCGAGATCGTCAGGTCGCCGGGCTGGGTTCGGCAGCGTCGAGACGTGTGGCTTTCACATTCATGAGTCGCACACCGAGGTATGCCGCGAGCGGACCGAGCGCGCACATCGCGGCGGAGCTGACGGCAGCAGCACCCAGATTTTCTGCGTCGAAGCCGAAACCGCCGAGGTAGGTTGCGGTCACCGACGCGAATCCGAAGAACATGCCTGGAATCAGGCTGAAGAGCGGAAGGCGTCCGAGCGTGAGCAGCGATGCGTTCACCACGAAGATGATGATGGCGAGCGCAAGTGTCTTACCGAATGTCCCGCCACCGATATGTGGGCTGATGGTGTTGTTCACGTAGAGGGCGACAACGCCGAAGGCGGTGCCCGCAGTGGTGGCGATGACCATCCTCGTCGCGTTCTCACGCGACGGACCGCCGAGCAAGAAGATCCCGGCCCACGTGATGAAGATGGCCCAGGTGGGCATGAATAGCGGACTCATAGTGAGAAAGACCGTCGCAAAAGCGACTATCGATGCGCTGATCTCATGGGGGAGTGTGAACTTCATGGAGGTCCTGACATAGAGGTGGACTGGGTATGACCGGGACAGTCGGGTGGGTTCGGGAAAACCCACCCGACCGATGGATGAAAGTCAGCTCAGGCCACCCGGTTTGGCGAGCAGCTCAAGGAGTGCGGCATCGATGAAGTCGATGTCTTCGGGATTCTTGCCACCACCGGCAAAGTGACCCCAGATCCCGGGCATGATGCGGAGTTCCGCATTGCTCATGTGACTCACGGCCCAGGCCTCGTCCTCCGGCGGGAAGTAGAGATCCTTTTCGGCGGGGATCACGATGGACGTTGCCCGGATGGACCCAAGCGCCGCCTCGGTGTCACCGTTGAATCCGGGTGTGAGACCGACATCTCCGTTACGCCAAGTCCAGATCATGGTCAACAGGTTGTTCGGGTCACGTCCATCGAGGAAGAAGCCCTCCCAGAAGCCGACCACGAAGTCTTCCAGTGACGTGTAGCCGAGTTTCTCGTACTCTTTGTGCCAGTAGAACGCCTGCGAGAAACCCCACCCCGCATAGACTCTCGCGAACGCCCGGAGTCCGACGATCGGAAGATCATCGCCGTACCATCCGTTCGCAAATTTGGCGTCCGCCTTCAGTGCTGCGGCGATACTGTCGAGGAACACCTGGTTGTGGGGGGCCGTCCGTGGGGATCCGCAGAACGGTGCGATGCGTTCGACCATCTCGGGATAACTCACGCCCCACTGATAGGTCTGTCCTGCACCCATCGACCACCCGGTGACCAGCGCGAGTTTCTCGATACCGAACTGCTCGGTGACGAGCGCGTGCTGAGCACGGACCTGATCGTAGAAGGTGATGTCGGGGAACCGTGGTCCGGCATAGGCTCCCTCGGTGTTGCTCGGGGACGTCGAGAGGCCGTTGCCGATCATGTTCGGGATGATGATGAAGTAGTTCGCAGGGTCGAGCGCTCGGCCTGGGCCGAGCAACCACTCATTATCCCAGTGCCTGCCGGAGTACCACGTCGGATAGACGATTGCATTCGACTTGTCGGCGTTGAGCTCACCGTAGGTGGTGTACGCCAGTTGTGCTCCACGCAGGGTGGCGCCGTGCTGGGTGGTGAAATCTCCGAGTTCGAAGGTGTGCACTTCGGTTTCGCTCATCATTGGTTCTCTCTGCTTGAAAGGATCGGTGGATTTTGAAAGCTGTTATAGGGCAGCGGAACTGGTCGCGCATTGACCTCTGTCCACACTTGTAGGCCCGGCCGACGATGGCCTGATTTCGAAATCGAAGATGGCGGTCGGCAGGTAGAGTGTGCAGCACGAGTTGGGGGTGTCGACGACGCCGCTCAGGCGTCCCTCGATCGGTGCGGAACCGAGGAGCAGATATGCCTGCTCACCGGTGTATCCGAACTTCTTGAGGTACTCGATGGCGTTGAGGCATGCATTGCGATATGCCAGGGTGCTGTCGAGGTAATAGTTGGTGTCGGTTTCATGGTCAACCGAGATTCCGACAAAGGAGAGGAACTCGCTGTAACGCGGTTCGACGTTGCCCGGCAGGAAGATCGGGTTGGTGGTCACCCCGTAGGTCTCCATGCCACCCTTGATCAGATCGACCCGTACATCGACGAACCCACCCATCTCCACGGCGCCACAGAATGTGATCTCACCGTCGCCCTGACTGAAGTGGAGGTCGCCGCCCGAGAACAGGGCACCCTCTACGTGGACCGGATAGAACACCCGTGAACCGCGACTGAAGTTCTTGATGTCCTGGTTGCCGCCGTTTTCGCGTGGGGGAACGGTCCGCGCGCCCTCCTCTGCAATTCGGGTGGCAACCTCTCCGGTGGCCAGTCCGGTGACCGCGTTCTTCGCCAGGGGTGGCAGCGCCAGCGCCGGCACCCGGTGAGGGTCGGTGTCGATCAAGGCCTGTTCGCGGATATTCCAGCGCGATAGCATCTTTGCCGATGGTGCGGTGCCGAACAGTCCGGGATGGGTGATACCCGTGTATTCGACACCAGGTATGTGTCGGGATGTCGCATTCTGGCCGTGGAAATCCCACACCGCCTTGAGGGCATCCGGATAGTGGTCGGTCAGAAAGCCGCCGCCGTTCTTCTTCGCGAAGACGCCTGTGTAGCCCCATCCTTCACCCGATCCGGGACCCGCAGCCTGTGGCACAGGTCCGATGTCGAGGATGTCGACCACGAGGAGGTCGCCCGGCTCAGCGCCTTCGACCGCGATCGGACCGCTGAGCATGTGGACCTTGCTCAGGTCGACATCGCGGACGTCGTCGGCCGAATCGTTGTTGCCGATCTGATTGTCGGTCCAGTCGCGGCACTCGAGGCGGAACTCTGCACCAGGCCGGACGGTCGCGACGGCCGGGATGTCGGGGTGCCAGCGGTTATGGCCCGGCACCGCTTGATCTTTCATGAGTTTGGCTTGGTCGACATCGAAGAGGATTTCGGGCATGTGATCTCCTGATTCGTGGATGTTGCTCGGTACGAACGGATTTGGTCAGGGACGTGGGAGGAGGCCATGGCGGGGGTTTGTGGTCCCTGCCGGTCGGGCGCGCGCGGCTTGCGGGACGTGGCGGGTGATGATGGGTTCGGAGGAGCTGGCTTCACTTAGTTCGCGAACGCGGCGCAGCGGTGATGCACTCCCGTGTAGTGCCGGCCCGGAGTAGACGCGCGTGGATTGCTGGCGGCACGTGAGGCACTCGGTGATTCGGTTCGCAGAGCCCATCGGGAGCGCCAGATCGAATTCCCCGCACTCGGGGCAGCGGTAGGTGTAAGTGGCCAACCGATTCACTTTCTCTTGAAATACTTTCTGTAGAAACTATTTCAAAGCGAACGTGACGATGGTGGGTTTTTGTGTAAATGATCGGTTAACGCGTTGGGCGAGGCGACGAACGGGACGTCCCAGGACGTCAGGAGTGCAATTCGTGCAACACATCCCATTGAATTCCGTCAGCGGCAGCCAGGAAAACGGACTGGGTCAGATGTCCGTCCCGGATCTCGACCATGCCGCGGGGACTTTCGTAGGTCAGTCCCTCTGCGATCGCGCGCATCGGGTTCACCTCGGTTGATCCGGACCGTCTCATGAGTTCGACGATCAATCGGATGCCTTCGTAACACGATTCGCCGAGACTGTTGAGCACCGGTGCGCCGGACCCGAAGCGATGGAAGTATTGGGCAGAGAAGTCCAGGCTCGAAGCAGTGGACAGATCGTCGAAAAATCCTGCGGCGGTCATCAGTCCGCGGGTGTTCTCGGGACCGGAAGCGAGCAGGACATTCTCGTCTATCAGCGAGCTGAAGCGGATCAGGTCTCGGTCGAATCCTGCGGCCGCGAACTGCCGATTGAACGCAACCGCGTCGTCACCGATCAGCAGCATCAGGACCCCTTCGCACCCGCTGCTCTCGAGTCGACGGAGTACCGCCCCGAAATCGGTGGTTCCCAGCGGAACGAACATCTCGTCGCAGGCGATGCCACCCTCGGCCCGTAGGAACTTGATGGCCGAGCGTGATGACATTCGAGGCCAGATGTAGTCGTTGCCCACGATGGCCCAACGTCGGATGCCGGCGTTGCGGTCGAACCATCGCAAAGAAGGCCAGAGCTGGCGATCCGGCGTTTCCCCGGTCAGGAATACGCCGGGCCGTCGCTCACCGCCTTCATAGAGTGCGGTGTAAACATAGGGGATGCGTGCCCCGATTCGCGGTGCCAGCACCTCCCTGACGGCAGAGATGTGCCACCCGGTGACGGCGTCAATGGCTGAAGCGTTGATCAGGGCGCCGACCTCATCGGCGACGCGGTTCGGTGCTTGGCCGCCGTCGACAGCGATCAGTCGAACTTCACGGCCCATCACCCCGTCGGTGGCGTTTGCCTCTTCGACCGCGAGTTGGGCGCAAGCCTCACACGACGGTCCGAAGAGTCCAGCCGGTCCCTGAAGTGGGATCACCAACGCGATGTTGAGCACACCTTCGCGACGCGCGACCAGATCGGGCCGCTCCTCCCGCATGTGGATGGGGTGGCTCACACCGCCGATGTTCACGAATGCACTGTAGGCGCTGATTGCTACATCGGCGTTTCAATTGAACTGGTCTAGAGTCTCTATGCATGGCATCGTCATCACTGGAAGGAACCAGTGGAACCATGGGGTTCTTCCGGTTGTTGATGCTTGCCGAACGTGAGTTGACCTGTCGACTCGAAGACGCTCTTGCGCAGTACGGTTCGACTGTGGATCAATGGCAAATCCTGAACTTCGTGGCAGACACGGCCGGATCGCCGATGAGTGCGATCGCCGATCACGTGGGCACGCCCGCCCCGACTCTCACCAAGATCATCGACAAACTCGTGTCATCCAATCTGGTGCTGCGTCGCGCGGACGCGAATGATCGACGTAAGGTTCTGGTCCTCGTGTCTGCGCGGGGCGCCGCCGCACTCGCCGAATGGAACGGGGTGACCGAATCCACGATCAAGGAGTTCTCCGATACGGTCGGCGACAGAGATGCCGCCAAGCTGACGCGAATGCTTGAGAGGCTCGTCGTCCCGCCGGTCCCCTCTGATTCGAGCGAAGCGCTTCTGCGTTGATTCCCCCGGGAGTGACGGTTAGCGCCTATCGCTCCCGTAGCACCCCCGCGCTCTGGGCGTACGAAAGATGCCCACCCAGTGCACCTGAGACACCGGAGACGGCAAGTCCTGCCAGTGACCAGATCGATCCCCGCACTGCGTTGCCACGCCGACGCTTTCGCCACGAGCGAGCGAAGCAGGCGAGCCCGATCGTGTTCGTCGCCATGTGGAATACCGCAACCCGACGTTGGGGTGTGTCGAGTGTGGTGTATTCGACGAGGCCGGTGACGCCGGCGGGAACGGCGGCCATGAGACCGAATGCGACCAGACGCTGGGCGGCAGCGCGTTGGCCGGTCGCATCGAGTAACGGCACGGCCATCCAGGCTCCGATGGGGACGGTCACGAGGATGGGATGAAGTGGATGTCCCAGCCATTGGCCTCGTAGGAATGTCAGGGCTGCCGGCGGAAACTTGGTGTTCAGAATTCCGGCGAGCGCGTTCGCAGGGCCGTCGACCGCTTCTACGCTCTCCGCTGCCAGCAGTGCGCGTGCGATCGGGCGCGATCCATCCGGCCGGCCAGGAGCGGTCAGCGAGACGGTGTCCGGTTGCCCGGCGGCTTCTGTCTCTTTCGGGGGGTTCTCGATGGGGTCGTTCGATGGGGTGGTCACCCAGCAGTGGTTCCCCGTGTCGAGGTCTTTCAATCACTCGGATGGTCGAGATCAAGGCCCGCGACCTGCCCTTTCCGGTTACTGGAATCAGTCCAGAAATAATCTGGACTCATTCCAGAAAAGGAGGTATGGTCAGTGTCATGAGTTTCCAGCAGCCTTCCCTCGACACACAGCAGCAGCTGCGTGCGGTGGGCCTTCGGGTGACGGCGCCACGGGTGGCTGTACTCGAGTTGCTGGAGACCCATCCGCATTCCACCGCCGACTTCGTTGCTACTCGCGTCCGCGAACAGCTCGGGGGCGTGTCCACACAGACCGTGTACGACGTACTGCGGGTCTGCTCGGAGCGGGGACTGTTGCGGCGTATCGAGCCGGCCGGTTCTGCGGTCCGGTACGAGAGCCGGATCGGCGACAATCACCATCATCTGGTGTGTCGGAGTTGCGGCGAGGTCCGCGACGTCGACTGCGTGGTGGGGATGGCCCCCTGCCTGCAGCCGGAAACCGGTCACGGCTTCAAGATCGACGAGGCCGAAGTGACATTCTGGGGTCTTTGCCCGCAATGCCAGGCACAAGCCGAGTAAGGGTAGACCCTTCGACGGCCACTGTCGCTGACCATCGGTATCGGCGCCGGAAGCCGCACATTTCCTGTAGTGCAACACCTTTCAAAACGCATGAGCGCCCTCGGCGCGAAATAAACAGGAGGAAGTAATGAACCCACGGACCACCACGAATGCTGGGATTCCGGTGTCGAGTGACAATGAGTCACTCACCGCAGGAACCCAGGGGCCGATCTTGCTCCATGATCATTATCTGATCGAGAAGTTGGCCCAGTTCAACCGTGAGCGCGTGCCGGAGCGTGTTGTGCATGCCAAGGGCGGCGGCGCATTTGGCGAGCTGACCATCACCGGGGACGTGTCGAAATACACCAAGGCCAAGTTCCTGCAGCCGGGCAAGACGACCGAATCGCTGGTCCGCTTCTCGACGGTCGCCGGCGAGCAGGGTAGCCCCGACACCTGGCGCGACCCGCGCGGCTTCGCGATGAAGTTCTACACCGAAGACGGCAACTACGACCTCGTCGGCAACAACACGCCAGTCTTCTTCATCAAGGATCCCATCAAGTTCCCCGACTTCATCCGCAGCCAAAAGCGTTTGCCCGGTTCGGGTTTGCGCGACCACAACATGCAGTGGGATTTCTGGACGCTACGTCCGGAGAGTGCGCATCAGGTGACCTGGTTGATGGGTGACCGAGGCATCCCGAAGAGCTGGCGGCACATGGACGGATTCGGTTCGCACACCTACCAGTGGGTGAACGCCGCAGGTGAACGCTTCTGGGTCAAGTACCACTTCAAAACCGATCAGGGCATCGAGTTCCTGACCCAGGCCGAAGCAGACACACTTGCCGGCACCGATCCCGACTACCATCGTCAGGATCTGTACCAGGCCATCGAGCGTGGCGAGTTCCCGACGTGGACCATGAAGGTCCAGGTCATGCCGGTGGATGAAGCCGAAGGTTACCGCTTCAATCCGTTTGACCTGACCAAGGTCTGGTCGCAGAAGGACTACCCCTTGATCGAGGTCGGTAAGTGGACGCTGAACCGGAATCCGGAGAACTTCTTCTCCGAAATCGAGCTGGCGTCGTTCGGACCGTCGAATGTGGTTCCGGGAATCGGCTTCTCGCCTGACAAGATGCTGCTCGGACGGGTCTTCAGTTATGCCGACGCGCATCGGTACCGCATCGGCGCCAACTTCGCCCAGCTGCCGGTCAACTCGGCCAAGGCGACCACGGTCAATTCCTACTCGAAGGAAGGCGCGATGGCCTACACCTTCAACGACCCGAACACGCCTGTGTACGCGCCCAATTCATTTGGCGGGGCACACGCAGACCCGCAGGCGGCCGGTGACGAGGGACTGTGGGAGTTCGACGGGCGGGCAGTTCGCGCCGGCTACATCGAGCACGCCGAAGACGGTGATTACACGCAGGCCGGGATCCTCTACCGCGAGGTGCTCGACGACGACGCCCGGGAACGACTGGTGGGCAACATCGTTGGTCACGTACGCGGTGGTGTCCGGGAGCCGGTTCTCTCCCGCGTGTTCGAGTACTGGAAGAACGTGGACGCCGATCTCGGCAAACGGGTCGAAGAAGGTGTCCGAAACGGGGAATAGGAGTCTGCTCGCTCTGGTTGAACGATCCAGAGTGGCAGAACTTCAGACCACAGATCCCGCGCCGTTCGATGGGATCGTCGGAGTTCGAAGCAACCCATCGGCATCAATTGCGCGAACCAGGAGGTAGCGGAATGACGAATCCCATCACCAGCACGTTGACCCAAGATCAGCAGGCCGTGGCAGGTAAGGCGTTGCAGGAGACAGTGGTCGACATGATCGACCTCTCCCTGATCGCCAAGCAGGCCCACTGGAACGTCGTCGGCCAGCAGTTCCGTTCGGTTCACCTCGAACTCGACGAACTGGTCACCACGGCCCGCGACTTCACCGACGCGGCAGCAGAACGCGCCACCGCGATCGGGGTCAGCCCGGATGGTCGGGCCGAGACCGTGGCGAAGACCGCCGGCACCAAGGGTATCGACGAGGGCTGGACCAAGGACGTCGACGTGGTGACCGCGATCGTCGCCAATATCAAGACTGTTGTCGACGGTCTGCGGGCCCGTATCGAGACGACCGAGAAGGCCGATCCGGTCACCCAGGATCTGCTGATCGGCTTTGCGGCGCGGCTCGAACAACTGCACTGGATGTGGCAGGCGCAGGTCGCCTGACACCAGACCGCAGGTGATGTGCAGCCCGCATCACCCGGCGAAAAGCCCCCACGGCCAACCCCCCCCGCGGCCGTGGGGGGCTTTTGTGTGTCGGGTGCGCCCGGTGTTCTTCCCCGCTCAGCGGATCTGTTGTTGCTGTGCCATCTGCGACTGGATCGTCTGGTTCAGGCGGGTGAGACCGACCGAGGACAGACCCGGAATCTGGCTTTCCAGGCTCCGCACCAGATTGTGGTCGTTGATGACCTTCTCGCTGGACTGGATCAGGACCGTGCCGGATCCGGTGAAGTCGAACTGCTGCTCTTCTCCACTGGCCGCACCCATCATGGCCGCACCGGCGGCCATGAATCCGGTGACCCAACCCTGGTCGTAGTGATGGCTGGGGGACGGGCAATCAGCCCACCCGACAAGCGCTTCGGGATCAACGCGTAGTGGTGGTTCGGCGAACATGACCGGTCCGTTGGATGACGCCAGGAACTTGCCGCTGCCGATGAGTGTGAGGTAGCCGGGGACGATCGACTGGTTGAGCTGCAGTCCCGGCTCGAACGCCAGCAGGTTCGCCGCGCGGACCGTCAGGTTGCCGTCCTCGAGATCGTACGAGTTGATGTCGTATCCGCGGTCGCCGATGATGAGCGTGCCCTGTCCCTGGGCGATGATGAAGTCGCCCATATACAGTGGCGCGCTGATGGTTCCGGCGAGCTGCTGCATCATCGTGGTCTGCATGCCCTGGACGAGGGCCTGGAACTGCATCTGTCCGTAGTAGGCGATCATCGCGCCCTTGGACATGATCCAGGGCTTGGTCATCTGCATGTAGTACGCGTAGTTGTTGCCGGGAATGTTGTCGTCGCCCTGCAGCATCGACGGATTGAGTATGTCGCTCATGGCTTTCCCCTACAGCTTTTCTTCGGACGCTTGTACGAACACAGTTCCTTGACCATGGCATTGCAACTGCATCGCCTCACCGGCCCCACGTCCGACGGCATCGCGCCAGCCCGCCGTCGACTTCAACTGGGTCTGCACATTGCCGAATGTGCCGACAAACGCCTGCGGGTCGACGATGACCGGGTATTGGCCACCGACGGGGATCTCCAGCACCTCACCGTGGGCCAGCAACACCACCGAGCCCATGCCCTGCAGCTGGGTCGTGAACATGCCGTCGCCGGTCAACGCGCCGGTCGCCGCTCCGCGCAGCGCACCCATCAGTCCACCGCCGCGTCCACCGCCGCCACCGTTGCCCTGGGACGTCATCGAGACGATAGAAGCCTGCAGGCCCGCGGTGTAGCCGAGTGTCCTGGATGCGTCGGCGGTGACGGTGCCGCCCTGCGGCATGTCGATGACATGCACTGCGAGCCCACCGAATCCGTAGTGGACCTGCCCGTGACCCTGCGCCATCATGGTGGCCTCGTGCTCGCCGCGCATCATCCGGCCGGCCATCCCGGCGACCGCACCCATACCGCCGAGGCCGGGCATCCCGCCGGCGCCGGGGATCTGGTGCGGGGAAAACTGAATCTGACCGGTGTAGAAGAGCATCGCGCCTTTACGGGCGACCACACCACCGGCCTGGCCGACGTCGACCTTGACAACCTTCGAGTTGATCTTCTCAAAAACCATGTCGCTCACCGCTCCGCAGGTTGGATGGACACAACACCCTGGCCCTGCCAGCGCAACGAGAACGCCTCACCGCCATCTTGGCCGATCATCGACCGCCAGCTGACATCGGTGACAAACGATTGCTGGAGTTGGCCTTTGGCGGAGACGAACGCATCAGGATCGACCACCACCGGCAGATTGGGATTGACCTCGAGATGGATGAGTGGACCGCCGGCCGACAACAGGGCGACCTGACCGCTACCGGTCACGGTGGTGGTGAAAAGTCCCTGACCGCTGGACATCCCGCCGACGCCGGCGAACTGGACGTTGGTCTGCAGATCACCTGCCATGGCCAGGAGTTGCCGTGACTCGACCTGAATGGTCTCGTTGTTCAGCTGTAGGACCGTGGTGTACTGCGCGTTGATCGCCAGGTGCACGATGCCGTTGCCGGTGCACTCCATCAACTTCAGTGACTCGCCGGTCGCCTTCTGTTTGAGCCCGGCGAGAACCCCTGATCCGCCGCCGAATCCGGCCGATTTGAATTCGACCTGCCCCTGATAAGAGATCATCGATCCACTCACTGCCTTGACTGACGTGTTGTTCAGGCGTGCTTCAACAACGCGCTTGGTCAATCCGATCAACTCGGCCATCTGACCCATTTCCCCTACGAGTTCGAAACCGTGCACTTTTGATACCGCGTCATCGTAGGCATCAGCGGACCCTGGTGAACAGACCCATCCATAGTTCAAATGATCACCGGTGTCCGCAACGGCCACCGGTGCCCTGGCGTGATAGGGCGCTTTCTGTAACGTGTGTCAGGTGAATGACACATCGTGGGCGGCAGTGGGTGTTGGGATCTTTGTTCTCGCGGTGGTCGTCGGGGTGGGCCTGTACGTCTGGTACCGCCAGACCGAGGCGCAGCGCCTCGACAAAGACGTCGATCTGGCGGTGAAGCTGCGCTCGGTTGCCGGGGATGATCCGGTGCGGGCGGCTGCCGTCGACGAGTTCGAGACGGCCATCTACGAGCGGTTGTTCTACGTGTCGACCGTGGGTCCGCGGGCCAGGGGAGCGGCGTGGGCGCTGCTGGGTACGGTGCTGTCGGCGTTTGCCTCGTTATGGGTGTCGGGCGACGGTGTCATCGAGCGTGTCGTTCACTACGGATTTGCCGTTGTGGCAGCCGGTTTCGTGCTCACCTTTGTGGTGTTCCTGGCGCTGACGGTCTATGCGGCGACCACGCTGCCGCGGATCTCGTTCGCCGAATCGTATGACGCGGAGCCCTCAGAGCGCTGACGGACTTCCCTGGCCGTTGCGACCCCTTGTCGGTGGGTAGCCTGAGCAGATGCCGCAGCCACCTCCGTTCAGTCCGACTGTCATGCTGCTCACGGTCAGTCGGGTGTGGGAAGCGGAGTTGGCCGAGGCCTTCAAGCCGCTCGGATTGACCACCCGGAAGTTCGGGCTGCTCGGGCATATTCGGGGAACGCCGGGTATCTCGTTCAGCGAACTTGCCCGCCGCTCGCGGATCACGGTCCAGAGCACCCACACCGCGGTGGCGGCTCTGGTGGCGGCCGGTCTCGTCGACGACGGGACGGCACACGCCGGGACTCCATCCACCTTGGCGGTGACGGCCGATGGGGAAGCGCTGCTGGCCCGCGCGGCCACGGTGGTGGCCGACCTTGATGCGGAGTTCGGGGCGGCGAATCCCGAACTGACCGAGGCGCTCCGCGCGCAAATGTTGCGTGTGGTGTCGGAAGGCTGACCAAGCCAGCAACCTTCAGTTAAGCTGAAGGGATGAAGTCGAGTCGTTCATGAGTATCCGGCACTATCTACGCCGCCCGCCGTCGGTGACCGCCGTCGAAGCTGTTCGTCTGGTGGGAGACGGTGCGCTGATCATCGATGTCCGTCGACAATTCGAGTGGAACCGGGTGCACATACCCGGCGCGGTCCACGCGCCGCTCGAAGGATTGCTGGAGCGCTGTCTGGAGTTTCCCGAGGACCGACTGCTCATCGCCTTCTGTACCGGCGGTATCCGGTCGGCAGGTGCGGCGAACCTTCTGGTGGAGAACGGCTTCGAGGCGGTCAACATGAGTGGTGGGCTGGTGCAATGGCGCGCTGCGGGCGGAATGCTCACCGATTGAGGCGACGTTGGCGGGCGATGCTCAGAAGCCGAGATATCCGCCGTGGCCGGCGGGGACAACCGGCGAGGGGTTGACCGTTTTGCGACCCAGGACGACGCCCGCGATGCTCGTCCCGGTCATCACCATCAGGGTCGCGGTGGCCAGGATGGTGCCCGGTCCTGTCGAGAAGTCGTTCAGTCCTTCGAACAAGATCGAATCGTCGTCGTTGTCGAAGATGATGCACGTGCTGGGCACGGCCAGAAATACCAGCGCCAGGAACAGGTGCAGGACGGACAGGACAAGGATCGCGATCGAGTTGCCGAAGCGGCCGATGTTGCAGATGACCAGCAGCGCCAGAATTGCCACCGGTAACACCAGGAACGGGATGAAGAATGCCGCGAAGGGCATCCCGGTGGTTCCCGGATCCATGATGAGCTGTGAACCATCCTGGAACACCTGACCCCAGCCATTGACCGAAACCTTCGCTGCATCGGTGTATTTCGGTTCGAACGAAGCCCAGGTCAACCAGCCGTACGGGATGAACAACAGCGCGCCCACCAATGCAATGGCCCCCAACGTGCGGGTGGCCGGGACCGCGGCTGGTTGAAGGCGTACCGCTGGAGGGCCACCGGCAAACCCGGACTCGGGGTACCGCGGTGCCGGGTATTGCGGCCCCGAGGGATGAGTCGGGTATTGGGGCGTTGGGTATTGCTGCGATGGGTATTGGCTGTGCAGCGGCTCCCCGTACTGCGGCGGGGTATACGGCGCGAACTGATCGGGTGACGAGGGCGGGTACGGCGGCTCCGCCGGGTAGAGGTTGACCGGAGGAGTGAAAAACTGCGTCGCTTCGGTGTTGTCCGGATGCTTGTTCAGATCCGGCCGCTGGTCCTCTGGATCGTCTGAGTTGCTGGTCATCGTCTCCGCTACTTCCCGTCGGGGGGATCGGAACCCATCGTAGAGGGGTGTCGGCGTCAGCCGACGCAGCCGAAGCGGGACCGGAATGCGGTCGGTGTGATGCCCACAGCGGTCGAGAAGTGATGACGCAGCAGCGTTGCCGAACCGAAGCCGACCTGTCTCGCGATTTCCTCGATGCCGTGATCGCTCGATTCCAGTAATCCCTGGGCGGCCAGTACCCGTTGCTCCGTGAGCCACCGAAGCGGGCTGGTTCCCACCTCGTCGCGGAATCTGCGCGCGAACGTGCGCGGGGACATGTGTGCTTTCGCAGCCATGTCGGAGATGGCTATGTCGGAGTCGAGGTTGCTCAACATCCAGCCGAGGACCTGCCCGAATCCGTCGCTGTCACATTCGGGCACAGGCTCTTTCACGAATTGTCGTTGCCCGCCGTCGCGGTGGGGTGGGACCACCATCCGGCGGGCGATCTTGTTGGCTGCGACCGGTCCGTGTTCGGTCCGGATCAGGTGCAGACTGGCATCGATACCGGCAGCCGTGCCCGCACTGGTGATGATGTTGCCCTCTTGGACGTAGAGGACGTCGGTGTTGACGCGGACCTCGGGGAAAAGTTCGGCCATCTGGGCGCCGTACTTCCAGTGGGTGGTGGCGGACTTCCCGTCGAGAAGGCCGGCGGCGGCGAGCACAAACGCCCCGGTGCAGACCGAAAGGATGTAGGCGCCACGCCTGTGGGCTGCGCGGAGTACCTCGAGTACCTCGACGGGGTAGTCCGCGGTGAGCCGACCGGCCGGGATCGCCACCAGGTCGGCGTCCGCGCAGGCGTCGAGTCCATAGGTCGGGACGATCTGCGCTCCGGTGGTGAAGTTCAGCGGTGTGCCCGGCTCGATCCCGCACACCCGTAGATCCATGGGAGGTACGCCCTCGTCGGTGCGATCGACGCCGAAGACCTCGCACACGACGCCATACTCGAATGCCGCCACCGGTTCCTGCAGGATGATCGCGACTGATTTCAACACTTGACCAGTATGGCGGAAAATTTTCGATGACCGTCAAATTGGCCAATGTTGGTCGCAGCCTTCATCGCGATCTACCGCAATGCGAAATCCGGACGGCCTGAACGGCGAGGGTTAGATGACCCGGAAGTCCGTGATGCCCCGACGGCTCATGTCGTCGAGGATCGGCTTGATGTTCGTGCCGGTCTCGGGACCCACGCACCCGAAGAAGTAGTAGGCGTTCACCATGCCGACGAGGCGGTCACCGACAACCACGGGGCTTCCGCTGTCACCCTCGACGACGCAGATCTGACTGAAATGCGCAAAACCGTCGGAGAACCAGGTGACCCCGCAGGTATTGCCGGTGGTGCGGCCTTCCTTGCACATGAGTTCGAGGAACTGCGGCGCCTGTGTGCGGAGTCCGCGGATGGTCACGCCGCCGACCCGCTGGACCGGATTGACCTTGCCGGCGTCGAACCGGATGATCGCGTAGTCGAGGACTTCGTCGCTGTAGGTGATCTGGCCGAGGGCGCCTGCTGATCTGGCCGATTCCGCCAGGACCGGTGTGCCGGCATCTCCGCAATGCCCGGCGGTCAAGCCGACCAGGGCATTGTTCTGATCGTGTCCGATGGCTGTGAGCGTGCAGGCGCTGAATCCGCCCCGGCCCTCGGGGAACAGGAGGCCGGATCCGCCACCGAGGTTGGTCTTCGGTGGCGCGGCGGCGGCGGTCGACACCCCCAGGCTGGTGAGTGCGAGCAGTGCGCACAGGGCTGCGATGACCGTGCCGACCTTCTTGAACATCAATTCCTCACGTGAACCATGCAAAGACACGAGGGCCTGGTTGTCAGGCCCTCGTGTCATCGCCTTTGGAGCCGAGGGTAGCCGCAGAACGCAGGCACGTCGATGTCGCCTCGTCGAGCTATGTACGGCCGATCCGGATCACTTCGGAGGGCGCGCCACGCACTGTGCGAGGTAGAGTGCCTCGCCGAGTGTGTCCATCAGCTCGAGCTGGGTGTCGAGGTAGTCCAAATGTACTTCCTCGTCGGCCAGGATCCCTTCCAGCAGAATCGCACTCGTGGTGTCGTGCTTCTCCCGGCACATCGCGATTCCCGGCTTCAGTCGGTTGATGACGTCGACCTCGATGGCCCGGTCGCTGACGAATTGCTCGCGCAGTGTCTGTCCGACTTTCAGCGAGAACAGCCGCTGGTAGTTGGGTAGTCCGTCGAGCAGCAGGATCCGGTTGGTGAGTGCTTCGGCATGATTCATCTCGTCGAAGGACTCGGCGCGGGTGGTGGCGGCTATCTCGGTGAATCCCCAGTGTTCCTGCATTTTCGAATGCAGAAAATACTGGTTGATTGCCGTCAGTTCACTGGTCAACTGCTCATTGAGCAGTTTGAGAACTTCGGGATCTCCTTGCATGGTTTCTCCTCACGTCAAAAGAAGCGCGTGATTTCAGCACCGGGAGGGCTGGTCCAGGTGGGGCTGTATGAAGCCACGCGCTCAGATCAATTTACCCGGTAGCATGGCGTTTTGACCGACAATGCCAGACCTTTGACACCAGGAACGGATCAGATGACCCAGCATTCGCGAATCCTGGCCGCGGACTTTTCCGTGGCCGATGAAGCCGGAATCATGGATCGCCTTGCGGTGAACAATGATTCGTTGGCCCGCCTGGGCGCCCATCACCTCGTCGTCTACCGGGCACTACATGAACCCAAACGGGTTTTCGCCACGCTGGGGCTGCATGACCGGGGATCCATCGACAAACTCTTGCGTAGCCCCGCAGTGATGGAGTGGTACGACGCGGCCGGTGTGGAAGAAATTCCACCGATGTTCGCCGGGGATGTCGTCGAGAAAATCGAACTCGAATCGCCGGTTTCGGAGGAATCCGGGGTCATCGTGGCAGCCATTGCGCCGGTGGAGGACGTGACGGCATTGCTCGAAAAGGTAAGGGTCAGTTTACGTCGGTTCATCGCCGCCGGCGTGCGTAGGGTCTGGATCTATCAGGCTTTCGATGATGGTCAGGAAGTCATGATCCTGGTGGAACTCGACACCGAAGAAAATGCCATCGCCTGGGTGGAGCGGCCGGACGCCGCCGCCGAATGGATGCAAGGTGCCGGAGTCGGCGTGTATCCGCCGCTGTTCGTCGGAAGGCTGGAGCGTGTCATGGAACTCCAGACGATCAGTTAGCCGCAGGTATTCGCATGTATGTCTGTTTGTGCCAAGGGGTCACGAGCCACGTCGTCGAGCAGGCCGTCGTCGACGGGGCCCGCACGTCGAAAGAGGTCGCGAACGCCTGTGGTGCCGGCCGCGACTGTGGTCGCTGCCGGCACACCGTCCGGGCCATCATCGAGGCGCATTACGCCCAGGCGCCCACCGCCCCCCGATAGTGTGGGGTTTTGGCGGCGCTCACCTGGGGAAACGGTCGCCAAAAGGGCACATTATCGGGTTTGGGAAGCCGTCCATTTGGCGATCTCGGTCTGATCGGCTCCGGGGCCGAGGTCTTTGTCGGCGGTGGCCCAGACCTCGACGGCTCGTTCACCGAGCGGGGTGGGGACACCGATCGCGGATGCGAGGCCGGTGGCGATCCGCATGTCTTTGAGCATCAGTTCCATCCGGAACCCGGAGTTGTAGGTCTCCGGGATGACAAACCGGGGGAACTTCACATCGGTGGCCGCGTTCTGACCGCTCGACGCGTTCAGCATCGACACCATCAGCTCCTGGTCGAGACCGAAACGCCGGCCGATGGCCACGCCTTCGGAGGTGACGAGGAGTCCGACCGCTGCCATCAGGTTGTTGATCGACTTGAGGGCGTGACCTGCGCCGGTGTCGCCGACGCGCGTCATCGTTCCCATCGGGGCCATCACCTCGGCGATCGCGGTGACGGCTTCTTCGGTGCCCCCGGCCATGATGGTCAGCTTGCCGCCCTGCGCACCGGCAACCCCGCCGGAGACGGGCGCGTCGACCAGGACCGCTCCGGTCTTCTCCACGGCCTTGGCGAGTTCAACCGTCGACAACGGTTCCGATGAGCTCATGTCGACGACGGTGGTCCCCGGTCCCAGTGCATTGAGCACGGCCTCGTCGCCGAGGACCGCCTCGACGACCCGCGAACTCGGCAGCATCAGGATGACGAACTCGGCACCGGCGATGGCCTCGGCGGCGCCGGCGGCGGACTTGCCACCTGCGGCGATGAGGGCGTCGCGCGCGGCGGGGGCCGGGTCGAACCCGACGACGTCGTAACCGGCGTCGAGGAGACGGATCGACATCTGGGCACCCATGTTGCCCAGTCCGACAAAAGCGACCTGATTTTTCTGTGGCGCGCTCATGCGATGTGCTCCGCAACGATTTCGTTTGCCACCCGGAAGGATTCGAGTGCGGCGGGGACGCCGACATAGATCGCGGTCTGCAACAGGACCTCCTGGATTTCTTCCGGGGTCACTCCATTGGTCAGTGCGCCGCGGACGTGGGCGGCGAGTTCGGTGGGCTTGCCGAGCGCGGTGAGCATCGCCAGGTTGATCATCGAGCGCTCGCGGCGTCCGAGTCCGGGGCGGGTCCACACCGCGCCCCAGCAGTACTCGGTCACCAGCTCCTGCATGGGGCGGGTGAAGTCGGTGGTGGCGGAGACCGCTCGGGCGACGTACTCGGCCCCGACCACCTCCTCGCGAACCTTCATACCTGCGTCGTAGGTCTCGCGGCGGGTGGCGTCGGTGCTCATCTGGTGTACGGTCCTCTCTCCGATTGGCCCTGCCGCTGCGTTGAGCAACAGCTCAAGGACCATTCCCATAAATGGTATTGGCATTCTCATTTTTTGCAAGTACGGTATTCAACAATGAACGAGAACGTGGAAACCTCCTCTGGCATCCCTCTTGAGTCGGTGTATGGACCGAATCCCGAGGGGTCGACCCCGCCCGCCCCAGGCGAGTTCCCTTTCACCCGCGGCAACTTCCCGTCGGGCTATCGGGGACGACTCTGGACCTTCCGGCAGTACTCCGGATTCGGCACCGCCGAAGAGTCCAATGAGCGGTACAAGTACCTGCTCGGACAGGGTGGCACCGGACTCTCGGTGGCACTCGATCTTCCGACCCAGTGCGGTTACGACTCCGACGACCCCGAGTTCACCGACGAGGTCGGTCGGGTTGGCTGTGCCGTCGACACCCTCGCCGATGCGGAGATCTTGTTCGCCGACATCCCGTTGGACAAGATCAGCACCAGCTTCACCATCAACGGCACCGCCGCCATTCTGTTGGCGCTCTATGTCGCTGCCGCGGAGAAGAAGGGTGTGCCCCGCGAAAAGCTCACCGGCACAATCCAGAACGACGTGCTCAAGGAATACGCCTCGCGTGGCACCTGGATCTGGCCGCCGGAGCCGTCGCTGCGACTGATCGCCGACACCATCGAGTTCTGTGCCGCCGAGGTCCCGCGTTTCAACGCGATCTCGGTTGCCGGTGCACACTTCCGTGACGCGGGCGCAAATGCCGTGCAGGAGATGGCCTTCACGCTCGCCGACGGTGTCACCTATTGCGACACGGTGGTCGAGCGCGGTCGGATGACCATCGATCAGTTCGCTCCGCAGATCTCCTTCTTCTTCTACACCCATGGCGACTTCTTCGAGGAGATCGCCAAGTACCGGGCCGGCCGTCGCCGTTGGGCGACGATCGTGCGCGAACGGTACGGCGCCAAGACGGAGAAGGCGGCGATGTTCCGTTTCGGCTGTGTCGCAGGCGGCGCCTCGCTGTACGCCCCGCAGGCCCAGAACAACCTGGTACGAGTCGCTTACGAGGCCATGGCCTCGGTCCTCGGTGGTGTGCAGTCGATGTTCACCGCCGCCTGGGACGAGCCCTTCGCACTTCCCAGTGAGGAATCGGCCACGATGGCGCTGCGCACCCAGCAGATCCTGGCCCTCGAGACCGGTGTCACCCGGGTTGCCGATCCGCTCGGCGGCTCGTACTTCGTGGAGGCCCTCACCGACGCCACCGAGAAGAAGATCATCGAGATCATGAGTGACCTCGAGAACCACGGTGGCATGGTCGCTGCGATCGAAGACGGCTACCTGCAGGGTCTCATCGCCGATGAGGCGTACAAGATCCATCAGGACATCGAGCAGGGGGTGCGCCCGGTCGTGGGTGTGAACCGCTTTGCATCCGAAGAGGCCGCCCCGGACATCGCGACCTACGAACTCGACGCCGAAGGGCGTGAGCTGCAGCTCAAGCGCCTGGCGAAGGTCAAGGCCGAGCGTGATGACGAGGCCGTGAAGAACACGCTGGCGAAGCTGTCGCGAGCCGCGGAAGGAACGGAAAATCTCATGCAACCCTTGATCGATTGTGCCAATGCCTACTGCACCGTCGGAGAGATGACCACCGCACTCAAAGACGTGTGGGGCGAGTTCTCGCAGCCGGTGGTGTTCTGATGACCGCCCGTATTCTCGTCGCCAAGCCCGGCCTCGACGGCCACGACAAAGGCGCCAAGATCGTTGCCCGCACCCTGCGTGATGCGGGATTCGAGGTGATCTACACCGGTATCCGGCAGCGGATCGAAGACATCGTGTCGATCGCACTGCAGGAAGACTGCACCGTTGTCGGTCTGAGTATTCTCTCGGGCGCCCACATCGGACTGACCAAGCGTGTGGTCGACGCACTGCGTGAGGCCGGCGCCGGAGACATCAAAGTCATTGTCGGCGGGACAATCCCGCAGTCCGATGTGCAGAAACTCCTGGACATCGGCGCGGCGGCGGTGTTCCCCACTGCGACCCCGCTCGACAAGCTCGTGAGCGGGATGCGGGAACTGACGGGTACCACCGCGCCGGCTTAGGCCGGCCCGGGGAAGCACCAGGACCAACCTGCCACATGATTCTACAAACCATGTGGAAGAACTGATTTCGTAAACTTTGGAGGTATCGTGCGCGTTGGGGTGATGATCGGTCCGGAGCGGGGTGACGCGACCAAGAAGGTCGACCGGATGATGGCCGACATCGTCTGGGCCGAAGAGGCCGGGATGGACACGGCCTGGGTGCCGCAGATCCCCACCGACTTCGACGCCCTGATCACCGTGGCGTTGATGGGTACCAAGACCTCTCGCATCGAGATCGGTACGGCCGTCGTGCCGCTGCAGGCACAGCATCCCATCGCTCTTGCCCGCCAGGCACTGTCGGCGCATGCAGCGACCGGGGGCCGGTTGGCGCTGGGTGTCGGGCCGTCGCACCACTGGATCGTCGAGGACATGCTCGGTCTTCCGTACGACAAGCCGGCCAAGCTCACCCGCGACTATCTCGAGGTGCTCAACGCCGCGCAAAAGGCGCCCGGTGAGGTGAATGTCGTGAACTCGACGTACAACGTGCACAACCCGCTCGACCTCGGACCGGTGGCGCCGTTGCCTATCCTGATCGCCGCTCTCGGGCCGGTCATGCTCGACATTGCCGGCCAACACGCCGACGGCACCATCCTGTGGATGGCCGACGAGCGTGCCGTGGCCGATCACGTGGTTCCGAAGATCACCGCTGCCGCCGAGAAGGCCGGACGCGGTGCCCCGCGCATCGTGGCCGGCATCCCGGTCTGCCTGTGTGCACCGTCGCAGGTCGACGTGGCCAAGGAACGGGCCAACCGCATCCTGGCCGAGGCCGAGGTCTCCCCGAACTATCAGCGACTGCTCGATCAGGGCAATGCGAAAGACGTCGGCGACCTGTGTGCAGTCGGCGACGAAGAGGCGATCATGAAGCGCTTCAAGCAGTTCGAGGACGCCGGCGTGACCGACCTGTCCATGCGCCTGCTCCCCATCGGTGACACCCGGGACGAGTTGATTGCTTCCAAGTACCGCACCCGGGACGTGATCGCCGGGCTCGTTGCGGATCTGCGATGAGTTCTGGACCCCTGGCGGGGATCCGCATCCTCGAGGTCGGGCACATCCTGGCCGGCCCCTACGCGACCATGATGCTCGCCGATCTCGGCGCCGAGGTCACCAAGATCGAACCGGCGACCGGAGACCTGTCCCGTCAGGTCAGCGACGCCTATTTCGCGAGCCTGAACCGCGGAAAGCGCAGCATCTGCCTCGATCTCACCACCGAGGCCGGTCAGGCCCGGCTCGGTGAACTCGCCGGTCGATCCCATGCGCTCATCGTCAACCTGAAACCGTCGGCGATCAGGAAGTTCGGATTGACCTATGAGGCGCTGCAGAAGTGGAATGACAAGATCGTCTGCGTCGCACTCACCGGATACGGCCTCGATCAGGGTGATGACCCGGCGTTCGACTACGTCATCCAGGCGGTCACCGGTGTCGCTTCACTGACCGGTGACCCCGACGGACCGCCGACCCTGCCGGGCTATTCTGCCGCCGACAATTCGACGGGACTGACCGCCGCTCTCGGTCTGCTGGCGCAGATCATCTCCGGCCGGGGCGGACAGGTGGACGTGTCGCTGCGCGACGTGATGCTCTCGCAGCTCAACTACCGGGCATCGGCGTACCTGAACGAGGGCACCGAGCCGCGCCGGATGCCCAATGGTGCGCATTCGTACTATGTTCCGGCGCAGCTGTTTCCGACTGCCGACGGCTACCTGGCGCTGTTCATCACCCACGACGGATTCTGGCGGACGTTCTCCGCGGAAGCCGGTATCGAGGGGTTCGCCACAATGGCTGAGCGGGCCGCGAACCGCGACGAGGTCCTTGCGGTCGTGTCCGCGGTGCTGGCCACCGACACCGCGCAGTCCTGGGAGGCGCGGTTGCGTCCGTTGCAGGTCCCGGCCGCTGCCATCCGCACCCTGCCCGAGGCACTGGCGGAAAATCCCGGCATGGTGGTCAAGGCCGGCCAATTCAGCTTGGTCGGTTGCCCGATTCGTATCGACGGTTTTGTGCCCGAGTACGGTGCGCCCCCAGCCCTGGGTGAGCACGGTGCTGCGGCCGGTTAGCGACTTTCAGATAAGAAAAGGCCCCGCTTTCGCGGGGCCTTTTCTTATTCGTGCACCCGACTCATGCCGGCGTCTTCGTCGTATCCACGGCGGGAGGCCCGCTGTTGTCAAACACTGTCAGCGGAAAGTGGCAGGCGGCATACTGGCCGGGACGCGTCTGCCGGATCTCGGGTTCTTCTGTGACGCAACGGTCTTGCACGCCGGGGCAGCGGGTGCGGAACCGGCAACCGGTCGGCGGGTCGAGTGGCGAGGGCACGTCGCCTTGGAGGGCGGGACCGGCAAAAGCCTTGTCGGGGTCGGTCAACGGCACCGAGTCGAGCAGGGCCCTGGTGTACGGATGGGTGGGGTTGTCGTATACCTCCGCCGAATCCCCGAACTCACAGACCTTGCCGAGATACATCACCATGACGTTGTCGCTGACCGTGCGCACGACACCGAGGTCGTGGGCGATGAAGACGACGGTGAGATCGAACTCGGCCTTGAGTTCTTCGATGAGATTGAGGATCTGGGCCTGGACCGACACATCGAGTGCGGAGACGGGTTCGTCGCAGATCAGCAGTCGGGGGTTCAGCGCCAGCGCGCGGGCGATGGCCACGCGCTGGGCCTGACCGCCGGAGAGGGCGCGGGGCAAGACGTCCGAGTATCGCTCGGGTGGCAGTCCGACCGACTCGAGGACGGTGGCCGAGGTGGTGGCGCGCTCGGCCTTCGAGGCGCCGGCCACGGTCATCCCCTCGACGACGATGTCTTTCACCGGCCGGCGGGGATTGAGCGAACTGATCGGATCCTGAAAGATCATCTGCATGTCGCGGCGCAATTCCCGCATCTGCTTTTCGGGCGCCTTCTCGATCCAGTCGGTGCCGAATCTGATCCGCCCTGCGGTGACCCGGTCCAGGCGCAGAACCGCACGTCCGGTGGTGGACTTGCCACACCCGGATTCGCCGACTATGCCGAGGGTTTCGCCGGGGAGCACATCGAAGCTGATCTTCGACACCGCCTGGACAGTTCCCGATTTGGTAGGGTATTCGACCACGAGGTCCTGCACGCTGAGCAGTGCGTCGTCGCCGCGTAGGTGTGCGTTTCCGCTGCCGGCCATGGGTTTTACCTTCCGGATGCCGTGAGAGTCTTCACGGGTTGGGGTGTGACCGGGTGCAGACAGGCGACGTGATGGTCGGTGCCGACCGATGCCAGATCAGGGCCCGGCGTCACACAATCGTCCTGAGCATGGGTGCATCGCGGTGCGAACCGGCAGCCGTCAGGGGGCGATGTCGGGTCGGGCAGCGACCCGGAGATCACGTTCAGTGGGGCGTGCCGAGCATGATCGATGGTTGGTGTCGCCCCGAGGAGGGCGTGGGTGTAGCGGTGCCGTGGTGCATCGAATACTTCACGGGTGGAACCGACTTCGGCAAGGCGGCCGGCATACATCACCGATACGCGGTCGGTCCGCCCGGCCACGACGGCGAGATCGTGGCTGATGAGCATCATCGCCATGTCGCGTTCCCGCTGCACACCGCGCAGCAGGTCGAGGATCTGACGCTGGATGGTCACATCGAGCGCGGTGGTGGGTTCGTCGGCGATGAGCAGGTCGGGTTCGCATGACAGGGCGATCGCGATCATGACCCGCTGGCGCATCCCGCCGGACATCTCGTGTGGATAGTTGCTCAGCCGACGTTCCGGGTCGGGGACACCGACCTCCTGTAGGAGCTTCAGTGCGCGGTCATGGGCCTCGGATCGGCCGATACCCAGGTGTCGCCGCATACCCTCGGTCAATTGACGCTCCACGCGGACAACGGGATTGAGCGATCGGCCCGGATCCTGGAAGACCATGGCGATCTGTTTGCCCCAGGTCTCGAGCGTCTCTTTTTTGCTCAGGGACAACAGATTCCGTCCCTGGAAGTACACCTCGCCGGAGCGGGCAGACCGCGCGGGCATCAAACCCATGATGGCGCGGGCCATCACGGATTTGCCCGAGCCGGACTCACCGACGATCCCCAGGGCCTGACCGGTGTCGAGGGTCAGCGAGACGTCGTCGACCGCCCGGACCGTGCCCCGGGTGGTTCCGATGTAGGCCCGCAGGTTGTTGACCTCGAGCAGTGGCCGATTCTTCGGCAACACTGCCGTGGTGCCCTGGGGATCGCGGTGAGTTGTCATGCCGGTTGTGCCCTTTCGCTGCGGGTGGCTCAGTTCATCCAGATGTTCTCGGGCAAAGGCGATCCGAGCGTGTAGAGTTCAACGCCGTTGACGTTCTTGCCGTACATGGCCGAGGGCACGGCCTTTGTGTACCAGATGCCCGGAACAACTGCGGCCAGACGTTCTTGCACGGTCTTGTACGCGGCTTTGCGATCGGCCTCGGTGGTGGCGAGCCGGCCGGCGTCGAGGGCGGCGTCGAGCTGGGGATCATTCGTGCCCACGAAGCCGCCGGGCGACTTTGAGTGGAAAGCCGTCCACAGCGGGTAGTCAGGATCCTGGATGACGGCCGACGAGATGAGCATGTCGAAATCGCGTTGCCCGGCTCGGGCGGTGAGTGCGCCGAAATCGAGCACCTCGACCTTCATGTCGACGTTGTCGAAAGCGCTGAGCTGAGTCTGCAGGCCTTCGGAAACCATCTTGCTCTCGGTGGTGGGGTACGACAGGAACGTGAACGAGACCGGCTTGCCTTCGGCTGCGAGCTCGTCGAAGAGCTTCTGTGCTTCTTGCTTGTTGTTCGTCTCCTGCAGCTTGATGTTCTCGTAGAATGGGGATCCCTCCGGGAACAGGGTTTCCGGGATCTCGTTCTCGCCGTTGTAGACAACGGTGTTCAGTGCGACCACATCTGTTGCCAGCGCCACGGCGCGTCGTGCCCGGATGTCGTTGAAGGGCGCGCGACGTTCGTTCATGCCCATGTACTGCCCACCACCGGTCGGCACGGTTTCGGTTTTGAAACCGGCCTGGTCAGCTTTGTTGAGGTTGGCCAGGTTGTTCTCGGAAGAAAGATTGGCGGCGTTCGTCATGATGGCGTTGAGACGTTGGTTCGAGTCGGCCACCGTCCGAATCGTCAGCTTGTCGAGGTAGGGCTTCGGTGCATCCCAGTAGCCGGGGTTCTTGACGAGTTCAACCGAGTCCTGCCGGGTCCAGTTGACGACGGTGAATGGGCCGGCGCCAACCGGTGCGGCGTCGAAGGCCTGCGGGCCCTTGGCGATAGCGGTCGGTGACGCGATCCAGTTCAGCGCACCCGAGAGAACGGACTGGGCAAAGTGCGGATTCGGGGCGGCGAGAGTGACCTTGAGCGTTGTCGGGTCCACGACCTCGGTACCGGCGATCTGCATCGCCTGGCGGATGGTCGTCGAGGCCAGGGCCGGATCCTTCAGCCGATCCCAGTTGAACTTGACCGCCTCGGCATCCAGCGGGGTTCCGTCGGTGAACGACAGGCCCGGTCGCAGGATCAGGGTGAAGGTGGTGCCGCCGTCTGTGGTCGAGAAGTCGGTTGCCATCTTGTACTCGGGCGCATAGGTGTCGACGTTGTTGGTCATCAATGTCCCGTAGATGGCGTTGCCCAGGGCGGGCTGATGCGAGTAGGTGTTCGACAGTGCGGCCGGATCAAGTGATCGCGGTTCGCCCGCCTGCAGGATGACGGCAGTGCCACCGGCCACCGGATCGCCCTCGTCCTGCGAAGCGCCACCGGTACCTCCGGTGGTGCTTCCGCCACCGCAGGCGGCGACGAAGGCGAAGACGAACACGGACAGCAGGGCGGCCAGGAGCCTGGGTAAACGTCTGCTCGGGGACATGTGTGACCTCTCGTGATGATGCATTGGCAGTGAAGGTGAGGCTGTGGACGGGTGCCGAGTGATCAGTGCTGAAGCGTCTTGTCGAACCTCTGGCGTAGGTGATCACCGAGTTGATTGAGTGCGAAGACGGTGAAGAAGATCGCCAGCGACGGTACGAAGACCAGATGCGGTGAGGTGGACAATGCGTCCTTGCCCTCACTGATCATGCCGCCCCAACTGGGCGTGGGCGGCGGGATGCCGAGACCGAGAAAGCTCAGAGAGCCCTCGGCGACGATGAGCGCTGCCATCACGATCGGGAGGTAGGAGGCCAACGGCGCGATGACGTTGGGCAGGATCTCCTTGAACAGGATCCGGGAATGGCCGGCCCCCATATTGCGTGCGGCACGGACGAATTCGCGTGACGACCAGGCCATCGTGTTGGCCCGGGACAACCGGATGAAGGCCGGGATCACCACCAGTGACAGGCCCAGGAGCAATGTTTGGGTACTCGGCTTGAAGATCGATGCGAGCGCCAGGAGCAGGATCAGCGGCGGGAACGCGAGCATTGCGTCGGTGAGCAGGGAAATGCCGTTGTCCAGGTGGCGTCCGAAATACCCGCCGATGAGTCCGGTCAGGGTGCCGATCGCGAATCCGATGATCCCGGCCACGGTGCCGACCACCAGGGAGACCCGCGCACCGTAGATGATGCGCGAGAGTTCGGATCGCCCGTAGTTGTCGGTCCCGAGGAGGAGGTCGAGCGATCCCCAAGAAGGGCCGAGTCGTGGTGCGCCCACGGGGGTCTCGTAGGAGGCGATGGGCAACAGTCCGGCGAACAGGGCGGCGAGGATGAGGGCGCAGAGCCAGAACACCGAGAGGTACACGAGCACCGAGCGATGTGATCGGACCACGGGGACGGCAAGGGCGATTTCCGTACCGGGAACATCGGCGGTGGGCGGAACGCTCTGTTTGGCAACGATGTTGGTCATGCTGCTACAGCAACCTTTCTGACCCGGGGATCGATCAGTCCATAGCTCAGATCGACGAGGGTGTTGACGGCGACATAGACCACGGCGATGAACACCACGATGCCCTGGACCATGATCAGATCTCGGGTGGTGATCGAGGTGGCGATGAGCTGGCCGAGTCCCGGTAGGCCGAACAGTGTTTCGACGATCACGGTCCCGCCGATGAGCCGACCGAGATTCATGCCGGCCAGGGTGATCAGGGAGAAGGACGACGGCCGAAACGCGTGGCGGAACATCACGTAGGTGCGGCTCATCCCCTTCGCTCGCGCGGCGGCGATGTAATCCTCACCGAGTGTGGAGATGAGGTCGGTGCGCAGTAGGCGGTGGAAGGAGGCGATCTCGGTCAGGGCGATTGCGATGGCCGGAAGTATTGCGCTGCGGAGGTTTTCGCCGAGACCGTCGCTGATGTCGGACCATCCCAGCACGGGGAAGATCTGGAGCTGGATGGCGAAGAAGTAGATCAGGATCGGCCCGGCGATGAATGCCGGCACCGACAGGAACACCGCGGACAGTGCGTTGATCCCACGATCGAGGGCCGAACCGGGACGGGCGGCCGACAGCACGCCCATGATGACGGCGACGAACAGTGCCAACACCAGGCCCAGTACAGCGAGTTCGAGCGTGACCGGAAGGCGCTCGAAGATCGCCTCCGAGACGGATTGGTTTGTCAGCGGCGAGGTTCCGAGGTCGCCCTGCAGCGCATTCTTGAGCCAGTCTAGATATTGCGACCACACGGGTTGGTCGAGTCCGAGCTCCGCATCGAGCTCGGCCACGGCTTCCGGTGTCGCGTTCTCGCCGAGGATGACCTGGGATGCCGAGCCGGGCGCGAGGCTCAGCAGGCCCACGACCGCGATGGTCACCAGCAATACCACCGCGATGCTGCGTGCAAGACGCGTGGCGATCGTTTGGAGCATGAGTGTCAACTTTCGTCCAGCACAGGGCGGAGGCCGAGTCGAGATGCCATGGTCGGGTTTCGCGACTGCCGCGGAACGGGCTGTGCCCGCGGCCGGCGATACGTACTCGCCGTCAGCTCGCGCTGTGAGGTGTGCCGCATCAACCAGCGACTGTGATCCAAACCCTAGCGGAAGTCGGACAGTGAGGGCAAGGTATGGCCGTACATTTGCTGTGCTGAAATGCACTTGACGATCAGTGGAGGTGGCGCCCGCCCGGCCCGGCGCCGAAACCCGCTGCCGGCCGTGCTGTCACCGTGTGGGCTTGAAGGCTCTGCGTGGCGAAAACTTGCTTGTACCAACCATTCTCAGTGCCTGTGGCCGCGAAAAAGGCAATGCCGGTAGGGCTGACGCAGAGTGCGTCAGCCCTACCGGCATCGGGAGGGGGAGGCCTAGTCCTCGTACCGCACTTTGATCGTCGGTGTATCCGGCACGGCCTGACATGTCAGTACAAATCCGTCGGCGACCTCGTCGTCGTCGAGTGCGTTGTTGGCGCGCATGGTCGCGCTGCCTTCGAGGACCTCGCCGATGCAGGTGGCGCAGTTCCCGGACTCGCATGAGAACGGCGGGGAAAGGCCGGCGCGGCGGGCACTTTCGAGGATGGTCTCGCCGGCCTTGCGGGCGATCTCGACCTTCTTGCGGCCGAGCTGGATGAACGCGGTGCCGAGCTCGACGGGGGCGGTCGCCATTTCGACTTCGGGCTCGGCTTCGGGGACGGTCTGGGCCGCCGCGCCGAATTCTTCGGCGATGATCCGGCCGGGCCCGGGCAGTGCGGATTTGACGACCGCCATGAAGGGGTCGGGGCCGCACAGGTAGCTGTCCGCGTCGGTGTCCTCGCCGACGAACTCGAGAACCTTTGCAGCGTCGAGAAATCCGTGTTCGACATCGAAACTGCGCACCACGGACAGGCGGTCGGGGTACTGGGCAACCAGTTCGTCGATGGCGGCGTGGAAGATCGCCGATTCGGGATCCCGGTCGGCGCAGAGGAGTCGAACACGGCGGTTGGTGGTCGCCAGGGCGCTCTTGGTCAGCGACAGGATCGGCGTGATGCCGCTACCGCCGGCGAATCCGAGTAGGGGAGCGGTCGTGTCACTCAGGCAGAACAGACCTGCGGCCCTGGTGATCTCGACCTCGTCGCCTTCGCTGATGTTGTCGTGCATCCAATTCGAGACCCTGCCACCGGGGACCCGCTTGATCGTGGTCATCAGCTCGGAATCGGTCTCGGGGGCGCTGGACATCGAGTACGAACGGAACACCTCTTCACCATCGAGGTGCATCTTGAAGGTGATGAACTGACCGGCCCGGTACGTGATCGGCGCCTCGTGTGGTGCGAGTACGTATGTGCGGGCGTCAGCGGTCTCCTTGACGATCCTCGTCACGGTTGCGCGCTGGAATAACGGGGGCCTCGCCATGAGCCACCTCCTTCGTGTTGTGTCGAGCGTACCCAGATTGATACGTAGATTCTACTAGATGAGAATAGTATTCTCGCCAGTGAGCTAGGATCCTCTCAAGTTGATTCGAAGAAGGTGGACCGGCGTATGCCTGCCGGTCGATCCTCGGTTAGGACGTGGACATGGACGGGGCCGTCGCCCTTGCATTCGAGGGGCGCAGCTACACGCTGCCGCAGCTCGATGCGATGACGGCTGGGCTGGCCGCCACCCTCGTCGACCGCGGTGTGGAGCCTGGACAGCGTGTTGCGCTCCTGTCCTCTAACCGCCCCGAGTTCGTGGTTGCGGTGCGGGCGATCTGGCAGGTCGGAGCCGCTGTCGTGCTGATCAGCCCGGCCTACAAGCGTGCCGAGGTCGAGCATGCGCTGGCGATCACCAGGGCCTCGCATGCGGTCGGTGACAACCCGGTTCTGGCAGGCCTGATGTCGATGCTGGACCTCGATGAGCCGATCGAACCCGCCGAAGCCGGTTCCGGCGAGGGCGTCCGGCCGGAGGTGGATCCCGACACCGACGCCGTGCTGGTGTTCAGTTCGGGGACCACCGGGATGCCCAAAGCCGTCCGCCACACGCACGCGTCCTTCGGCGCCGCTGTCCGGCACTGGCGGGATTCGCTGGAGCTGACCGCGACGGACCGCCTACAGATACTCACCCCGCCCTCACACATCCTGGGCATCCTCAACGTCATCACCGCCCTCGACACCGGCGCCTGGGTGCGCTTGCATCGCCGCTTCGACCTGGGTCTGATGCTGCGTCACATCGAGAGCGATCGGATCACCATCGAGATGGCGGTCGCGCCGATCGCCTTGGCGCTCGCCTCGAATCCGGATCTCGAGAAGTACGATCTGTCGTCGCTCCGCTACATCATGTGGGGCGCGACCCCGGTGACCCCCAGCGTCGCGCAGGAGGTCACGGACCGAACCGGTGTGCCGTGGGTCCCGGCCTACGGGGCCAGTGAACTTCCGGTCATCACCTGCAATCCGATCGACGGTGCGCGCCTGGACAGCGTCGGCCGGGCGCCGGCCGGTGTCACGCTCCGGGTGATGTCGATCGAGACGGGAAAGATCCTCGGTCCCGGTGAGGTCGGGGAGATCCAGGCTCGATCCGAATCGGTGATGGCCGGATATCTTCCTGACGATGCCAACGCCGAGGCGTTCTGCGACGGCTGGTATCGAACCGGCGACATCGGCACAATCGACGCCGACGGCTGGACGCGGTTGACCGATCGATCGAGAGAAATGATCAAGGTCAAGGGTTTCCAGGTGGCTCCCGCCGAGGTCGAGGCGGTACTGCACGGTCATCCGGCGGTCGCGGATTGTGCCGTTTTCGGAGTCCCCGATGCGGTCACCGGCGAGGCGATCGTCGCGGCGGTGGCCGTCCATGAATCCGTCGGCACCGATGAACTCTCCGAGTTGGCCGGCGAACTCATCGATCTGATCGGTCAGCGGCTGGCGACCTACAAGCGACCCCGCGAGGTCGTATTCGTATCTGATATCCCGCGCCTGCCATCCGGCAAGGTGCTGCGCAGAGTGCTGAAGGAGCGCTATGGACGTTCGTCTGACGAGTGAGCAGCGGCAATTGCGCGATGCCGCTTCAAAATTGGCCGATGATCTGGGACCGTCCGCGGTCTCCGATCTCGATGACGCGAGCCGCATCGCGCGGCTGGAGAAAGTGGTCGACAGTACCGGGTGGCGTGATCTGCGCTCCGACGGCGCCTCGGCGGTAGAGGTTGCAATCGTCGCCGAGGAGTTCGGTCGCGGTCTGGTCGACGTCCCGTTCCTGGGTCCCGTCCTCGCCGACGACGTGCTGCGTCACCTGGTGGAGGGACCTCATCGGTTCACCGCTGTTGTCGGTGATGAGGCGATCGATGCACGTGGCTTCGACCGCGGGACGGTCCTGCGCGGGAACCAGGTCAGCACAATCGATCTGGGACCGTCGCATGAGGCAGTGGACCTGACCAGGCTCCGCGCTGACGTCGCAGGTGAACCGGCTGCGGTCGGCGACCTGACATCGGAGCAGGCCGAGCGCAACCTGGCGCTGGCCCTGGTCGCCACGACCGCGGACCTGGTCGGTACGGCACGTGGAGCACACGCCACCGCTGTCGACTACGCCAAACTGCGCGAGCAGTATGGCGCGACAATCGGTTCGTACCAGGCGGTTGCGCACCTGCTGGCCGAAGGTCTGGCATTGATCGAGGGCTCGATCAGTGTGCTGCGGCATGCGGCCTGGGCCGTCGATGAACTGCCGACCGACGAAGCGCTACAGGCTGCGCGCATCGCGAAGCTCTACTGTGCGCGCACGGCGCGGACGGTCTGTGAGACCTCGATACAGGTACATGGTGGCATCGGCAATACCTGGGAGTGCGTGGTGCACCTCTATCTGCGCCGGGCCCTGACATCCACCGAATTGTTCCCAGTGAGCCTGGAGGAGATCCAAATTGGACTTTCGTGACACCACAGAAGAAGCCGCGTTCCGGCAGCGGCTGCGGGCCTGGCTGGAGGAGCGCAAGGGTACGTTCGCGACCTCCGGTGACGAGTACTTCTCGCGCATGGGCGAATGGCACCGGGCTCTGTACGAGGCCGGGTTCTTCGGGCTGAGCTGGCCGGAAGAGTATGGCGGACAGGGGTTGCCCGCTGTCTACGACGTCATCCTCGACGAAGAACTGGCGCGCGCCGCGTTCCCCGCCCGGCCGAGCCTGGGCTACCTGGTCTTCGGCCTGGGCCACCACGGCAGCGAAGAGATCCGAAAGCGCTTTGTACCCGGCATGATCAACGGCACGCAGCGCTGGTGCCAGGGCTTCTCGGAGCCCGGTGCCGGATCGGACCTCGCGTCGCTCACCACCACGGCCACCCTCGACGGCGACGAGTACGTCATCCACGGTCACAAGATCTGGACCAGCTACTCCGACAACGCTGATTGGTGCCTGCTCCTGGCCCGGACCGACAAGAATGTGCCACGGCACAAGGGCATCTCGGGTTTCATCGTGCCGATGAACCAGCCGGGCATCGAACAGCGACCGCTGAAGATGATCAGCGGTGTCACCACCGAGTTCGGGCAGGTCCTCTTCGACGGTGCCCGCGTTCCGGCGGAGAACATGGTCGGCGCACCCGGAGACGGCTGGAAGCTGGCGATGACCGTGGTCGGGCACGAGCGGGAGCCGTCGACGCTGGGCTTCGCCGCCCGATACAGCAAGACGGTCAACCAGATCGCGAAGAAGTCCGAAGGCAAGCCGTCGGCCGACCTCGTCTGGGCGGCAATCGAAACCGAGATGCTTCGCCTACACGTGCGGCGCCGGCTCTCGGAACAGCTCGACGGCGTCCAGCACAGCTCTGAAGGCTCGCTCGACAAGTTGCTGATGACGTGGGTCGAACAGGCCGTGGGCCACGCTGCCCTCGACGTGGTCGGGACCTCGGACCCGGAACTGCTCGGTGCCTACCTCTACAGCCGGGCGCAGAGCGTCATGGGTGGAACGTCACAGATTCAGAAGAACATCATCGCATCGCGAATCCTAGGATTGGGAGTTTGACCATGTATGACATGCCCGACGAGATCGACGTCCAGGCCGACGGGTCCCTGCGCATCATCACGCTGAACCGGCCGGACGCGCTCAATGCCGTGAATCATGAGCTGCACGTGGGCCTTGCGCGGTTGTGGCCGCAGCTGAGCGCCGACCGCGGAGCCCGCGCCGCGGTCCTGACCGGAGCCGGCAAGGCTTTCTCCGCCGGCGGCGATTTCGCATATCTCGCCGAGCTGGCCAAGGACGACGAACTGCGTGCACAGACCATCGCCGACGGACGGGAGATCGTGCTCGGCATGGCTCGCTGCCGGGTGCCGGTGGTCTCGGCGGTCAACGGTCCCGCGGTCGGACTGGGCTGTAGCCTCGTCTCGCTCAGCGACATGGTCTACATCGGCGAGAACGCATACCTGGCGGACCCGCACGTGCAGGTCGGGCTGGTTGCCGCCGACGGTGGACCGGTCACCTGGCCGCTCCACACCAGTCTTCTGCTGGCCAAGGAATACGCGATCACCGGTGCCCGCATCACCGCGGAACGGGCCCGTGAGATGGGATTGGCGAATCATGTTGTCGCCGACCCGCTCACCGAGGCCCTGGCCTGCGCGAAGCGGATCTCCGAGCAACCGCAGCAGGCCGTGGAAGCCACCAAGCGGCTACTCAACCTGCACCTCGAGCGGGCAGTGCTGGCGACCCTCGACTTCGCGATGAGCGCCGAGCATCAGTCGTTCACCACCGACGATTTCCAGGCGAACATCGCCCGACTGACCGCCAAGAAGAGCTAGCCCCAACCCCAAACGAGCCGGAAATACGAAGACGAGCCACAAATTTGTGGCTCGTCTTCGTATAGGTGGCTCGTTTGGGGACGGCGTTATCAGGCGAGTTTGGAGACGTACTTCTCGGCGAACGCTTCCAACGGGGCGCGGTACTGCTCGGCAGGTGCGCGCAGATCGTCGTGGTCACCCGAATGCGTACGCTCCCAATTGGCCCAGGGGTTCACCATGATTGCGCCGATCCCCAGATCTTCGGCCTGTTTGTAGATGTCGAGTGATGGCTCCTCGCGCAACCCGATGATGATCTCGAAGGGTTCGTTCTCGCGACCGTACTCACGACGCAAACCGTTGATGCGTTCGATCCACGGCTTGGCATCTTCGAGTGTGTACGCGGTGCCCACCCACCCGTCACAGTGCCGCGCGGCGCGACGTAGGGCCGGGCCGGACTCACCACCGCACAGGATGGGGACGGGCTCCGGGGGATGGGGCTCGATCATCATCTCCGGGATGTCGTAGTACTCACCTTTCCAGGAGACCCAGCCGCCTTTCCACAGCACGCGCAATGCTTCGATCATCTCGTTCAGGCGCGGCCCGCGATTGTCGAAATCCTGTCCGAGGAGCTCGAACTCCTCACGATTCCAGCCGGCGGAGAGGCCGATCGAGACGCGGCCGCCGGCGATCGCGGCAGCGGTCCCGACAACTTTGGCCACATCGATGATGGGACGCGCGGGTGCGATGTAGACGTTGTTGCCGAAGTGGAGATTGGTGGTCACCGCAGCCATTGCGCCGGTGAGGACCCAGGGGTCGGGCCATTCTGTTTCCGGGTGCCAGAACGGTTTGCCGTCCGGCGTGGCCGGATATGGGGTCTTGGGGTTCCGTGGATAGACCAGATGGTCGGAGACGAGCATGCCGTGATATCCGGCCTCGTCCATCATCTTTGCCACCGACGGCATTTCGATTGTGTTCATGAATGCAGTGCCGCACCAGAATTTCATGCTGACAGGCTATGCGAGGATGATTCCCAATGTCGCACAATCGAATTCTCAATTGTGTTAAATCGGATAGTCTGCACCCATGACTGATGATCTGGGAGCCGGTGGCCTGAAATTCAAACGCGAGGGACCGATCGGGTGGTGCACGATCGACCGTCCGGCGGCGCGCAACGCGTTCACCCCTGCGATGTACTACGGATTGAAACGAGCTGTACGTCTGGTCAATTCGGATCCCGACCTGGCTGCACTCATCATCACCGGTACCGGTGATGTGTTCGCGCCCGGTGGTGATCTCGGCGGCCGGGCCGAACCGGGCGACAACCTTCCCGACGGCATCGGCCATGATGTGCTGCCGTTCTTGACTATTCGGGACAGCCGCGCGCCGGTCATCTCCGCGGTCAACGGCATCTGCCAGGCCGGCGGACTGCTGGTGGCCATGATGTCCGACATCGCGGTGGCCAGCGAGCGGGCGACGTTCCGGGTGCCCGAGTTGTTGCGCGGCATCCCCGATGCCACTTACGCCGCAGCACTTCCCGCGCATGTGGGCCTGGCGGCAGCGCGCGATCTCATCCTCTCCGCCCGCAAGTTCGACGCGGCGGAAGCCCTGCGCCTCGGCGTGATCTCGCGGGTCGTGCCACACGAAGACCTCCGGGCGGCGGCGTTGACCGCGGCGCGGGAGATCCTGCAGACCGCTCCCGAGGCGCGGGCTCAGGTCAAGCGCATGCTCAACGAGCGTTACGGCCTCATCGACTACCAGACGATGTTCGGGGCGCTGGAAACGTCACCGGAACCCCGAGAAGGTATGCGCGCCTTCATGGAGAAGCGCGCCCCGAGCTGGATCCCGTCCGACATCCCCGAGTAGCAAGCAAAATTCGCGCCACTTACCGTTATTCGCGCCCGTTGCAACAGGCGCGAATCGCGGCAAGTGGCGCGAATTTCTGTGTGTCAGGACCGGGGGATCAGCGTTTCCGAGCGCTGGATCGTCCCGGTGATCCCGGTCGAATCCTGCTGCGCGAGCAGCAGTGCCGCCTGACCCATGGTCTCCGGGGGCTCGATCGCCTCCGGTGGGATCTTCTGTCCGCCACCGGCGGCGGCCCACCCTTCGGTGAGCACCACCCGCGACGGGCTCAGGCAGTTGACCGCGATGTTGTCGGTCTTCAGGTCGGACGCGAGCCCGAGGTAGAGCCGTTCCACCGCGGCCTTCGACACCCAATACGCGTTCGAGCCGCGATCGATCATGTCGACACCGGTCGTCGTGACGGCGATCAGTGATCCACCGCCCCGCGCCCGCAGGTGCGGGATGACGGCCTGGGTCATCAGGAAGACACCCGTCAGGTTGACGTCGAGACACAACTGCCACCGTTTGAGCGGTGTCTTCTCGATCGGGCCGAGCCAGAGTACGCCCGCGTTGGCGACCAGGATGTCGATGCCACCGAACTCGGCGACGGTCTTCTCGACCGCTGTTCCGATCGATGCCTCGGAGGTGACATCACAGGGCACCGGGATCGCCCGGCCACCCGCGGCGGTGATCCGCTCGGCGACGGAGTGGATGGTGCCCGGGACCCGACCCTCTGCCTCAGATCGCGCCGCGACGGCCACGGAGGCGCCCGCATCCGCGAGCGCCACCGCGATGGCCGCACCGATGCCCCGGCTGGCGCCGGCGACGAATGCGACCTTTCCGTCAAGCGGCCTTCCGTCGGTCACTTCGGCGGGAACCGCAGTGCGCCGTCGAGGCGGATGACGTCACCGTTGAGATAGTCGTTCTCGACGATCGCGGCGACGAGTGCGGCGTACTCGGTGGAACGGCCCATGCGCTTGGGGTGGGGAACCTGCGGGCCCCAGTAGGCCTCCAGCTGGTCGGCGGCCTTGCCGTACGCGGGGGTGTTGATGGTGCCGGGGGCGATGGCCATCACGCGGATGCCGAGGGGCGAGAGGTCGCGCGCGGCGACCAGCGTCATGCCGATCACGCCACCCTTGGCGGCTGCGTAGGGGAGCTGGCCGATCTGACCCTCATAACCGGCGATCGAGGCGGTGTTGATGATGACGCCACGGGTGCCCTCGTCGAGCGGCTCCTGCCGGGCGATCGCGGCCGCGGCGAGGCGGGTCACGTTGAAGGTCCAGGTCAGGTACGAGCTGATCGTCTTGGTGAAGGCCTCGAGCTCCATCGGGCTGCCGTCTTTGCCGACCAGTCGGCCGCCGCCGGCGGGACCACCGTGGCAGTCCACGGAGACGCGCAGCGGGCCCAGGGCCTCGGCTTCGGCGATGGCCGCATTGACCGAGGCCTCATCGCTGGCGTCGGTGCGTACGTAGCGGACACCGAGCTCGCTCTCGAGTGCTTTGCCCTTGTCGTCGGCCACGTCGGCCACCACAACCTTTGCGCCTGCGGCGTGCAGACGACGCACGGTCGCCTCACCGAGTCCACCGGTGCCTCCGACGACGATGGCGGAACTGCCACTGATTTCCATGGGGTTTCCCTTCTTGCAATTGACGATCTCAGTCTGAGAGAATCATGTTCTCATGAATATCACGATGATCTTGGAAATGGCAGCGTCGGCGGACGATCGAGCCGTCGTGACAGCCGGTGGCCGAACCAGCACCGCCGGACAGATGTTGGACCTCGCACGCCGGGCGGCGACGAGATTCACCGAGTACCCGGCGGTTCTGTACTCCGGGATCAACCACTTGGCGTATCCGGTTGCCCTGTTCGGCGCCGCGATGGCCGGTGTTCCGTTCGTGCCGCTCAACTACCGGCTCGGACAGGCGCAGTTGACCGCTCTCCACGAGCGACACCCGGGTGCGCTGGTGCTCGACCAGGACGACCTCGATTCCTGGATCGACTCCCTCGAGAGCAGCGTCCCCATGGACGATGCCGACCGGCCTGCTGCGCACTACGACGGAGATGCCGTCGCGGTGATCATCTACACCAGTGGAACCACCGCCGCGCCGAAGGCGGCGATCCTGCGCCACCGGCACCTGTTGGCCTACGTGCTCAACACGATCGAATTCTCCTCTGCCTCACCGGAAGATGCGACTGTGGTCGCGGTGCCGCCGTACCACATCGCGGGTCTGACCAATCTGCTGTCGAATCTCTACAGCGGTCGGCGGATCGTGTACATCGACGCCTTCGAGCCGCGGGCGTGGATCGAGACGGTGCGGCGCGAAAAGGTCACCCACGCAATGGTCGTGCCCACCATGCTGGCCCGCATCGTCGATGCGACCACCGAGGCGGATGCGGGCCAACCGTTCCTGAAGAGCCTGGCCTACGGGGGTGCGCGTACGCCCCGTCCGGTGATCGAGCGTGCGCTCGCGCTGTTCCCGGACACCAACTTCGTCAACGCCTACGGCTTGACCGAGACCGCCTCGTCGATCGCGGTCCTCGGACCGGACGACCACCGAATCGCTTTCGCCTCAACAGATCCCGAGGTACGGGATCGTCTGGGCTCCGTCGGGCAGCCATTGCCGGGAATCGAGATCGCGATCCGCGACGAAGAGGGGAACCCGACACCTGACGGTCAGACCGGGTTGGTGTTCGTTCGCGGTGAACAGATCTCGGGTGAGTACGGCGGCAAGAGTGTGCTCGACGACGAGGGCTGGTTCGCCACCCGCGACCTCGGCCATCTCGATTCGGGTGGCTACCTGTTCATCGAGGGACGCTCGGACGACACGATCATCCGGGGCGGTGAGAACATCGCCCCCGCCGAGATCGAGGACGTCCTGCACGATCATCCCGGCATCAGCGAGGCCGCAGTCATCGGTGTGCCCGATCCCGAATGGGGGCAGCGCCTCGTTGCCGTTGTCGTCGGCACCGGTGACGCCGACGAGATCAGGCAGTTCGTCCGGGATCGTCTCCGCTCGTCCAAGACCCCGGACGTGATCGTGTTCCAGAGTGAGCTCCCACGTACCGAGACCGGAAAGTTATTGCGCCGCAACCTTGTGGCAGAACTGGAGAACAACAATGCCTGAAGCCGTCATCGTATCGGCGTTGCGCACCCCGATCGGCACCGCTGTCAAGGGAAGTCTGCGCGATACCGACGCCTACGATCTCGCCGACCACGTGGTCAACGCTGCGGTCAGCACCCTGGACCCGGAACTGATCGACGATGTGGTCCTGGCCGAGGGGCTCTACGGCGGTGGCGTCATCGCCCGCCACGCAGCGATCACCGCCGGCCTGACCGAGGTTCCCGGCCTGGCGGTCAACCGGCACTGCGCGGCCAGCCTGTCGGCCGTGACCACCGCAGCCGGAAGCATCAAGTCCGGTATGGATCAGCTGATCCTGGCCGGTGGCGTGAACTCCGCCTCGACCTCACCGAAATCGAAGTTCCGGGTGGGGGAGGACTGGATCGAACCGTGGATGTCGCCGACCCACCCCGACCGTCCCGACGCCCCGAACCGCGATATGTCGATCACCGTCGGCTGGAACGCTGCGCAGAAGGCCGGCGTCACCCGCGAAGAGATGGATGCCTGGGCATACCGTTCACACATGAATGCCATCGCCGCGATCGACGAGGGCCGTTTCGATGACGAGGTCGTGCCGATCAAGACGGTCCACGGACTCTTCTCGGTCGATGAGCACCCGCGCCGCGCCACCAGCCTGGAAAAGCTGGCCTCCCTGAAAGTTCTGCACCCCGAGATCGAGGGATTTTCGATCACGGCGGGCAACTCCAGTGGTGCCAACGACGCGGCTGCGCTCCTGACGGTCGCCAGCAGCGACCTCGGATTGCCGGCGTTGGCGACGGTCCGTTCCTGGGCCTCGGTGGGTATCGATCCGGCGTTCACCGGTCTGGCCCCCGTCCAGGCGATCCCCAAAGCGCTTGCGCGAGCAGGACTGAAGGTCGGAGACGTCGATCTGTTCGAGATCAACGAGGCGTTTGCGGCGATGTGTGTCGCGACCATCAAGTTGCTCGACCTCAACCCCGACCTGGTCAACACCAGCGGCAGTGGTTGCTCGCTGGGTCACCCCGTGGCCGCCAGTGGTGCCCGCATGCTGACCACCCTCATCCACGACCTGCGTCGCCGCGGTGGCGGAATCGGTGTGGCGGCCATGTGTGCCGGTGGCGGTATGGGATCTGCTGTTGTGGTCGAGGTCCACGCGTGAGCTCGAGGGCTCACAGTCACTGTCACGCATGACAATTGATGAACTGATCGTTGCGGCGCGGGCCGGATCGGAGCGGGCGACCGGCAAGTTGCTCACTCTGGTCGAGGGTCCGCGCCGCGATGAGGTACTGGCGGTGATCGGGTCGGCAAAGCCGCGTGTTGTCGGTCTGACGGGCCCACCCGGCGCCGGGAAGTCGACCACCGTGGCAGCCCTGGTGACCGCCTATCGGCAGCGTGGTCTGAAGGTTGCGGTGCTCGCGGTCGACCCGTCGTCGCCGTATTCCGGTGGTGCGCTGCTCGGCGATCGCATCCGGATGGCCGCGCACATCAACGACACCGGCGTCCTGATCCGTTCCATGGCCACCCGTGGCCATCTGGGCGGATTGTCGGCTGCCGTCCCGGCGGCGATCAGGCTCCTGGGTGCGATCTCCTACGACCTGATCGTCCTCGAGACGGTTGGGGTCGGACAGTCCGAGGTCGAGGTGGCAGCCATCGCCGACCCGACCGTCGTGGTTCTCAATCCCGGTGCCGGAGATGCCATTCAGGCTGCCAAGGCAGGTCTGTTGGAAGTCGCCGACGTGCTGGTGGTGAACAAGGCAGACCGCGACGGTGCCGACCAGACCGTCCGTGACCTGCGGGCCGAATCCGGTGTCCCGATCCTCAAACTCATCGCCGTGCGTGGCGAGGGGATCGATGAGCTGGTGGACGTCATCGACGCACATCACCGTGATGACAACGCCGACCGGAAGTCCGCACGGGCCCGGGTGCAGATCCTGTCACTGGCCCAAACGCTGCTGCAGATGCATCCGGATCTGGGACCGCTGGCCGAAGCGGTGGCCGCGGGCCGAACCGACCCCTACGGCGCGGCCGAACAATTGATCGCCGCGCCCGCAGGGGTCAGCCCAATCTCGCAATGATCTGGGGTAGATCGGCGGTGGTACGGATACCGGCGGGGGCCGCGCAGACGTAGGGGACCGCATTGACCGCCCGGTTGGCGGTGTATCCCGGAGTGGTTGCGGCCATGTCTTCGGACCCGACGGTGAACTTGATGTCCATCACGAGCGGTGCGTCGCCCTCGACGGTTATCCGCCAGCCGGTGGCCAACAGATCCCAGTCCTGGTCGAAGTCGACCGAGCAGTACCAGTTGGCCCGGAACACGATGAGGGGCTCACCATCGCGCAGGCCGACCGCGCTGATCCGTTGAGCCGCCACGGTTCCCTTTTTGATCGTGCCGGCAGCGATCTCGATGTCCTTGGTGGCCAAGCCGATTTCGCCGCCCGCCTCGATCGAGTCGAGGGTCAGACCCAGCGCCTCGGCGGTCTGTCGCATCGAGGGCCCGAAGCTGGTCCGTGCGTGTTCGAGTCGAGCGTCGTTGAACTCAGCGGGTTCTTGTCCAAAGCCCATGATCCCGAAGAGCATCTCCGGCGAATTGCGTGACGTCAGATCGGCGTATTCGTCGATGGTGAGTTTGTCGAGACGCCGCTGGATGGACGTCACCGCCAGGGGTATGGCCTCGGTGCTGAATCCGGGACTGCTACCCGTGCTGTGGATGGAGGCGTTGCCTGCGCGGCAGGCTTCCTCCACCGCTGCCCGCAGTTGCGGATCCATGGTCGCCGGATGGTGGAACTCGCCACGGGTGGTGACGATGTTGATACCTGCGGCAAGTAGCTTGCACACCTCGTCGGCGTCGAGTGCAGCCGGCATGTACAGCACGCAGTCCGGTGCAAGCGCGATCACGTCGGTGATGTCATTGGTCGCGGTGACCCCGGTCGGGTCCAGACCTGCGAGTTCACCTGCGTCCCGGCCGACCTTGTCGTCGCTGTGAACATGGACACCGGCCAAGGACAGTGCCGGGTGTTCGATGATCCCTCGTAGTGCTTTGGTGCCGATGTTGCCGGTTGCCCACTGGACAACGCGGTTCGGTGCAGCATTGATCGCCATGTGTGCCCTCAGATCTGTTGTGAATCCAGGTGTTTCGAACGGAAGTGGTCAGGACTTGATGCGGACCATGGCTTCTTGCGCAAACGAGGCAACGAGCGCTCCGCTTTCGGTGAGGATGTCACCGCGACCGAACGTACGGGAATGTGCGACCAGCGGGCTGTGCTGACGCAGCAACAGCCACTCGTCGGTGCGGAACGGCCGGTGGAACCAGATGGTGTGCGAGGTGACCGCGGAATGGAACGCGGTGCCGTTGCCGATCTGGCTGTAGCCCTCCAGGGGGAGCAGCGCGGTGCCGATCAGTGTCAGGTCGGTGGCGTACGCGGCCAGTGCGGGTGCGAGCGCCGGGTCCACGGCGGGGGTACGCATCCAGAACTCGAACTCGGGCGCCGAGACACCGGTGGAGTTCAGGTCACCTGCGGTCCGGGTCTCCCACGGGATGAGGTTGAAGTCGACGTCGTGGTCCGCGGACAGCAGGGGTGAGGGTGCACCGATCTCCTGGAGCTCCGGGCCGTCTTCTGACACGTGCATCGACACGGCGGCCGACGCAATCACGCCGCGCGACTGATGTGCGGTGATCAGGAGGCTGGCGAACGTGCGTCCCTCTTGCTGGCGCACCACGTCGTAGGTGACGGGCTCGTCCGCCTGGCCCTCTTTGCTGAAGACGGAGTGGATCGATTTGATCGTCTTGCCCGGCGACGTCGCCAGTGCGGCCGCGATGAACTGGCCGAGGAGCTGACCGCCGAAAAGGCGGTGATATTCGAGATTCTGGTTCTGCCCCTCGAATACCGCGGCAGTCGTCCCGGGGCCCGGTTGCGGGGTATCGGAACTGTTGTCAGGGGTCAACTGCCGTACTTCGAGACAGCTGAGAAGGTCACTCCACATATCGGCCATTTACCGATTGTAAGCAGAATTCTTCAGCAGGAGAACAGCATTCTCACTTTTCGGAAGCGGAAAATCCCTTGGCGCAGAACTGCCAGACCTCGTCAGAGGTGATCGGCTGGACCGTGGTGTCGTCGGTGGCGCCGCTCGACTGCGCGATGAACATGACGGTTTGCATCGTCATCGCGGCCGTCCGCTTGGGATGGGCGTCGGGACGCAGCTCGCCGGCCTCGTGAGCGAGTTCCATCAACTCGGTGAACAGGGCGAGCAGGGGTGCGTGGGCGATCTTGACCTCGGCGGGGTGCGTCAGCAGCAGTTGCGGCGCGAAGTCGTTGAACAGCGGCCGCTTGGCGTTGGGATCGGGCCTGCAGAGCTCAAAGAGCAGCTGAACAGCGACTTGTAAGCGGGCCAGGGGATCGGTCTGCCCGGCGGCGGCGGCCCGGATCTGATCGGCGGACCGGCCCAGAGCGTCTTCGAACAGGGCGAGCAAGAGTTCATGTTTGCCGTCGAACTGGAGATAGAAACTCCGCAGCGACTGACGCGACCGGTCGACCACTTCCTGGACGGTGAACTCGGTTGTGCCTTTTTCGGTGATGATCGCTTGCGCGGCATCGAGGAACTTCTGGACGCGTTGCTCGGCGCGCAGCTTGGCGGTCTTGATCGAACGCTCGACCGCGCGCTGCTTCCATGCCGGCTCTTCGCTGGGACTGGTCACGACCTGATCGCTCCTGGGCCTTTGTCGGACGCTGGTCCGCGGCGAAGTGTGGAGAACATGGCTGGCACTCTACCGGACCTGAGCCCGGAAAAGTCCGTTCGGGATGCAAGTCACCAACACTTTCGAGATCGATACTAACCCTATGTGAGAATGATATTCTCATCATGTCGTGGAAACACGACGGAGAAGGAGGCCTGCCGGCATGCTGTTGGAGTTCGACTCGGACCAACGTCTATGGCGCGACACCATCCGCGGCGTGGTCGCGAAAGAGTGTTCCCCCGCGTTCATCCGGAGTGTCGTCGATGGCGGGGTCGATCCCGCACCGCTGTGGAAGCTCTACAACAAACTCGGGTGGACGGAATTGTCCGACCGCGCCGACGCCGTCGAACTGGCGATCGTGCTCGAGGAACTAGGCCGGGCCACCGACCCGACCCCGTACCTGGCCACGATGACGCAGTTCGCTCCACTGGCACCGGGATACGAACTCGACGGCGGGTCGGGTGCGGCCGTCTTCGGCGGGGTCAACGCTCGCCGTGAGGGCGCCGGATGGGTGCTCGACGGCACCGCCAAGCACATCCTCGACGGCGATCGTGCCGACCGGATCGCCGTCCTCACCCCGGCCGGAACGTTTGTCGTGCGGGGCGATCAGGTCCTCGCCACCCGTAGTGAGGTCTTCGACCCCGTCCTGCACATCGCCGAGGTCTCGTTCGTCGGGGTCCGGGCCGATGGTGCGGATCGCGCCGATGTCGATGTGTCCCTGGCGATGCCGGTGGCGTTGACCGGCCTGGCGCTGACGACGGTCGGTGCCTGCCAGCGGGTGCTGGACATGGTGCTCGAGCACGTCGCATCCCGACAGCAGTTCGGTGTCCCGATCGGTTCGTTCCAGGCGGTCAAGCACAAGGCCGCCGACATGCACGTGGCCATCGAACGAGCACGCGCCCTTGCCTATTTCGCCGCACAGACCATCGCGGCCGGCGACGACAAGGCCTGTGTGGTCGCGGCATCCATGGCGAAGGCCTCGGCCGGTGAGTGCCAGTCCCTGGTCTTCCGGCATGGCCTGCAACTGTTCGGCGCGATGGGATTCACGTGGGAGAACGACCTACAGTTCGCGCTCAAACGGGCGAAGTCCGGCGAACTGTTGCTCGGTGGCGCTGCGCAGCACCGTGCCCGCATCTTCGAGGAGCGACATGCAGTTGACATTTGATCCCGAGTTGGAGGCGTTCAGGCAGGAGTTCATCGCCTTCCTCGATGAGCATGTGCCGGCGGAGGCCGAGACCACCGAGCGTTCACATTCGAGTGCGGACATGCCGCAGTGGGCCAGACGCTGGCAGCGGGTGCAGTTCGATCATGGCTGGTTGCTGCCCGGAAACCCGCCGGAATTCGGTGGCCGGAACGCAACGATCCTGCAGCAGTACGTTCACCTGCGGGAGTTGTCGCGCCGCCGGATCTACCACAGTTTCAATCCGCAGGGTCTCGGGATCATCGCGGCATCGATCCTGTCGTTCGGTACCGAGGAACAAAAAAACCACTGGGCGGCAAGGATTCTGCGCGCCGAGATCACCGCTGCGCTCGGGATGAGCGAACCGGGCGCGGGATCCGACCTGGCGTCGCTGCGCACCCGCGCCGTCCGCGACGGTGACCACTTCGTCGTCAACGGACAGAAGATCTGGACCTCCGGCGCTCACCACGCCGACGTACTGCTGACATTTGTCCGGACCGATCCGGACGTACCGAAACACAAGGGGATCAGTGTTCTGCTGATACCGACCGACCTGCCGGGGGTCACCCGACGTCCGTTCGCGTCGGTCTGCCGGGCGGATGACACCGACTTCAACGAGGTGTTCTTCGATGACGTCCGGGTGCCGGCGGAAAACCTGATCGGGCCACTCAACGGTGGTTGGGGTGTGGCGTCCGGATCGCTTGGCCACGAGCGCAATCTGCTCTGGATGGGGTTCGCCGATCGCCTACAGGATCTCATCGGCGACTTCCGGCCCGCCACGGCCCTGGATCGTGACCGATACGCCACCCTTCTGATGGACGCCAAGGCCCTGAGTCTGCTCGGTTCGGCAGCGTTGGCCCGCACGGCCCGCGGTGAAGAGGATGTGGCCGCATTGTCGGTGCTGAAAGTGCTTGGTTCCGAGGCGGTTCAGTCGGCCTCCGAGGTCGCGCTGAACGCCGCCGGGGTCGACGGCCTGATCCATCCGGCCGTCAGCTCACCCCACATGCCCTTGAACAACGATGATTTCAGCGGAAGCTGGTTCGACCGGTACGCGCGGAGCTTTGCCGGGACCATCGCCGGCGGTACATCTGAGGTGCAACGCAACATCATTGCCGAGCGTGTGCTCGGACTACCGAGGGGATGAGACCATGACGTACATCGACTACGAGGTTGCCGACAAGATCGCAACCATCACGCTCAATCGTCCGGAAGCAGCCAACGCACAGAACGCCGCATTGCTGGACGAACTGGATGCGGCGTGGATGCGCGCGGCCGACGACCCCGAGGTCGTTGTCATCGTATTGCGTGCCGAGGGCAAGCATTTCTCGGCCGGCCACGATCTCAAGGGCGGCGGCCCGGTCCCGGACAAGATCACGCTGGAGTTGATCTATCAGAACGAGAGCCGCCGCTACCTCGAGTACTCGCTGCGGTGGCGCAACATCCCCAAGCCGTCGATCGCGGCGGTTCAGGGACGTTGCATCTCCGGTGGCCTGCTGCTGTGCTGGCCCTGCGATCTGATCGTCGCGGCCGATGATGCGCAGTTCTCTGACCCGGTGGTGTTGATGGGTATCGGTGGGGTCGAATATCACGGTCACACATGGGAACTCGGTCCGCGTAAGGCCAAGGAGATCCTGTTCACCGGCCGCCCGGTCACCGCGGTGGAGGCCGAGCAGGTCGGCATGGTCAACAAGGTGGTGCCGCGCGCCGATCTCGACGACGAGACGACGAAACTGGCTCGGCACATCGCGTCGATGCCGCCGTTCGGGCTGCGTCAGGCCAAGCGGGCGGTCAACCAGACCCTGGACGTCCAGGGCTTCTACGCGGCGATCCAGTCCGTGTTCGACATTCATCAGACCGGTCACGGAAATGCGCTGAGTGTCAACGGATATCCGGTCCTGGCACGCCTCGACGAAATGAAGGCGAAGATCACTTAAGAGCGTTACGGTCACGACAGGTGTGGTGGTCAAAGGATCTTGGGAATACTGTTCTGCGGATTTCCTCGAATCCCTTCAGGGCCCTGCGAGAATGTCGTACGATCCTTCCGAGAATGCAATTATCAGTCTCAGTCGTCGTAGCGGGTGAGTGGTCGCACATGCGAAATCGCAAGTGCCCATTGATCGGCCGGAGACTTCAGCTTTGATTTCAGTGGCCGGAACCTCTGTCCACGAGAAAGGACTCACGCCATGCGTAACTCGATCGTCCGTAGGGCTCTCACGGCGGGCGCTTGCGCTGCTGTTCTGGTCGGCCTCGTTGCCGGCTGTAGCGATGACAGCGACGACAGCTCGTCGACGTCCAGCGCAACCACGTCCTCTGCCGCTGCCACCTCGAGTGCCGCAGCCGCCGCCGACCCGGCAACCACCGAGGCGATCACCGTCGCTTACGAGACCTTCTTCGACGGCCAGGCGCCGATCGAAGAGCGCACCAAGTACGTCGAGAATGCCGCGGTCTTCGGGCCGGTGCTGCAGGGCATGGTCGCAAACCCCCAGGCCGCCAACACCGGAGCTGTCGTCCAGGAAGTCACCCTCGATGGTGAGGACAAGGCGCTTGTCACCTGGGATCTGACCATGGACGGCAACCCCGTGCTGCCGGGCCAGAGTGGCGAGGCCGTGCTGGTCGACGGCAACTGGGTCGTTGCAGGCGTCACCTTCTGCACCGTCCTGGCCGTGCAGGGCTCCGGAGAAGCAATCCCGGGCTGCTAGACCGGATAGCTGAAACGAGAAGGGCCGGTATCTCTTACGAGATACCGGCCCTTCTTGTTCGGCGTGTTGCCTCTACAGGTCGACGAGGCGGGGTGCGTGACCCTGCTTGCGAATGATGGCGCCGGCCTCACGGGTGAGTTCCCGTGCACTGCCGAACAGACCGTCGAGGACCAGCACGCGTTTGATGTGGCGCTGCAGGTCGTGTTCTTCGGTGAATCCGATGCCGCCCAGGATCTGCTGGCAGTGCTTGCTCGCGGTGAGAGCAGCCTGTCCCGCTGCGGCTTTCGCCAGGATCGACCCCAGCTCGTCGGCCCGCTGCGTCTCCGGACCCGCAGCCGCGGCCGCGCCCGTTGCCGCCTGCAGTGTTGCCTCGGCGCCTTCGATCGCCACATAGGTTTCGGCGAGCTTGTGACGAATCGACTGAAACCCGGCAACCGGCTTGCCGAACTGGGTGCGACTGAGGGCGTGTTCGCGGGCCATGGACAGCATCGTCCGGCTCGTGCCGACCAGCCACCATCCGATCGCGCGTTGGGCGGCGGCCAGCGTGGCGACGGGCAGCGGGGTCCCGCTGCACGATCCGACCACCTCCAGCGGCAACTCCGGATCGAGGGTGCTCGAGGTGGCACTGCTCTTGCGATGCCAAACAACCCAGGAACCGCCGGCAAACGGCAGTGGGATGTATTCGCCGATCACATCGTTGATGACCGATGCGTGCGCACCGGTCTCGCCGAGGAGTCGGAACACCATCGGCACAGCGATGTCCGGGATCTCGGCGAGCATCTCGTTCCAGCCGAGTGCGACCAGTGCGGCATCGAGCTCAGGGCCCGATGCGCCGGTCATTGCCTTGCGGAAAGTCTCTGTGAGCAAAAGGAGTTCGTCCTTGTCCATTTCACTCCTTCCCGAGATCGAGTAGTCGTCGCGCGATGATGTTGCGCTGGATCTCCGCGGTGCCGCCATAAATCGTCGCGGCACGCGAATAGAGGTATTCGATCCGCCATTCCGACTCCGAGAGCTCGATGGCGCCGGGGAGCAGGTCACGCGCGGTGTTGAACAGTTGCTGTTCGGCAGTGGCCAGCAGCACCTTGTCGACAGAGGTTTCGGGCCCCAGTTGGGCGCCGTCGGCCAGACGCTGCTGGGTCATCCGGGACCGGCAGCGAATGGTGTGCAGCGCCAGATAGGCGGAGCCGAGTTCGGCGTCGTCCGCCGCGGTCACGATCGGAGCGGACTGGGTGAGCAAGCGGTCCAGCCGGGTGAACAGATATGCGATGCGATGCCAGAAGCAGGTCGAGCGTTCGTGGGGGAGAAGGTCCATCGCGACCCCCCAGCCGTCACCGGGCTTGCCGAGCATCCGGTCGGCCGGGACGACCACATTGTCGAAGTAGACCTCTGCGAACTCGTCGACCCCGTGCATCGTACGCAGCGGCCGAACGGTGATACCGGGAGTGTCCATGTCGACGAAGAATGCGGTGATCCCGTTGTGGCCCGGACCTGTTCGCGTCAGCAGGACGCATCGAGAGGCGTACTGGGCCAGGCTGGTCCAGACCTTCTGGCCGGAGATCACCCAGTTGTCGCCCTGCTGAACAGCTTTGGTGGTCAGCGACGCCAGATCGCTGCCCGAACCCGGCTCGGAGAATCCCTGGCACCACTGCTCGGCGCCGCTGAGCATCAACGGGACCATCTCCGCGGCCAGTTCCGGTGTCGCGTACGACATCATCGTCGGCACCAGGACCTCGATCATGGAATACAGGCCGGGCTCGGCGAGGTCGCGGATCGCGACCTCTTCACCGAGGACCGCGCGCAGTTCCGCCGGTCCGCCCAGCCCGCCGACCTCGGCAGGCCAGCCGTAACGCATCCACCCCGCATCGAAAAGGGCCCGACGCACCCGATTCAACTGCTCGACCTGACCATCCAGAGAGTGGTCGGGACCTCCAGTCAGATCATTGGCGTCGAGCCATTCTCGAACAGCCGAGCGGAACTCGGCATTGTTCAATTGATCGCCGTTCATGTGATCGCCGTTCATGCACCCGGACGTTCGAATGCGTGCGGAATGCCCGAATCATGTTCGCCACTGCGGCGGATGAAGGTCATTTTGCGGGTCTTGATCCGCCAGCCGGCCTCGGTGCGGGCATAGGTGTCGTTGTAGTAGCCGATCCGCATGTCGTGTGTTGCGTCGTGGACGAAACACAGTGGCTGCGTACCGGTTCCGGTGTCGCCGTCGATCTCGATCAACGGCATGCCGGTCATGAACAGGCCCTTGGGCGCCGCGGCGACCAGGTCGGGGAACTGATCGAGTGGAAAGGCATCACCAAACGCACTGTAGGTGCCGTCCGGGGTGAAGACGCTCACGACGCCTTCGACGTCGTTCTGTGTCATCCGCACCGCATACCGGGCCAGCAGTTGCTGAAGCTCGAGCAGATCATCATTTGTTGACATAGATCTTGCCGCCTTTCATCACGAACTTCACATTCTGGGTAACGGTGATGTCGTCCAAGGGGTTTCCGGGCAGACCGACGATGTCGGCCAGCAGGCCCTCGGCCAGCCGGCCGCGGTCGGTGACGTTGATCAGATCGGCGGCCACGGTGGTGGCGGCGCGCAAGACGGCCAGCGGGCTCATGCCCCGGTCGACCAGGGCGACGAGCTCGTCTGCGTTCTTGCCGTGGGGGATTGCGGGGGCATCGGTTCCGACGGCGATCTTCACACCGGCGTCGTAGGCCTTCTTCACGGAGATGCGGGCCTGCGGGAACATGATGGCCGCTTTGTCTTTGAGTTCATCGGGGGCATGGGAGATGTCCATGCCGTCGATCAACCGGGTCGTGGGGACAAGGAACGTCCCGTTGTCGACCATCATCTGAATCGCTTCGTCATCGACGAGGAATCCGTGCTCGATGCAGTCGATTCCGGCCCTGATGGCGTTCTTGACGGCTTCGGCCCCGTGGGTGTGCGAGGCAACCCGCAGTCCACGGCGATGTGCCTCGTCGACGATCGCGCAGAGTTCGTCAAATGAATAGTGCTGGGCGCCTGCAGTTCCGGTGTGCGACATGACGCCACCGGAGACACAAACCTTGATGAGCTGGGCGCCGTGCTTGATCTGGTACCGAACGGCCTTGACGACTTCGTCGACACCGTTGGCGATGCCCTCTTCGATGGTCAACTCGAGGACGCCGGGCATGAAGGCCGCGAACATCGTCGGGTCGAGGTGCCCACCGGTGGGGGTGATCGCGTGTCCGGCGGGAATGATCCGGGGACCGTCGACCCAGCCGGCGTCAATGGCCTTGCCGAGGGCGACGTCGAGGAGATACCCACCGGTCTTCACGAAGAGACCGAGGTTGCGGACCGTGGTGAAACCGGCCCGCAGCGTGCGGCGGGAGTTACCCACGGCACGCAACATTCGTAGCGGCGGATCATCCTGGACCATGGATGCGACGGGCTTTTCGCCACGTCCTCCCATGAGCAGGTTGACTTCCATGTCCATGAAGCCAGGGACCAGGATCAGGTCACCGAGATCGGTGATTTCGCCTTCTGGAGTACCTCCTATTCCAACTATCCGTTCTCCGTCGATCCGGATTACTCCGGGTCGGACGATTTCGCCGGAATCGATGTCGAGTAGGCCCGCCGCTACGAGTGTTTGCATGTCAGAACACCGGCTGCTTCACGGTCTCGACCCACGCCGCACCGCTGTCGAGCACGCGGGGCTGCTTCCAGACCTCGATCGGGAACGACACCATGATGAGCGACTGCAACAGGTACATGAGTGCGCGGACGTCGTCCGGCAGTTCGTACAGATCGAACTTGTCGCAGTAGTCGAGCGCGGCTTCGATGCGCTCCATGCCGGCGTCGTAGAACTCCTGCATCTCGTCCATCGAAGAGTCGAGACGCTTTGCGTAACGCTCCTGCTCGGTGGCCAGGATCCAGTCAGAGAACTTCTCTAGATCAGCGAAATCACTTGGTAGCTGTGGCATTTTTGTGCTCCCTTACTTCGTCTTTGACCACTTTGTGGAGGTGGCGGAGGAGGATTTCCTGGTCGCAGAGCGGGAAGTCGCTGACCGTCTTGGTGGCGAGCATCGTCTGCGTTGCTTCGAGGGTGTTGGCGTCCTGGAACGCGTACTCCTTGAAGGTGACTGCGGCGAGTTCCTGTGCCAGGCGCTCACGAGGGGTCTTCGCGGGCACGAAGTAGAGATTGGCCTCGAAGACGTGCTGGTTCACCGCGGTGGGCCAGTAGTGGTAGGTCAGGTACCAGCCCGGCGCCCAGAACAGCAGCGACATGTTCGGGAAGAACTCGAACTCGTCGATGCCCCAAGGCTTTGCCTTGCCGGGGTTGATGCCCTCGGGCAGCGGATCGAGGCCCTCGATGTCGGGACGATCCCACGGTCCGAACAGGCCGCTTCGCAGGGCGCGCTCGATCGGCTTGACCATGTTCAGGTCCTTGGGCGGCGACATGCCTCCCCAGGTGGAGATCATCGAGTGCGGGGTGTCGATGTCGTAGTGCAGCGCCTCGAAGCCGTGGTGCAGCAACTTCTCGGCTTCTTCCTTGGTCGCCTGCTTCTGGTGCAGCACCGGAGCGTGGTAGAACTCGGCGAAGGCGTCGATGAACAGCTTCCAGTTGCTGTTGATCGTCGACTTGTAGCTGTAGACCTCGGTCATCTCATGGAACGGGTAGCCCTCGACGCCCTTGGCGAGCCGGCCGAGGTACTCATCCAACGGCTTGGCGTCGTTGTCCATGTTGACCCAGATGAAGCCTTCCCAGACATCACAGTTGACCGAGACCAGGCCGTAGTCGTTCTTGTCCAGGTCGAAGAACTCGCCCTCCTGCTGGACGAAGGTCAGGTCGCCTTCGAGGCTGTAGCGCCACGCGTGGTACTTGCAGGTGAACTGGCGGCAGGTACCCGAGGTCTCTTCGTTCGGGAAGTCGTTCCAGACCAGCTTGTTGCCGCGGTGACGGCAGACGTTGTGGAAGGCACGGACCTTGCCCTCGGAATCACGCACGATGATGAGCGAGGTTCCCAGAGCCGCGATTTCGCGGGTGAAGTAGTTGCCCTTGCGGGGGATGCGCTCCACGCGTCCGATGTTGACCCACTTCTTCTTGAAGATGGCGTCAATCTCGCCCTGGTAGAACTCGGGGTCGGTCGAATCCGAGTAATCAACCGGTGCGGTGCCGAGTTCCGGCCAGTGCTCGGTCCAGCTGCCTGCAGCTGGTTTTTCAAAGTGGGCCATGATTTACCTTTCCTGTTCGAGCTGTACGTCAAAAGTGTTGATAGCCATTGCGAGCATTCGATAGGACCCGACCGTGAAGACGAGATCCATCCGCTGCTTTTCGTCGAGGTGGTCGGACAGTTCCGCCCAGGTCTCGTCAGAGATTCGAGAGTGCTGATTCAGTTCATCGACTGAGCGCAGGGCCACGCTGTCGAAGTCGTTGAGTCCCTCGCCGCGGGCTGCTGCGGAGATCTCTTCCGGGGTCAAACCCGCCTGCTTGCCGAGCTCGATGTGGTGGTGCGCCTCGTAGTCGCAGTTCGCGACGGTTGCGATCCGCAGGATCATCAGTTCGCGGAGGCGTGCCGGCAGGGTCGAGTTGAACAAGATGTAGACATTGAAGCCGAGGTACGCCTGTGTCAGGGCTGGATGCCGTACCAGGGTGGCGAGGATCGTCCCGGCGTTCTCCGGATTCCTGCGCCACTTGGGCAACATGCCTTTCAGGGCAGTGTCGACGGTCTCGTCCCATTGGTCCGCGGGTAGCGGGGGCAGACGCATCCACCACCTCCTCTCATTCAGTCGGAGAATCACGTTCTCACTTTCGAATACCTAGATTTCCATGAACCGCTCGGTTAGTCAATCCTGCCGAAGAATTCCCTGACTCGGGTGGTCCTGGGGGCTGTGATGGGTGGTTTGGTCCGTCTGCGGGGTCCTTGACTTGGCCACTTCCGTGAGCGTCTGGTCGCCTGGGCCGCTCACCAGGATAAATGGGCGGAGGGCGGTCCGCCGGGTGCATATCTTGTCCGGTTTGCCGATGGTCACAGTTTCAGTAAGGTGTGACCTGCATCCTACAAAATCTTGATTCTTCAAATGGGAGAAGCTAGTTTCCTACTAGCGGAAGCGTCACAGCCCACGGCGTGCAAATCCATCCGCTGTGGGCAGGGTCCACAACCCGTCTCGGATCTCCCTAATCCGAAGACGGAACGGACGTAGTCGAGAGGAACAATGTGAAACCACAACGCATGCTGATCGCCTTGATGGCGGTCACGGTGCTCGTTGCCGGCTGTAGCGGCCGAGACAGCAGTGAAACCGGGGCCGAAGAAGGTGGGGGCGGTGGCACGACTGCGGCCGCCGCCGCATCGGGCGAATTCGGTGACCTGTCCGACGTCTGCACGTCGGGGTCGCCGAAAGGCTCCACGGCGCAGGGGGTCACGGACTCGGAGATCAAGGTCGGGGTGTTCTCCGATGTGGGCTTCACCAAGAACTCGGAGTTCGTCGACGCGGCCAAGGTGTTCACCTCGTGGTGCAACGACCTCGGCGGTATCAACGGCCGCAAGATCGTCGCCAACACCCGGGACAGCAAGCTCATGGAGGTGCGACAGCAGATGATCGCTGCATGCCGTGAGGACTTCGCCCTCGCCGGTGGCGGCAGCGCACTCGACGGGCTCGGCGTCAAGGAACGCCTGAACTGCACGCTTCCGAGCTTCCCGGCCCAGACGTCGCAGACGCAGTCGGTGGGTTCAGAACTCGAGATCTCGGCCGATGCGGCCCTGACACCGGGCTACGATCCGTACTACGCGTTCCGGAGCTGGCTCATCGACGAGGCCCACCCCGAATCCAAGGGTGCGGTCGGCATCATCAACGGCGACTCGCCGGTGACGAAGGTCCTCGGCGAACAGGCCGTGGAAGCAGTCACTGCGGCGGGCGGCACATTCGTCTACAACGACCTGTACCCGGCAATGGGTGTTTCGGACTGGACTCCGTACGCGCAAACCATGAAGAGCAAGGGCGTCAAGGGCCTCATCTTCTACGGTGACTTCAAGCAGCTGGCCAAGCTCGAGAGTGTGCTCACCAGTATCGACTACAAGCTCGACTGGATCGATACCAACAACAACGCCTACGGCGACCAGTTCATCGAGCTCGCAGGCACTTCTGCCGCCGAGCAGAACAACTACCTCGACCTCGCCGGCAATGCGCCGATCGAGAGTGATGTTCCCGCTATGGAGCAGCTCAAGGAACTCTGGGCGAAGTACTCTTCGGACACCCAGATAACCCTGCCGGCGATCCGAGCGATCTCCTCGTGGTTGCTCTTCGCCAAGTCCGCTGCAGCCTGCGGTGACGATCTCACCCGGACGTGCCTGGTGGATACCGCCAAGAGTGAAACCGCCTGGACCGGAGGTGGATTGCACGCTCCGGTGAACATCTCGTCACCCATTCCGCCGAACGGCTGCTTCAACGTACAGAAGACAACTGCCGATGGTTGGGAGTCTGTGGACATCGGTGCTGCCGACGGCGAGTTCTACCGCTGCGAAGAGCCCTACAAATACACCAAGGATTACGGAGCCCCGATGACCCTGGCCGATGTTGGTAAGAGCATGAGTGATGTGAAGTAATGGACCAATTCCTCACCTTCGGGATCGTTGGACTGACGACCGCTGCGATCTACGCAGTGATCGGCAGCGGTCTGGTACTCACGTACACGACCACCGGCGTCTTCAACTTCGCGCATGGCGCGGCGGGCATGTTCGCCGCGTTCACGTACTGGCAACTCTCCATCGGATGGGGTGTGCCGGTATGGCTCTCGCTGATCATCATTCTCGGTGTCCTGGCACCGGGGTTTGCGATCCTTGTCGAACTGGCGATGCGCCCGGTCCAACGATTGGGTGAGGCAGAGAAAATGGTGATGACGATCGCTCTGTTGAGCGGTCTGATCGCCCTGGCCCGGTGGGTGTGGGATCCGAACGACGCCAAGTCGATTCCCCGGTTCTTCGCCGACCAGTCTCCGATACACATCGGTTCGGCCACCATCACGTGGCATCAGATGGTGACCATGTTGGTGGCGATTGCAGTGGCAATCGGCCTGCGGGTGTTGATGTTCAACACCCGTATCGGCACCGAGATGCGGGCAACCGTGGACGACAGGGGACTGGTCGGCCTCACCGGAGCGAATCCGGTGCGGGCCAACCGGGTGGCGTGGATCCTGGGCACCGAGCTGGCGGCGATCGGTGGCATCCTGATCGCCTCGATGGTGGCCCTCGATGCGATGCAGCTCTCGTTGCTCATCATCAGTGCCTACGCCGCAGCGATTTTCGGGCGGCTCAAGAGCTTGCCGATGACCTTCGTCGGCGCGATCGTGGTCGGTTGCATGGAGGCCTATCTCGCCGGCTACCTGCCACAGAACGAGTATCTCCCGGGTCTGCGTCTGGCAGCGCCTGCGCTCCTGTTGCTGTTGGCACTGCTGTTGTTCCCGCACGGCCGGCTCCGTGGCCGCGACCGGCGCCTGACCAAGGTCCCGTTGCCGACCGTGCGTGGCACCGTGATCTTCGGTGTGGCGATCGTCGTGTTCGCGGTGGTCCTGACGACAGTCCTCAGTGAGGGTGATCTGATCAGCTTCGGCTTGATCTTCCCGATGAGTATCATCGCTCTCTCGTTCGTCCCGCTCGCAGGCTTTGCCGGCCAGATCTCGTTGTGCCAGTTGACGATGGCCGGTATCGGTGCGGCTGCCTGCGCCTACTTCGGTGGCAGCGGGCAGTGGTGGGCGCTCATCGCCACGGTGCTGGTGTCGGCGATCGCGGGTGCGATCGTCGCGATCCCGGCGCTCCGGCTCTCGGGGGTGTATCTGGCCCTGGGAACAGCGGCGTTCGCGGTGATCATGGATCGCTGGATCTTCACCCTCCCGGCGTTCAACGTCTTCGGTGCGGAGATCACGATCTTCGACCAGGGTTCGGTGGAGTTGGTGGGGCCCAACCTGTTCGGGTTCCATTTCGACACCACGGCCCGCATCACGATCCTCTCGGCGATATTCCTCGCCCTGGCGACACTCGTCGTGGCACTGGTTCGCCGGAGCCGCTACGGCCGCAGGCTCATCGCGCAACGTGACAGCGAGGCGGCCTACGCCACGCTCGGCGGCAATCTGCTGACCGCAAAGGTTGCGGTCTTCGCACTCGGTGCCGGCATCGCCGGTCTCGGCGGCGCCCTGTACGGGATGCAACTGCAGTCGGTCACCGCAGATCAGTTCAATTTTGTTGCCGGACTGCCGCTGTTCCTGATCGCGACCATCGCGGGTCTGGGCTCGGTGGGCGCCGGGTTCTTCACCGGATTCATGCTGGCCGGTCCGTTTGTCGCAGTGGTGATGATCTGGCCGGATTCCGCCGATCTCGTCCAGGTGATCCCGGGTCTGGCGGGTATCGCCTTCGCCGGCGGAATCCTGAGTTCGGGTGCGATCCCGCAGATGCGCAAGCAGTGGGATCCGATCTTCGCCGATCGCATTGCGGTGTCGGCATTCCTGAGCTGGTTCGTGCTGCTCTGGGCACTGCGCCTCGGCGACGTGTTCGATGGCTGGATCTTCTTCTTCGGGATCGTCGCCGGAGTGATTGCCCTGCAGGTCTGGGCGGCGCTCAAGCCCGCCCCGATCATCGATCCGGACGATCCGGAATTCCCGAATTCGGACACTTTGGGCTCAGATGGGTCGATTGTGGATGAAGACATCCCGGTCGAGTGGTGGGGGCTCAAGCGCCCGTGGCGCGCCGAGGACGAGGAGGTGTTGGACCATGCCATTGCAACTCGAGGTTAGTGGCGTGACGGTGGCCTTTGGTGGCCACCGGGCGCTGGAAGACGTTGCGCTGTCGGCGGAGGCCGGCAAGATCACCGGCTTGATCGGGCCGAACGGTGCCGGCAAGAGCACACTGTTCGACGTGGTCACCGGGCTGCGTAAGCCGGTGACCGGCACGGTGGTGATGGATGGCCATGATGTGACGCGCGAAGGTCCCTCGAAGAGGGCCCGTCGTGGTCTGGCAAGGACGTTCCAGCGACTGGAACTGTTCGGGCGCTTGAGCGTTCGCGACAACCTGCTGGTTGCCGCGGAGCTCGGTCCCCATCGTCGCAACGCCACGGAGGTCGTCGACGAGATCGTCGAACGGCTCGGTCTGCAGGACATCGCCGACGTGAGTTCGGACGAGTTGCCAACGGGTATGGGACGTTTGGTGGAGGTGGCGCGAGCCCTCGCCGTCAAACCGAGTCTGTTGCTGCTGGACGAACCCGCGGCCGGGCAGGATCCCGAGGAGACGGAACGCTTCGCGCTCCTGCTCCGGACGATCGCCGACCGCGGTGCGGCGATCCTGCTGGTCGAACACGACATGGAGCTGGTGATGGAAGTCTGTGACCAGGTGTTCGTGCTCGACCTCGGCAAGATCATCGCATCGGGTCCGCCCGATGTGATCCGTAAAGACGAAAAGGTTCTGGCTGCATACCTGGGGACGGAAGCATGACTCCAATGTTGGAACTGAGGGACGTCCGGGCGGCTTATGACGCCATCTCGGTCCTCCACGGCATCAATCTGAGCGTCTCCGCCGGACAGGTGGTCGCCCTGCTCGGACCGAACGGTGCCGGCAAGACCACGACGCTGAACGTGGCGGCCGGCAACCACCCGGTCAAATCGGGTCAGCTGATTCTCGGCGGACGAGATGCCACCGGAATGGCGTTGGGTGATGTGGCCCGCGCCGGTGTCTGCCTGATCCCCGAGGGTCGCGGCGTGTTCCCGAACCTGACGGTCCGGGAGAACCTGCAGATGATGACCTTCACCGGGCGTTCGCGCGCGGAGATCGAAGAGATCGCGTTCAGTCGCTTCCCGATTCTGGGCAAGCGGGCAACGCAGACCGCCGGCACGATGTCCGGCGGTGAGCAGCAGATGCTGGCCCTGTCCCGGGGTCTGGCAACCGATCCCGCGGTGCTGTTGCTCGACGAGTTGTCGATGGGGCTGGCGCCCCTGATCGTCGCCGAGCTCTATGAGCAGGTGGCGGAGATCGCCCGGCAGGGTGTCGCCGTACTGGTTGTCGAGCAGTTCGCGGCGGCCGTTCTCGACTATGCAGACCATGCCGCGGTGCTAGTCCGCGGACGGGTCGAACACCAGGGTCGTCCCGACGACGAATTCCGAAAAGAACTGGCAGCCCTCTACCTAGGAAGTTCCTCATGACCTCATCCGAATCCCGCGCCGATCGCTTCACCCGTGAGTTGTCCGAGCTGAAGATCGCCGATCCGGCCACCGGCCGGTCGCAGCTCTGGCTGCGCATCGGCCTCGCGCTGATGGTGATCGGCCCGGTGCTGGCGATCATCGCCTACTTCATGTCGCATGGCACCGCGAGTCCGCTCGAGCAGCGCGATGCGATCGTCATCGCACTGATCGGTATCTCGCTGGCTGTTGTCGGGTCGGCGGTGTTCTTGCGCTACTCCCTCACGGAGTTCCTGCGGTTCTGGCTGGCCCGGCAGGCGTTCGACTTCAGCAACCTCTCCGAACAGCTCTCTCCCAACGATAAGGTTCTCGTCGAAAAGGATGTACACGATGACTCAGCAAAGCACGCCGTTGCGCCCCGGTGATCAGCTGGCAAGTACCAGCTGCGCGACCCGCGTCGTGGTGGTGAAGGCGCCGGCCTCGGACGTGGTGGTCGCCTGCGGCGGCGCACCGATGGTGCCCGCTGCCACCGCGGCGAAGATCGCCGGTGACGGCAGCTCTCCGGCAACACTTCTCGGAAAGCGTTATGTCGACGCGGGTGACACGATCGAGTTGCTCTGCACGTCCGCGGGCACCGGGACGTTGAGCGTCGATGGCGCCGAACTGAGTATCAAGAGCCCCAAGCCGCTGCCCGCTTCTGACTGATCGGGTAACTGAGCGCCAGAATGTCGTCGTCGCGGGGGGTCGGAATCCGGCCTCCCGCAACGGCGAATTCTCCTGCATGCAGCGGCAGGCGTGACTCGATGCGGAAATCGGCACGAGACGGAAAAGATCGGAAGGAATGCGTTGTGTCCACCGGAATGAACTTTGATTTGACCGAGGATCAGGAACTGATCCGCAAGTCGGTATCCGAGCTGGCAAGTCGTTTTGATGACCAGTATTGGATGGAAAAGGATCTCGCGCACGAGTTTCCGAAAGAATTCTACAAAGCGATCGCCGACGGTGGTTGGCTGGGAATGACCATGCCGGAGGAATACGGCGGTCACGGTCTGGGCATCACCGAGGCGACGCTGCTGCTCGAGGCGGTGTCCCGTTCCGGTGGCGCGATGAATGCCGCGAGTTCGATCCACCTGTCGATCTTCGGTATGCATCCGGTCGTTGTGCACGGATCCGATGAACTGAAGGCCCGTACGCTGCCACGCATCGTCAACGGTGACCTACATGTCTGCTTCGGCGTCACCGAACCCGGTGCCGGCCTGGACACTTCGCGGATCACCACCTTCGCCAAGCGCGAAGGTGACAGCTATGTCGTCAACGGCCGCAAGGTGTGGATCTCCAAGGCGATGGAGTCGGAGAAGATCCTGCTGCTGACCCGGACGACGAAGTACGAAGATGTCGAGAAGAAGACCGACGGCATGACGCTGTTCCTCACCGATCTCGACCGCAGCAAGGTGACGATCCGGCCGATCCCGAAGATGGGCCGAAACGCGGTGACCTCCAACGAGTTGTTCATCGATGATCTCCGGATCCCGATCGAGGATCGCGTCGGAGAAGAGGGCCAGGGCTTCAAGTACCTGCTCGACGGACTCAACCCGGAGCGCATGCTGATCGCCTCGGAAGCCCTCGGTATCGGACGTGTCGCCCTCGACAAGGCCGTCAAGTACGGCGGCGAACGTATCGTCTTCAATCGGCCGATCGGCATGAATCAGGGAATCCAGTTCCCGCTGGCCGACGCGCTGGCCCATCTGGATGCCGCAGAACTGGTGCTGCGCAAGGCAACCTGGCTCTACGACAATGGAAAGCCCTGTGGCCGTGAGGCAAACACCGCAAAGTATCTTTGTGCTGAAGCCGGTTTCAATGCGGCCGACCGGGCCCTGCAGACGCACGGCGGTATGGGCTACTCGGAGGAGTACCACGTCGCGCGGTACTTCCGCGAGGCCCGGCTGATGAAGATCGCCCCGATCAGCCAGGAGATGATCCTGAACTATCTGGGTTCACATACTTTGGGAATGCCGAGGAGCTACTGATGAGCGTCAAAACTGGAATGTTCGATCTGACCGGACGGTCGGCCCTGGTCACCGGCGCGGCCGGTGGCATCGGTTCGGCTGTGGCAGAGGCGTTCGCCGCCGCCGGTGCCGCCGTTCTGGTCACCGACATCAACGGTGAGGCGGCCACGTTGGTTGCCAAGCGCATCGTCGAGGCCGGCGGCAAGGCAGAGGGATTCGAGCTCGACGTCAGTGATCGTGAAGGTGCCGACGCGGCTGCGTCGGCGGCGGCCGCACTCGCCGACGGAGTTCTGCACATCGTCGTCAACAATGCCGGGGTCACCGCGCCCGCGATGTTCAAGGACACGACCGGGGAGTCGTTCCAGCGGATGCTCGACATCCACCTCAAAGGCGCCTTCAACTGCTCCCAGGCGGCGTTGCGGTACCTCCCCACCGACGGCACCGGCCGGATCATCAACGTGACGTCGTCTGCCGGTATCACCGGGACACTGGGGCAGGTCAACTACTCGGCGGCGAAGGCCGGCATCATCGGTCTGACGAAGTCGCTGGCGCGTGAGCTGGCGCGCAAGCAGATCCTCGTCAACGCGCTGGCCCCACTGGCCGCGACGCCGATGACCAAGACGATCCGCACCAACGAGAAGTTCGCCGAGAACATGCTCAACCGGATTCCGTTGCGGCGCTGGGCCGAACCGGAAGAGATCGCCGGCGCGTTCCTGTTTCTCGCCTCTGATGCCTCGTCGTTTGTCACCGGTCAGGTCTTGCCGGTCGATGGCGGCATGGTGATGTGATGAGCTCCGCTGACCTTTCGGATGCCGCTGACCGGCCGGACGCCGGTGAGTCGGCGGGCCCGCTCGCCGGTGTCACCGTGGTGACGCTCGAGCAGGCCATCTCGGCCCCGATGTGCACCCGGACCCTGGCAGATTTCGGGGCCCGGGTGATCAAGGTCGAGAATCCGAAGGGCGGTGACTTCGCCCGCCACTACGACGATGTGGTGAAAGGCCAAGCCGCCCACTTTGTCTGGGCCAACCGTGGCAAGGAATCGGTCACCCTGGATCTGAAGTCGGCGGCCGGGATCGATCTGCTGCACCGGTTGCTCGACCGGGCCGACGCGCTGGTGTCGAATCTCGCGCCAGGGGCGACTGCACGGCTCGGCTTGTCGGGGGACGAGCTGGCACGGCGCCATCCGAATCTGGTTGCGGTCGAGATCGACGGATACGGCAGTGGTGGTCCGTTGTCGCACAAGCGGGCCTACGATCTGCTGGTCCAGGCCGAGGCCGGCGTCTGCGCCGTGACCGGATTCCCCGGTCAACCGGCGAAACCCGGTCCGCCGGTGGCGGATGTCTCGACCGGTCTCTATGCCGCTCTGTCGATCATCGCGCTGCTGTACTCGCGGGACCGGCGCGTTGCGGAGGGCAAAGGTTCTGCCGAGGTCAAGGTGAGTCTTTTCGACACTGCAGCCGAGGTCATGGGTTACCAGCTGAACTACACCCGTCATTCCGGGGTCGACCAGCAGCCGCTGGGCATGAGTTCGCCCGCGGTCTCGCCGTACGGTTCGTACGCCACCGCCGACGGGCAGACGGTGGTCCTGGGTACGACCAACGACAGCGAGTGGCAGCGTCTGGCGCGGGAGATCATCGGCCGTGATGATCTCGCCGACGACTCCAGGTTCGCGAACAACAGCGGCCGCGTGGCCAACCGGGACGTGCTGCAGGAGGCCGTCGGAGCCTGGTGCGCGGAGCACGATCTGTCCGAGATCCAGAGCATCGCGGACAAGGCGGGTATCGGTAATGCCCGGTACAACCTGCCCAGTGAGGTGATCGCGCACCCGCAGCTCTCCGAACGAGACCGCTGGCGCGACATCGACACTCCGAACGGTCCGATCGCGGCGTTGCTGCCACCCCCGATCATCTCGGGTTTCGATCCGCCGATGGGTGCGGTACCGGGGCTCGGTGAGCACACCGAGAAGATCCTGGCCGACGTCGGTGTCGGAGAGGACGATCTGGTGGGACTACGGGCACAGGGTGCGGTCGGTCCGGCGTATGAACGCTGAGCCAGAACTGCTGTGCGATGATCGCGATGGGGTCCGGACCCTCACCCTGAACCGGCCGCGCCGCAAGAATGCGATCAGCCGCGAACTCTGGATCGCGTTGCGGGACGCGCTGATCGCCGCGGGTGACGATCGCACCGTCCGGGCGCTGGTCATCACCGGGGCCGGTGGTGCATTCTGCTCGGGCGCCGACATCGCCACCCCCGACCCGACGCATCCGACATACAAATTGCGTAACCTCACCGCGGTCGCCGAGTTGCTGCACAACCTCCCGATGCCGACGATCGCCAAGGTCGACGGGGTGGCGGTGGGTGCGGGCTGGAATCTGGCGCTGGGTTGTGACTTTGTGGTCGCCACACCGGGATCGACGTTTTCACAGATCTTCGTCAAGCGGGGATTGTCGATGGACCTCGGTGGTTCCTGGCTGCTGCCGAAACTTGTGGGCCTGCAACAGGCCAAACGACTGACGATGCTGGCCGAGCAGATCGATGCCACCGAGGCCCGCGCGCTGAACCTCGTCACCTGGGTGGTCGCCGCCGAGGAGATCGATGCTTTCGTCGACGACCTCACCGGCCGGCTCGCGGCCGGACCGCCGATCGCGCTGGCACAGACGAAGGCCTTGCTCAACGAGGGCGCCGATCGCACGTTGCACGATGCGCTGGCCAACGAGGCCCGCGCGCAGGCCGCCAATTTTGCGACCCGCGACGCCCAGGAGGCGTTTGCCGCCTTCAGCGCGCGGCGAACACCGGAATTCACCGGCCAGTGGGCTGTGCCCCGGCCGTCATCACAGAACACCGAAGTGGAGAAGTAGATGCGCGAAGTTGTCATCGTCGAGGCGGTTCGTACCGCAGTCGGAAAACGGAACGGCGGACTGGCCGGCGTTCATCCGGTCGATCTTTCGGCTCATGTGCTCACGGCCCTCGCCGAGCGCAGCGGTGTGAACCCGGAGATCATCGATGATGTTGTGTGGGGCTGTGTTTCGCAGGTCGGTGACCAGTCCAGCAATGTCGGCCGGTATTCGGTCCTGGCCGCCGGATGGCCCGAATCGATCCCCGGGGTCACGATCAACCGGGCGTGCGGATCGAGCCAGCAGGCACTCGACTTCGCGGTGCAGGCAGTGATGTCGGGCCAGCAGGACGTCGTCGTCGCGGGCGGTGTCGAGGTGATGAGCCGCGTGCCGCTGGGTGCGGCCCGCTCGACCGGCGCGCCGTATGGGCCCAAAGCCCTTGGCCGCTATGAAGGTTTTGCCTTCAACCAGGGGATCTCGGCCGAGAAGATCGCCCAGAAGTGGGGTTTCGACCGGACCGCCGTCGACGAGTTCTCGGTGCTCTCCCATGAGCGGGCCGCGAAAGCGCAGGATGCCGGCGCGTTCGAGTCCCAGATCGTCGCCACCCCGACCGACGACGGTGTCGTCACCGCCGACGAGGGTATCCGGCGGGGGAGCACGGTCGAAAAGCTGGCCAACCTCAAGCCCGCGTTCGCCGAAGACGGCGTGATCCATGCCGGCAACTCGTCCCAGATCTCCGATGGCGCAGCGGCATTGCTGGTGATGACCCCGGAAAAGGCGCGCGAGCTGGGTTTGAAGCCGTTGGTGCGGTACACCGCCGGTGCCGTCGTCGGTGATGATCCGGTGCTGATGCTCACCGGCCCGATCCCGGCGACCGCGAAGGTCCTCGACAAGGCGGGCGTGAAGCTGTCCGAGGTCGGCGTGTTCGAGGTGAACGAGGCATTTGCTCCGGTCCCGATGGCCTGGCTCGCAGAAACCGGTGCCGATCCGGCCCTGCTGAACCCGCTCGGTGGTGCGATCGCCCTGGGTCACCCGCTCGGTGGTTCGGGGGCGATTCTGATGACCCGCATGATCAATCACATGCGGGACAACGGAATCCGGTACGGACTGCAGACCATGTGTGAGGGCGGCGGCACTGCCAACGCCACCCTCGTCGAACTGGTTTCGTGAGAGAGGAAGCGATATGAGACGCGGAGTATTCACCGAGGACCATGAGGAGTTCCGGGCGCTGGCGCGCGACTTCATCGGCAAGCGCATCGTTCCGGAGTACGCGGCCTGGGAAAAAGCCGGTCAGATGCCGCGCGAGATCTTCGCCGAACTCGGATCGCTCGGACTGCTCGGTATCGCAATCCCCGAGGAGTTCGGCGGCGCCGGCCTGCGCGACTACCGCTACAACGTCATCCTCCAGGAGGAAGCGGCGCGAGCGCTGGTCACGTTGAGCACCGTCCGGACCCAGCTCGACGTCATCCTCCCGTACTTCCTCGAGTACGCCAACGAGGACCAGCGGACCCGCTGGTTCCCGGGGCTTGCCAAGGGCACGCTGCTGTCGGCGATCGCGATGACCGAACCGGGCACCGGATCCGACCTCGCAGGCGTGAGCACCAACGCCGTGCTCGAAGGCGACGAGTATGTGCTCAACGGTGCCAAGACCTTCATCACCGGCGGATTGCTCGCCGACCTGGTGATCGTCCTGGCCCGGACATCGACCGATCCGGACAACCGTCGTGGCGGTCTGTCGCTGCTGGTCGTCGAGGACGGCATGCCAGGTTTCGAACGCGGCCGGGTGCTCGAAAAGATGGGTTGCAAGGTCCAGGACACCGTAGAACTGTCCTTCGACAATGTCCGGGTGCCGGTGTCGAACCTGCTCGGTGAGGAAGGCAAGGCGTTCGGCTACCTCGGCCGGAACCTGCCGCAGGAGCGCATCACCGTGGCCGTGGGTTCGATCGCCCAGGCGCGGGCGGCCGTGACGACCACCATCGAGTACGTGAAAGACCGCAAGGCGTTCGGTACGCCGGTCAGTTCGTTCCAGAACACCAAGTTCGAACTCGCGGCCATGTCGGCCGAGATCGAGGCCGGACAGGCGATGGTCGACCGCGCGGTCCTCGATCTGGTGGACGACGAGTTGTCCGGTTCTGACGCCGCACGGGTGAAACTCTTCTGCACCGAAGTCCAGGCGAGAGTCGTCGATCGGTGCCTGCAGCTGTTCGGTGGGTACGGATACATGGCCGAATATCCCATCGCCAGGCTCTACCTCGACGCCCGGGTTGCACGCATTTATGCAGGTACAAGCGAAGTCATGAAGGTGATCATCGCCAAATCGCTCGGTCTGTGATCTGCAACCCACATCAAATTTGGTGAGACTCTTGTCACATGGGTGAATCCAACCTACTATCTGTTCAGTTGGTTGGCTGGAGCGAAGGACATCAGTGGCGAGTGATCGACCTTACGAAGCTCTTCTCGTCAAAGGCGAGGAGCGCAAGCGACAGATTCTCGACGTCGCGCAACGGTTGCTCGCACGTAACGGGTGGCGCAATACGACTCTGTCGCAGATCGCCACCGAAGCCGGCGTCAGCTCCGCCGGTTTGCTCCACCATTTCGAGTCCAAGGCACAGCTCCTACATGCGGTGCTCGAGATGCGCGATGCCGACGACGACCAACATGCCGATCGCGAAGGCGATCTGCTCGAAGGGATCGTGAGGGTCGCCGAGCGATTCGAACGGTCCCCGGAACTGATAGGAACGTTCGCGGTGCTCCAGATGGAGAACCTCGAACCGGATGCGCCGCTGCATGATCGCCTGCTCGCCAGGTATCACGCCGCAATTGGCACCGTTGCCGCTGGTATCCGGCGCGGACAGGCCGATGGTAGGTACCGCTCGGACTTCGATGCAGATTTGAAGGCCTTCGAAATAGTCGCCTTTCTCAATGGGATGGAAACATCATGGCTGCTGGATCAATCACTTCCACTGACGGAAGTGTTCAGGGAATACGCAAAGTCGCTGGCGAGGGACTTCGGGCGGGTGACGAATTCGTGAAGTACCGCCTGGTGGTCGTTGCACCGACGGCAAATGAGGTGATCAAGTACGCCGGCGGCCTGGTGTTCGACCGCGGCATGGCCGGCTGGGATGTCACGGTGCTGGTGCAGGACGACCCGACTGCGCGGGCCCTGCAGATCCTCGGCGCACAGACGGTCGACTTCGAGTCGGCCTTCGAATGGCGGGGATTCGGATTCCATCCGCAGGCCGTCGTCACCGCCGGATCGCTCTACGAGCGTGATGATCGGGTGCGCGATGGTGTGCAGCAGATCCTCGAGGACGGTGAAACCGAGGTGACGCTCTGGGGTGATCGCCTGCCGTCCGAGCTCGATACCCGGATCGGAACGGTGCGTCACCGTCTCAGTGTTGCCGCCCGGGCCTTCAAGGCGCAGGCGCTCGCCGCCGCATCTCTGCCCGCCGATGCGGTCGGCCTGACCGAGGTGTTCCGCTGCGGCAAGACCCGGTCGTGGGAGGGTCTGTCGGACCTCGTTCCGGCCTGACACGACGACAAATACTCACCTGGGCCCCGACACTTACTGTGTCGGGGCCCAGGTGTTGTCGCGTCGGTGTGCTCTGATCAAGCGAGATGAAGTGCCGGTGGAGCCTTGGTGCGTACCTTGTTGCCGGTGAAGGATTCCACCTGCGAGACCTCGGTGTCCGCTGCCGACGTGGCGGCCAGCGCATGTGCCTTGAAAGCGCGCGCTGCGTTGCTGAGTTGATGCTCGACGGGCGTGATGTCGTCGGCGTGCACAGCAGGCCGGCGGGGGCCCCACAGCATCGTGTTGGTGTCGCCGTTGTCGAAGGATTGGAGAACGCCCTTGTGTAAGAGGGGATTGCGGGCACACACATCACCCGACATCACGACCTTGTGCGGCCACGGACCGTGGCGTCGTGACCGCAGTGACGGCTCGAGATCCATCTTCAGGGCTGTGTCCACGTCGAGTATCCGGGTGCCGAGTATCTGCAGCGGCCGCGGATCGGCGTCTGATGGAACCAGAACGGTGACAACCCAGCCCGCCATGATGTGGTCGAACAGCAGGCCGCCGGCGTGTTCGACAAGGTCGGCGGTGGTGGTGCCGAGGACGGCCAGCCGGTAGGGCAGGTCGCGGCTTCGGGCTCGCCTGCGCTCCTGCTTCACGAGCCGGACTGCGTCGACGAGTTGATCGTTGGTGGCGAAGGCGGGAACCACCGTCATCGTTGCCCGTACGGGTGTCGACGACGGTGTGGGCCGCCCGGCTGCTCCGCTCACGTGAACATTGTGGCCGGGGACGGCTCGGATGTTCGCGCTTTCGCCGATTCGATGTCCGATGTGCACGATGTGGCCATCAGCGGCTACTTCCCGGCCTTACGGAAATCCCAGCTGACGATCTTCGTCGGGACGACCCGAAGCCAGGCATGCCTTCCGTCGTAGCCGAACCTGCCACCGGCGTACTTCGCTCCGAATGCTGCTTCCGGGGCGATGAGCTCTTCGACCGGCTCACCGGTCCTCGGGACCTCACCGACCGGGGTTGCGCTGCCGATGATCTCCACGCCGCACAGATCGGAGAAGTCGTCACCCGAGTCCACGAGCACGGACACCCTCGGGTCGCGAACGATGTCGGTCCAGCGTTGGCTTTTCACAAGGGAGTTGAGCCACAGCGCCTCGCCGTCCCAGACGTACCAGAGTGCTGACATGTGCGGGGCACCGTTCACGCCGCTCGTTGCCATCCGGCAGGTGCGGTTCGCGTTCAGGAACACATCGCGCTCCTCCGGTGTCATGGCGATGCGTCGCCCGCGTTTCTGCTCCCGTAACTGTTCGCTCATGCTTCACCTATCGCCGATGTCATTGTCACGCAGACATTTCAAGCAGTGGCTACCTTGACCAGAACCTTGCCGATGGCCTGACCGTCGGCCACCAGGCGTAGCGCCGAGGCCGCCTGCTCCAGGGGGTAGGTGGCCCCGATGTGGGGGACCGCGGTGCCCTCGACGAGGAGTTCGGCGAGTTCGTCCTCGTTGCGCCGGTACTCGTCCGGCGGCAGGTCCTGGAACTGGAATCCCAGCACCTGTACCCCTTTGACGAGGACGAGGTTGAGCGGGATGCGCGGAATCGTGCCGGAGGCATACCCGATGGTGACAAAACGTCCACCCCGGCCCAGCGCCCGCAGCGCCGGCTCGGACTGGTCACCTCCGACCGGGTCGATGACCGCGTCGGCGCCTTGGGGGACCAGCTCCCGCAGGGCGGTGCGAAGGTCGGCGTTGCGGTGGTTGATCACCGCTGTTGCGCCGTAATCCTTGGCCACGGCGAGTTTTTCGTCCGAGGAGGCCACGGCGGTGACGGTGGCGCCGATGGCGACGGCCAGTTGCACCGCCGCCAGTCCCACGCCGCCACCGGCGCCCAGGACGATCACGTGGTCGCCCGCTTTGATGCGGGCCACCGAGCGCAGCGTGTGGTAGGCCGTGCGGTGGGCGACACCGAACGCGGCGGCCACCTCGTCGGAGATCGATTCCGGGATCATCTTCAGTCCGGCCGCGGTGGCACAGACCTCTTCGGCGAACGCGCCGACGATGCCCGTCCCGGTCACCCGGGCGCCGACAGCCACGGATGTGACATCGTCGGCGACCTCGGTGACGGTGCCGGCGAACTCGCTGCCCGGCACAAACGGCGTGGGGACCTTGACCTGATACTCCCCGGCGATCACGAGGACGTCGGGAAAGTTCGCTGCGGCGCAGGCAACTGCCACGCGGGCCTGACCGGCTTTCAAAGACGGAGCGGGAATATCCTGAACCTCAACGATTTCCGGCGGACCCGGTTCCGGGCACACGGCTGCGCGCATACGTCTTACCGCCCTTGCCAGTTCGGTTCGCGCTTCTCGATGAATGCCATCGCGCCTTCTTTGGCGTCGCTGCTGCTGAAGACGATCGCCTGTTGCTCGGCCAGCCGCGTCTTGGCGGCGGCGGCGTCCGAGACCGAGAGTCGGACGAGCTCTTTGCAGGCGGCCAGGCCCAAGGGGGCGTTGGCCGCGACACGTTCGGCATAGCCGATCGCCACGTCGAGTACATCCTCCTGCGACGCAACAGCATTGACCAGGCCGATCTCGTACGCGCGCTGCGCCGTGATCAGATCGCCGGTCAATGTCATCTCCAGGGCGATGCCCATCGGGATGCGGGTACCGATCGTGGTTCCGCCGCCACCGGGGAAGAGGCCACGCTTGACCTCGGGGAGTCCGAACTTCGCTGCCGTCGACGAGACGATGATGTCGCAGCCGAGCAGCAGTTCGAGGCCGCCGCCGATGGCGGTGCCGTTCGCGGCGCCGATCACCGGGACGGCCAGCGCGCCACTGGCGAGGCGCTCGAAACCCTCGGAGGAGAAGTCTCCACCTTCGGCGAACGCACGTAGATCCATGCCCGCACAGAATGCGCGATCACCGGTACCGGTCAGGACGATGGCGCGGATCTCCGGATCTTCCTCGGCTTCGAGTGCGGCCGTACCGATTCCGCGAAGGAGGCTGCCGGTGAGCGCATTTCGGGCCTCGGGGCGGTTGAGTCGCAGGATCAGAACGGCTCCGCGCCGCTCTGAGATGAGCTCGTCGGTCGTTGTGCTCATGATTTGTAGTCGCTCGATTCTGCGAAGTCGGCTGCTTCCCGCATCAACTTGGTGATGATCGGGCCGTAGGCCTGCAGTTTGACGTCGTCACCTGCGCGGGAGAAGCCCTGTTCCAGAACAACGGCGAGTTTCCATTTGGCCAGGACCAGGTAGTAGTCGAGGTCGTCGACCTGGCGGCCGGAGACCTCGGCGTAGTGGTCGATCAGCTGCTGACGAGACGGCATTCCCAGGAGGTCGACATAGCTCGACGTCGATGCCTCGGGTGCATTGGTGTCTTCGGGCCAGCCCTGGACCATCCAGGCCAGATCCAGCTTCGGGTCGCCGACGGTACCCATCTCCCAGTCGACGATCGCGGCGAGCTGGGCGGGGGCACCTTCTTTGAACATGACGTTGGCGAACTGGTAGTCGCCGTGCATGAGGCCGGGGATGAAGTCGAGTGGCTTGTGGGTCTCGAGCCACTCGGTGGCAACGTCCATGCCGTCGAGCTCACGGGTCTTGATCCGCTCATAGAAGCGGGTCCAGCGACTGACCTGGCGCTCGTGGAAGCCTTCCGGGCGGCCGAGGTCGGATAGGCCCTGGGCCTGCCAATCGACCTTCGACAGCAATGCGATGCCTTCGGCCAGCTGATATGCCAGGCCTTTTCGCAATTCGAGGTCGGAGGTGAAGGGTTCCTTCCACTGCTTGTTGTCCATCGGCGACCAACCGTCGACGTAACCCATCAGGTAGAACGAACGTCCGAGCACGGAGGTGTCGGAGCAGGCGGCGATCGCCTTGGTGTGCGGAACATCGGTGCCGTCGAGGGCTTCGATGATGCGCCATTCCCGCATGATGCCTTCATCGCGGTTGGCCGGTGCGCCCGGCGGCGGCATCCGGATCACCGAAACATGTTCTCCGCGAGTGAGTTTGTAGATCTCGTTCTGCGTGCCGCCGGAGAGGAACTTGGCGTCGAGCGGTTCACCCTTACCGGGCAGTCCGGCTTGGTCCATCCAGTCTGCGAGCTTGATCAGATCCATCAGAGATTCCCCACTTCGAGTTCGAGAAATTCGGCGTACTTGGCCTTGGCCTCGGCTTGTTTGCGAGGAATCCACTCGGTGGGCCACTGGTCTTCGGTGCCCTTGTAGTCACGCAGGACCTGTTTGGCCACGGTCATCTTGTGGACCTCGGTGGGACCGTCGGCCAGGCCCATCACCGCGGCGCCGTGGACCATGGTCAGGAACGGCATCTCGTTGGTGACACCGAGGGCGCCGTGTACTTGCATTGCGCGCCAAGCGATGTCGTGCAGGACCGTGGGCATGACCACCTTGGCGGTGGCGATGTCCTTGCGGACCTTCTTGTAATCGTTGTACTTGTCGATCTTCCAGGCCGTGTTGAGGACGAACAGCCGGAACTGTGCCAACTGGGCGTACGAGTCGGCGATGTAGCCCTGGATGAACTGTTTGTCGGCCAGGCGGCTGCCTGCGGTCTCGCGGCTCAGCACGCGCTCGCACATCATGTCGATCGCCTTCTGCGCCAACCCGATCGTGCGCATCGCGTGGTGGATCCGGCCACCGCCGAGGCGGGTCTGGGCCACCGCGAACGCCTGACCCTCACCGCCGAGTAGTGCGCTGTCGGGGACGCGGACATTGTCGTAGTGGATCAGGGCGTGGGTGCCGGAGTCCATCGGCTCACCGAACAATCCGACGTTGCGTTCGATGATCACGCCCGGGGTGTCGGTGGGGACCAGGAACATCGACATGCCCTTGTACGCACTCACGTCGGGGTTGGTGACAACCATGACGATCAGGAACGATGCGGTCTTGGCGTTCGACGAAAAGTACTTGTACCCGTTGATGATCCAATGGTCACCGTCCCGGACCGCGCTGGTCTTGAACTGTGTCGGATCGGCACCGGCCTGCGGCTCGGTCATCGAGTAGCTCGAGAAGCATTCGCCGTCGAGCAGTGGCTGCAGGTACTGCTTTTTCTGTTCCGGTGTGCCGTAGTGGGCGATGATCTCGGCGTTGCCCGTGTCAGGGGCCTGGCAGCCGAAGACGATCGGAGCCCACGACGAACGGCCGAGGATCTCGTTGAGCAGGGCCAACTGGAGCTGGCCGTAACCCTGGCCGCCGAGGTCGGGGCCCAGGTGGGTGGCCCACAGACCCTGGTCGCGAACCCGCTGCTTGAGCGGGTCGATCGCCTTGCGTCGACCCCCGTCCAGCGGGACGAACTGCATATGCGGCCACGCGTGATCGAGTGGTTCGACTTCTTCGCGGACAAATTCATCGGCCCAGTCCAGTTTTGCCTGGTACTCCGGGTCGGTCTCAAAATCCCATGCCATGGCGGCCTCCTCGTTCCGTGTGAGAATATCATTCTGGCGAGACGGAACACAATTCTTATTTGTGTGAAGATCGTTCCGAATAGGGTGTCCCCACGGAAAGGCGGCTACCACCCATGAAGGCTGAAGACCTGTTTCACGTCGGAATCGTGACGCACGATCTGGAGGCAACCAAGGCGCAGTTGTCGTCGCTCCTCGGCTACGAGTGGGGCCCGGAGATCGGGGCTCCCATCGAGGTCACGCTGCCCACCGGGGAGCTGACGGTCGATGTCCGGTGTGCGTACTCGATCACCACCCCCAGGCTTGAGGTGGTGCGCAGTATTCCCGGTACCTTCTGGGAACCGGCCGATCCGGCGGGCATCCATCACGCCGGCTACTGGTCCGACGACGTCGCCGCCGACGTCGCCGACCTCGTACAACAGGGCTACGTCACCGAGGTGACCCGCGGGGGTCCGGACGGCTCACTGTTCTTCGCATTCCTGCGCAGCGACACCGGCTTTCGGATGGAACTCGTGACCCGCGCAGCCGAGCCGTCGCTGCAGCAGTGCTGGGCGCCGCACTGATGGGCACCGTTGGCGTGGTGACCGGCGCCGGACGCGGCATGGGGCTCGACTGTGCGCGCCGACTGACCGGGATGGTCGACACGCTGGTACTCGTCGACCTCGATGAATCCACGGTGAAAGCCGCGGCGCAGGAACTGTCGTCGGCCGATGCGGCTGTCGTCGAACACCATGTCCTCGACATCACCGATGCCGACGGCGTGCAGCGGCTTGCCGACCGGGTTGCCGGACTCGGGACCCTGCGTGCGGTCGCCCATGTTGCGGGCATCTCGCCGACGATGGCGGACTGGCGCCGGATCTTCACGGTCGACCTGGTCGCGACCGCAAGGCTTGCCGAGGCGTTTCGGTCGCTGACCGCGGCCGGGACGGCGTGGGTCTACTTTGCGTCGATGGCACCGGCGATCGGTGGGGTCCAGATCGACGCCGCCACCGCGGAGATACTCGACCATCCGCTGGAACCCGGGTTCCTGGACCGGATCCGGGAGAGCTTCGGGCCGAAGATCGAGCATCCGGGCGCGGCCTACGCCGTGGCCAAACTCGGCGTGAAGCGCTATGCGCAACAAGAGGCTGTTCGTCTGGGGCCACTGGGCGGGCGGGTGAACTCGGTGTCGCCGGGGCTCATCGACACCCCGCAGGGCCGTCAGGAAGCGGCGGACAATCCGCGGATCGCCGAGTGGATCGGGACGACGCCGGTGGGCCGGCTCGGGCAGGCGGCCGAGCTCGCATCCGTCGTTGCCTTTGCTCTGTCGGACGAGGCGAGCTTCCTCAGTGGCACCGACCTGCTGGTGGACGGCGGCCTGTGTGCCGCAGTGAGGGGACCCGGTTCCCCCTGAACTTGGTCGGTGAAAACAATTGAGAGGCAACACTATATGGCAAAGGGCATCTACTACGTCGAATCCCGGCCGGCATCGGAGGATGTCGATGCCGAGTTCAACCGCTGGTACAACGAGGTCCACCTTCCCGAGATGACCGCGATCGCCGGCATCGTGTCGGTCCGGCGGTTCGCGCCGGTCGACAAGGACGGTCCGTACGTCGCGATCTACGAGTTGGAAGGTGACGACCTCGAGCAGATCCTCAAGGGCATGATGGCTGCGGCGCGGTCGGGTGCGCTCACATTGTCGGACCTGCAGCAGACCGATCCGCCCCCGACGATGCGACTGCTGGAGGTCACCACCGAGTACCCACCGACGGATGGGCACTAATCTTGATGCTGTGGACAAACAGATGAGCGAGGACGCGGCCGACGATCTGGCGACCCGGATCGCCGAGCGCAGCCTGGCCAAGCGGGGTGCCAACTATGCGGCCGAGGTGCGCCGGTTGCTCGATGCCGCGCTCAGTGTCATCCAGGAGCGGGGCACCGAGTCCCGGCCCCGGGTTGCCGACATCGTTTCTGCCGCTGGTCTGTCGAATGAGGCCTTCTACCGGCACTTCTCGTCGAAGGATGCGCTCGTGGCGGCGTTACTGGAGGACGGCACCGCACGCTTGCGCCGGTACGTCGCTCATCAGATGAGCAAGGAGCCGAACCCCGAGGGCAAGGTCCGTCGTTGGGTCGAAGGTGTGCTCGCACAGGCGATCGGGGATACCGCCGATTCCACCCGCGCGGTCTCGTGGAATGCCAGTGGTCTCGCTGGTGACAGCATGCAGGGCGCGGTGTCGGCCAACGGCCCGATGGCGTCGTTGCTGACCGAACCCTTTGCCGAACTCGGCAGCACCGATCCGGATTTCGACGCGTTGCTCGCCGCCCATGCCACGCTCGGCATGCTCGCGGACTACCTGTGGCGTCGAACCGAACCCACACCGGCCGACATCGACCACATTTATGAGTTCTGTATCCGGGCGGTCACCCCGAAGGCATAGGACGCAAGCCGCGGAGGAAGAGTTCGACCGCGGCCCGGATGTGCCGATCCTGCTCGGCGGCGTCCCGGACGATGCCGAACGAGGCCAGTCGGGCCTGGCCGCCGACCAGGCCGAGGAACAGTTCGGCGAGCATGTCCGGGTCGTCGGCCTCGATCGATCCTGTCGCGGTGTGCCGGACGAGTAGCTCGACAACAAACTGCTTGCGCGGCCAGAACCCGGTTCCGAATGTGCGACGGGCTATTTCGGGATAGCGCGACGCGTGGGCGATGGCTATCTGCTCCAGCTTGATCATCGACGGATTGGTCGCGCGACGGACGGCGGCGCGAGCGACGGCCGTCAGTGCCGCCTCGAGGTCGTCGGGATCGGGTGCCGGCGGTTCGGGCTCCGGCCAATCGTGTTGCTGCAGTGCCCACCCGAGTACTGAACGGAACACGTCCTCTTTGGTCGGGAACCGGGCGTACAGCGAGGGTTTGGTGGTTCCGGCCGCGGCGGCGATCGCGTTCATCGACGTGCCCTCGTAGCCGTGCTGCAGGAACTCCTCCAGAGCGCACTGGCGAATCTTGCGATCGAGCGCGCCCGCCTGCGCTTTTGTCGGCCGACCACCGCGGCTGCGGGTCGGGCCGCCCGGTGGTGTGTCGGAGTTGGTCGAGGTCACCTGGGAAAGTCTGCCACCTCGAGCCCTGGACAGAAAACTTTACCCGCGGGTATGGTTAATGAAGTCGGTCCGCCGTACCCCCCTTTCTCTTCACGTCCCACCTTCCACGGAGGCAGCAATGTCAGTGACCACGAATCCACGAGATGTCGTCGAGCAACTCGATGCCCGTTTCCGGGAGCGCCGCGAGCAGGTGCCCGTTCTGCGGCAGCGTGCCGACGCTGAAGGCATCACGCAGATCCGGGCCCGTGAAGACCTCATTCCGCTGCTGTTCCCGCACACGACGTACAAGAGCTACCCGGAATCGCTTATCGCCAAAAGCAAGTGGTCCCAGATGAATCGCTGGCTCGACTCGCTGTCGACCCACCGGGTGGCCGATGTCGACGTCGACGGGGTCGAAGACGTCGATGGCTGGATCGGCCGCCTCGAAGCCGCGGGACACATGGTGTCGAGTTCCAGTGGGACCAGCGGAAAGGGTTCCTTCCTCAACAAGACCCGGACCGACCTCGACACGAGCTCGACCAACATGTTCGACTGTCTGACCGACCTCGGTGTTCGGCCGCAACAGATCTGGAACTTCATCCCGGTGGGTCCGGAGACCAGCCTCACCGCGCACGTTGCGTTGAAAGACATGCTGGCCGAGACGTACGGCAGGCCGGACGGTATCGCGATGCCACCGAGCACCGCCCCGGCCGGACACCACAAATACATGGCGCTGCTGCAGGCGATGCGCCGGGCCATGGCCGACGGCACCGCCGCACCGGATGAGATCGCCGCATTCGAGGCGAGAGCAGCACAGCGCCAACAGGAGAACGAGGATCGATTGCACTACCTCGCCGAGCAGATCCTCGCCCGGCGTTCCGAACGCTTCTTCTTCAGCTCGCAGTTCCCGAATCTGTTCCGGCTGACCGAGATCCTGAAGGAGATCGGTGCCAAAGACGGCGACATCACCGGCCAGAACGCGCTGACGACCGGTGGCGGACTCAAAGGCATATCCCTGCCCGAGGACTACCAGGAGCAGATCTACCGGCTGCTCAACATCGACCCTGCCCGTTTCCTGCACTACTACTCGATGCAGGAGCTCAACCTGCGCCTGCCGAAATGTCTGTCCGGGCGGTATCACGTCCCGGCCGAGGTGATCCTCTTCGTGCTCGACAAGAACGGCGAGTCGATGGCGCCGGTCTCCGACGGACAGGTCGAGGGCCGGGCGGCCTTCTTCGACACCACCGTCGACGGACGCTGGGGCGGAACGATTTCCGGGGACAAGATCATCGCCGAACTCGACGGATGCCCCTGTGGTCGAGCCGGCACCAGCGTCCTCGATGAGATCGCCCGCTACTCCGATCTCGAGGACGACGACAAGATCACCTGCGCCGGCACCATGGATGCCTACGTGCGTGGATTCATCGAGGACTGAGGGCCCGTCACATGACTGCCACATCGAGCCCGACCAAATCCAAGATCCGGGTACCGCATTTCGTTCGGGGCAAGCTGATCTGGGGTGAGGACAACGAGTATCTCTCAAGGGATTTCGGCGTCCCGTTTGTGACCCCGAAAATCGAGTTCAACGACCTGTTCGTGCCGCGCACGCAGCAGGGACCGGCCTTCGACATGCCGGTGTCGGAGATCATCGACTTCCTGGTCGAGACGGCGTCGCACCTGTCGCTGGAGAAGAACGAATACCTGCAGGAATCGCTGGAGATGACGCTGCAGGTCAGCGCCCTTCCGCGACGCATCATCGAGAACACCTTCGCCAGGCCGGGACAGTTCCTCACCAGGGAGGCGATGGAATACCGGCTGAAGAAGACCTTCGGAAGCCTCGATGTGCTCGACGGCTGGGTGGAGAACATCGATCCGAACGGAAGTGTCAGCCGCATCAGGGCTTTCCCGCCCCGGCTGGTCCACATGCTGGCGGGCAACTCGCCGAGTGCGGCCATGACGTCGATCGCCGACGCCGCCCTGACCAAGGCCGTCAACGTGTTCAAGATGCCGTCTGCCGATCCGTTCACCACCGTCGCGGTACTGCGGACCATGGCCGACATCGCGCCTGATCATCCAGTGCTCCAATCGATGTCGGCGGTGTACTGGAGGGGCGGAGACGAGAAGGTCGAGAGCATTCTCTACCGGTCGCAGTACTTCGACAAACTGGTCGCCTGGGGTGGCGGGGCCGCGATCGAGAACGCGGCGAAATATGTGGGCCCCGGTTTCGGGCTCATCTCCTTCGATCCCAAGGTATCGATGTCGGTCATCGGCCGCGAGGCCTTCGAGTCCGAGGAGGGCCTGCTCGAGGTCGCGGAGCTGGCCGCCAAGGACGTCACGATCTTCAACCAGGATGCCTGTCTCGCGGCCCGGCACATCTGCGTCGAAGGGGATGTCGAGCAGGTGGACCGCTTCTGCGAACTGCTCCACGAACGTCTCGGTGTGGACCGGGATTTCGCGTCGGCAGTCGGGCCGAAACCGGCTTCCGACATCCGCGAGGCAGTCGAGGGGATGCGCTTCCTCGAACCCGAATACCGGGTCTGGGGTGCGTTCGACGGGCGCGGACTGGTTGTCCGGTCGCCGGAGATGGTCGACTTCCATCCCACCAACAAGACCGTGAACGTCATCCCGGTCGACACCATGCGGGACGCGGCGGCGTTGGCCACCGTCGCCACGCAGACCGTCGGGGTGTACCCGACGCATCGAAAAGCCGAGATCCGTGATGATCTGGCCACCGCGGGCGTGCAACGTCTGGTGAAACTCGGAAGTGCCATGAAGGGCAGCATGGGTGGACCTCATGACGGCATGTATCCGCTGCATCGATTCGTGAACTGGGTGGTCGACGATGACGCGTAGCGGAATCGAGGGATTCGGTACGGCGATGCCGGTGCGGGTCCTCGGAAGGTCAGGGATTCGGGTCGGTGAACTCTGCCTCGGTGCAATGACATTCGCGACCACATCGATCTGATGTGGGAGATGATCTGGGCGCCCTGGCGGTACGGTTGGAACAGACGCACCTCGATCGGCTGGAGACGGCAAACCGGGTGCGGCTCGGATATCCGCATGATTTTCTCAACAAGCGGCCTGCGATTTTCCCCCGACCAGTTAAAAGGACCTGACAGACGTGCAAAAACTCGACCACTGGATCGGTGGCGCCCCGGTGGCGCCGTCGGCCGGCGAATACCTTGGTGTCACAGATCCGGCGAGCGGCACAGAGGTTCGCCGGATCGCCGCCGGGAACGGTGTGGACATCTCCCTTGCGGTCACCGCGGCCGACTCGGCTGCGCAGGCCTGGCGTCAGGTGCCGGGACTGGCGCGCGCCCGGTTGTTCTCCGACCTCGCACGTGCGATGCGCGAGAACGCAACGGAACTCGCGCAGTTGGAGGTCAGTGAGACCGGCAAGCCCGAAGCCGTCGCCCTGGGAGAGATCGACGGCTCGGCCACCTACTTCGACTTCTACGGTGGACTGATCGGGATGCCGGTCGGGGAGACCCTGGATGTGGCGCCGGATCAACATGTCTACACCCGGCGTGAACCGTTCGGTGTCGTCGGTGTGATCACCCCGTGGAACGTGCCGATCAACCAGGCGGCCAGGGCGTGCGCGCCCGCATTGGCGGCCGGGAACACGGTGGTGGTCAAGCCTTCCGAGTACACTTCGTCGACCACTGTGCGGTTGGCGCAGCTGGCGTCCGAGGTCGGTTTTGCGCCGGGCGTTTTCAATGTGGTCCTCGGCGACGGACGGGATGCCGGCGCCGCACTGGTGGAGCATCCGTCGGTGGCGAAAGTCGCCTTCACCGGGTCTGTTCCCACCGGACGGGCGATCGGCAGGATCGCGGCTGAACGGATCATTCCGCTCACCCTCGAATTGGGCGGGAAGTCGGCGAACATCATCTTCGCCGACGCCGATCTCGATGCGGCCGTGGCCGGTTCACTGCAGGCGTTCACGGCCAACGCGGGACAGGTCTGTTCTGCCGGCACCCGACTGCTGGTTCATCGCTCGGTCCATGACGAGGTGGTCCGGAGGTTGGTCGACCGCGCCGCGAACGTACGTGTGGGCCACGACATCGGTCCGCTGATCACGCGGGACCAGTTCTCGCGGGTGCAGGAATACTTCAAGGTCGCCGAATCCGATGGGGCGCATGCGGCCACCGGTGGCACGGTGTCGACGGTCGCCGACGAGACCGGCGGGTTCTACATCGACCCGACGATCTACACCGGCGTGGACAACTCCGCACGGATCGCCCGTGAAGAGATCTTCGGCCCCGTCGTCGTGGTGATCCCTTTCGATGACGACGCCGAAGCCGTTGCGATGGCCAACGATTCCGATTACGGACTGGTCGCCGGGGTCTGGACCAAAGACGTCTCCCGGGCATTGACGGTCAGCGACCGCCTGCGGGTCGGCCAGGTCTTCGTCAACACCTGGTCAACGGCGTCCGTCCAAACACCTTTCGGCGGTTGGAAGAACAGCGGTTACGGTCGCGAGAAGGGTGTCGAGGCGCTGCATCACTACAGTCAGGTCAAGTGCGTCACCATCAAACTCTGACCCAACCCGCCCGCCCCTCCGCCGAGCGTGCCGATATCACCGTCGAGCGTGCCAAAGTCGCCATTGACCGTGCCGAAAAGTGCTTGGCGTGAGCATCTTTGGCACGCTCGGCGGTAACTAGGGCACGCTCGGCGGTGATTAAGGCACGGTCGACGGAGGGTGGAGTGGGTCAGTCAGCGGAAGTAGGTGCCGCCGTCGATGTTGACGACCTGGCCGTTGATCCAGGAACCCTCGTCGGACATCAGGTAGGCGACCATGCTGGAGACGTCACGGGCTTCTCCGAGTCGGGGGCTGCGAGCGCCTTTGAGCATGCCCTGCAACATCTTCGGATCGGCGCCCTGCTTGATCTCATCGGTCAGGATCAGGCCCGGGGTGAGGGCGTTGGCCCGGATCCCGTCCTTGCCCCATCCGGCGGCGACATGGCGGGCGATGGCATTGATGCCGGCCTTGGTCGCAGCGTAGGCGGGACGCTGGGGTTGACCGGCGAACGATGCGACCGACGACGTGTAGACGAGCGATCCACCACCGCGTTTGAGGAGTTCGGGGATGCTGTGCCGGCTGACCAGCATGTGCCCGCGGAGGTTGACTGCGATGGTGCGGTCCCAGATCTCGAGGTCGATGTCGACGACGTTGGTGTCCTTGGAGACCGCGGCCATGTCGCCGGCGTTGACGTGGACGGCGTCGAGTCCGCCGAAGGTGGCGACCGCAAAGGCGATGAGGTCCTTGACCGAATCGTCGTCGGCGATGTCGAACTGCGAGGCAACGGCCTGGCCGCCTGCCTCGTTGATCGCGGCGGCGGTCTTCTCGGCACCTGCTGGGTTGAGGTCACCGACAACTACTTTCGCGCCTTCGCGGGCCAACCGCTGTGCAGAGTCGGCCCCGAGTCCGGTGGCGGCCCCGGCTACCACGACAACTTTGTCCTGCAGTCCCTGCATCAACTGGCTCCCTTGTGAACATGCGCATGAGAATCACGATCTAAGTAATCAGAATGCTATTCTCATGGCATGAATGCAACTCCGGAACCCGCAGCCGATCTCTCTGAATTGTTCTCATTGAAGGGCAAAGTAGCCCTCGTGACAGGTGGAAGTCGCGGTCTCGGCCACGAAATGGTGCTGGCCTTTGCCAGGGCGGGCGCCGACGTCGTCATCGCCAGTCGCAAACTTCCCTCATGTGAGGAGACGGCTCGCGAAGTGGAGGCGCTCGGCCGGAAGGCGTTGCCGGTGAGTGCTCACGTGGGCAAGTGGGAAGACGTTGACGCACTTGTGGACACGGCCTACGCCCACTTCGGCAAGGTCGACATCTTGGTCAACAACGCCGGCTTGTCGCCGGTGGCGCCGTCGTCGGAGGAGACGAGCGAGGAGCTCTTCGACAAGGTTGTCGCGGTGAACTTCAAGGGACCGTTCCGGCTCGGCTCGCTCGTCGGCCGTCGGATGGCCGACGGCGACGGTGGCTCGATCATCAACATCTCGTCTTCGGGCGCCATCTTCCCGGCGCCCAAGTTCGGACCCTATGCCGGGGCCAAGGCTGCACTGAACACCCTCGCAGGCGTTTTCGGTCGTGAATACGGACCCAACGTCCGGGTCAACACGATCTCGGCCGGACCGTTCCTGACGGACATCTCGAAAGGCTGGGGCGACGACGCGCGTACCGGCTTGCGCAGCGCAGCGGGGCGCCCGGGTGAGACGTCGGAGATCGTGACCACCGCGCTCTACTTGGCCAGCGCAGCCTCGAGCTTCACCACGGGGTCGTTGATCCGGGTTGATGGCGGGTTGTTCTGACCTTTACGTGCTCGCTGAACGTTCGTCAAAGTCGCAGGTCAACGAGGCTGCCCAGCATTCCTGGTTAACCTTATAAGGATAAAGTTCCAAATTGCTCCGCCACGGCACCGGTCGGGGATAGGCTCCGCGCTACCGGGGGGTCACGATCGAGGAGGAACAGTTGAAACCGCATCGCATGCTCGTAGCCTTGTCGGCTGCCGCACTGCTTGTTGTTGCCGGGTGTAGCAGCGACCGCAGTGGCGGAGATGGCGACGAAGGGGGAGGTGGAGGTGGAACCGCGTCGGCGGAGACGGTGTCGAGTGACTTCGGATCCCTCACCGACGTCTGCCAGGAGGGCTCGGCCACCGGGTCGCCCGCGCAGGGTGTCACCGAAAGCGAGATCAAGGTCGGTGTGTTCTCCGACGTGGGCTTCACCAAGAACCCCGAGTTCGTCGACGCGGCGAAGGTCTTCACGTCGTGGTGCAACGAACTCGGCGGCATCAACGGCCGCACGCTCGTGGCCAACACGCGTGATTCCAAGCTGATGGAAACCCGCCAGCAGATGATCACCGCCTGCCGCGAGGATTTCGCGCTCGTCGGCGGCGGCAGCGCGCTCGACGGACTCGGCGTCAAGGACCGGCTGACCTGTGGGCTTCCGAGCTTCCCCGGCCAGACCGTGCAACCGGCGGTGACCGGCTCAGATTTGCAGGTCAGCGCCTCACCGGCCCAGACCGTCGGCTACGACCCCTACTTCCAGCTGCGGAGCTGGCTGATCAAGGACGCATACCCGGGGTCGGCAAACCTCATCGGAATCATCAACGGCGACTCGCCGCTGACGAAAGACATTGGCGCTCAGGCCGTCGAATCCACCGAAGCCGCAGGCGGAACCTACGTCTACAACGACCTGTACCCGGCAATGGGTGTCTCGGACTGGACTCCGTACGCACAGTCGATCAAGAGCAAGGGGGTCAAGGGCCTGCAGTTCTATGGCGATTTCAAGCAGCTCGCCAAGCTGGAGAGCGTCCTGACCTCGCTCGACTACAAGCTCGACTGGATCGATACGAACAACAATGCCTACAACCAGCAGTTCCTCGATCTGGCATCGGATTCGCTCGACTTCCAGAACAACATCCTCGACATGGGAGGTGTGGCGCCACTGAACAGCGATGAGCCGGCGATCACCCAGCTCAAGGCGTTGTATGACAAGTACGCGCCGGATGCCCAGATCACATTGCCGGGTATTCGTGCGATGTCCGCATGGTTGCTCTTCGCGAAGTCCGCGGCCGGCTGTGGCGATGATCTGACCCGTACCTGCGTCTACAACGCGGCGAAGGCCGAAACAGCCTGGACCGGAGGCGGGTTGACCGCACCGCAGAATCTGGAGCAACCGGCTCCGCCGTCACCGTGCTTCAACGTGGAGGTGGCGACACCGGACGGCTGGGAGCCCGCTGACTTCAAGCCCGACAACGGTCTCTACCGCTGCGACATCCCGCCCTACAAGTACACGACCGACTACGGCACGCCGATGACGCTGGCCGACGTCGGAAAGTCCATGGCGGATATCAAGTAATCGATTCGAGCTGCGCGAACTCGGACTGATCACACGGTGATCGGTCCGAGTTCGCTCAGTCTGAGTTCGATCAGTCCGAGTCCGGCCGGTCCATGACCGAAGCCGGTGCATAATTGGCCCAGCCGTGGTCGGGCCAGTTGAACCATCCCGACGACGCGAGCGTGCCGCCATCGGGGTGCAGCGTTGTCCCGGTGATGTACTCCGACAGTCCGGAGGCGAGGAAGACCACGCAGTTCGAGACATCCGTGACGTGGCCGACCCGGCCCATCGGGATGGCGATCCGGGCGCCGACCGGGGTGGCCATGGCAGGAGCCCCGCCACCGCCGAGTTTGTCCAGGCTGGGTGTCGGCACAAAGTCGGGGGCGATGTTGTTGACCCGGATCCGATCCGGGGCAACCTCCACCGACAGTGTGCGGGCGAACTGCTCCACCGCGGCCTTCGCCGCCGAGTACACCGCGAATCCCGGTGCCGCGCGATGCGCCTCGATGGTGCTGATGTTGATGATGCTGCCGCCGCGACCACCGGCCTGCATCCGTGGGATCGCCAACGAGCAGGCGTGGAACACATGATGAAGGTTGGTGCGCAAGAGCGCGTCCCAGCCCTTCGGTTTGCTTTCGGTGAAGGGCGTTCGGAAGGTCCCGCCGACGATGTTCACGAGCGTGTCCAGTTGTCCCCAGCGTTCATCCACAGCTGTGAACAAAGCCGCCAGCGTCTCCGGATCGCGAGCATCGCCGTGATGCACGATTGCCTCGAAGCCACCGTCGGCGAGGTTCTCGCGCATGGCCTCGACGGCCGTCGGATCGATGTCGATCACGGCGATGCGTACACCGTTGGCGACGAGGTCGGCCGCGATGCTCTCGCCGAGACCTCCTGCGCCGCCGGTGATCACGGCCACAGTGCCGTCGAGTCGGGCACGTTCTTCGAACCAGGTCATGACAGGTGGGTCGATCCGAATGCGTCGAGGAACTCGGTGGTCTCGCCGAAGGAACGGGCCGGGGGATGCGAGACCACGATCCAGGTGACACCGGCCTTCTCGAGTTCGGCAAAATTCTCGCGGTGACGGTCGGCGTCCGCGGCGGGTGTGGTCAGTCCATCGGCCTGGTAGGAGTAGAGGACGTCGATCGGCTCGGTGCGCCCGGCGGCCGCTGCGGCGTCTCGCATCTCCGAGATCTTGTCGCCCAGTTCCAAACTCGATCCCAGTGCCGGAGTGCGGGCGGTGGCACTGAGCTGTGCTCCACCGGACATCGGCATCCAGCCCTGTGCCCGTTCGGCGACCCGGCGGCGGCTGAGCTTGGAGTTGCCGCCGACCCAGATCGGGATCGGGTCGGAGACCGGTCGCGGCAGCGACCGCACATCCCGCGCGTTGAAGTGTTTGCCCTGATAGCTGAATGCCTCGCCGCTCCAGTGCAGGGGGAGCACGTCCAGGGCCTCGTCGAACAACTCGTTGCGTTCGTCGATGTCGACGCCGAGTGCGAAGAACTCGCTCTTCTGGTACCCGGTGCCCAGGCCCAGGATCAGTCGTCCACCGGACAGCGTGTCCAGTGTCGACGCAGACTTGGCCAGCAACAGTGGATTCCGGTAGGGCGCGACCGCCAGGTAGGTCAGGACCTTGATCCGGCTGGTCGCAGCGGCGACAAAACTCAACGCCACAAAGGGGTCGACCGTCTGGTGTCCACCGGTGGCCAGCCACTTCGCTCCGGGGATCGGATGTTCGCTCACCGAGAATCCATCGAACCCGGCCTTTTCCACCGCGACCGCGACATCGGTCATCGGTCCGGCCGCAAAGAGATCGGCATCGGGGCCGCTGGGTTCTGGATAGTGGAAGATGTAGCGCATCGGTCACCTCATGAACTCGTGTTTGTGGACTGACTTCGTCATGGTCAGAGGATCAGGCTGTCGTGCCCGTCCCAGTAGCGTTCGCGGAGCCGGCGTTTGTACAACTTTCCGTTCGGATCTCGGGGCAGTTCGTCGACGAAGTCGACACTGCGAGGGCACTTGTAAGTGGCGAGCTCTCGTGCGCAATACGCGATCAGCTCGCTCCCGAGCTCATCATCGCCGGTCTCGGGGTCGACCAGTTGCACGACAGCCTTGACGGATTCGCCCATCTCGTCGTCGGGGACCCCGATGACGGCGACATCGGCGATCGCCGGATGCGATGCCAGGATGTTTTCGGTTTCCTGCGGATAGATGTTCACTCCACCGGAAATGATCATGTGGGCCTTGCGGTCGGTGAGGTACAGGTATCCGTCCTCGTCGAGATATCCCATGTCGCCGATGGTTCGCCAGCCGTGGGCGTCCACCGCGGACGCGGTCTTCTCCGGGTCGTTGTGGTACTCGAACGGGCGCCCGCCTTCGAAGTACACATCGCCGGCCTCACCGGCAGGCAGTTCGTTGCCGTGCGCGTCGAGGATGTGGCAGGGCTGCATCGGCCGACCCACCGAACCCGGATGCGCAAGCCACTCGGCGGCCGTGATGGCGGTGGCCCCGATATCTTCGGTACCCGAGTAGTACTCATTGATGATCGGCCCCCACCAGTCGAGCATCTGTCGTTTCACCGCGACCGGACATGGTGCGGCCGAATGCATCACGCCGCGCAGGCTCGACACGTCATACCGCTCCCGTTCTGCATCGGGGAGCCGGAGCATCCGGACGAACATGGTGGGTACGAATTGCGCGTCGGTGACGCGGTAGCGCTCGATCAGTTCCAGGCATCGTCGTGGATCGAAGCTCTCCATCACCACCACGGTTGCTCCTCCACGATGCCATGACATCGAAAAGACCAGGGGCGAGGCATGATAGAGCGGCGCAGGGGACAGGTACACGACGTTGTCGCCGGAACTGCGATCGACCACACCCTTGGCGATGAGCACCGGGGCCGACGACGGGTCACCGAATGCTTTGCCGTCCACTGGTTTCCGAACCCCTTTGGGACGACCGGTGGTGCCCGAGGAGTACAGCATCTCCCGGCCCTCGAGCTCGTCGTCGAGGGGTGCCCCGGAGGTGGCGGCCAGGACGTCCTCGTATGACTCGAAGCCGTCGATCCGCCCGGCGCCGCTGATCTTCGCGCGTAGCCGGGACAGGTCGAGATCGACGACGACATCGGCGACGGACTCACTGGCGATCAGTGCCTGCGCGCCGCTGTCGTCGAGGACGTACTGCACCTCGTCGGTACGCAGATGTCGATTGACGGCGGTGTAGTAGAGGCCAGAACGCTGTGCCGCCCAAGCGATCTCGAGGAACGAGCGAGTGTTCTCCATCAGGATCGCGATGTGATCACCCGGCTGTAGGCCCCGTTCGCGCAGGGCCCGGGCGAATCGGATCGACCGGTCTTCGAGCTGGGCGTACGTGACAACCTCGCCGCTTCGGCCCATCACGATGGCCGGCGCATCCGGTGTCAGTTCGGCGTGATGGCTTGGCGTCATCTGCATACGAAACAGTCCTAACTCGGTCGGATCAGGGTTTGACGGCTCCGAATTGGTCGCCGATCACTTCGTCGATCAGTCCGAGTTGTCCACCGAGTTCGAGGGCGACGGCGCGGACAACGCTGACGTCTTTGCTGACGAAGGCACCCACCGCTTCACTGAACGCGGAAACCGATCCGCGGGACGACACCCCGTCCAGCGCACGGCTGCTGGAGCTGCCGTGGGGGAGCGAACTGAGCAGGGTGGATTCGTCGATGCCGAGTTCGGCTGCGAGGCGAACTCCTTCACGAAGCAATCCGATCTGCGCCGCGAACAATGCGTTGTTGACCAGCTTGACCCGTTGGCCGTTGCCGATGACCCCGACATGCAATGCCGGTTCGGCATAGGTCTGCAAGGCCGGACGGATGCGGTCGATGGCCTCGGAGTCGCCACCGAGGTAGACCGTGAGGCCACCGGCCGCGATGTTGTGTGGACCGCCGCTGACCGGGGCGTCGACGACATGCACGCCAAAGGGTTTGGCGCGCTCCGTGATCAGCTCTGCAGTGACCGGGCTGCCAGTGGTGTGCAGAACCAGCACCGAGCCTGGTGGCATCGCGGCGATCAGCGGACCCTGGAGGCAGATCTCACGCACCTGGTCGTCGGTGAAGACGCAGACGATGACGATCTCGGCGTCGAATCCGACTTCGCTGATGTCGGAGACTGCCTCGGCACCCGCTTCGGTGACGTCATCACGTGCCTGATCATTGCGGACCAGCGCGCGCACCTGGTGGCCGCCGCCGACGAGGCGGCGGACCATGGGCAGACCCATCCGGCCGGTGCCGACAAATCCGATACGCATCATGACTCCTGTCGTGGGTGGTTCATCTGGGCCAGCGTGGCGTCGGCCGCGGTCAGGACGGAACCCACCGTGGCGCCTGCGGCATCGGCGATGTCGGCGACGAGCGTGACGTCCTTGCGGAGCAGTTCTCCGGCATGCATGGCGATCCGGTCCAGTGAACCCGCGGTGTCGGTGATCCGGGCCAACGCGAAGCTGTTCGACGACCCACGCGCGAGGACCTCGGCGAGCCGGGTGGGGTCGACGCCGAGTGCTTCCCCGAGGGCCAGGGTGCTCGACGCGGTGGAGAGGTTGGCGCTGAACAGCAGATTGTTGAGAAGCTTCGTGACCTCGCCGGCGCCGATGCCGCCGAGGTGGACCACCGGATCGGCATAGGTCTCGAAGACCGGCCGGACGCGGGCGACGACCTCGTCGTCACCGCCCACCATCACCAGGAGCGTGCCGGCGGCGGCGCCCATGCCACCACCGCTGACCGGTGCGTCGACGAACGAGATACCTTGCTGTGCAGCCTTGTCCGCCAGTTCGCGGCAGGTGTCCGGGTGCACCGTCGAGTGCACTGCGATGACGCCGCCTGCGCTCATCCCACGCAGGATGCCCTGCGGCCCGTCGACGACCTCACGGACGTCGGCGTCGGCGACAACGCAAACGCAGGCCAGATCGCTGGCGGCGCCCAATTCGGCGGGGGTACCCGCGGTCTTCGCCGCGGTGTCACCGTACGGCTCGAGCGACTCCGGTCGCCGCGCCCACAGTGTCGTCTCGTAACCGGCTTCCACGATCCGGCGGGCCATCGGGCCGCCTTGGCTGCCGAGACCGATGAATCCGACTCGCATCAATACTCCTTCTGGTCGAAAGGCACTAGTGCCCGGGACGTTTCGCGTCGTTGATGCACTCTTCGACAAACGACAAGCTGTTCAGGTGATAGGCCCTGGCGGTGTATCCCAGACTCAGGTTGTGACCGCCGTCGAACTGCTGTTCCACCACGACCCGGGGTGAGTTGCTGAACAACGCGCCGATGTCGTGCAACGCATCGGGGTCCTGACGCCACACGTTCTCGAACTCGCCGGAGGTGAAGTGCACCGGGACCCGGACCTGTGCTGCCTTGTCGGGGAACGTGATCGTCGGCCAATCCCGGACCACTTCATACTCGTATTTGGGTCCGGGCGCGGAAATCGCCCCACCGCCGGATAATTCGGCCGGGTAGAGGCGCGCGGGGTTCCAGAGCAGTTCGCGCACACCGGCGCCGTCGGGCTTCTTGCCACCGTTGTGCCGGGGCACCAGAACCCTGGCGGCCTGTGCCTGGTGCTCCAGGCCGGTCCCGGAGATCTCCAGACCCAGGAGGTCTCCTCGCGGGTTGGCGGCAGCCATGCGGACACCGAGTTCGGACCCCACCGAATGGGCCAGGATGAAGGTGCCGGCTCCGCGTGCGCGGTCACCGAGGTGCGCCTCCACTGCCGCGTAGGCCCAGTCGACACGCTGCTCCGCGGTTGTGAACCGGCCGCCGAGTTCGTAGGAGGCCTCATATCCCGGACGATCCAGTGCCAGAACGGTATAGCCGTTCGCGGCTCCGGTCCGAAGGAGGGAATGTCGCGGAAAACCGGGGCAGTCGTAGTAGGCCGCCTTGGATGCGCCACCGTGCAGCGCGACGATGACGCCCCGTGGTTCGGGGACGGCGAGAAGCAGACCCGATGATGGGATCCCGTCGACATCGACAACCTGCGCGACCGGCACGTCGCCGGCCGCGGTGGTTGTCGTCTCCGCCGCGGTCACTGGGCCGACCTCAAGAGCATCACGCCACCGGGTGTCAGGCCACCACTACTGGCGATCGCGGTTTTGGCTCCGGGCACCTGGCGGGCCCCACCTTCGCCGCGGAGCTGAGTGATCGCCTCGGCGATCAGGCCCATGCCGTGCGTCCGTCCGTGTGAGAGCTGACCGCCGTGGGTGTTGACGGCGACTTCGCCGCCGATGGCGATGTTCTTGCCGCCGTCGAGGAAGTCTTTGGCCTCGCCGATCCCGCAGAAGCCCAGCGCCTCCAGCCAGGACAGGCAGTTGAAGCTGAAACCGTCGTACAACTGAGCGGTGTCGATGTCGCTGGGCCGCAGCGAGGTTCGCGACCACATGTGCGCCGACGGCCCCAGGACCTGGGGTTCATGGGTCAACGTGCTCTGGTCCCATTCGATCCGTTCGAGGATCTGGGTGCCCACCGCCTCGACGTACACCGGCGGTTTGGCCAGGTCGGCCGCAGCGTCTTTGGCCGAGACGATGACGGCGATCGACGCGTCGCAGGGCACGTCGCAGTCGTAGAGACCGAACGGTGTGGTGATGGTGCGGGCCGACAGATAGTCGTCCATGGTCATCGGATCGCGGTAGATGGCGGTGGGGTTGAGCGCGGCGTTCTTTCGCTGGTTCAACGCGATCCACCCGAGTGTCTCGCGGGTGGTGCCGTACCGGTGCATGTGGCGCTGGGCGTTCATCGCGAGCGTGTGCGAGGCCGACATGGCGCCGAACGGCATGATGTAACCCTTGGCGCGTCCGCCGCCGGAGCGAGACAGCTTGCCCTGCTTCATCAATTCGCCGTAGGTGGATTCCCACAGGGTTCGGTAGCACAGCACGTGGGTGGCGAGTCCGCTGGCAACGGCCATCATCGCGGCGATGACCGACCCGCCGGGACCGAAGGTTTCGATGCCGCCGTTGTACCAGGTCGGGTGGATACCGAGGGCGGCCTCGACCGACAGCACGCCGCCGCCTTCGCCGAATCCACCGACGTCACCGGAGCCCGGATAGCTGGCGATGCCGTCGATGTCGGCCATCGTCAGACCGGCGTCGGCGACGGCACGTTCGCAGGCGGTGATGGTCAGGTCCAGCGGTGACACCATCAGGCGCCGGCCGATCTCGGACATCCCGACACCGGTGAAGGCGACCTTGTCCTCGAACTTCTCGGTGGTGGCCATCGGCCGGACATGCTTGTGGAAGTCTTGCGGTTCGATCTCGTCGTGGGGCGCCGCGGCCGGCTGCGAGGCCTGTTCGGCGGCGGGCCGGAACAACGGGTACCAGACGTCTTCGCGGTTCTCGAAGACGACCTCCATCCGCATACCGAGTACGAGGTCGGCAGGGTCACACTCAACGGTGTTGGTGGTCAGCCGGATACGGGAATCCTCTTCGAGCGCCACCTGGGCGATCACAAACGGGGTCGGCATACCGGGGAGCGGGAACCGCTCGTTGATGGTGAACCCGATGAGGGTGGCGTGACCCGACACGGCCCGGGGCGCGAGCTCACGGCCGCGGCAATACCGGCAGACCGGCTGCGGCGGATGGATCAGCGACGAGCAGCTCTGGCATTCCTGGATACGTAATGTGCCGTCGGAACCCGACGTCCAGAAGAACTCGTTCTCGCTGGTGAGTGACGGCAGGGGACGTCCTGTCGTTTCGGCCACTGTGCCTCCTTGTTGGAACTACGACAGTGGCCGCCACGCCTGCATCAGCGTGGCGGCCGCGGTCCGCGTTCTTCGTGTTCTGCGCTGTCAGATCGTTGGTGCTGAGCCGACTATCCGGCTGATTGGGCGCGCGCTTTCGCGATGACCGCAGGCTCTGCCAGACGGGTGTCGTCGATCAGCTTCTGCAACCTGACGAGGGTGGCGTCGAAACCGTCGCCGACCCGCTCACCCGGGGTGAAGTCCGCGGGCAGATGACGCATGCCCTGGATGACACCGATGGTGTCGTAGTGCACGGTCGCCTCCGGATCGCACTTGTAGTCCGGCATCCGGTCGAGAACGGCGAGGAGCATCCGCTTGAAGACGGTCCGGGCGACATTGGAACCGGCGCAGCGATGCAGACCGAGTCCGAAGCTGTAGTGCCGGTTGGCACCACGGTCGAGGATGACCTCGTTGGGGTCGTCGAACACCTCGGGATCGCGGTTGGCCATCGCCCAGGAGAGCCACAACCGGTCGCCCTCCTTGAACTCCTTGCCCTCGATCTCGATGTCCGCGGCGACGGTACGTCCGTCACCGGGGGCCGGGGTGTAGTAGCGCAGGAACTCCTCGGTGGCGGAGTCGAGCAGCTCATCCCGGTTGTCGCTCAGCGTCTTACGTGCTTCGGGATTCTCCGAGAGCCATTCGAGTGCATGGGCGGTCAGCGCCGTGGTGGTGTCGAAGCCACCACCGATGAGCAGGCCGAGGTTGCCGAAGATCTCCATGTCCGGCAGCGGTTCGCCGTCGATGCGTGCCTCGACCAGGGCGTTGATCAGTCCGGGACGTGGATTCGCCTTGATCTCGGCGAGATTGGTGAACAGATCGATGCCCATGGTCCGGTGCATCTCGTTGACCCGCGCGATGTCCGGGGAGTCCGGCGGGGTGTAGACCGCGGCGTGCACCGGCTCGTTGTAGAGCGTCCACTTCTCCAGCGGGATGCCCATCATGCCCAACGTCAGGACGGCCGGAACGATGTTCGCGAGCTCGTCGACGAAGTCGATCCGTCCCGACTCGATCTTCTCGTCGAGGCACGCCTGGACGACGTCGTCGATGAACGGAACCCAGGCCTTCACCGCAGCCGGCGACAGGTACGGGTTCAGGATGGCGCGGTAGTTCTTGTGATCGGGGTCGTCCATCTCCAGGATGCCGCCGCGAATACCGCTGGCACGTTCCGCGGTCGGAATCGAGATGCCCTTGTAACCGGAGCCGGTGCCGCTGACATCGTGGTCGGTGGACACCACCGGGCAGCGAGCGAGTTCGAAGACCTCTTTGTTGCCCGCGGCAACCCAGTGGCCGCCGTAGGTGTCACTCCATGCGATCGGACACTCCGACTGCATTTTCTGGGTCACGGTTTCGAACTCGTCCCGGTAGTGGGGCGCGTGTCTCTCGAACTGGAAACGGGGTGTCTTTCGAGCGTCTTGGGTGACGTCCTCAACGGTCATGGGCGTCGTCCTTTCAGGTGCGGGGCAGTCGAATACCAGGGAAGGGGGTACTACTCGGTGATGGTGATTGCTCGTTCCGGGCACGATGCGAATGCCTCGCGGACACTCTTTTCGTGCTCCGCCGGTACATCCTCGGTGATCGCCGACGCGTGTCCGTCGATGTCGTCCAATTCGAACGACTCGGGAGCGATCATCGCGCAAAGCGTGTGTCCCTGGCACTTGTCTGAATCGACCTGCACCTTCACGTGTGTCTCCTCGAGAGTTGTTGTATTGCGGGCTGGGGTTGGGGTTTTCGGATCAGAAGTGAACGCCGTACCACTTCAGGTAACCGCCGCCATCGACGCGCTGCTGGGTGCCGGTGACATAGCGAGATTCATCTGAAGCGAGGAACAGGACCATGTTGCTGATGTCGAGTGGTTCGACGAACGGGATCTTCATGGCCTGCTGCACGCCGAACGCCGGCTCTGCGTCCTCGCGCTTGGGGTTCTCGAGGTCCGGACGGAATGAACGGTACATCGGTTCGCTCTGGAGCATGTCCGTATTGCAGTTCGTCGGATGAACCACGTTGGCGCGGATGCCTTCCGGGGCGATGTGCAGCGCGAGGTTGTGGATGAACTCGGTCAGCGCGCGCTTGGAGTAGACGTAGGCGACGCCACCGGGATCCTTGCCGGGCTGATCGACCTTGCTGGTGTCCATCAGCGCCGCGGTGGATCCGGTGGCGATGATCGAGGCGCCCTCTTTGAGGTGGGGCAGGGCAGCGGTCACCGCATTGATGGTGCCGACGAGGTTGGTGTTGATGACGTCGGTGAACGACTGCCACCGGGGCTCGCCCTTCATCCCGGCGATACCGGCCTGTGCGACAACGATGTCGAGGCGGCCGAGTTCGGCGACACCCTGGTCGACAGCTGCCTTCATCTGGGCCGCGTCGCGCACATCGGCCTGCACGGTGACGATACGACGGTCGTGCTTCTCGACCAGTCTGGCTGTTTCTGCGAGATCTTCGGGCGTTGCCATCGGGTACCCGATGGTCTCGAAGTCGGTGCAGATGTCGACGGCGATGATGTCGGCGCCTTCTTCGGCGAGGCGGACCGCGTGGCTGCGGCCCTGTCCTCGTGCTGCTCCGGTGATGAACGCGACTTTGCCCTCTACACGACCCATGGTGACTGCCTTTCGATTTTCTTCTGCTGCTGGGGGATCCATCGACAACGGCGGGTGGCGCCGGTGCTCACTACCTATGTGTTGCGGCCGCCGTTCACGCCCAAGATCTGACCGGTGATGTAGCTCGCGTCCTCGGAGATCAGGAAGGCGCAGGCGGCGGCGATGTCTTCGGGCCGCCCGACCCGGCGTACCGGAGTCCGCAGGATGTGCTCGTCGACGGTGCCGCCGAGACGCTTCTGACCCTCGGCGCTGCGCAGCAGCGGGGTGTCGACGAAGCCCGGTGGTACCGCGTTCACGGTGATGCCGACCTGACCGAGCTCGAGCGCCAGGGACTTGGTGAGCCCGTTGACCGCGGACTTGGCCGAGACGTAGGCGGCCATGTACGGCTGGCCCGAATGTGCGCTGGAGGACGAGATGTTGACGATCCGGCCCCACTTGGCCTTCAGCATGTCCGGCAGTGCGGCCTGGATGCAGTGGTAGGTGCCGTTGAGGTTGACGTCGAGGATGCGCTTCCACTCGTCGAAGTCGAGATCGACGAAGCGGCCGAAGCTGTCGATGCCGGCCGCGTTGACCAGGACGGTGACCGGGCCGAAGGTGTCGCGCACCTCCGCGAGCGCGGCGTCGATCTGCTCACGGCTGGTGATGTCGACGGTGTACGTGTTCTTTTCCTCGCTCGGTGTCCGATCGAAGGAGGCGACGTTGTAGCCGTCGGCGACCAGGCGTTCGACCACGGCGTGGCCGATCCCGGAGCTACCGCCGGTGACCACTGCTGTTTTCACGCCCATGGCTCGTTTCCGCCCATCGTGGTCCGGTGCATCTCGCGTTCGGAGCTGGGGTCGTAAGGCAGTGCACGGTGCAGCATTCCGGTGTTGTCCCAGATGACGACGTCACCGACCTGCCACTCGTGGCTGTAGCTGAAGCGGTCCTGGGTGGTCCAGGTCAACAGCTCGTCGAGCAGTTCGCGGCTTTCGACAGGATCCATTCCGACGATGTACTCGGCGGTGGCACCGATGACCAGCGACTTGCGGCCGTCCTTGCGATCCCAGACCAGTGACGTGTCGTGTGTCTTCTGAGTGCGCCAGAGGGCGAGCACATCGGGGGTCGGGTCGGGGTCGACCAGTCGCTGGGCGGCTTCGAAGCTGTGGTGCACGCGCAGACCTTCGAGACGCTTCTTCTCTGCCTCGGGCAGGGCCTCGTATGCGGCATATGTATTGGAGAAGGCGGTGCCGCCGCCGACCATAGCGACATGCTTGCAGGTGAGCATCGTGGCCTTGGACGGGACGTCGTTGCAGGTGTCGTCGATGTGCCAGAAGAGAGTGCCCTTGAGGTACTCGGCCGAGCGGGACTTCTCGGGATTGAGGGAGACGACAAAGACCTCTTGGCCTGCCGGAGCCTGCACCGGTCCGAGCTTGCGGCTGAACGTGACCTGGTCCTCGTCGCTCAGGTCCAATCCGCGGATGAGGAGGACACCTCGCCACTTGAGTGCTTCGAGGCACTGGGCGGTCACCACGGGGTCATTCAGGTCTTCTACGCCGTGGACCTGAACGCCGAGGGCGGGGCCGAGGGCTGTTGTCTCAATCACAAGAATCTCCCTTTCTATTTGTGAGAACGATACTCTCAAAATGTAGCAGTCGGCAAGAGTTTGGTGCGTTTGGGCTGCGGCTATTGTCCGTTTGCCCGCCCCCGGACGGGCTCACCTCGGGGTAGGCGTGCGCAGGAAATGTTGCTACAGTCCGTTTAAGACGAATGTGGCGTTGGTCATATTTGAGAATGAAGTTTTCACAGATTTTGAGGAGGCGCAATGCCAGCCCAGGAAGCAGTCGCGACCGATGGAGGAGTCGGCGTGAAAGCCGGAGGAGTCCGCAAACGTCTACTCATCGGTGGGGAGTTGGTGGCGATGGACAAGGAGTTCCCCTCGCTGAACCCGGCCACCGAAGAGGTGTACGGCTACGCCCCGGATGCCGGTGTCGACGAGGCGAATGCGGCCATCGCCGCCGCACGCCAGGCATTCGACCACACGGATTGGTCGACCAACACCGCGCTGCGCATCAAGTGCCTCGATCAGCTGCACCAGGCGCTGCTCGACAACGCCGAAGATCTTCGCGAGATCACGATGGCGGAGGTCGGCGCCACCCGGATCCTCACCCATGGCAACCAGCTCGACGTGCCGATCGGCATCGTCAAGTACTACGCCGACCTGCTCCGCAACTACCCGCTGACCGAAGACCTCGGTGAGACCGAGATCAACGGCAAACGTCATCGCCGTTGGGTCGAAAAGGAAGCGGCCGGTGTGGTCTCGGCCATTGCCGCCTACAACTACCCGACGCAGCTCGCGCTGGCGAAGCTCGCTCCGTCGCTGGCCGCCGGCTGCACCGTGATCCTCAAGGGCGCACCCGACACCCCACTGCTCACCTTGGCGCTCGGCGAAGTGATCGCCAACCACACCGACATCCCGGCCGGTGTCGTCAACGTGCTCTCGTCCACCGAGATCGCTGTCGGTCAGACGATGACCACGCACCCCGACGTCGACGTCGTCTCGTTCACCGGCTCCACCCCGGTCGGCCGCCAGATCATGTCCGCGGCCGGCGACACCCTCAAGAAGGTTTTCCTGGAACTCGGCGGCAAGTCGGCCCTGATCGTCCTCGAGGATGCCGACCTGCAGACCGCTGCCCAGTTCGCGGCATTCAGCATCTGTTCGCATGCCGGTCAGGGCTGTGCGCTGACCACCCGCCTGTTGGTGCCGCGTCACAAGCAGGACGAGATCGTCGCGGCGGTTGCGGCGATGATGGGGCACATCTCCTACGGTGACCCGACCAACCCGAAGATCTACATGGGTCCGCTGATCAGCGAACGTCAGCGAGACAAAGTCGACGGCATGGTGAAGCGGGCCGTCGAAGCGGGCGCGACACTGGCCTTCGGTGGCGAGTCCGTGAGCCCGGGCTACTTCTACAAGCCCACCTTGCTGGCAAACGTCGACCCGTCCAGCGAGATCGCGCAGGATGAGGTCTTCGGCCCCGTGCTCGCCGTCATCCCGTTCGATGATGACGACCACGCCGTGAGGATCGCCAACGATTCGCAGTTCGGTCTCTCGGGCGGCGTCCTGAGCGCCGATGAGGATCGGGCCATCGCGATCGGTCGCCGGATCCGCACCGGTACGTTCAGCGTCAACGGCGGCAACTACTTCAGCGCCGACGTGCCCTTCGGCGGGTACAAGCAGTCGGGCCTCGGCCGTGAGATGGGTACAGCCGGACTCGAAGAGTTCCTCGAGACCAAGGCGTTTGCGGCTCCGGTGGTGACTGCATGAAGCCACTAGAGGGCATCCGCGTCCTCGAGGTCGCGATGTACGGGTTCGTGCCGTCCGCTGGTGCGGTTCTCTCGGACTGGGGCGCCGAGGTCATCAAGATCGAACACGCGGTGACCGGAGATCCGCAGCGCGGTCTGCGACAGACCGGCACGATGATCGTGGTTGGCGACCCCAACCCGAACGTCGAACACGCCAACCGGGGCAAGCGGAGCCTGGGCCTGGACATGTCCAAGCCCGAGGGCAAGGAAGTCCTGACCGAATTGGTCAAGAAGGCGGATGTCTTCCTGACCAGTTTCCTGCCCGATCACCGCGCCAAGTTCGGGATCGACGTCGACGACATCCGGGCGATCAACCCGAAGATCATCTACGCCCGTGGCAGTGCGTTGGGGCCGCGCGGGCAGGAATCGGACCGCGGCGGTTACGACATGACCGCGTTCTGGTGCCGTGCAGGCACGGCCGCAACCATCACCCCGCCCGGAACCCAGGGCATGATCGCGCCTCCGGGACCGGCATACGGGGACACCATCTCCGGGACCAACCTCGCGGGCGGCGTCACTGCGGCGTTGCTCAAACGCGAGCGGACCGGTGAGCCGTCGGTGGTGGATGTGTCGCTCTTGGGCAGTGGCCTGTGGGCGATGGGACACGGAGTTGCATTGTCGGCTCATCTGAAAGAGCCGATGGTGGCGCCGGTACCCGGCGTTCACGGATCCCCGGTGAATCCGCTGACCGGTGTGTACGAGACGGCCGATGGCCGGTACATCTCGTTCATCATGATGCAACCGTCGAAGTTCTGGGCGGATGTCTGCCGGCACATCGACCGCACCGACCTCATCGACGATCCGCGATTCGCCACGGGCAAGGACATCTCGGACAACACCGAGGCCGCGGTGGCGATCCTGCGTGAGGCGATCAAGGGCCGCACGCTCGAAGAGTGGACCGAGCGCTTCGGGACGCTCGCCGGTCCGTGGGCGCCCGTGCAGGATTCGTACCAGGTGACCTCGGACGCGCAGGCGCGGGCCAACGACTACTTCGTCCAGGCGGGTGAGATCGAGTTGGTCTCGACACCGGTCCAATTCGATGTCGCCGCAACGGAAACCGCTGCGGCTCCGGAGTTCGCCGCCCATACCGATGAGATCCTCCAGGAAATCGGGCTCGACTGGGATCGCATCATCGAACTGAAGACCGCCGGCGCGGTCACCTAGGTAAATCGGGAGATCAACATGCCTTACATCGCCTCTATCGGAACGTACCTGCCGCCGTGGGGTACCTCGGAACATCGCATCGCCGGTGACGATGAGGATGCCATCACGATGGCGGTGGAGGCGGGTCGGGCAGCGCTGTCCAAAGGGGGTGCGGTCGACTCGGTTGTTCTTGTCACCCGCGACCTCCCTTTGCTCGAAAGTAGTAATGCTGCAGTGCTTCTCGCCGGGCTTGATCTCGACCCCGAGCTAGAGGTGACCGAGCGTCTCGGTGGCGCGCCGGCAACGCTTGATGCGTTGAGTTCGGCGCGCCAGCGGACGCTGGTCATCGGGGTGGACCTCGATCCGGCCGGAGCGGCTGCCGCTCTGACGTCGGATTGCGGTCTGCACGTCCGCACGTCGGCCCGGGTGGCGCGCAGCCTCCCGGTCCGCACGCGCAATGCCACCGGTGTGGTGCACGACTACGGCGACCCACGGCTGCTGCACGACCGCGGTCTGGTGGCTTCGCTGGCCGCGGCATGGCTGGATCATCCGACAGCGGTTGCGGGCGTCGACCACAAGCACGCAGCCGAACTGAGTCCCGGGTTCGCTGCACATTTGCCGACGGTGGGTGCCAGTTCAGGTCTGTTCGCACTGGCGGCCATGGCCGAGTCGGAGACGACCGGCCCGCTCGCCGCTGTGGAACAGGCGAGCCTGTCCGGGATCACGGTTGCCGCCGGCTCGGTGGCACTGCACCGCCGTGAACCCACTGCCCGGCCCAAGATCGAGACAACCTATATTCCCGGCAACGAGATCCCCATCTCGTTGGCGGCGTACGAGCGGGCGTTCGAGGCGAAAGTGCGTTGGGAGGCAGGAAGACACACCGGTTCCGACCACCTCGACTTCCCGCCGCGCTACCAGGTGTCCGACGACTCCGCCCTGCAGACCGAATACGAACACGTACCGCTGCCGCGGACCGGGACCGTCTACACCGGTGTGACGGTCCATGTACCGGTCCCGGGTCTGAAGACCCCGTATTCGCTGGTGATCGTGGAACTCGAAGATGTGAATGTGCGGGTGCTGGTGAAGGTGACCGGAGCCGACCCCGGTTCGGTGGATATCGGTGACCGAGGGCGGTTGGCGCTGCGCCGGGTGGCCATGCGGTCGGGAGTTCCCGACTACGGCTACGCGTTCGAGCCAGAACCTGTTGCGGAAGGAGCAGCGGTATGAGGAAGGTTGCAGTTGTCGGCGCGGGTATGACCCCGTTCGCCGAACACTTCGCTCACGGAATCAAAGACCTGCTGCCGATGGCCTACGCCGAGGCGGCGGCCAGTGTCGACAAGGGCATCAACAAGAATGACCTGCAAGCCGCGTGGTTCGGCGCGATGGGGACCACGGACGGCTTCCCGTCCGGCATCCTCGCCGATTCCCTCGGCCTGCCCGACATCCCGGTCACGCGCATCGAGAACTCCTGCGCCACCGGCAATGACGCGGTTCGGAACGCGTTGTACGGCATCGCCTCCGGTGCGTTCGATGTCGCCCTCGTCATGGGCGCCGACAAGCTCCGGGAGACGGCCTCCAAGGACATGCTCTGGGAGTGGGAGGCGACGTCGCGGGATATGGCGTGGGACTACCCGTTGGGCCTGGTCGCCCCGGCTGGATTCGCGCTGCACGTGAGCCGCTACCTCTACGAGTCGCCGGCGACCCGGGAACACATGGCGATGGTCGCGGTGAAGAACCACCGCCAGGGTGTCAACAATCCCAAGGCGCGCTTGCGGTTCGAGATCACCATGGAACAGGCGCTCGAGGCACCCACGGTGGTGACACCGTTCGGGCTCTATGACTGTGCACCCCAGAGTGACGGTGCGGCCGCCCTGATCCTGGTCTCCGAAGACGTTGTCGACCGCTACACCGACCGGCCCGTGTGGGTGCGGGGTGTCGGTCTCGGCCTGGATTCGGTCATGCACCAGCACAAGACGGACATGACCACCTTCCCGGCCACGGTCCGTGCCGCCAAGCAGGCCTTCTCGATGGCCGGGATGACCCCGGCCGACATCGATGTCGCCGAGCTGCACGACTTCTTCACCGGCGTCGAGATCATGAGCTACGAGGATCTGGGGTTCGCCGACCGGTTCGAGGGCTACAAACTGCTCGAGGCCGGCGACACCTCCGTCGGCGGTTCGATGCCGGTGAATCCCAGTGGAGGCCTGAAATCGAAGGGACATCCGCCGGGCGCCACCGGTGTCGCGCAGTGTGTCGAGTTGTTCGACCAGCTGCGCGGCAACGCCATCAATCAGGTGGATGGTGCCAAGATCGGTCTGGCACACAACCTCGGTGGACCCACCGCCGTTGCCGCCGTGACGATCCTCGAGGGACCGGACTCGTCCCGCTAGGTTTCGAGCGACCACGCTGTGAAGTTGTCAAAGAGCTTGCAGGGCAGAGCTATCTGCACTGCTTCGGTTCTCGGTGTAAGGGCTTGGTTGTCTATGCGACGGTGAGCTCAGAGGTCAGGGTGCGGCGGGCATGAGACCGCAGTTCGGTGGTGCTGCCCGGTGCGAGGAACCAGGGATGCCCGTCGTGGCCGATGAACACCGTCCAGCCCTGATGGTGGATGTAGCGGTGGTGTCGCCGGCAGAGCAGCACCATGTTGGTCAGGCTGGTGCCGCCGCCGTTGCGCCAGAAGTCGATGTGATGGGCGTCGGTGTAGACCGCGGCGCAACCGCAGCCGGGGAAGGCGCAGCCCTGGTCGCGGGCGATCAACGCTTTGCGGATCGCGGGGGTGACGGTGCGTTGGTCACGGCCGACATCGAGTGGCACCGAGTTGTTGTCGAGCAGGATTCTGGTGATCACCGAATCACACGCCACCATCTGGGCGGTCGGTGCTGATGCTGGTCCGGTCCATTCGAACTTCGGTGCCATGGCCAGCGCGCTGGCACCCGGGATGCCGCGCAGCTGCAAGTGTTGTAGATGTTCGGGTGAGATTGTCACCGTCACATGTGGTTTCGCACCGCCTCGGGTGGGTCGGTCTTCCTGACCGAAATACGAATCCAGCAACCGTTCCAGCGCATCGGCGCGGATCTGGCCTGTGCTCCGCGGATCCGGCGAGCCGTCGGGTTCAGGTACTGGTGTGCACAGCGGATCGAGTGCCACCGCCAGCTTCTCGCCGAGCAGACTATCCAGATCCAGGGTGCCGCGGGTGCGGCCGTCATCACCGGTCCCGAATGACAACTCGTTCAGGTCATGGTTTTCCGCGTCGGGGATTTTTTTGTCGGGTGGCGACAACACCAACGCCATATGCCGCGCCCGCACCGACACCGCAGCCGGCGTGCCCATCAACGCTTCGGTGAGCAGGCCTCGGACACAATCGTCTCGATCAGAGACGGGTAACTCTGGATTCCGCCGGTCAATGTGGTTGAGGCCCTTGATAATCGAGTCCACATGCTCACCCGACAGGCTCCCGTCCACTCCGTAGGCTGACACCGACGGAATGTCGCCGAGTGCCTTACCCACTCGCACATACCGGTGCGCGGCTGCCGGCGCCATACCGGCGTCCCGTAACAGCTTGACTGTGGACCCCACACCTTTCTTCTGTGCCAACCCACGCCTGTCGACTTCGCCGACCAGCCGGAAAAGTACCTGTTCCACAACGTGATTGAGTCGTATAGCCGCCACCGTGTGTGATGAAACCTGCGCATCATCCCCGGCGACCAGAGCTGCATCCCCTGCCAGATCTGACAATCTGGCGAACATTCCCCCGAAGTCCATGGCTCAACAATACGCCCCAAACTCTATTCGCACAAGCTTTCGAATAAATCAATTCGAGTGTGCGGCAGTCTATTTCGTCAGGCTAATTGAGTTGGTCGACCAGCCTATCGGAGGGGTCTGACAAGGGTGGTTTCCCTGGTCGACGGCGCTCTGGTGGCGTTCTCGGTGTCGCCGTGGACCCCGAAGGTGTACCGAGGCGGTCGCGGGATTATCTGGCGGGTTCGGATGAATATCTCGAGGAACATTGCTTCGGTGTCGGCGTAGCGCTGGAATTCGAACCGTCGTGCTTTTGAGCCATCGGCGAAATAGGCGTAGTCCCAACCGAATACGAAGTCGCGGAAATCCCACGATGAGACCTCGGAGTACGGGGTTGGGGCAAGGTCGTATTCGCGGACGATCTCGTCCCGTGGCGGCTCCTTGTCCGCCATTGCAACAGCCGTCGACATCGGGAGTGGGGGCGCGACGTCCACGTCGAAGAACGTAGCAATTTGTGGCCACATCTCTTGCCGGCGAGAGAGATCGCCGTTGTTGATGTTGAATGCTTCGTTGGAGCTGTCGGGGTTTTCCCGGGGAAGCTCAGCGGGACACCCAACTTCTTCGAGATGGTCGCGTAGAGTGCCGCCTCGCCGAGAAGTCCGATGATGTCCCATGTGCCGGTGCTGCGAGGTGGTCGATCAGGTTTCCGCCGATCACACCTCGGGCTCCGACCCCGCACTACAAGCGAAACGAGCAACAGATCGCGAGGCTTGCCGCGTTCATCGAGCGGGGTCTGTGAGCAACTTCGGCACGGTGAACGGTCCGATCGGCACGCTCGGCGGAGGGGTGGGGAGTCATTCGGCGGCGCTGCGGATCTGGGCGAGCATGCGTTTGACGATGAGTCCATGTGCTCCGGAGCTGATGACGAAGCGTCGATAACCCCAGCCGAGCGCTCCTGGAAACGTTGCATGAGATCGGGCGCTGACCACCGAGCCCCCGGTGTCGTCGCTCACCGTGAAGACCAACAGGTAGCGGGAGAAACGGTGGCGTCCGGCCAGAGTGATGTGTTCGGTGGGTACGGATTCGGTGACCGCGAATCCGGGGATCGTGGCGCCCACGTCGGGGATCGTGCCCGAAACGCGGCGCGGATCGGTGCCCACCAGATGTGCGAATCGGGTGTTGGTACCGAGTTGGGTGCGGGCGATCCAGGTGGTCAGGGCTTCCCAGGTGGTCTGGACGGGCGCGCCGACGTGCAACCGGTGTTCGTCGATCAAGGGCAGGTCCGTGTCCATCGGGTGGTCCTCGTGACGGGGGTTTGTTCAGGCCACAGTAGCGGCCGGCGAACTCATCGCAACAGATCCTTCACCACTTTGCCGGTTGCGTTGGTCGGTAGCTCGGTCAGGAACTCGATCGACCGGGGGACTTTGAAGCCGGCCATGCGTCCTCGGCTCCAGGTGATCAGGTCTGCCTCGGATACGGGTTTCTCCGCCACGACGAATGCCTTGCAGACCTCACCGAGCCGCTCGTCGGGGACGCCGATGACAGCGACCTGTGCCACTGCGGGATGTTCGAGCAGGAAGCCCTCGATCTCGGCAGGGTAGGCGTTGAAGCCGCCGACGATGAACATGTCCTTCTTACGGCCGATGATGCGCAGTCGGCCGCCCTCGTCGAGGGTGCCGAGATCTCCGGTGTGAAGCCATCCGTCGGAATCGATGGCCTCGGCGGTGGCCGCCGGATCGTCGAGGTAACCCTGCATGACGTTGTACCCGCGGATGAGGACCTCGCCGTCGTCGGCGATGCGCAATTCGATTCCGTTGCACGGCCTTCCGACGGTGGTGGCGATCTGTTCGAAGGTGTCGCCGGCCCGGGATGCGGTGGCCGTGCCGCCCTCGCTCAGCCCGTAACCGGTCATGATGGTCTCGAAGGGGAGGTCATTCTTGATCCGGCGGATCAGTTCGACGGGGATGTCTGCCGACCCGGTGACCGCGGCGCGAAGCGAGGACAGATCACGGCTTCCGTCGTTGGCCGCGAGTAGCGACTGGTACAGGGTCGGGGGACCGGGGAGCATCGTGATCTTCTCGCGCTCGACCAGATCGAGTACCTGCTCGACGTCGAGTACAGGTACGGGAAAGATGGTGGCGCCCCGGATCATCGACGCGATCACGCCGGCCTTGTAGCCGAACATGTGGAAGAAGGGGTTGACGATGAGATAGCGGTCGCCTTCGCGCAGATCGGCGAGCTCGCACCACTCGGAGAACAGCCGCAGCGTCTGCCGGTGATTCATCATGACGCCCTTGGGGCGCCCGGTGGTACCCGAGGTGTACATGATGTCGGCGATGTCGTCGCCGCTCACCTGCAGCTCGAAAGGCTCACTGCCGTCGAGGAAGTCGGACTTCAGGTCGATGACCGGCACGCCTTCGGGTCCGCCGTACTGCACTCCGAGAAAACCCTGCTGGACCAGCAGGAGCTTGGCACCGCTGCGCCGGACGATGTCGTGCGCCTCATCGGCCTTGTAACGGGTGTTGACCGGGACCAGCACGCCGCCGGCCGTCAGTAGACCGAAGACCGCGATGACCCACTCCGCCGAGTTGGGTGCCCAGATGGCGACCCGGTCGCCTTTGTCGATGCCCGCTGATGCAAAAGCTCCGGCTGCCTTCCGAACCCGTTGGGCGAGTTGACGGAAAGTCAGCCGGAGCGGTCCGTCGACGATCGCTTCGTTGTCACCGAAGCGATCGCCGACGGAGAGGACCATCTGCGGGATGGTCTCCCAGGTCATACCTTGAGCAACCTCGCCATGTTTCCGCCCATGACCAGCTTCTGATCCTCGAGGGGCAGGTGCTGGATGTGGCTGATGTAGGAGGTCGGCTCGGCCAGGCCCTCGGGATGCGGGTAGTCCGACCCGAACAGCACGCGCTCGGCGCCGATCAAGGCGGTGAGCTTGCTGAAGTCTTCTTCCCAGAAGGGGCTGACGTGGATGCTCTTCTTGATCGCAGCCACCGGATCCTGCATGCCGAAGCCCTCAGGAGCCTTCTTGTAGACGTCGCCCAGTGTCTGCAGCACGTGCGGCAACCAGCTGGCACCGTTTTCGATGACGGCGATACGAAGTTCCGGGAAACGGAACAGCGCGCCGTGGCAGACCCACGAGGCAACGGTGTCCTGGATCGGACGCCATTCGCTGACCATGCGGAACGCGTTGGTGACGAAGGGGAGCATCTCGTCGCCGGTGCCGTCCCAGTCCTGGTTGTACCGCGCGTAGCCGCTGTCCGACGAGTGCTGGGTGACCAGCACGTCGAGCTCGACAACACGCTTCCAGAAGGGGTCGAACTCCGGAAGGGCAAACGACCGCGGGCCCTTGTATCCGGGCACCGGGGCGGGCCGGACCAGGATGGCCTTGGCGCCGCGCTCGACACACCACTCGAGCTCTTTGATGGCCTCTTCGACGATCGGCAAGCTGATCACCGGGACGGTGAAGATGCGATCCTCGTAATTGAAGCCCCAGGTCTCGTACAACCACTGATTGAGCGAGTGGACCACCGCATGGATCAGTTCCGGGTTGTCACGCATGCGCTCCTCGATGAGGCTGGCGAGCGTGGGGAACATCAGCGTGCGGTCGATCTGCAGCTCATCCATGAGCTTGAGACGCGCAGCGGGCTCACGGAATGCGGCAGGCGACTTGATCGGCTTGCCGAAGATCTCGCGCTTGCTCAGACCCTTGGGATTACCGTTCTTGAAGTAATCCTCCATCGCACCCGGGCGTGCGACGACGTCGAACGTCGGGTTGGGGATGTATTCGCTGATCTGGCCACGGATGGCGATCTTGGTCCGGCCGTTGACCTGGACGTATTGGATCGCATTCTTGTACTTCTCCGGAAGGAACTTGGTCAGCGCCTCCTGGGTCTCGTACAGGTGGTTGTCCGCGTCGAACAACGGATACGGCAATGCTTCGGGCATGAGATCCTCCATTTCCTCTTGTGAGAATCATATTCTCTTTATGTGGATGTAGCAATATCCTTGCGCACTTGAAACTTCTGAACTTTTCCGCTTGCAGTGCGCGGAAACTCGGCCGCCTGATGGAGCTCTTCGGGCCACTTCTGCTTGGCCAGGCCGACCTGATCGCAGTGTGCTCGGACTTCGGCCATCGTGGGCATGGAATGGCCGGATTTGAGTCGAAGGACCCCAGCGGCGTGCTCCCCCAGGCGGGCATCGGGGGCGGCGACGACCACCGCTTCGGCAACTGCGGCCATGCCCATCAGCACCTCTTCGACCTCCAGTGCGCTGATGTTCTCGCCGCCCCGAATGATGAAGTCCGCCTTGCGATCAGTGATCGTGAGGTACCCATCCCTGTCTAGCACGCCGACATCGCCTGTGCGGTACCAACCCTCGTCGTCGAAGCTGCGGGCGGTCAGCTCCGGATCGGTGTACCCGATGCAGAGATCGGGTCCGCGACTGAAGATCTCGCCGTCGTCACCGAGCCGAATCTCCACGCCCGGCAAGACATTTCCGTCGGTGAACAGACGCTTGTCGATGGGTGCGTTGTACATGGAACCGACGATCGAGGGGTGTTCGGTGCTCCCATATGAGCGGAACACCGTGATGCCGAGGTCCTCGAGTCGCGTGGTGACCGCCGCCGGCACCGACGATCCGCCCAATCCGGCGTACTTCATGAAGGGCAGGTACTCGTCGGTGAAGTCGGGGTGGTCGATCAGGCTCGTCACGAAGTAGGTGGCGCCGCCGCCGACGGTCAGGCCCTCCGTCTTCATCAGATGCATGGACTGAGCCGGATCCCATACGTCGGTGAGGTTGATGGGACTGCCGTCGAGGACCGGGATGAGGAAGGCGTTGACCATCCCGATGAAGTGCCCGACCGGCGCAGCGGTGAGCTGGCTCCCGCGATCGGGCGGATACCACGCGCCGAGTTGCCGGGTCTCGAAACCGAGGGTGCGATGACTGTGGATCACACCCTTGGGCGAGCTGGTGGTTCCCGAGGTGAACGCGATCAGTGCAGGTAGGGCCGCATCTGTCTCGATGATCCCCGATATCGGTTCGTCGGCCAGCAGGTCGTCGAAGTCGCGGCCCACCACCCCGACGATCGGGACGTCGGCACTAAGGGCCGGGTCGTACTCGAGGCGGCCGAACTTCTCGGCGGCGATGAACACCTTCGGTTTGATCGCGCCGAGGATGTATCCGACCTCTTTGCGCCCATAGAAGTGGACAATCGGAACCACCGTGGCACCGAGGAACGACGAAGCCCAGAAGGTCGCCGCGGCCTCCATCCAGTTGGGGAGTTGGAATGCGACGATGTCGCCGGGGCCCACGCCGCGGTCCCGTAGGCCGGCGGCAAGTCGCCGGGCCACCAGTTCGACATCGGCGAAGGTTCCGGTCCACGGCCGGGTCGTCGAATGGATCCGGAACTCGACATCGGGTGCGGCCGCGAGTCCGGCTGCGAGCAGTTCGCCGATCGTCTCGTCGGTCCACCAGCCCTGCTGCTCGTATCGGGCCACCAGGTCGGCGGGGATGATTCGCATGTCGAGCACTCCAATGCAGCTCTGGTCCGAGAACCGGGCCCGGAAATGACGGCCGGGGGGGCGGGCGTCGGCCGGGTGAGGAGATCAGAGGCCGACGATGGTGATGATATTCTCACAGAAGAAGAATGCCAATCTCATTGATGGAGAATCTCCCATGGTTGAACTTGAACTCAACGAAGGCCTGGCGGTCATCACCATCGACCGTCCGCAGGCCCGGAACGCGATCGCGCCGGAAACCATGGATCAGCTCGAGACGGCGCTCGATGAGGCGAAGGGTGCTCAGGCCCTGGTCATCAAGGGGGGTGGCGACAAAGCGTTCGTCTCAGGCGGAGATCTGAAGCAACTCAGTGCCCTGCGGACCATCGAAGAGGCCGAGGCGATGGCCCGGCGGATGCGTGGGATCTGCGATCAGATCGCTGCGTTCCCGGCGCCGGTTGTCGCGGCGCTCAACGGGCATGCGCTCGGTGGCGGAGCCGAGGTGGCCGTCGCGGCCGACATCCGGATCGCCGCCGACGACATCAGGATCGGCTTCAATCAGGTGACGCTGGCGATCATGCCGGCCTGGGGCGGCGCCGAGCGCCTCGCGCAATTGGTCGGCAAGAGCCGGGCCCTGCTGCTCGCCGGGGGTGGCGCACTCCTCGGCGCCGCGGAGGCCGAGCGGATCGGTCTCGTCGACCGCGTGCTGCCCAGGGCGTCGTTCGACGAGGGTTGGAAGGCTGTGGCCAGGTCGTTGGCCAACAATTCGTCCGGTGACATCAAGCGCGTCATCGGCGGTGCCACCCCGGACGAGGCAGTCGCGGCCTTCGCCCGCCTGTGGGTGGCCGACGAGCACTGGGAAGCCGCTGATCGGGTGATGAACCGCAAGCGCTGACACTGATTCGAAGTGGCCGTCCGGTTCTCCGGGCGGCCATTTCGTGCTTCTGTGCGCAGCGGTGCTAGGCATTTGCACAGCATCCGTCGATATTGTGGACAACGGCGCGCTAACATGTCGTGAGCCAAATCGGCTGCTGTCAATGATGCGGAGGTCGAACCCGATGGCATCGCCCCGCAGACTGGGCGCCCCGGACGCGAAGAATCGTGCGGTGCTGCTCGCTGCCGCCGAGCGTCTGATGTTGGAGAACGGCTATGCCGCGGTGAGCTCCCGGCGGGTGGCCGACGAAGCGGGCCTCAAACCTCAGCTGGTGCACTATTACTTCCGCACCATGGACGAACTGTTCCTGGAGCTGTTCCGACGTCGGGCCGAACAGGGCCTCGAGGTGCAGGCGCTCGCGCTCAAATCCGAGCAACCGTTGTGGGCGCTGTGGACTTTCAGCACTGACCCGGCCGGTGCGACGTTCACGATGGAGTTCATCGCGTTGTCGAACCATCGCAAAGAACTGCGGGCAGAGATCGTGCGGATCTCAGAACAATTCCGCAGCGAGGCCAGTGCCGGTATCGAAGAAGTCCTGCGCAGGTATGGGGTCGATCTCGACCAGATGCCGGCAGTGGCGGCCATCGTGTTGATGACCAGCATCTCGCGCGTGGTGGTCATGGAAGACACTCTCGGCGTCCGCGAAGGGCACGCCGAGATGATCGAGGTCGTCGAGAACTATCTCCGTCAGCTCGAGGGCGAACCGAGTCCCGAGCTGCGGGAGATCCTGCAGCGCCGTCGCTGACGGCGCTGCGTTTTACGCGAGTGCCTTGAGGCTGTCGTCGTCGACGAAGACCAGACTTCCGTCATTCAGGAGCACCGCAAAGCGCTTCGGGCTGACCTTGAGCCCGTCACCGAGATCGACCGTGGCCTCGGGGAGTACACCGAAGTCCTCGACGATGGTGCCCTCGCGAGTGTTGTCGTCTGTGGTGACGTTGACCTGCGCTCCAACGCTGAGTGCCTCGGATACTTTGGGAGCATCCTTATCAGCAGCAGTCGATTGTCTATTCCGCATGCATACATTAGATCAGTAGATTCCCGCTCTGGGTACATCGGAGTTGCCGAACGACTGATCCGGTATTGCGATATCTGAATATTGCACCGGTATTCGAGGCCTCGAAGCGCCCGATCGCCACGCGCAAAGATCGCGTAAAGAAGGTGAACCCGGGCGTATGAAGGTCGTCAACGACGGGCTCGATGTCCCTTTCGGCGCGCATGCTCAGGACACACGCCGGGCTCGATGGAGTAGCCCAGCATCTTTCCAGGAGTGGTCGTGTCAGATCTCTTTTTCCTGCTGGCAATCGGCGGGGGATTCCTCATATGCGCGCTGGTCCTGCGTGCCGTCGCTGCGAGAACACGCCGGTGACCGCCGACGGAGCAACCAATGTCGTGTTGCTGATCCTCGCTGTGATCGTTGGGCTGTACCTCATTGCCGCCCTCATATTCCCCGAAAGGTTCTAAGGCGTGAACTCCTCTTTGGCTGCCGCGCTCCAGCTCGGGGTGGTGGTGGTCGTACTCGCGGCGGCATATGTACCCCTCGGTGACTACATGGCCCGGGTCTTCTCCAGTGCGCGCGATTGGGCGCCCGAACGATTCATCTACAAAATCGCCAGGATCGACCCCAAGCGCTCCCAGACGTGGACCGGCTACGCCACCGCGTTGATCGCGTTCTCGTTCGTCGGCATCGTCTTCCTCTACCTGCTGCAGCGACTGCAAGGTGTCCTGCCCTGGAGCGACGGCCGCGATTCCGTATCGCCGGCCATGGCGTTCAACACCGCGATCTCGTTTGTCGCGAACACCAACTGGCAGTCCTTCTCACCCGAGGTGGTGATGAGCAACCTGACCCAGATGATCGGCCTGGCAGTGCAGAACTTCCTGTCCGCAGCAGTGGGTCTGGCCGTTGCCATTGCACTCATCCGCGGCATCGTCGCGAAGAAGGGTGACGGCGAGCTCGGCAACTTCTGGGTCGACATGACCCGGGCCGCGCTCCGAATCCTGCTGCCGCTGAGCATCATCGTCGCGGCAATTCTTCTGACCCAGGGCGCCATCCAGTCGTTCAGGAGTGGCTTCGACTTCATCAATCTCGACGGATCAAGTGGCTCGAGTGTGGTCGGTCCGTTCGCGTCGCAGGAAGCGATCAAGGAACTCGGTACCAACGGAGGCGGCACGCTGTCGGCCAACTCCGCTCACCCGTTCTCGAACCCGACACCGCTGAGCAATATCGTCGAAATTCTGGCGATCCTGATCATCCCGGTCTGCCTGACGCGTACCTACGGCACCCTCGTCGGTGACCGCCGCCAGGGTTTGACGATCCTCGGTGTGATGGCCGTGATCTGGAGCGGCATGCTCGCGGTCGTGTGGGCCTTCGAATCGCGTACCAACGGTATTGCGGCGCAAGCGGCCGGCGCCATGATGGAGGGCAAGGAACAGCGTTTCGGCATCCCCGCGTCGGCGTTGTTCGCGGTCTCGACAACCGGAACCTCCACCGGTGCGGTGAACTCCGCGCATGATTCCTACTCGGCCGCCGGTGGTGGCGCGGTGATCTGGAACATGCTCCTCGGTGAGGTCGCGCCCGGCGGCGTCGGTACCGGACTGTATGGAATGCTGGTACTCGCGATCATTGCGGTGTTCGTGGGTGGCTTGTTGGTCGGCCGGTCCCCGCATTTCCTCGGCAAGAAGATCGGTCAGCACGAGATCACCATGGCGGCACTGTCGATCCTGGTGATGCCTGCGCTGGTGCTGATCGGAACCGCGATCTCGGTCATCCTGTCGTCGACCACCGGATTTCAGGGCAACAGCGGTGACCCGGGGTCAAACGAGTCGATCCATGGTTTCTCCGAGGTGCTGTATGCCTACGCTTCTGCTGCCAACAACAACGGCAGCGCATTCGGTGGCCTCACCGTGACCAGCGACTGGTTCCAGACATCTCTGGGCTTCGCGATGCTGCTCGGCCGATTCCCGCCGATCATCTTCGTGCTTGCGCTCGCCGGCCTGTTGGCATCGCAAAAACCCCGAGCTGCCAGTACCGCAACACTTCCCACCCATGGCCTCCTGTACGGCGGCCTGGTCACCGGCACCGTACTCCTTGTCGCCGGGCTCACCTTCTTCCCCGCCATGGCGCTGGGACCAATAGCAGAGGCATTGTCATGACCACATCGGTGGCGGAACGTACCGCACCCGTCGACATCGCAGAGGACGACCTGGCCGGCAGCGGAGCATTTGATGCGCGGCAGCTGATCACGTCGGTGCCGCAGGCACTCCGCAAACTCAATCCCCGCGATCAGGCCCGCAATCCGGTGATGTTCGTGGTCTACATCGGCGCGATCGTCACCACCGTTCTCACGGTGTGGCAGCCGTCCTGGTTCTCCTTTGCGGTGGTGTTCTGGCTCTGGTTCACGGTCCTGTTCGCCAACCTGGCCGAGGCGGTTGCCGAAGGTCGTGGCCGGGCGCAGGCGGCGAGTTTGCGCAAGGTCAAGCAGGACACGATGGCCCGCAGGCTCGAGGCTGACGGCAGCATCACCGAGATCTCCGGTAGCGCCCTGGTCATCGGCGATCGGATCGTGGTCGAGGCAGGCGAGGTGATCGCAGGTGACGGCGACGTGGTCGAAGGTATTGCCACAGTTGACGAGTCGGCCATCACCGGAGAATCGGCCCCGGTCATCCGGGAATCGGGCGGCGATCGGTGTGCGGTGACCGGCGGCACGGTTGTGTTGTCGGACAAGATCATCGTCAAGATCAGCACCTCGCCTGGCGAGTCATTTGTGGACCGGATGATCGCGCTCGTCGAAGGCGCGTCGCGCAAGAAGACGCCCAACGAGATCGCGCTCGACATCTTGTTGTCCAGCTTGACCATCATCTTCCTGCTGGCCGTGGTGGCAGTCGGTCCGATGCAGGAATACGCGGGCCAGACCCCGGACGCGGTCAAGCTCATCGCGTTGTTGATCTGCCTGATCCCGACAACCATCGGGGCTCTGCTCTCGTCGATCGGTATCGCCGGTATGGACCGGTTGGTGCAACGCAATGTGCTGGCGATGTCGGGCCGCGCGGTGGAAGCCGCAGGCGACATCGACACGTTGCTGATGGACAAGACCGGAACGATCACCTTTGGTAACCGCCGGGCCACCTCCCTGGTCGCCGCACCGGGGGTGTCCATGAAGGAACTCTCCTTGGCAGCATGCCAATCGAGTCTCTCCGATGACACGCCAGAAGGGCGGAGCGTCGTCGACCTCTGTCGCGACGAGTTCGGCCTCGATCCGGCATCGATCGACATCGAAAGCCGGGGCTCTCGAGAGGTCATCGCCTTCACCGCGGAGACCCGGATGAGCGGTATGGATCTGCGAACAGCCGAGGGTGTTCGTCAAATCCGCAAGGGTGCAACGGATTCGGTACTCCGTTGGGTGACCGACAACGGTGGTGCTCCGCCGATCGAGGTCTCCGATGAAGTCGACCGCATTTCGGGTGAGGGTGGAACCCCGTTGGTCGTGGGTGTTCGGGTCGGGGATGCAAAGGCGCGTGTCCTGGGTGTCATCGCGTTGTCCGACGTTGTGAAACCCGGTATGGCACAACGGTTCGCGCAGCTGCGCGCCATGGGCATCCGGACCGTGATGGTCACGGGTGACAACCCGCTCACCGCCAAGGCCATCGCGGCCGAGGCCGGCGTCGACGACTTCGTGGCCGAGGCGACACCCGAGGACAAGCTGGCGTTGATCCGCAAGGAACAGGCCGGTGGCCGATTGGTCGCGATGACCGGTGACGGCACCAACGACGCCCCCGCCCTGGCACAGGCCGATGTCGGCCTGGCGATGAACACCGGTACGTCGGCGGCCAAAGAGGCCGGCAACATGGTTGATCTCGATTCGGATCCGACCAAGTTGATCGATGTGGTGGCCATCGGCAAGCAGCTGCTGATCACCCGCGGGGCACTGACCACGTTCTCGCTCGCGAACGATCTGGCGAAGTACTTCGCGATCCTGCCCGCACTGTTCACCGGCATCTATCCGCAGCTCGACAAGCTCAACATCATGGGTCTGCATTCGGCGCAGTCGGCCATCACCTCCGCGGTGATCTTCAATGCGCTGATCATCGTGGCCTTGATCCCCTTGTCGTTGCGCGGCGTTCGTTATCGGCCCAGTTCGGCATCAAAGCTGTTGGGCCGCAACCTTCTGATCTACGGACTTGGTGGTGTGGTCACACCGTTCATCGGGATCTGGCTGATCGACCTGGTGGTTCGTTTTCTCCCGGGAATGGGGTAGTTCAAGATGAATTCTGTGTCGACATGGGTACGGCAGTGTGTGGTTGCCGTCGCGGTCCTCGCGGCGATGACGGTGATCCTCGGTGTCGCCTATCCTGCAGTGGTATGGGGTATTTCGAGGGTGGCATCGAGTTCGGCGGAAGGTTCCAAGGTCCGGGACGGCAACGGTTGTGTCGTCGGATCGAGTCTGATCGGAATCGACCCGCAGGTCGAGGAGGGACAACCCGACAAGTTCTTGCACGCTCGCGTGCTGGGATCTGCCGACGACCCGATGGCACCCGGCGACCCGGCCGCCTCGGCGGCCAGTAACCAGGGACCGAACAGCGCCAAGCTCGCGGGATGGATCGACGAGCGCAGGCAGATCATCGCCGCTCGGGAGAACGTCACACCCGCGCAGGTGCCGGTCGACGCCGTCACCGGATCGGGATCGAGTCTGGATCCGCACATCAGTGAGGCCTACGCACAACTCCAGGTACCGCGGGTGGCACGGGAGAACGGAAAATCGGTCGACGAGGTCGAGCGGGTGGTCGCCGAGAACACGAACGGGCGGCAGCTGGGATTCCTCGGCGAGTCGACCGTCAACGTCCTGGGTGTCAACATCGACCTGGGGCTGACCGCTCCGGCCTGCGACTAAGATCGCTGCGGTGACCGACGGTAGAGAAACCAGGGGACGACTAGAGGTTTTCCTCGGATGTGCACCTGGTGTGGGCAAGACCTACGAGATGTTGGCGCAGGCCCACGCACTGGTCGGTGAAGGCGTTGACGTGGTGGTCGCGGTGGTCGAGTCGCATGGGCGCTCGGTCACCGCGGCCATGACCGACGGTCTGGAGATCATCCCCCGTCAGAAGATCGAGTATCGCGGCACTGTCCTGGAAGAAATGGACCTCGAAGCCGTGCTGGCTCGTCGCCCGCAGGTGGCGCTGGTCGACGAGTTCGCACATACCAACGTCCCCGGGTCGCGGAATGCCAAGCGGTGGAATGATATCGACGAGCTTCGCGACGCCGGGATCGATGTGCTCTCCACGATCAACATCCAGCATCTGGAGAGTCTCAACGACGTGGTCCAAGAGATCACGGGCATCGTGCAGCGCGAGACGGTTCCCGATGATGTCGTGCGCAAGGCCGATGAGATCGAGCTGGTCGACATCGCCCCGCAGGCGCTGCGACAACGGTTGTCGGCGGGCAAGGTATATCCCGGCGACCGCGTGGGCGGCGCACTGGCCAACTACTTTCGGCAGGGCAACCTCACCGCGCTACGTGAGCTGGCGTTGCTCTGGCTGGCCGATCAGGTCGACGACAACCTGGCGGCATATCGTGCCGCGCACGACATCACCGCCACCTGGGAGGCCCGTGAGCGGGTGGTGGTGGCGCTGACCGGCGGGCCCGAGTCGGCGACCTTGCTGCGGCGGGCGAGCCGGATCGCGTCGAGATCCAGCGCTGAACTGGTTGTGGTGCACATCGTGCGATCCGATGGACTGGCCGATCCGGCAGCGATCGACATCATCAAACTGACCGAGATCGCCAAAGGGTTTGGTGCACAGATACACACGATCGTCGGGGACGACGTCCCCGTGGCGTTGCTGGAATTCGCCCGCGGTATCAACGCCACACAGCTGGTGCTGGGGACGTCCCGGCGCCCGCGGTGGAAGCGGATCTTCGATGAGGGTGTCGGTGCCACGGTCGTCCGGAATTCCGGGAAGATCGACGTGCACATGGTCACCCATGAAGAGGCCAAGGCGCGAAATCCGCTGGACATCAGGCAGACCAGATTTCATCGCCCCCTGAGTTGGCTTGCCGCGGTGGTGGTTCCCTGTGTGGCCGCGGCTTTCCTTGGACTACTGGACAGATGGTTGGGGATCGCCGGCGAATCGGCGTTGTTCTTCGTGGTGATATTGGCGGTCTCGATGCTCGGTGGCATCGGGCCGGCGGCACTGTCGGCGATCCTGTCCGGATTGCTGCTCAACTATTTCTTCACCACCCCCCGCCACACGTTCACCATCAACGAGCCAGAGAATCTCATCACCATCATCGTGATGTTGATGATCGCCATTGCTGTTGCGGCCCTCGTCGATTCGGCGACGGTGCGGCGAACTCAGGCGCAACGCGCCAGTCGGGACGCCGAACTCCTCGCGACCTTCGCCGGAGCCGTTCTCAGTGGTGAGGGCCTCGAGGGGCTCCTGCAACGCGTCCGGGAGACATACGACCAGGAGGCGGTGTCGGTGGTGCGCCGGGGTGGGCGCGACCCGAACACAGTCGAGGGTTCGGTCGGTGCACACCCGCCGGCGGAGTCGTCCGAGGCCGACACCGTGTGTTCGGTTCCCGGCGGAGAGTTCGAGATGCTGCTGAAGGGGCCGAAGCTCGGTGGGCGAGAGCGCAAGGTGCTGTCGGCGGTCGCCACGCAGGCGGCGGGCATCGTGGAGCGCCGCGAACTGGCCGCCGAGGCGTCCGAAGCCCGTGCACTCGCGGAAACCGACCAATTGCGCCGAGCGCTGCTGTCGGCGGTGAGTCACGATCTGCGGACCCCGCTGGCCGCGGTCAAGGCGGCGGCGTCGAGCCTGCGCGGTACCGACGTCACATTCTCCCCACAGGACACCGCAGAGCTGCTCGCGACGATCGAGGAGTCGACGGACCATCTGACCGCGCTGGTGGGCAACCTGCTCGACTCGTCGCGGTTGGCGGCCGGTGTCGTCCGGCCCGATCTGCAAATGGTCTATCTGACCGAGGTGGTCAGTGGCGCAACCGTCGGGATTTCTCGCCTCGATCCTGCCGGCGCCAATCGCATCGAGCTCGATGTCGAACACATCCTCGTCTATGCGGATCCCGGGCTTCTGGAACGAGTTCTCGCCAACCTCATCGACAATGCCCTGCGGCACAGTGGCCAGTCGAGTCCGGTGCTGGTCCGGGCCCGGCTCACCGCCGACGACCCGCCCCGGTGCACCATTTCGGTATGCGACCACGGACCGGGTGTTGCCGCTGATGACCGGGACAAGATATTCACGGCCTTTCAGCGACTCGGTGATCACGACAACGGTGTGGGCGTCGGGCTCGGGCTGTCGGTGGCGCAGGGATTCGTCCAGGCCATGGACAGCAAGATCATCCCCGGCGTCACCGCCGGCGGGGGATTGACGATGTCGTTCCAGCTCCCGGTCGGCCCGCCGTCGGAGCGTGACGATGAGTGAGCGGGTTCGCGTCCTGGTCGTCGATGACGAACCTCAGATTCTTCGGGCGCTACGAATCAACCTGAACGCAAGGGGATTCGACGTGACCACGGCATCGAGCGGCGCCGGGGCTCTGACGGCTGCCGGGCAGACCAATCCCCAGGTCATCGTCCTCGACCTGGGGTTGCCCGACATCGACGGTTTCACGGTGCTGGCCGGCCTGCGTGGCTGGACCAACGTGCCGGTGATCGTGCTGTCTGCGCGGGTGGATTCGGCCGACAAGGTGCAGGCCCTCGACGCCGGCGCCGACGACTACGTGACCAAGCCATTCGGGATGGAAGAGTTCCTGGCCAGGCTACGAGCAGCGGTGCGTCGCGGGAGTGCGAGTACCGACGACGGTGTTCCGGTCGTCGAGACCGAGTCGTTCATCGTCGACCTGCGGGCCAAGCAGGTCATCCGTGCCGGTGAGCCGGTACACCTGACGCCCACGGAGTGGGGTGTGCTCGAGATGCTCGTGCGACATGAGGGAAAACTGGTGAGCCAGCGCGACATCCTCAATCACGTCTGGGGCCCGTCGTACGGCACCCAGACGAACTATCTGCGGGTCTACCTGGCCAGTCTGCGGCGTAAGCTCGAACCCGACCCCACCCGGCCACGACATCTTCTGACAGAAGCGGGCATGGGATATCGCTTCGTGCGCTAGCACATTCACCGCCAAAGATTTGTTGGCTGCAATGAATGATTCAATTCGTCCACCTGTCCGAATGGGCAGGTGGACTTCTGCCTAATTCTCGATCGTTTTTCGGGGTCCGATGGATCACAAACTATGCGAGTGCCCGCTTTCGATATGTGGCGCGTCGGTTGTTTGTGACGTTTGAAAACAAACCCGACGAAGTAGGTATTGCCCGAAAGTTCGCGCGTTTGTACTACAGTGCAGGTCAGTGATGGTGTGACAATACTAAACGAAGGTTCATGTCGGTCGGATTGGTCAGGTTATTTTCCCCCTGGGAGTTTTACTCGGCACGCCCGATTTCGCAATTCGATTTGAAGTTCTGTGCCGGATTTCAGATGTTGCCGGGCGAACCCCGTCATTATGTGTTTAGGATCGAAGTGCTCAAGTGGAAAGGTTGACAATGGCGATGGTCTGTCTGCTTGATGATGCTGAACTGTTTATCGGACGCGGGGGCGATTTGTTACGGAGAGCGGGCGAGGACTGTGCAGCAATCAGGACCTGAGACGACAACACTGATCGCCACTCTGCGCCGGTGGCAGGACGCCGAATGCGCCGAAGGCGTCTACTGGTGTGCGGCGTGGCTGTATTCGTGTGGAGATGCCCTCGCCAACGACCTCCTCGAAGACCTCGCGCGCGATGACGGCCTGGAAGACGCCTATATCGACGAGGCTCTTCGCCTGCTCGCGCGTTCCCGGTTCCAGGACCTCGTCGAGTGGTGTCTGCAGACGGCCACCCGCCTCGACGGGTCTTTGACCACTGACCCCGGCCGTTGGCTGCCCGAATTGGTCCGCAGCCTTGACGATGGCGTTCTGTCGCTGAGTGTGGCGCTGCACCGGCTGGTGCTGGCCGACATGTGGCTGATGACCTGCTCCGACACCACCCTCATCCAGAATGCGCCGGCGATCCGGGCGTACCAGGCCAAGCGCCAGGCAATCCTGGCCACGGCAGCGCAGCGCAACTGACACTCCCGCCCGCCGCACCCCGATGATGTGCGGTTTTGGCGGTGCTCACCTGGGCTTTTGTTCGCCAAAAGTTGCTCCTATGTCAAGCGGCGGCGGTCTGAATGGCTCGTGGTTGGGGCGCAGTGTCGGTGATCAGGCGTTGATAGACGGTGCGGACCAGGCGGCGTCGGAGTGCTCGGAGGGCTGCGGTGGTGGAGTCGCCGGCGGCGCGGCGTTTGCGGTAGTAGGTGTAGCCGTCGCTGTCTTCGAGTCGGGTTTGGGTCAGGGCGATGCGGTGCAGGGCGGTGGTGAGTTGTCGGTTGCCGCAGCGCGGTAGCCGGACGCGGCCGGCGGTGTTGCCGGACCAGACCGGGATGGGGGCGGTGCCGGCGTAGTTGGCGTAGGCGTCGGCCGAGTGGAAGCGGGCGATGCCGGCGGTTTCGCCGACGATTTTGGCTGCGGTGAGTTCCCCGCAGCCGGGTAGCTGTAGTAGCGAGGGAACCAGTTCGCGGACTCGTTTGCCGATCTCGGTGGCCGTGGTGTTGATCCGGGTGGTCAGGGAGATGATCTCGTCGAGTTCTTCGCGGGCGATGTCGGCCAGCAGTCCGGTCTCGGTGGCCAGCTGTGCGGCGAGGATCTGTTGGTGTTTGTGCATGCTCAGCGAGCGTGGTTTGGGGGCGTAGGCGGGGTTGATTTCATGGACTCGCCACAGCAGTCGGTTGATTGTTGAGGTGCGTTGTGCGACAAACACTTCGCGTCGATCGACTAGTAGACGTATCTCGCGGGATCGGGGGTCGGCGCCGGCGGCGGGCAGGTTCGGTTCGCGCAGCACTGCCCGCGCGACGGCCAGAGCGTCGATGGGATCTGATTTGCCGCGGGTACGTGCCGAGGCACGGGTGTGGGCCATCATTTTGGTGGGTACCCGCACGGCGGTCTGGCCGGCGGTGAGTAGGTCGCGTTCGAGGCGGGTCGACATCTGTCGGCAGTCTTCGATGCCCCAGAGCAGGTCGGTACCGAACTGGGTGTGGGCCCATCGCATCGCGGCATGATGGCCGGCGGTGGTGGCCGGGGCGGTGAGTTGGCCTAGCTTTTTGCCGACGGGATCGACGGCAACAAATGTGTGTGAGCTCTTGTGTACATCGACTCCAACTACAACCATGGTGGTTGCCTCCTGATTTCAGAAACAGGGACCAGGGACGGTTGGGCCGGTCGGTGGGCAATCCTCAGTTGGGGGCGTTGCCACGCTCCTATCAAGCCACATCGGCCGGTCCTTCCCACCTGGTGTTGGCATAACTTTTGCAAGACCAGACATGCGCATCAATGCGATGCCGGCAGGCACATCAAGAGCCAAACACCAGGTGACCAGGACCCAACCACCGCTCAGGCGGCAACACAAGAGTCACACTGAGGGCACATCATCGGGG
>NZ_JCANWX010000009.1:0-248820 GCF_059553375.1 Williamsia sp. z71
TGCAAGACCAGACATGCGCATCAATGCGATGCCGGCAGGCACATCAAGAGCCAAACACCAGGTGACCAGGACCCAACCACCGCTCAGGCGGCAACACAAGAGTCACACTGAGGGCACATCATCGGGGGTTGGGGGTCGGGGGTTGGGGTCAGGCGATCTCGGCGAGGGCGGACAGGATCGGGTCGCGGAGTTCTGAGCGGCAGATGACGAAGTCGGGCATGAACGGGCTGCGGCGGTTGTATTCGAGTTCGGTGCCGTCGATGCGGCTGCAATGCAGTCCGGCGGCCTGGGCCACCCCGACCGGCGCGCAGTTGTCCCATTCGTACTGCCCGCCCGCGTGGACGTAGGCATCGGCGTCACCGCGGACGACGGCCATGGCCTTGGCGCCCGCCGAACCGATCGGGACCATGTCGAGTCCGAGGCGCTGTGAGACGTGGCCGGATTCGTAGGAGGCCCAACCGCGGGAGGCGACCATACGGCCGGTCAGCTCACCGGTGACGGTCGGCACGGTGTCGGTCGTGTAGATCTCGCCGGTGGCCGGCAGCGAGACCGCACAGTCCGCGGGCTGACCATCGATGGCCAGGGCGATGTGGACGGCCCAGTCGTTGCGTCCGGACGCGAACTCCCGGGTGCCGTCGAGCGGGTCGATGATCCAGACCCGGTCAGAGGTGAGTCGTTTGCCGGTGTCGGTGGCCTCTTCCGAGAGCACCGCGTCGGCCGGACGGTGCTGGGAGAGAACCGCACCGATCCAGGCCTGGGCCATTGCATCACCGACATCGCCGAGCAGATATCCGCTCAGCAGATGCTGATACCGGATGTCCACCAGGATCTTCCCGGCGCCTTCGGCCAACATCCTGGCCAACTCGGCATCGGTCACCGAACCACTGGAGCGCATCTGGTTACTAGAACATACTGTCCTCATGCCTGAGTTACCTGAGGTGCAGGCGATCGCCGACTATGTCGACGGCCGGGCTGCCGGATTACCGATTCGTCGCGTCGACGTGGCGTCGCTGGCGGTGCTCAAAACCGCCGATCCGCCGTATACGGCGCTGGCGGGACGGATCATCGAATCGGTGACCCGGATCGGGAAGTACCTGGTCATCACCACCGCCGCATCGGGTGACGGGGCCGACGGCGACGGACCGATCCACCTGATCATCCATCTGTCCCGGGCGGGTTGGCTGCGGTGGTCGGAGAATCTGTCCCCGGCGCCACCACGTCCGGGCGGCAAGGGGCCCATCGCGCTGCGCGTGCATTGCGGTCTGCCCGGTGAAGGATTCGACGTCACCGAGGCCGGCACCCAGAAACGGCTGGCGGTCTGGATCGTCCGGGACCCCGCCGAAGTGGAACGGATCAAGACACTCGGTCCCGATGTGTTGTCGCTGAACCGAGACGAACTGGCAGAGTTGCTGAAAACCTCGGGGGCGCGGATCAAGACGGTGCTGACCGATCAGAGAATCCTCTCCGGTGTGGGCAACGCGTACAGCGACGAGATCCTGCACACCGCCAAGTTGTCGCCCTTTGCGACCTCGAAAACGCTGACCCCCGAACAGGTCGACGCGCTGTACTCGGCGATCGGTGAGGTCCTGCGCGGTGCGATCGGGCGCCTCGAGGGCCAGGAGGTGGCAAAACTCAAGGGGGAGAAGAGGTCCGGTCTGCGGGTCCATGCCCGCACCGGTCTGCCCTGCCCGATCTGCGGTGACACCGTGCGGGAGGTCTCCTTCACCGACCGATCTTTCCAGTACTGCCCGACCTGCCAGACCGGTGGCAAGGTCCTGGCCGATCGCCGGATGTCGAGATTGCTCAAGTGAGTCGCGACCGCCTTCCGGCGGGTCTGCGGCTGGGCGAGATCCAGTTCATGGCCACCCACAACTCGTCGCACCGGTTGATGGCGCCCGACGAGCGATTCGGTGTGCTGATGGGATCGAATCTGGATTCGTACCGCTACGAACACCTTCCGCTCGATCGGCAGCTCGGTGAGCAGAACGTGAGGGGGATCGAACTGGACGTCTACCCCGATCCCGAGGGCGGGCGATACCGGCAACCGGTGGCGCGGGCGTGGCGGGGACGGGGACCCCGGCCCGAATCCCTGTGGGACGAACCGGGTTTCAAGATCATGCACGCCCCCGATGCCGACTATCGGACGAGTTGTCCGACGCTGCGGGGTGCCCTGCAGACGGTGCGGCGCTGGTCGGCCGCGCATCCCGGTCATGTCCCGGTGGTGATCCAACTCGAGCTCAAGGGCCCCTGGCCCCGGACCGTGCTGTTCGGAGGTGCGCGGGTGCCGCGGTGGACACCGGAGATACTCGAGTTGCTCGACGTGGAGATCCGGTCGGTCTTCGACGAGTCGGCGCTGCTCACACCCGACCGCGTCCGCGGCACCGCGCCCACCCTGGAACAGGCCGTGCTGGGCTCGGGATGGCCCGCGGTGGACGACGTCCGCGGAACTGTCCTGGTTTTCTTCGATTACGGCGACCGCACCTACATCCGCGACAACTACCGGATCGGCAGGCCGAGTCTGGAAGGCCGCGTCGCGTTCACGACTCCACCTCCCGGACAACCGGATTCGGCGTTCATGATGCACAACGATCCCCGCGGTCAGGGCTTCCTCCGAATTCGTGAGTTGGTGAATCGTGGATATCTGGTCCGGACCCGATCCGATGACCCGGTCTCGACCGCCAAAGCCGATGACCACCGGCGCCCGATGTTGGCGCTGGCCTCCGGTGCCCACATGATCAGCACCGACTTCCCGGTGCCCGGGTTGGCGTTCCGTTGGGGCGACGGCACATTTGTGTCCCGGCTGCCGGGCGGGTCGGCGGTGCGACCGAATCCGGTGACTGCGGCCGGCATCGGCGAAGGGTAGGTTGCCTGCCATGAGCCGTAACAGGATATTGATCACCGGTGCCAGCTCGGGATTGGGCGAGGGTATGGCCAAAACGTATGCGGCACAGGGGCGTGCATTGGCGCTGTGCGCACGGCGGACCGAGCGGCTCGACGAGTTGAAGTCCGAGCTCGGCGGGCAGGCCTCGCAGATCGCGGTGGCCGGGCTCGATGTGACCGACGTCGACGCCGTCCCGGTCGTCTTCGGTGCCCTGCGTGATGAGCTCGGCGGACTCGACCGGGTGATCGTGAACGCCGGCCTGGGCAAGGGCGCGCCGATCGGAACGGGCAAGGCCCACGCCAACCTCGAGACCGTGCGGACGAACCTGATCGGGGCGCTGGCGCAGATCGAGGCCGCGATGGAGATCTTCCGGGCGCAGAACTCCGGACATCTGGTGCTGATCAGCTCGATGAGCGCGGTACACGGACTCCCGAAGGCCCAGGCCGCGTATTCGGCGTCCAAGGCCGGACTGTCCGCACTGGGCGAGGGTCTGCAGGCGGAACTGGCCGGTTCGCCCATCAAGGTCAGCGTGATCCTGCCCGGCTACATCGCCACCGACATCAACGCCGGGGTGAAATCGAAGATGATGACCGACCGCGATACCGGGGTGGCGGCGCTGGTCGCGGCCATCGAGTCCGAACGCGGTCGGGCGGTGGTACCGCGCTGGCCGTGGACCGCGGTCGACCTGGCCCTACGCCATCTGCCGGCCGCGATCACCCGCCGGATGGTCTGATCGGCGTCGGCAGATCGTCGCCGGGAATCCGGTGTTCACCGTCAGTGAGCGGTCTGCGGCGGGCATCGAGAAGTCCGGTGGCACCGACCAGTCGAATTCACGCAGCATGCGGTGCATGACCGTGAGGACCTCCATCCGGGCAAAGTTCATGCCCAGGCATTTGTGCACCCCGCCGCCGAACGGCATCCACGCCATCCGATGCCTGCCGGCCTCGCGTTCGGAAACCAGGAAACGGTCGGGGTCGAAGCGGCCCGGGTCGGGCCACACGTCGTCGATGCGATGGTTCGCCCCCACCAGGACCACCACAAACGTCCCGGCCGGGATGTGGTGACCGCACAGTTCGGTGTCCTTCACGGCCGCGCGCGGCAGCACCGGGACCGGTGGTCGTAACCGGATCGCCTCTTTCATGACACGTTCCGCCAGCGGCATCGAGGCCAGGTCGTCGTAGGTGATCGTCTCCGGTAGCGCCTGCATCTCGGTCCGTACCCGATCGCGCCACGTGGGGCTCTTCGCGAGTTCGAAGGCGGTGGCCGTCAGTGCGATGGTCGCGGTGTCGTGGGCCGCGAAGATCATGAAGATCATGTGGTCGATCACCGCATCGTCACTGAGTCGATGACCGTCCACCTCCGCGCGGCACAGTTCGGACATCAGGTCGTCCCCGTCGCCGGTCCGCTTCGCGGTGACGAGGTCACCGAAGAACGTCTCGAGCCGTCGGCGGGACGACAGGCCACGACTCCACCGAAGTCCCGGTATCGGGAAGCGGACCAATGCTCCGCCGGCCTCGATCAGGTCGACACAGGCGCGGTTGAGCTCGATCGCCTCGGCACGGTCGAGTTCGACACCGGCGAACACCTCCAGGGCGATGTCCAACGTGAGGTTCTTGAACTCCGTGCGCAGGTCGACGGCAGGACCGACGGGAAGCGCCCGGATCGACCGACGCACCTTTGCCTCGACGTCCCGGTGGTAGGCGGTCAGCCGGTCGGCGGTGAACGCCTCTTGCATGATCCGCCGATCCCTATGGTGCTCCTCGAAGTCCATCAGGAGGATTCCCCGCTGGAAGAATCGTCCCAGCGCAAACCCGTAGACGGGCTCCGTGGAGAACGCCTTGTGGCGGTTCAATGTCAGCTCTTCGGCGGCGGCCGGCCCCTGTGCCACCACGATGTTGCGGCGCAGGGCAGTGGTCAGCGCGATGTCGCCGTGGTCCCGGCGGAGTGAGACCGCGAGATCCGCCGGTCGGCGGACCAGTCTGACCGTGGAGACCAGCGGGAGGCTTCGGGGGCCGAGAACCGCGCGCAATCCGGAACCGGGAGGTGGCGTGGACAAGACTTTGCTCATGGTTGATCCTTTCGATCTGGGTTCTCGTGCTGATGGGTGTCGATCGGTAGGTGTTCGGTGTCAACGGTCTGCAGGGACCGGCCGAAGTACGCTGGAATCGCGTTGGTCAGCGCGGAGGAGGCTTGGTGGTGCGTGTTCTCGTGGTCGAGGATGACGTTCGCGCGGCCGAGACGGTCCGGCGGATGCTGGTCAGCGATGGTTGGAGCGTGGTCATCGCCCGCGACGGTGCCGAGGGGCTGTGGCAGGGCACGGAGAACGACTTCGACGTGATCGTGCTCGACATCATGCTCCCGAAGCTGAACGGCTATCAGGTCATCAAAGAATTGCGCGGCCGGCATGTGTGGACCCCCGTTCTGATGCTCTCGGCAAAGGATGGCGAGTACGACCAGGCCGAGGCGCTCGACTACGGAGCCGACGACTACCTGGTCAAACCCTTTTCTGTGGTTGTTCTCAAGGCGCGATTGCGGGCATTGTTGCGGCGGGGGGTCCGGGAGCGGCCCGCGGTCCTGTCCGCGGGGTCGCTGCGCCTCAACCCGTCCGATCATGGCGTGCATCGCGGCGACGTCCCGATCAAACTGACCCCCCGTGAGTACTCGGTGCTCGAGTTCCTCATGCGCAACAAGGGTCGGGTGGTCACCAAAACGGAGATCATGCAGGCGATCTGGGACGTGAACTACGACGGTGATGTGAACATCGTCGAGGTGTACGTCCGATATCTCCGAAAACGGATCGATATCCCGTTCGGCGCCAACTCAATTCAGACGGTCCGGGGTGCCGGGTATTGTCTGGCCGACGGCTAGTGTGCCTTCTCGGCTGTCGCGAAGGGTGGGATCGTCCACCGGTGGAACCGTGGTCTCGGTTCGAATCGTCATCGCGAAGCATGCGCCGCCTCCCGGCGCCTCGGTGACGGTGATCGTCCCGCCGTGTGCGCGGGCGATCTCCATCGCGATCGGAAGTCCCAGACCCGACCCGACCTGATGGCGGCCACGATCGAGTTCGTGTCGGTAAAACCGGTCGAAGATCTTGTCCCGGACAGCTTCCGGGACACCGGGCCCATCATCGCTGACCTCGATGGTCGTGGTGGAGCGGTCGTTGTCCTTTTTCATCTTGATGGTGATCGTGGAGCTCGCGTGGTGGGCCGCGTTGTCGGTCAGATTACGGATCGCCCGCTGCAATTTGTCCGAGTCGCCGATGACCCGGATCGGTGTGACGTCGGCGACCACCTTTGCCAGGCCGAGCGACCGGAGTCGCTGGACCTCTGAACCGACGATGTCGTCGAGGTCGACCTCGTCGACCGTCAGCGGGATACCGCGTTCGTCGGCGCGGGCGAGTAGCAGTAGGTCGGCGACCATGGTGTTCATCCGCTGGGCTTCGGGCAACAGGATCGTGCGGACCGTGTCGACGTCGATCGGTGAATCGGTGTCGTCGGCCAGGTCGAGGATGCCGACCAGGGTGGTCAGTGGCGACCGCAACTCATGTGAGGCGTCGCCGACGAACTCGAGCTGGCTGGCCCGGCTCTTTTCGAGACGGTCGAGCATGGTGTTCATGGTGACCGCCAGCGTCGTCACCTCGTCGTCGGTCGAGGGCACCGGGACGCGGCGGCTCAGGTCCGAGCTGGTGATCGCCGATACCTGCTTGGTGATGCGGGTGACCGGGGCCAGGGCGCGGCCGACGAAGTAGTAGATGGCGGCTCCGGCGATCAGGATCACGATCGGGAACTCGATGGCCAGGATGGCGGCGGTATTCAGCAATGCCGATGCGTACACCTTGGTGGAGACGACCGTGATGACGCTGTAGCCGATCCCGTCGTATCGGGCACCGGTGATCTGCCCGCAGTAGTGTCCGGATCGCCCGGGTATGTCGACGTCGTCGATCCGCTGCGTCCGCCACCACCCCGGGGCCGCCGTCGAGATCGGTTCCTGGGTGGCACCTGGACTGCCGGCCACCACGACACCGTTCTGGTCGACGACCTGGATGATGTCGATACCTGTTGTGGTGAAGAGGAGATCAGGATCCACCGAGTCCAGACCTCCCTCGTTGATCTGATGCGCGATGTCATACGACCGGGTGCCGGTGGACTCGTACATCTGTCGGTCCTGGTACCGCTGCAACATGAACAACATGATGACGGCGCCGACGAACATGGCGATGGCAACGATGCAGGTCGCCACGATCGTGGAGCGCATTCGCACTCCCTGATTCCGGCGGAACATCGCGCGGACATTGCATGTCCTGGCCATCGGCAGGCCTTCCAGCTGTTGCTGCGGGTAGTCCCCAGAGTATGTCCGCCGATCGGCAGATACCAGGGGAACGCTTTCAGGAACCCTTCAGGCCGGCGGGCGCAGGGTTGGTTCATGACAGATCCACAGTCCGCGAAGGCAACGGTTGCCGACGTGATCATCCGGAGGCTCGGTGCCCTCGGTGTCGATCGGATATTCGGCGTACACGGTGCGAACATCGAAGACCTGTACGCCGCGGCACTGGCCGGCTCCGACGTCGAACCCGTTGTGGCCAAACATGAATTCTCGGCGGGGACCATGGCCGACGGGGCCGCCCGGCTCACCGGGAAGCCGGCGGCGGTGATGACCACCTCCGGTGGCGGCGCGATGAATGTGGTTGCGGCACTGGCCGAATCCTTCGACAGCCGGGTACCGGTGCTGGCTTTGATCGGTTCGGCTCCCACCGTACTCGAGGGTCACGGCGGCTTTCAGGACATGCTCAGTCCGCCGGACACCATCGATGCCATGTCGATATTCTCGGCCGTGACCGGTTTGTGTCTGAAAATCGATGCGCCGCAGCAAATCCATGCGGCCCTCAACTCCGCCGAAGAAGTTCTCGCGGCCAATCTCCCGGTCGCACTGATCATCCCGAAGGATGTCCAGAGTTCCCTGGTCGTCGACCGCCCACGGCTTCGATGTGTTCCCGACCGCACCGTCGCACCGGTCGCGGAGCTGGAAGAGGTCGCCGCAACGCTGTCCGAAGCGCGCGGCGCGGTCACGGTCCTGGCCGGTGAGGAGGCGTCCCGGCAACAGCTCGGAGATGACCTGGCCGACCTGGTCACCGCGGCCGAGGGGGTCCTGGCCGCCACACCGGGTGGTCGCGACGTCCTCGGTTCGGGCGTACCGACGGTGGGACTGACCGGTGTGATGGGACACCCGTCGGCAGCGGCCGCGGTCGCGAAGTCGGCCGTCCTGCTGGTGCTGGGGAGCCGCCTGAGCCTGACCGACCGGGCCGGCCTCGATACCGGCGACACCATCGTCATCCACCTCGGCGCCGAGTCGCCGACGATCGATGTGGACACCCATGTCCAGATCGCCGACCTACGGTGGGCGGTGCAGGTCATCACCAAGAACATCGACACCGGAGGGGGCCGGACGAGAAGGGTCAGGCCCGGGATCGAAGCGTTGCCGACCCCGGCGCGGGTGAGCCCCGGAGGCGCCGGGTTGCTGACGTCCATCCAGGTGATCCAGACCATCGGAGATCGGATACCGCTGGGTTCCAACGTCTTTGCCGACGCCGGTAATGTCGGCGCGGCGGCGATCCATCACCTGCCGGTGGACCGCGGCGGACGATTTGTCGTCGCGCTCGGTATGGGCGGCATGGGATACGCCTTCGGCGCCGCGATCGGCGCCGCGATGGTCACCGGTCGTCGTTCGGTGGTCCTGGCCGGAGATGGGGCATTTCTCATGCACGGCATGGAGATCCACACCGCCATCGAACACCGGTTGCCGCTGACCGTTGTCCTGTTCAACAACAATGCCCACGGAATGTGTGTGACCCGTGAACAGCTCTACTTCCCGAACACCCCGAGCGTCAATCGGTTTCGGCCCACCGACTTCGAGGCCGGACTCTCCGCGATGTTCCCCTCCCTGACCGTCGGTGGCGCCCGGTCACGTACCGAGCTGCTTGCCTGCGGCGACACCGCCTTCGACGGAGACGGCCCACATTGCCTCGTGGTGCAGACCGATCCGGACGAACTCCCACCTTTTGCCCCGTTTCTTGCCGCCCGTACAACACTCGAGGAGAACCGATGACCGTCACCCTGCCCGCGCTGGAAGACCTCGGCCACAATGCCGAAGGCCTCCCGGGTCTGCACCGGATCGAGACCCATGACCGGAAGAAGGCGACCCCGATCATCCTGGACATGCTCCGGTCGGTGTACCCCCATGACCAGGTGTTCGGTGAGTTCTGCCCGGTTCAGGCCTACGTCGATGCGCCGCCGCGCGAGCTCTTCGACTGGCTCTCCGACACCAGATCCCTGGAGGAGTGGACCTACAGCCTGCGGGGATTCACACCTACCGACGAACCGGGGCTGTGGGTCTCGCAGGACCGCCTCGGCGACGACACCAAGTGCTTCACCCGCACGGTCTCCCACGCCGACGCCATGACCGTCGACTACCACTGCGCCTGGGACCAGGGAAAACACCTGTGGATGATCTATCTGATGCGCGTGGTCGATGCGCAGGTGGTGCTGAACAAGCCGGGGTCGGTGGTGTTGTGGAACAACTGCAAACACCCGTTCTATGACGACAACGGCTATCCGGAGACGGCCCCGCCGGAGCGTCCGGTCTGGGTCGGCGACTTCTGGGACATGTTCTCCGCCGGACACCAACTCGAGATGGACAACCTCAAAGCCATTGCCGAATACCGCAATCACAACGGATTGCCGATCAAGCCAGAATGGATGAGCCGATGACACCCCCGACAGTCTCCCTGGTCGATGTCGCCAGTTACCTGCCCGAGAACCGGGTCCCGGCATCGTATTTCGCCCAGTATGCCGAATCCGATGATCTGGCAGACAACCTGATGTTCCGGGCGCCGGAGTACCGGCACCATGCGGATCCGGATGAGACCTCGGCCGAGATGATCGAACGCGCGATGTCCGGACTGCTGGACCGGCGCGGGTCCGAGGTCCTCGACGACGTCGACATCCTCATCACACACAGTCAGCTGCCGGAACTCCCGGTGGTGGGATGCGGTGGGGAGGTCTCGCAGCGACTCGGCATCAAACCGGAGTGGGTGATCGACGTCCACAACGGCGGATGCGCATCGTTCATCCACATGATGAAGATGGCCCAACAATTGATGATCGCCTCGGGTGCCCGAAAAGCGTTGATAGCCAATGCCCAGAACAGCGCCGGCCAGGTCTTCGTCCAGGATCAGGTCCGCGGCAAACCGCAGGCGTCGATTCCCGGTGACGGATCGAGTGTGGCGCTGCTGGAGATCAGCGATGACTCCCCGATCCTGGCCACCACCTGCCGGTCCTACGGCGAGTACGCCGGTGACATGACGTCGGTGGCGTACCCCCAACGAAAGTACTGGGAGGCCGGCCCGGGTCAGGTGCACATCGGATTCACCGAGACCAAGATCTCCAAGGTCCTCGCACGCGGCAATCGGCTGGTCCCGGAGGTCGCCTACGACGTTGCAGACAAGATCGGGGTCGCGACCAAAGACGTCGACTGGTTCGTCACCAATCAGCCCAACCGGATCTTCCTGCGCAACTGGCGCGACGCCCTGGAACTGCCGAAGGAGCGTCATCCGGATACGTTCGAGGAGTGCGGGAATCTGTTCGGCGTGGGTGTGCCACTGACGCTCGACACGGCGATCACCGACGGCCGCATCCAGGCCGGCGACATCGTGCTGATGGCGGCCTTCGCCCACGCCGGTGACTATGCGGCTGCCACCGCGATCCGATGGGGTGGGCGATGACCGCGCTGATCCCGTTGAATCTCAACGAAAGTCCCTATCCGCCCCTGCCCGGTGTTGCGGCAGCCCTACACGAGTGTGTCGGCAGCGCCAACCGGTATCCGGAGTTCATCCCGGACACCCTGCGTTCTCAAGTGGCCGATCACCTCGGTGTGCCCGGCGACTGGGTCAGTATCGGAGCCGGCGCGACCGGCCTGGCGTACCAGGTTCTGCAGGCATTTTGTCCGCCCGGTGGTCGGATGCTCACCGCGACACCGACTTTTGACGGCTACCCGATCCTGGCGGATCTCGCTGATGTGCATGTCGACGCGGTCGGATTGCGTGCGGACGGTGGCACGGACCTGCGGGCCATGGCGGCAGCGATCGGGGCCAGGACCAAGGTGGTGGTGCTGTGTTCGCCCCACAACCCCACCGGATCGGTCATCGATGAGCCCGCACTGCACGGCTTTCTGCGCCGCGTGCCCAAGGACGTGGTGGTGATCCTGGATCAGGCGTACTTCGAGTTCGCCGACTACACACCAGACCTGCATCTGTTGCTGCTCCATCACCCGAATGTCATTGTGCTGCGCACATTTTCCAAAGCGCACGGACTCGCTGCACTGCGGGTCGGTTATGCGGTCGGGGGTGCGCCGCTGATCGAGAAGGTGCGCCGATTCGAAGTTCCGTTCGCCGTGGGATCGGCGGCAGCGCTTGCCGTACCTGCGGCGTTGGCAGCCACCGACGCACTACGGCAACGGGTCCGGGTTGTCCGTGACGAGCGGACCCGGTTGCGGGCCGGCTTGCAGGAGATCGGGATCACGAGCCTGGCGAGTCAGGCGAACCATGTGTTCGTACCGTCGGAACGGCCGCAGGAACTGGCCGCCGAACTGCGGTGCGGCGGTGTGGCGGCGAAGGTGTGCGCGGTGCCCGGTGCACTGCGCGGCGTGCGGATCACCGTCGGCGATCGGGCCGCGACGGATTCGGTGGTCGCGGCGTTGACCGAGGAGCAGTCGGTCAGTGCGTGAGGTGTGCATCTCTGACGTTGGACAAGTATGAGTTCCAAAGACACTGAAATACAGTCGTTTTCGGCACGGTCGGCGGTGATTTCGGCACGGTCGGCGGTGGGGGCCGGGGCGTCGGATGGTGTACGCGGACCTGCCGACCGGATGTGGTCAACGGCTCGGGGTGGAGGACGTAGGCTGACACCCATGGCAAAAGATGATGGCGAGGTCCACGGACGCGGCGCGTTCCAGTTGTACGGATACGAGATGCAGGTCACGATGAGTGACCTCCTGTCCGACATCTTCGGTCGGGACGACATCACCTGTTACGCCGGCGATTGGCGCGGCGTTCTGTACTTCACCCTCGACAACGACCCCGCAGTCGATCCACAGCAGGTGGTCGGCTTCGATCCGTCGACCGGGGAGAGCGGAGAGCTGGCGACGCTGTCGGAGGTGATGGCGGCCGTCGACAACGGCGACATCGTCGAGGCCGTTGACGGCGCGGGGTTCGAGGCCTGGCTCGCCGAGACCGGGCACAAGAGCCTGCCGATGGGGACGTGCGCTCCCACCCTCGAACTCGAATTCATCGGGGGTGCACCCGATGTGCGGGTCAGCGAGCCCCGCGACATCGTGACCCACGTCGCCCTGGCCGCGGTCATGATGGGCCGGCTGGAAGTGCTCGGCGTGGAGCCCGGCGACCCGATCCCGGACGAGCTGTTCGACGAGTCTCGCTGGAACTGAGGACTATTCGTCGTCCTGCGCCACACCACCGGACATGGCCGAGGGGCCGAACTCCCGGACGCTGGGGTAGGGGAGCCGGATGTTGTTGGCCTCGTAGGCGGCCAGGATTTCCTTCCGGATCCGTCGCTGTAGCGCCCATTGGGCATTCGGCCGGGTCTTGAGCAGGATGCGCAAGGTGACCATGTCCGCCGAGATGTCCTGGACACCCAGCATTTCCGGAGGTCCGAGGACATCGTCGGCGACCGACTCGTCGGCCACCACCTGCTGCGCTGCTTCGAGGGCGACCTCCTGAGCGCGTTCGAGGTCCACGTTGTGTGCCACCGGGATCTCGATCCGCGCCACGGCGTAGTCCTGGCTCATGTTGCCGACCCGGATGATCTCGCCGTTGCGGACGTACCAGAGGGTGCCGTCGATGTCGCGGACGGTGGTGACCCGCAGGCCCACCGATTCGACCTCGCCGATCGCCTCACCGAGGTCGACGATGTCACCGACCCCGTATTGGTCCTCGAGCAGCATGAACACGCCGGAGACGAAGTCTTTCACCAGATTTTGGGCGCCGAAGCCGATGGCGAGGCCGACGAGCCCGGCGGAGGCGAGGAACGGGGCGATGTCGACCTCGAGAACGCTCAGGCAGGTCAGTACCACCCAGACCAGGATCACGATCGAGGCCGTCGACTTGAGGACCGATCCGATGGTCTCGGCGCGCTGCTGACGTCGCTGCGCGACCTTCGGATCCCGCAGGGACCTGGGTGTCCGTTCCCGGAGGTGCCGCAGCAGCGCCGGCTGTGCGTGGGGGTTGCGGGAGTCCGCCGGTGGACGCCGCGTGGCCCGGTCGATCACCCGGTTCGCGACATACCGGGCGAGCAGTCCGGCAACGATGTACACGACTATGCGGATCGGGTTCTCGATGAGCCAAAGTCGGTTGGTCTCAGTCCATTCGAACGCGGAGTACGAGCTCGCCAGAGTGCTCAGGGGTTGGGCAGTCATTCATCTGACCGTACGTACTTTGTGTCATCTGTCCAAACGCCGCGATGCAAAGTCGGGGTCGATCACCAATAGGTCGCGGCCAGTTCCCAGTGTCCGAGTGCCTTGTTGATCAATTCATGTAGGTCGTCACTGGTTGCAACTGCCGGGTCGGGGATCGCCAGGGCGATGGTGATCACCCCATCCGACGTCGCCGCCCAGCCGGACACGGACGTCCGCGTCGTCCGCGTGGCCTGGGCGGCCAGTCTCGGATGTACGGAGCGGGCCGCGATCACCTGGCCGCGATGACCGGCCAGCATCGACAGGATGCCGTCGAGCCGACCGAGGTTGGAGGCCAGACCATCTCGCGAGCCAGGGTCGGGTACGAGGGCATGCGCGGCGCGGTGTCCGATGACCTGCAACAGTTCGGCGGGCATGCCCGCCGGCGGTCCCATCCCGGACTCGGCGCCGGCTGCGGCGTAACCGGCTCGGGCCCGCCGGCGTAGCAGGGGCAGGTCATGGCATTCGTCGATCGAGCTGACGGCGATCGCGGCGGCCGCCAGAGAGTTTGCCTCGCCGCCGCTCTGGGCAACCGGTATCGAGAGATCAACGGGGCCCGAACCCCGGATCTGCAGTACGAGTTCGCCGATCAGCGACGTGAACAGGGTATTCGGCGTGCCACCGTGCTGCGTGGCGGTCGCGGTCCAGGCGGCGGCATCCACGGAGAAGATGGCTGTCGGCTCTCGCCACTGCGGTGACCCGAAGGCCTTGGAAGGCCCAGCGGGAGGGCGTTTGGCGGCAGCGAACAGCTCGGCGCGGTGCTCTCGATCCCGGCAGCCCTTCCAGAGACTTCGCGCGACGCCGCCGACCACGATCCGGAGCTGCGAGGCTGCGTCCCGGAGATCATCGACGAGCCCGGGTGACGACGGGGACCCGGTCGTCCCGGAAAGCTGCTGTGCGGCGGTGCTTTGGTCCGCGGCGATACCGGCGGCCACCACCAGTGATCGCGCGTCGGCGACCACGTGCGAGCAGACCAGCGAGACGATGCTGCCGCCGGTCTCGAGCCGGGCGACCGACAACTCCCACACCGGACCCGAACCGATGTCGAGATCGGTGTTCCCGCGCTCGTCGGCCCAGGCGGTGATGGTCCCCGGAGCCAGGGGTCCGGGCTCTTCGTAGATCGGTGCCACCTCGGCGTCGGGGACAAAGGCGTTGCGGGCGGGCCAGATCCGCGGCCGGACGACCCGCCGGTTCAGTGGGCCGATCGCCAAGGCGCGATGCGCCGGCTCGAGGTCGGCCGCGGTCAGAACCGCCTCGAAACGCCAGAGTCCTTGCATGTAGAGGGGAAGGCCCAGGCCCTGATGGGTCCGCCAGAAGATGTCATCTGGCACACCGAGTCGCTCGCTCCGGACCCCGGGGCGGGTGGTATCGCCGGACCTTCCCCTGCGTTTCATGCGTTGCGGCCGCGATGTGTTCGATACCAGCGCAGTAGCGAATCGGTGGACGAATCATCCTGGGTCCGCGGCGAATCGGCTTCGGTGATCGTCTTCAACAGCTCGGAGGCCTGGGTCTTCCCGAGTTGGACACCCCACTGATCGAAACTGTTGATGCCCCAGATGGCACCTTCGACGAACACCTGGTGTTCGTAGAGTGCGATCAGTTGCCCGACAACCGACGGGGTGAGCTTGGGCGCCAGGATCGATGTGGTCGGACGGTTGCCCGGCATCACCTTGTGTGCGACCACATGTGGGTCGACACCCTCGGCGGCGACCTCGTCCGCGGTCTTGCCGAACGCCAGCACCTTGGTCTGTGCGAAGAAGTTGCTCATCAGCAGGTCATGCATGCTGCCGGTGCCATCGGCGGTCGGCAGATCGTCTGTGGGCTCGGCAAAGCCGATGAAATCGGCCGGGATCATCCTGGTGCCCTGGTGCAGCAGTTGATAGAAGGCGTGCTGTCCATTGGTACCGGGCTCGCCCCAGAAGATCTCACCGGTGTTGGTGGTCACGTGATGGCCTTCGATGTCGACCGATTTGCCGTTCGATTCCATCGTCAGTTGCTGCAGATAGGCGGGAAAGCGTGCCAGGTCGTTGGAGTAGGGCAGGACCGCCCGCGATGAGGTGTCCCAGAAGTTGGAGTACCACAACCCGATCAGGCCCAGGATCACCGGCGCGTTCTGATGCAGTGGCGCGGTGAGGAAGTGGTGATCGACGATGTTGAATCCGTGGAGGAACTCGGCGAAGGACTCTTTGCCGATCGCCGCCATCACCGAGAGCCCGATGGCCGAATCCACCGAGTATCGGCCACCCACCCAGTCCCAGAAGCCGAACATGTTGGCGGTGTCGATCCCGAATTCGGAGACCTTCTCGGCGTTGGTGCTCACTGCGACAAAGTGTTTCGCAACGGCCTCGGGGCCGGCACCCAGCTTCTCGAGCAGCCACGTCCGGGCCGCCGAGGCGTTGGTCAACGTCTCGAGGGTGGTGAACGTCTTGGACGCGACGATGAACAGCGTGGTCTCCGCGTCGAGCCCGTCGAGTGCGGCGACCAGGTCGGCGGGATCGACATTGGAGACGAACTCGCAGCGGATGTCGGTGTCGACGTAGTGGCGCAGCGCTTTGTAGACCATCACCGGGCCGAGGTCGGAACCGCCGATACCGATGTTCACCACGGTTTTGATCGGCTTGCCGGTGTGGCCCTTCCACTCCCCGGACCGCAGCTTGTCGGTGAACTCGCCCATCGCGTCCAGGACTGCGTGGACATCGGCGACCACGTCCTGGCCGTCGACCTTGAGGGTGGCATCGCGGGGGAGTCGCAGTGCGGTGTGCAGGACCGCGCGGTCCTCGGAGGTGTTGATGTGCTCGCCCCAGAACATCGCGTCGCGCTTCTCGGTGACGCCGGTCTGGCGGGCCAGATCGAGCAGCAGGTCCAGGGTCTCGCGCAGTACCCGATGCTTGGAATAGTCGATGTGCAGATCGCCGACGTCGATGGTGAGATCGCTTCCGCGCGTGGGGTCGACGGCGAAGATCTCCCGCAGATGCATCGCGTACACATGTGGCTGATGCGCAGACAGTTCCTGCCAGGGCTGTGACCCGGTCAGATCGAACTTTCGGTTTGGCTCAGTCGGAACGCTCGTCATCGTGACAGCCCCTTCATCGGTGGTGCGAATGTGCTTCTTCACTGCCGTACCTCGACCATCAGCCTAGTCAGACTGTTCATCTCGGGTGGCGGCGAGCACACCGACTCGATCAAGCGGCCTAGCATCGGGTTCCATGAGCTGCTGCACACCTGCCTCCGGGTCGGGTCAGGACGATGCGACACCGGCGATCGAGGCCACCGGCATTCACCGGGTCCCGCAGGTGGCGATCACGGCCGGTGATTTCGTGATGGGCGACCACACCGGCGACGGGTTCGCCGCCGACGGCGAACTGCCGTTGCACGAGGTGTCGGTGAGTGCGTTCACGATGGACACACACCCGGTCACCATCGCGGACTTCGCGGAGTTCGCAGGGCAGACCGGCTATCTGACGGTCGCCGAGCAACAGGGTTTCTCGGCGGTGTTCCACCTGCTCGTCGCGCCGGGAGGCGAGGTGATCGATCGCTACCCCGATGCGCCGTGGTGGCTCGCCGTGGCGGGCGCGAACTGGCGTGCGCCGTTCGGGAATGGCTCGGGTGTCGACGGCCTCGATGATCATCCCGCGGTGCACATCAGTTGGGTTGATGCCCAGGCCTATTGCCAGTGGTCCGGCCGCGGCCTGCCCACCGAGGCGCAATGGGAGTACGCGGCCCGTGGGGGCCTGGCCGGTGCCCGATATCCCTGGGGTGATGAGTTGATGGCGGACGACGGCAGCTGGTTGTGCAACATCTGGCAGGGGGATTTTCCCGACCGCAACACGGCGGACGACGGATACCTCGGGACGGCGCCGGTGCGCAGCTATGTGCCCAACGGATTCGGGTTGTGGCAGATGGCGGGCAACGTCTGGGAGTGGTGCGCCGACCGCTTCGATCCGCGGTACTACCGCAACGCCGACCACCAGGACCCGCAAGGACCGCCACGGGGCCGGTCGCGGGTTCTGCGGGGCGGCTCCTACCTGTGCCACGACTCGTACTGCAACCGGTACCGGAACTCCGCCCGCTCACACAACACGCCGGTCTCCTCGATGGGCAACGCCGGTTTTCGCACGGTCGGCGCGCCCGCGGAAGGTACCTGAACCAATCGATCGGTCAGGCCACCAGCGCATGGTCGGCGACCGGCCAGGCCCCGACCGTGGTCACCGTGTGCCGGCGGCTGTCGAGTTTTGCCGCCCGGACGTGATCGTGGAGCCATCCGGCCGCGTCGTCGGGATGACGGTGGGCCATGACCGCCGCTGCGAAGGCCAGGGCCGCGCTGTCCGCGACGACGCTGACACGGTCCAGGATCGTCGCCGTCCGGCACGGATCGATGGCCGCCAGGTCGGCGGAGCTCACCTGGGCGAGTGCGCCGCCCGCCGAGGAGGTCACCGGGCCGACCTGGATCGTCACCGGGCCGCCGAGCGTGTCGGTCAGCAGTCGGCTGGTCCGGTCGGCGAGGAACGCGCGGGCCGTGGTCATCAGTTCGAGGCGACCTCCGGCCGGGATGGTCACCGTTCCCCGTCCGAGTTGAACTCGGTGCCACGCCGGGATCGGCGGATCGGTGTCCGGGCAGTGGACCACGCCCGATGCGTCGTCGGTCAGATCGGCGAAGTAGAGGGCCTCGATGATCAGCTGATCGAGCAGCGACGAGACGAGTACGGGTTGGCCGTTCGCGAGATCGACCGCCTCGATCTCGGCGGATCCGCAGTCGCGGTTGACGGTGGTATCGAGGCGGGCGGCGACCGCCGCGGTGTGCTCGACGGCGCGGTCGAGCAGCGCCGGGTCGGCGACCGACACGACGACGTCGGTGCCGAGCCCGCTGATGGCGGCGTTGTCCGGCATGGTGCACCTCGCCCGTCTCGGAGTTCGTTGACTGACCACCACTGTCGTCTCCGAACCTGGCAGGCGTCTGTGAGGAGACGATGAGCACCCTGACGGAATTCCGGCACAACGCCGGCGTCAAACGAGTCTGGGCGCCGGCGAGGTTTATCGTGTCGCCGCGCGACGTCGTGTTCTGGAGTGGGCATCCGGAGCGGAGCGTTCGAGCGACTGCTTGTTGACGGCCACGAATTTTTGCAGCAGGGCGCGCAGGGCGGCGACGTCGTCGATCGTGAAGGTTTTGAGCATGTCGGCATGCCAGTGGGCGGCATTTTCGTCGAGCCGATGGAGGGTGTCGCGTCCCTGGGCGGTCAACTGAACCAGCGGTGATGTCTTGTGGTCCGGGTTCGGTGCGAACTCGACAAAGCCCTCGCGTTCGAGTTCGGCGGCGACGCGCTGGGTGTTTTGCCTGGTGACACCAAGGCGGCGAGCGATCTGGGGAACTGTCAGCGGGGCCGTCTCGATCACCCACATGGTCTGCCAGTGGCTCTGGGTCTGGCCTTCTTGGGCAGCCATGCTCTCGCCGAGACGGCGACCGACTCCGGCCGCCTCGAACAACTCTGAGTACAGGATCCCCATCTCCGTCGACGCGTCATTGACCATGGACGAACGGTACCAGCATGCCAAGAGACATCGGATATGTCCGGAAAATCCAAAATGGTAACCATGCGACATCTTGACAATAAGTTGTCAGAATCTTATTTTGGTTCCATCACGTCACATCTCTTCGCAGTAATTCCGGAAAACAGGAGGATTTCCATGAGTACAAGCACTGACACCGTCGTGGCGGCCCAGCGGCGCGGGACTGACCTACGCCCTGCGGTCGGTGGGTTCCCTTATTGGGCAGAGGCTTTGAGGCAGGCGGGAGTGACTCGGTACTACTTTGACGTCAACTCGCGCGCGAGCGCGTTTGTGACGGCGACCGGCTCTGTTCTGCAGCCCGGCACGACGGCCGGGGAGGATGTCGTCGACATTCCGGCCTACGACGAGGCGGCAGTCGTGGAAGCAATACGTACCAATCAGGCCGGGCGGAGCACCTTCCCGGAGTTCGTGGACTCGATCTGGTCGGCGGGTGTGATGCGGTTCGAGGTCGACTTCGGCGAACGCGTATGCACCTACCACGCGCCGGCCGGCGAACAGTATCGCGAGATTTACCAACCGGCCACGCTGCCGTCGCACAACTGACCAAAACAACCTCGCAGCAATGACATTCACGAGCCGAGGTTCCTCGACACGCGACCACCAACACTTCGAAGGACAGAAATCATGAACGGAAAGTCGATGCTCATCGGATTCGCCCCGTGGATCCTTTTTTCGGTCGCCGCGGAGAGGTTCGGTGCCGACCACGTTGCTCTGGCAGCTGGTTTGGCGGCGGCGGTTGCCCTGGCACTGACCATCGTCGAGGCCATCCGAAGCAGCTGGAAAATTCTCGACATCGCCGGAGTTCTGACGTTCGGTGTCATCGCCGCCGTCGGCACCGTGGGCAGCGACCGGGTCGATCAGTTCCTGGTCAACTTCGGGCGCGGCGGGTCGACCTATGTGCTGGCCATCGTCATGGCCATCTCTGCCTTCACAATTCCGTTCACCGAGCAATACGCTCGCGATACCGTTGATGCGGCCGTGTGGAACTCACCCATCTTCCGGGCCAAGAACCGAACCATCAGCCTGCTCTGGGCCGCAGTCGTATTCGTGACCGCGGTTGCTCACACTGTCGCCGGAATGTCGGCGGAAACCACGACGATCGCGGGGGACCACCCCGGGGGGCTTCTGCTGAACTGGATCATCCCCGCGGCGTTGATCCTCTTTGCCGCCAAGCGCACCCGCGTCATCGCCGGCGCTTCGTCGCCGACCTCGACCCGGGTTGCGGTATGAATCCTCCGATGGCGCGGCGCATCAGCCGACCGGACGACCTGAATCGTGACGATGCCCGTCGATACGCCAGTCGGCGAGTGGCCGCTTGTGGCGGCGGGCAAAGGCCCCGACCGAGACAGCTGTCAGCTGCGGTGGCCCCGGTCAGGAATGTCGGGCAGCAGGGCGCGGGTGAGGGTCACCCGGATCCAGTCCTCGAGCTCGTCGTAGGTGAATCCGCCGGTGTCCACCAGCTGCTGATGGGTCTGCGGACTGGCGATCACCCAGGCCGTGTCCCCGGCGGCCTCCGGTGTCAATCCGGGTCGTAGCGCAGCCGGGTCCAGATTGGTCAGGAGATTGCGGATGCTCATCCGCCGGATCTCCATCAGCGACTGCCAGTCGTCGGCGGCCTCGGGGTCGACCGCGGCGGCCTGCGCATAGGTCCGGAAGCCGACGGCGGCGCGTTCGGCGAGCAGCCGGAACTGGTGGGTCAGGTGCGCGATCAGGTCCCGGGGCCCGGCGGCGACCGGATCGAAGTTGCCCAGAATGGCCGGCGGCATGTCGTCGGGGTTGACCGAGCCGGGATGGTGCCCGATCACCTGCGACTCCAGCATTCCGCGCAACAGGCCGCGTTTGCTGCCCCATGACGAGTACAGGCTCTGTACCGATACGTCTGCGCGATCGGCGATCTTTGCCACGGTCGCAGCGGCATAACCACTTTCGGTGAACACCTCGATGGCCGCGTCCAGCACCCGGCGCCGGGTCTGCGCCCGGGTGGCCGCACCGGCCTCCCGCTGCCGACTGGTTCTCCGGCTTCTCGGTTCTGGTTCACTCTTGCCCACCCGACCAGTATATGCCATCCTTTGGAGTGACATTCCAAATCATTGGAACGTTATTCAGAATCAGGTTTCACCCGGATACCTCCGAAAGCCGGACGCCATGACAACCACACCTCTCACCACACCGAAGCCGCTCAATACGCGCGCCATCATGGTCGTGGTGTGCATCGCCCTGGCGGCCGTTGTCGCCGCCATGTCGTCGCTCAACGTCGCCCTGCCGGACATCGCCCGCGCCACGCACGCCGATCAGACGCAGCTGTCCTGGATCATCGACGCCTACTCGTTGATCTTCGCCTCGTTCCTGCTGCTCGCCGGAGCCATCGGGGACCGCTACGGCAGACGCAAAACCCTGATCGCCGGACTGGCGATCTTCGGCGTGGGCTCGGTGGTCGCGATGGCGGCAACCTCGGCAGAAGAACTGATCGTGCTGCGCGCGATTCTGGGCCTCGGGGCGGCGCTGGTCATGCCGGCGACGTTGTCGACCATCACCGGGACCTTCCCGGCCGAGAAGCGGACGCAGGCCGTCGGTATCTGGGCCGGTGTGGCCGGAGGCAGCGCCATCCTGGGCTTGTTGTGCTCGGGCATCTTGCTCGAGTTCTGGTCGTGGCGTTCGGTTTTCGGTCTCAACGTGGCACTGGCGGCGGTCGCGCTGATCGCGGCGTGGCGGGTGGTACCCGAGTCGGCCGACGCTGAGGCCCCCCGGCTCGACATCGGTGGTGCGGTGCTGTCGATCGCCGGACTCGTCGTGCTGGTGTACTCGATCATCGAAGCACCCGAGGCGGGCTGGCTCTCGGCGCGCACACTGACCGGAATCGTCGGTGGACTGGTGATCCTGGCCCTGTTCATCGGATTCGAACTGCGTCGGAAGGTTCCGATGCTCGATCCGCGGATCTTCCGCCATCGCGGACTGAGCGCCGGCAGCCTGTCGATCTTCATGCAGTTCTTCGCATTCTTCGGGTTCATCTTCGTGGTGCTGCAATACCTGCAGATCGTGCGGGGCGGGTCGGCGCTGATGTCCGCGATCCAGATGCTCCCGATGGCCGCGGTGATGATGCCGTCGGCACGACTGTCACCGAAGCTGGTCGACAAGTTCGGCACGCGCCCGGTGTGCGTCACCGGATTGGTCCTGGTGTCCGCCGGACTGGCAGTCCTCTCGCAACTCGGCGTCGGAACCTCGTACTGGGTGATGCTCGCCGGGCTCATCCCCCTCGGGATCGGGATGGGGACCGCCATGACGCCCGCGACGAGTGCGATCACCGGCGCGCTTCCGGCGGCGCAGCAGGGTGTGGCGTCGGCGATGAACGATCTGTCCCGAGAGGTAGGTGGAGCCCTCGGCATCGCCGTACTCGGCAGCCTGATGACGCAGGGCTACCGCAACCATCTCGAGCTGCCCGGAGCGCCGGCCGGTCTGGTGGAGAAGGCGAAGGAGTCGTTCGCCGGAGCGGTCCACGCCGGTGGTCAGGTTGCCGCACAAGCGGATTCGGCATTTGTCAGTGGTCTGCAGATCGCGCTGATCGCCGGCTCTGTCGGGGTGCTGGCGGCCGCCGTCGCCGTCGGACTGCTGTTGCCCCGCGGTGAGGCGGTGATCTCCGACTGACCCGAAGTCTCCGGCAGATGCCGAAGACCACGGTCAGGGCCGTTCGGCGGTCGTCGGCCTGCCGCGGAGTTCGCGCTCGCTGGCCCGGGGCCGTCGAGACGGCAGCGACCGCTCCGCATTCTGTTCGTCGATCTTGTCGAGCTGACGGCGATAGCGGGCCATGAACTCCAGCGCGAACCTGTTGCCCTCGGCTTCGGTGGGCAACACGTCCGCGGTGTCGGTGCGCCACCGGTTCAGGCGCTCGCGGAGGTCGGCGAGCACGTCGGCGACGCGAGGATCGTCGACCAGATTGTTCAACTCCAGCGGATCGGCCAGCAGGTCGTACAACTCCCGTGGGGCCCGCGGCAGATCCTGCGAACCGTCCAGCGCCCTGGCCGACGGACTGTCGCGGATGTCCAGCGGCAGACTCAGGGCCGGTCGATCGGCGTAGTTCTCGATGTAGCTGTACCGATCGGTGCGGATCGCCCGGATCGGATCGAAGTTGTCGTGGTAGGTCTTCTCGGTGAACGCCTCGTCGCGCACGGTGGCCGAGGCGATGCCGGTGATCGTCTCGGCGTGTGAAAACCCTTCCACCGCCTCAGGGATCTCGACACCCAGCAGGTCCAGGAGGGTGGGTGTCAGGTCGACGCCGCTGAACAGGTCGTCGTAGACGAACGGTGTGATGTTGCGGCCGGTGGGCGGCCGTACGATCAGCGCCACTCCGGTGCCCTCGGAATACAGCGTCGATTTGGCGCGGGGAAAGGCCAGGCCGTGGTCGGTGACGAACACGACCCAGGTGGTGCTATCGAGGCCGAGTTCGGCGAGGGTGTCCAGTAATCGGCCCACCGCGGCATCGGCCTTGGTGATCGAACCGAGCAGTCCCGCGAGATCCTCACGAACGGGCCGGGCGTCGGGCAGAAAGGCCGGGACCGACACATTCTTCGGATCGGCGTGCACGTAGTCCTCGGGCGGATAGGGCCGATGGGTCTCGAAGAAGCCGGCCGTCAGCAGGAACGGCTGCCGGCGGCGCTGTTCGTCGACGCCCACGGTGCGCAACCACTCCTGTGACCGCGCCGCGACGTAGTCGCACTCCGAATCGGAGATGTCGAACTCGTCGAAGCCCAGGCGCTCCGGGTCGCTCGACTCGTGCTGCATCCCGAAGAGCGCGCTGTACCAGCCGTTCTCGCCGAGGATCTCCGGCAGTGTCCGGACGTCGTCGTGATATTCGAATCCGTGGTGGGCCAGACCGGTCAGACCGTTGGAATGGGGGTATCGCCCGGTGAACAGCGAACCGCGGGCAGGTGAGCACAGCGGTGCCGTGGCGTGGGCATTGCTGAATCGGATTCCCTGAGAAGCCAGCGCATCCATCGTCGGACTGTCGACGCCCCCGGCCCCGTAACAGCCGAGGTGCCGGCCGAGGTCGTGCCAATGGATCAGCAGTACGTTCTCGGCCATTCACCACTCCTGTGTCCGGGTTCGGATCCGATCGCGTCGAGGAGATCCGTTCCCCCCGGGTCGACCAATCCTGCAGGCAACACCCCGGGGGAGACCACACTTGGATTCGTCGTGATCCGAATCTGGCGCGACCCCCCTCGCTAGCGTCCGAGCGGTCCGCGGCCCAGACGCAACAGCAACATGGCCAGGGTGTGGCCTTCCTGCCCGAGCTCGCTGAACCGGTCGAGCACCTTCATCTCACGACTGTGTACGAGGCGGGTACCGCCGGAAGCCATCCGGGTCTGTCCGATGCGCTTGGACACCGCGGTCCGTCGTTTGATCGCGGCGAGGATTATCGCGTCGACACGGTCGATTTCGCGGCGCAGGTCATCGATGTCCTCGGGGAGATCTCCCACGTCAGACCCGAGATCAAGGCCGGACAGGTCGATCGGCTGGTCAGCAGTCACGGGCCCAAGTGTGCCACGCACGGTGGTGACGCTGGTAAGAGTGGTCGTTGTGCATCTGTCCACAGCGGCCGGGAAATGGGTTGGTCGAGCTTCGCCTTCGGCTTCGTCTCCGCTGCTCTCCTCATCGCCAGAACCGGGACACCCGGTGCGGGCGACATCTCGGGGTGCGACGGTGCTCTGGATCGCGTCGGCATTGATCCTCATCCAGGTGGTGGTGCGGATCGCGCTGGTCGCGGGCGGCAACTTCTACTGGGACGACCTGATCCTCATCGGCCGGGCCTCGGAGCACTCGACCTTCTCCTGGGAATACCTGATGTACGGCCACGACGGACACCTGATGCCGGGGGCATTCCTCGTCGCGGGCATCAGCACCGATCTGGCGCCGCTGAACTGGGCGGTCCCGGCGCTCACACTGGTGATCCTGCAGGTGCTGGCGTCCCTGGCCGTGCTGCGGATGCTGATCGTGATCGCGGGACGGCTGCGTCCGGCCATCCTGGTCCCGTTGGCGTTCTATCTCTTCACCCCGCTGACCGTGCCGGCATATACGTGGTGGTCGGCGGGCCTGAATGCGCTGCCGATGCAGATCGCGATGGCCGTGGTCGTGGCCGAGGTGGTGCAGCTGTGTCGCGGGCGGGTCGTGAACCGGCGGTTGGCGATCGGCCGGGCGCTGGTGGCATTTGTGATCGGTCTGGCGTTCTTCGAGAAATCGGTGCTCATCGTGCCGGTGGCCATGGCGGTGGCGGTGTTGTGGTGCCTGCTGTCCGGTCCCGCCGTCACCGCGGGCCAGGCGGTGCGCACCGCCTGGATATCGGCGCGGGAGCTCTGGATCGGGCTGGGCGCGACAGCTGCGGCCTGGCTGGGTCTTTATCTGATCGTGGTGCCGGTGGACCCCGACGGCCACTCGGTGTCGCAGGCATTGAACATCACGTGGCGCTCGATCAATGCCGGCCTCATCCCCGGGATGCTCGGTGGTCCGTGGGACTGGGAACGCTGGCTGCCGAGTCCGCCGTTCGGATCGGTCGGCCTACCACTGAACGTCGTCGCTTGGCTTCTGGTGTCGGCGGCGGTCGGCTACGTCCTGTACACCCGCCGCCGGGTCGGCTGGATCCTGGCCGCCGTGGCCGGTTACGTGGTCGTGTTGCAGATACCGATCATCTGGAACCGGACCGGCGACCACACCACCGTCGAGTTGGCCCAGACTCTCCGGTATCTGCCCGACAGCGCCTTGGTCATCACCATGGCGATGGCGTTGACACTGGTGGCGCCGGTACGCAACCGGGATGTCGCGGCCGGTCATCGGCGGTGGTTGCGCCCGGTCGCGGTGGCCGCGACCGGGGCGTTCATCGTCAGTTCGCTGTTCGCCACCCACCAGTTCTCGAAGGAATGGCAGACCGACCCGACCGGCGACTACCTCGCCAACGCGCGCACGTCGCTGGCGCAGGCCCGCGACACCCCGATGTTCGACCACCAGGTCCCGATCCTGGTCCTGCTACCGCTGGTCAAGCCGTACAACACCGTCAGCAAGGTCTTCGGCGGGCTGTCGGACCGGCCCGAATTCGATGCTCCGACGGACACGTTGCAGGTCCTCGACGACGCCGGACGCCTGACCCCGGCGGACATCACGCCGATCCGTACCAGCGCTGCCGGGGAAGGGGACTGCGCCGACCCGGAGGTGACCGGTCCCACCGGTCTGCAGCTCGACGGACCGCTGCTGGTCTGGTCGTGGAAGGTGGCGCTGCCGTACTGCGCGACCTCGGACGGGCAGATCGAGGTCGGTCTGGCCGACGGCGATCCGGTGACCGCGCCGGTCAAGGCCGGACTGAACACGGTGTATCTCCAGCTGGACGGGGGTGGGGACCAGATCCGGGTGCGACCGCTGACGCCGGGACTGGGCCTTCACATCGGCCAGGGCCGGGTCGGCGAACTGGTCCGGGTCCCCTGAACCGCCGGCGAGATCAGACCGCCGGCACGGTGACGACCTCGATGTCGCTGATCCCGGCTTCGTCGAGTGTTCGCATCGTGGCGTCGGCGGCGTCGGATTCGGCGAACACCCACCGGACCGGGGTCCTCTCCGCGGCGGCGGTCTGGGCCTTTGCAGCGACGATCATCGCCTCGGTACCTGCCCAGCTGCTGCTCAATGCGCCGTCGCTGCCGATGTTGCCGGAGTAGCCCGGACCGAACGTCGTGAGCAGCGTGCCATCCGGTGCCCGGCCGTCGAAGGCCTGCCCGCCGACGACGTAGGTGAACGTGGAGTTGATGCCGGTGATCTGCTGGTTGTAGTCGCGGCTCTGCGGCGTGCCCTTGAATCCGTCCCGGCTCCAGACGCCGGACGGCTCGGCGGTGGAGACCCGTTTGTTGGCGGTGAGCGCGCGGGTCAGGACGGAGGCGTCCTGATCGAGGTAGGTGGTGAAAGACATAGGCCACGTCACCCTTGAGCGTGCCGTCCTCGCCGGCTCCGACCTGGAACGGGCACCGCGTCTCACCCCGACCGTTGAGCGGGATGACAACCGTACGGGTGCACGTACCGCCCACCGGCCGGTCGTTGAGTCTGAGAGTCATGTCGCCGACGATGGTGATGGACCCCGGAGCAGTGGTGCCGGGCGTCGTTGCGACATAGGTGACGATGTACTCGCAGACCGGCGGGGTGCACGGCGCCGGGAACACCGCGAGGCGGAAGCCGCTGGCGTCGAGGTTCGGGTTCAGATAGGGCGCCGGGATGTGGGTGAGTGTCGCGGCCTGCTCCTCGATTGCCTCGTAGATCCCGCCGACCTCGTCGGTGCCGAGGGGTTCGACCGACAGGTCGACCTCGACGACCTCGACGACCGAGCCGCCCGGCTGATCCAGCGGACCGGCAACGGTCGACAGGTCGATGGTGTCGGTGACGGTCGTGGTGCGCAGGGCGCCGCCTGCGGTGATCGTGCCGTCCTCGTCGAGGACGACGTCGGGGAGTGTCCCGGGTGTGAAGCGCCCATCGGGTGTCCCGACCACACCGGTGGCCCGTCCCTTGGCGGTCATGTCCAGCGATGCATCGTCGGCGGTCAGGGCCAGGCCGAGTGCGGGCGGTGCCAGGAGTGAGCCGAGGTCGGGGAATGTCGCCGGGTCGAGGGCCGCCCAATCGGCGGCGACCGCCGCATAGTTCATCTTCGGCTTCTCCAGATGGCTCTTCCAGAAGTCCGCCGAACCCTGTGCGTACGTCTGACCGTTCACGCCGATGATGTCGGCCGTTTCGCCCCCGACCTTGATCGTGCCGCGGACGTCACCACCCGCGGTCACCTCGACATCGACGAGGTTGATCTTGTCGGTGCCGGAGGTGACCGTGCCCGAGTACGTGGCGCCGGGCCGGTTCGCGAACTCCACCGCGATCGCCTCGAGCTGCTTCTCGGCCAGAATCGACGGGGGCGCCACACCGGTCCCGCCGGTGGCGCGCGGGATGAACATCGCCACGACGACCGCGATCAGTGCCACCACGGCGATGCCCAGCGCGACCTTGGGAATTGCAGTGCTCTTCAACGTGGTGCCCCCCACCCGATCGTTTGTCCGGCTGCAGTCCCGGCAGCCGTGGTGCGGGTCCCACACCGCCGCATCGCCCACCGAATGGCCCACGTGGCACATGCGTACCAATCGTGGCCCGAGCTCGAGTGGCGATGATGTTACCGAACCCACGGCGGACCCGGCGGAGTCGTGAGCTGTCGGTGCGAGCGGGTACTTTTGGGACACGATGAAAAGCGCTGCTCCCCACCCGTCGCTGCCGGGCATGGCCACTGGAAACCTGCACGAGGACGCCCGCGCCGAATCGCGGCGTGCCCAAGAATTGCTCGACGGGCTCAACACCCAGCAGCGGGCCGCGGTCCTGCATGCCGGTTCGCCACTGCTGATCGTGGCCGGGGCCGGGTCGGGCAAGACCGCCGTGCTCACCCGGCGAATCGCCTATCTGCTCGCCGAACGTGACGTCAGTCCAGGTCAGATCCTGGCGATCACCTTCACCAACAAGGCAGCGGCCGAGATGCGGGAGCGGGTTGTCGACCTGGTCGGTCCGCGTGGGCAACGCATGTGGGTCAGTACGTTCCACTCGACGTGTGTCCGCATCCTGCGGGCCCAGGCGTCTCTGCTGAGCGGGATGAACTCGAACTTCTCCATCTACGACGCGGACGACTCGCGGCGGCTGCTGGGCATGATCGTGCGGGATCTGGACCTGGACCCCAAGAAGTTCAGCCCGCGTGGGGTCGGCATCTCGATCTCCAACTTCAAGAACGAACTCGTCGACCCCGATGAGGCGATGGCCGCAGCGGAACAGGGCAGCGAACCCGCCGCGAAGACGATCGCCCAGATCTATCGGCAGTATCAGCAGCGACTGCGCTCGGCGAACGCGTTCGACTTCGACGACCTGATCGGTGAGACCGTCGGTTTGCTGCAGGCATTCCCTGAGGTCGCCGAGTATTACCGGCGCCGGTTCCGGCACGTCCTGGTCGACGAATACCAGGACACCAACCACGCGCAGTACATTCTCGTCCGCGAACTGGTCGGTACCGGGGCCATCGGCAACGTGACGCCGGCAGAGTTGTGCGTGGTCGGTGATGCCGACCAGTCGATCTACGCCTTCCGGGGTGCGACGATCCGCAACATCGAGGAGTTCGAACGCGACTTCCCGAACACCGAAACGATTCTCCTGGAACAGAATTACCGTTCCACCCAGACGATCCTGTCAGCGGCCAACGCCGTCATCTCCCGCAACGTCGGTCGCCGCGAGAAGAAGCTGTGGACAGACTCCGGCGACGGTGAACTCATCGTCGGCTACGTCGCCGACAATGAGCACGACGAGGCCCAGTTCATCGCCCGCGAGATCGACGCGCTCACCGATTCCGGGGAGTTCAACTACTCCCAGATCGCCGCCTTCTACCGCACCAACACCGCCTCACGTGCGTTGGAAGAGGTGTTCATCCGGCTGGGCATCCCGTACAAGGTGGTCGGTGGGGTTCGCTTCTACGAGCGCAAAGAGGTCCGCGACATCGTCGCGTACCTGCGGACGGTGGCCAACCCGGACGACACGGTGAGTTTGCGCCGCATCTTGAACACCCCGCGACGGGGGATCGGTGATCGTGCCGAGGCCTGTGTCGCGGTGCACTCGGAGAACACCGGGGTCAGCTTCTACCAGGCGTTGATCGACGGTTCCGAGGGCAAGGTCCCGTTGCTCGGAACCCGCGCGGTCAAACAGATCTCGTCGTTCGTCGAACTCATCGAGGGTCTGCGCAAAGATTTCCTGTCGAACTTCGGCGAGGCCGGATCCGACGCCGCGGACATCGCCGAGATGGATGCCGGCAGCGAGGCCGGTGACATCGGCGAGCTGGTGGATGCGATCGTCGAGCGGACGGGCTACCGCTATGAACTCGAAGGTTCGTCGGATCCGCAAGACGGTGCCCGCCTCGACAACATCAACGAATTGATCTCGGTGGCAAGGGAGTTCAGCGCCGAAGCTGCAGAGGTCGCCGCGGCCCGGGTGCCCGAAACCCAGATCGGTGAGGCCGCTGACGGCGTCCTGCCTGCCGAGCCGACCGATCCTGATCTCGAACCGGATCCGGGCGAGCCCGAACCGGGTTCTCTGGCAGCATTTTTGGAGCGGGTCGCGTTGGTGGCAGATGCCGACCAGGTACCCGACGACGAAGACGGTGTGGTCACGTTGATGACCCTGCACACCGCCAAGGGGCTCGAGTTTCCGGTGGTCTTCGTGACCGGCTGGGAGGACGGGCAGTTCCCGCATATGCGGGCCCTGGGTGATCCGGCCGAGCTGTCGGAGGAACGCCGACTGGCCTACGTGGGCATCACCCGTGCCCGCAAGCGCCTCTACCTGAGCCGGGCGATGGTTCGCTCGGCCTGGGGCACGCCCATGCAGAATCCGGAATCTCGCTTCCTGCAAGAGATTCCGCAGCATCTCATCGACTGGCGGCGAACCGAACCGAAGCGCGGCATGGGGCGTGGGCTCAGTGATGGCACCCGTGACTACGGCGACAACGGCCGCGGTTTCGGCGACGGGCGTTTCGGTGGATCGGGCGAGTCCGGTTCGCGGCGCCGCGAATCGTTCGGCTCACCCACCCGCGGTCGCAACAAGCAGGTCCACGTCGAGGTGGGGGACCGGGTCACCCATGCCAAGTACGGCATGGGCAAGGTGGTCGCCAAGGAAGGCTCCGGTCCCACCGAAAGGGTCAAGTTCGACTTCGGCAGCGCCGGCCAGATCACACTGATGTCGCTCGGCGGATTGCCCGTGGAAAAGCTCTGAGCCGACCGGCTCCGCACCACCCGACAGGTAAAGCCTGCATCGAATCGATGCAGGCTTTCCTGTTGTCTACCGGTGTTGCAGTGCTTGCGCAGGCCTGAAAAGCCTGCGCGGGCAAAGGGTTCGGGTCAGCTGGCGTAGCCGGAGAGCTGCACGCCGTGCGCTGCGAGCCACGGCGTCGGGTCGATCTTGGTGTTGCCGTTCTTCCAGACCTCGAAGTGGAGGTGGGGTCCGGTGGAGAAGCCCTCGTTGCCGACCTCGGCGATGATGTCGCCTGCCATCACGGTCTGGCCTTTTTGCACGTGCACGCCGCTGGCGGACATGTGGCCGTACATCGTGACGGTGCCGTCGGGCGCCTGGATCTGGACCCAGTTGCCGTATCCGGCTGCCGGGCCGGCCGCGATCACAACGCCGTCGGTGACAGCGTGGATGGCCGTGCCCAGGGGCGCGGCCATGTCGATGCCGCCGTGGAATGTTCCCCACCGACTGGCGTACGCGGAGGTGAAGTCGTAGGCGCCGAGATCGATCGGGGAGACGATTGTCGGACGACGCGCTGCGATCTCCGCGGCGATCCTCTCGTCGGCAATCGCCTGGCCGGTGGCCAGCTGGGCCGTAAAGGTGTCCATGTTGACCGGTACCGGTGCGGTGGCCACCGCGGCCGCTGGGGCGCTGCCGGTGCTGACCAAAGCCGCCGGAGTCGGTGTGGCGGCCTTCGCGGTCGTGGTGGGTGCGGCCTCGTCGGATTGCTGGGCGAACGATCCGGTTGCTGCTGCCATTGCGGCACCGGCGGCGACTGCCAGGAGCGCGGCGCGCCCCTTCAGTGCCTGCGGCGGTGCGGCGACGCGATGTTTACCACCGGAGCGAACCGGGGAACGCTGCTTCTGTGGAGACCACTCGGGAGCATCGCCCAACGGGGCGAAGTCGTCGAATTCGGCGCCACGAACCTCGAAGGGATGTTCGTGGACGATCTCGTCGAACTCGATGTCGGCGACAACGATGTCTTGCGTCACCTCGGCCTGGCGGGGCTGGTCGTAGGCGTCGCGGTCGAAACGGCGGGTTCCGGTGGACTGACGGCTCGCGCGGGGTGCTGCGGTCGAATCGTTACGCCACTGGCTCAGGGGTCCGTCTGCGTACTGCACGAGACCGAAGTCGTCGACCGGGATGATGTTGGTGATCTCGTCGTCGCGTAAAGCATCAGGGCGTTGCTCGTCTAGAGTTCCGGCCGAGGCGCGCCTACCTGCGCCGTTTCCGGTGTTCATTTCACGAGCGTCCAACTGATTGAGCCTTCCTAGCTTGTACAGAACCAGTCCGAGGTAGTTCCACCGCACTGCACGGAAAGTTTACTGAGACAAATCCGTGACCTTCTGACCTAGCGACGGTAACGAAACGATTGCGATCGCCGCAACCGCTCGCCGATTTGGGGGCCCGATTGTGACCTGGATCACGTAATTGCGTACGCTTTGTCGATATGCCTCCCTGCTGGTCGCGGACGAATCCCTCAACTATTTGCAGAGTGAACAATCAGTACGTGATCTGAGGCACAAGCGGCGGTAGCAGTGGCCGGCGGCGTTTGCCGCGGAGTTACAGTCATCGATGGTCCGCGGGCACCAACTGCGGACAAACCTACGAGATGGTGAGCTGAATGGATCTCTTCGAATACCAGGCGAAGGAACTCTTCGCCAAGCACGAGGTGCCGACCTCGGCAGGACGTGTTACCGACACGGTTGCCGGCGCACGTGAAATTGCCGAAGAAATCGGCAAGCCCGTGATGGTCAAGGCACAGGTGAAGGTCGGCGGCCGCGGAAAAGCGGGCGGCGTGAAGTACTCCGCCGACGTCGACGCCGCCGTTGCGAATGCAGAGGCCATCCTTGGCCTCGACATCAAGGGCCATGTTGTCAAGAAACTGCTGGTCGCAGAGGCGAGTGACATCGCCGAGGAGTACTACATCTCCTTCCTGCTGGACCGCACCAATCGCACCTACCTGGCCATGTGCTCGGTCGAGGGTGGCGTCGAGATCGAGGTCACCGCCGAAGAGAACCCCGACGCACTGGCCAAGATCCCCGTCGACGCCGTCAAGGGTGTCGACCTCGCGTTTGCTCGCGAGATCGCCGAAGCCGGCAAGCTGCCCGCCGAGGTGCTCGATGCCGCGGCCGTCACGATCCAGAAGCTCTGGGAGGTCTTCATCAACGAAGACGCACTCCTGGTCGAGGTCAACCCCCTCGTGCGTACACCGACCGATGAGATCCTCGCCCTCGACGGCAAGGTCACCCTCGACGAGAACGCTGCGTTCCGTCAGCCCGGTCACGAGGCGTTCGAAGACAAAGACGCCACCGACCCGCTCGAACTCAAGGCCAAGGAAAACGACCTCAACTACGTCAAGCTCGACGGTGAGGTCGGAATCATCGGTAACGGTGCCGGTCTGGTCATGTCGACCCTCGACGTGGTCGCCTACGCGGGCGAGAAGCACAACAACGTCAAGCCGGCCAACTTCCTGGACATCGGCGGCGGCGCCTCGGCTGAGGTCATGGCTGCCGGCCTGGACGTCATCCTGAACGACCCGCAGGTCAAGAGTGTGTTCGTCAACGTCTTCGGCGGCATCACCGCGTGTGACGCAGTTGCCAACGGCATCGTCGGCGCACTGAAGACCCTGGGCGACGAGGCCAACAAGCCGCTCGTCGTTCGCCTGGACGGAAACAACGTCGAAGAGGGTCGTCGCATCCTCGCCGAGGCCAACCACCCGCTGGTGACGGTCGTCGCAACCATGGATGAGGCTGCCGACAAGGCCGCCGAACTGGCGAGCAAGTAGGAGCAGTAGACCAATGTCGATTTTTCTGAACAAAGATTCCAAGGTCATCGTCCAGGGCATCACCGGTGGCGAGGGAACCAAGCACACCGCTCTGATGCTCAAGGCAGGCACCCAGGTCGTCGGTGGCGTCAACGCCCGCAAGGCCGGCACCACCGTCAGCCATGACGGCGGCGTGGAGCTGCCCGTGTTCGGCACCGTTGCCGAGGCCATCGAGAAGACCGGCGCCGACGTGTCGATCGCGTTCGTGCCGCCGAAGTTCGCCAAGGACGCGATCATCGAGGCCATCGACGCCGAGATCCCGCTGCTGGTCGTCATCACCGAGGGCATCCCGGTGCAGGACAGCGCATACGCGTGGGCCTACAACGTGTCCAAGGGCAACAAGACCCGGATCATCGGACCCAACTGCCCCGGCATCATCACCCCGGGTGAGTCGCTGGTCGGCATCACCCCGGCCAACATCGCCGGCTCGGGCCCGATCGGCCTCGTGTCGAAGTCGGGCACGCTGACCTACCAGATGATGTTCGAGCTGCGTGAGATCGGCTTCTCGACCGCCATCGGCATCGGCGGCGACCCGGTCATCGGGACCACCCACATCGACGCCATCGCGGCGTTCGAGGCGGACCCCGACACCAAGATCATCGTCATGATCGGTGAGATCGGTGGCGACGCCGAAGAGCGTGCGGCCGATTACATCAAGGCCAACGTCACGAAGCCGGTTGTCGGCTACGTTGCCGGCTTCACCGCTCCCGAGGGCAAGACCATGGGCCACGCCGGCGCCATCGTCTCGGGCAGCTCGGGCACCGCGCAGGCCAAGAAGGATGCACTCGAGGCGGCCGGCGTCAAGGTCGGCAAGACGCCGTCCGAGACCGCTGCTCTGGCTCGCGAGCTGTACAAGAATCTGTAAGTAGCGCACCGCGCTCTAGACGGCGATGGCGTCGACCCGGGTTTCCCCGGTCGGCGCCATCGCCGTTTGCGGTTGGTGCTCGCCCCGGGTGGGGTCGGACACGTAGTGTCGAATAACTGCTCCACCACACCCCGCGCGGAAGGCTGATCCATGACCGATGTCCCGGCAGAAAACCCAGGGCAGCCAGTGGAATTCACGGTGCTCACCGGTCTCGACGAGGTGGTCGACTCCGGTACCGACCGGCCGAAGATCGACGTCGTGGCCAAGCTCGCCGGGGCGAACGTCGTACACCTGTCGTTGCGGGCCGGTCAGGTGATCGACGATCACCGATCGACGATGGAGATCCTGGTGATCGGTCAGCATGGCCTGATCGACTTCTCGGTGGCCGGTGAGCGCGTGCAACTCTCACCGGGTACGGCGGTCCGGGTGGCCGCGGGCGTGACGCACAAGCTTGTTGCCGTGGAGGACTCGGCTGCGACCCTGCTCGTCCTCAAAGGCGCGCCGTAGTCGCGGCTCGTCCGATGCTGTCGCCAGAACACCGAGGTCGAGTATCGTTTTATGAGCGGTAGGGGGGCAAGGCACCGGCTTTCACAGCGGCGAAGAGAGCGGTAGGCCAATGGTCACTGGTGCGTCGACAGCGTCGAATGTCGTGCGTGGAGTCCGCGGACTCTACGGTGTGGCAGTCCGTCTCCCGGTCGCCGGGCCGTTGCTCGAGCGCGGAGCCGTCTCGGCCACCGCCTTGGGCGAACAGGTCCTCGACGGCACGATCGCGCTGACCCGATCCGCTCTGAAAGTTCTCATCCGTGAGGTGATCACCGCACTCGTCGACGAGGTCGATCTGACCGAACTCGTTCTCGATCATGTCGATCTCGACAAGATCGCCACGGAGATCGATCTGGACGGCATCGCCGCCCGCATCGACATCGACGCGATCCTGGGCCGCGTCGACATCGACGCGGTGATCGAGACGGTGGATCTCAATCGCGCGGTGGACGGCGTCGACATCGACCTGATCGCGGCGCGGATCGACATCGACGCCATACTCGCCCGCGTCGACCTGATCGGACTGGCCAACGAGGTCATCGACGGCGTCGACCTGGAGGCGATCGTCCGGGATTCGACCACCACCCTGACCAACGGTGTACTGGACGACGTGCGGGTCCAGGGCGCGCGTGCCGACGACGTCGTGGCGGGAGTCTTCGGAAAACTGCTGGGCCGCAAGCCGACTCCCCATAACGGTGGGCGTGTGGTCAACGGTGCGCTCGCACCGCCGACGACCACCGCGGTCACCGAAGTCGTCGTCGATGTGCACCGCCGCGGGTCGCCTGAGTCGCCGGCCGGTCAGTCATGACAGATGCGACGCACCCGCCGCATCACACCAGCAAGGACGCACTGGACACCCGAACGGCGGGGATCGTCAGCCGCGGCACCGCATCCGCGATCGACGTCCTGGTCGTCGTCGTGATCCTGGGGATGATGTATCTCTTCATCGTGCTGCTGGACCTGCTGCTGACCACCGGATCGTTCAGCGCGCCGAACCCCAACATCGTGGCCTCGGGTATCGCGTCGTATTCGGTGGTGCTGATCTATCTGACCGGCTGCTGGACGGTGTCGGGGCGGACCGTCGGCTCGGTGGCGATGGGGCTGGAAGTGGTCAGTCGCAACGGAAGTCGACTCGGTCCGGCCCGCGCATTGCTGCGGGCGGCGTTCTGCGCGTTCTTTCCGATCGGATTGGCCTGGGTGGCCGTCGACCGACGTCGTCGGTCGATTCAGGACATGGTGCTGCGCAGCCGGGTCATCTACGCCTGGTGAGGTGGCGGGGTGCAGGCTCACCGGACCCCGTACCAGTCATGTGAAGTCTGTGGAACAGACCGATTCGTTGCAGTGGCAGGGGTGTAGCTCGGTACTCTCGACAGACCATGACTTTTGCAACCGAGGGGACATCTGCGACGGAGGGCTCCCCGTCGCCGGCACCGGTGACCCGTCGTGGACTGGCGAAGGCCGCACGCCGGCGTGAACTGCTCGCTGCGGCTGCCCGGCTGATGGCCGAACGGGGTTTTGCCGGTGTGCGACTGGAGGACATCGGCGCCGCGGTCGGTGTCAGTGGTCCGGCGATGTACCGGCATTTCTCCGGTAAGGACGCCGTCCTGGCGGAAATGCTGATCACCATCTCGCAACGCCTGCATGCCGGCGGGCAGGCGGTGGTGGACGAATCCACCGATGACGCCGATGCGTTGGATCGGCTGATCGAGTTCCACGTCGACTTCGCGACCACCGAACCGGAATTGATCCGCGTGCAGGACCGCGACCTGTCGTCCCTGACGCCGGAGGCCAGCCGTGAGGTCCGGCGGTTGCAGCGCCAGTACGTCGAACTGTGGACCGACGTTCTCGTGCGGGTCGACCCGTCGATCCCACGGCAGGAGGGCCGAACTCGCGTGCACGCCGCCTTCGGCCTGATCAACTCGTCCCCGCGGTTACCCGAACTCGAGATCGCCCGCCAGCAGAGGCTGTTGGCGCAGATGGCCCGGGCGGCGCTGACCGCCGCCCGCCCCTGACGAGCTCCTGGCCCTCCCGAAATTCGCGCCACTTGCCTGCGTGTGCGCCGGTTGCAACCGGCGCGTTCGTGAGCAAGCGGCGCGAATTCGGGAGCCGGGGACGCGGATCAGATGCCGAGGGTGGCGGTCCGATCGGCGACGGCCTCCCGGTAGCGGTCGACGTTGGCCAGCTTGATGCTCTCGTAGCCGCGGATCATGTCCGGCAACGCGGCGAGCGCGACGACCTCATGCCGGTGGTCCGGGGTGATGGTCCCGTCGGCCAGTCCGGTCAGTGCCCGGTCGATCATCGCCCGGTATTCCCCGATCAACGCCCGCTCGGTGGTCCGGACGGTGGCCCGGCCGAACGGGTCGAACCGGGTGCCGCGCAGCCGTTTTGCCTTGGCCAGCGCCGCGAGCGCCGGTGCCGCCCGGCGGCCGAGGGCGATCTTCTTCTTCATACCCATCGACCGCAGGGTCGGGGGATGTAGTCGGACCGCGACCTCGGCGTCGTCGCCGAACTGGTCGGCGACCTCGGCGGCGAACGCCGCATCACGGGTCAGTCGGGCGACCTCGTATTCATCCTTGTACGCCATGAGCTTGAAGAGGTTATGTGCCACCGCGTCGGTCAGGTCGTCGATACCGCTGCGCTCCGCGACGTGGGTGACGAACGAGACGTACTCGGCTGCGTAGGCGAGGCTTTGGTATGCGACGAGTTCGTCGACGCGATGTTGGACGGTCTGCCGCACCGCGGGTCGCACGCCGGTCAACTGCGCGGTCAACCGCACCGCGTCCTCACTCGGCTGCCACGGGGACGGGACCGGATGCGTGGCTGAGATGGCCGCGGTGACCGCGTCCCGGTCGGCCACAACTTGACGTCCGCGCCGGAACGCCTGCACATTGCGTTCCACCGCAACCCCATTGAGTTGCACCGCACGTTCGATCGAGGCGGCGGAGATCGGCATCGCTCCGGATTGGTAGGCGGCGCCGACCATCAACATGTTCGCGTACTGCTCGTCGCCGAACAGGTCGAGTGTCAACGCTCCGGGGTCGAGGTAGATCGCGCGCGCCACCGAGTGGCTGATGGAGTCCGCGATCACGGCGTGGTCGGGATAGGAGACCGAGGTGTCGATGACCATGGCTCCGGTGGGGACCGTGGTGGTCGACACCACGGCGGTGGTCTTGTCGGGGGAGGCGACCTTGAGGTTTGCGGGATCGACGCCCACCAGACCGTCGCAGCACAGGTACATTTCGCAGTCGCCGGTGGCGACCTTGGCGGCCTGCTCGACCACGCCGGCGCTGACCTTGACGTCGCTGACCACCGCACCGCCCTTTTGTGCCAGGCCGGTCATGTCGACGGTCCGGGCGACATGACCGTCGAGGACGGCGGCGGTGGCGATCACCTGGGAGACCGTCACGACACCGGTACCGCCGATTCCGGTGACGCGCAACGTGAATCCGTTGTCGATGGATGTGGACGAAAAGGGCTCGGGCAGTGCGTCAAAACCGATGTCGGCGACGGTGTTGCGGACCTTCTCCTTGCCGGACGGTGTCACCGTGACAAAGGACGGGCAGTCACCCTTCAGGCAGGAGAAGTCGAAGTTGCACGAACTCTGATCGATCCGCGTTTTGCGGCCGAACTCGGTGTCGACCGGATGTACCGACAGGCAGTTCGACTTCTCGCCGCAGTCACCGCAACCCTCACAGATGCGTTCGTTGATCATCACGCGCTGGGTCGGGGTGGGGGCCTTGCCGCGCTTGCGCTTACGGCGCTTCTCCGCGGCGCAGGCCTGATCGTGGACGAGGACGGTGACTCCGGTGGTGGCCGCCAACTCTTGCTGGATGGCCATCATTTCCTCGCGCGGCCGTACCTCGACCCCGGCGGGCAGCCGCAGTGCGCGGGTTCGGATCGGATCATCGGAGGTGACGACGATTCGACTGACCCGTTCGGCCTGCAGCAGATTCACGATCTGTGGCAGCGTCATCTGACCGACCGGATCCTGGCCGCCGGTCATCGCCACCGTGCCGTTGAACAGCAGTTTGTAGGTGATGTTCGCGCCGGAGGCGACCGCCGATCGCAGGGCGAGCGACCCCGAGTGCATGAACGTGCCGTCGCCGATGTTCTGCACGAAGTGTTGCTGGCTGACAAACGGGGCCATACCGAGCCACTGCGCGCCTTCACCACCCATCTGGGTGACGCCGGCGACGTCTCCGACCTGGTCCGGATCCATCAGCAAAACCATTGCGTGGCAGCCTATTCCGGCACCGACAAGAGTGTCATCGGCCACCTTGGTGGAGCTGTTGTGGGGGCATCCGGAGCAGAAGTAGGGGGTACGGACCGCCAGCGGGAGCTCGATGCGTCCCCGGCTGCGGCCGGTGGTGTCGAGCCAGTTCTGTGCTTGGGGGATCTGATGGTGGCGGGCGAGCCGGCCGGCGAGGCCACGGGTGACCGCATCGATGTCGAGTTCACCGAACCGGGAGAACAGGGTCGATCCGTCTTCGTGCGTCTTGCCGACGATCGCGGGGACGTCGGGGCGGCGGAACAGGATGTCGCGCATCATCGTCTCGATGAAGTCACGCTTCTCCTCGACGACGATCACCTCATCGAGTCCGGAGATGAACTCGTCCATGATCTCGCGCTCGAACGGATAGACCATGCCCATCTTCAGGATTCGGATGCCGAGTCGTGAGAGGTCGGCGTCGGTGATACCGATGAGCCGCAACGCCTCCCGGACGTCCATGTATGTCTTGCCGGCGGCGACGATGCCGATCCGGTCGTCGGGGCTGCGTTGCACGATTCGGTTGAGTCGGTTGATGCGCGCGTACTCGACGGCGCGTGGCAGCCGGACCGTCAGCTGATTCTGCTCGAGCTCCATCAGGTTGGCGCCCAACAGTTTTCCGCTCGGTAGGTGGAGGCTGGTGCCGAGGTCGCCGTAGATGGGCAGGATGCGATCGGGATGGACGTCGGCCGTGGAGGCACCGTCGGCCACATGTGCGGAGATCTTGAACGACGTCCACAGTCCGGAGACCCGCGACATGATGGCGGCGTGGACACCGAGATCGAGGATGTCCTGGGAGTCGGCGGGGTAGAGGATCGGCATGTAGAGGTCGGCCAGCGCCATCTCGGAGGCGCACGGGACGGTGGAGCTCTTGGCGCCGGGATCGTCGCCGACCAGGGCCACGGCTCCGCCGGTGGCGTGGGTGCCGATGATGTTGGCGTGACGCAGTGCGTCGGTCGCGCGGTCCAGACCCGGTGCCTTGCCGTACCAGTAGCCCACGACACCGTCCCGCGTGATGCCGTCTGTGCCGGTGGCCAGTGTGCCGACCTGGGCTGCCAACTGCGAACCCATCACCGAGGTTGCGGCGAGTTCTTCGTTCAGGCCGGGGCGGTGGACGATGTCGTACGGGTCGAGGTACTGCGCGCGGCGGGCGATCTCGAGGTCGTATCCGGCCAGCGGCGAACCCTCGTATCCGGAGATGAACGAGGAGGTGTGAAGGTTCTGGCGGCGGTCGAGCCGGGCGCGGTCTCGGACCATGCGGACCAGGGCTTGGATACCGGTGAGATAGACGGTCCCGGACTCCCGGGTGTACCGGTCATCAAGTGAAAACGATTCGATACCTGCAGCGTCGCTGCGGTCGTGCTGGACGAGGGTCATGGCTGTTTACCCGGCTCTCTATTTCGTTGTGATCGCCCCGGGGGTGGTGGGACGAGGACATGCAGTGCGGTAAGCCGATCGTACTGCAACCTGTGACCGCGCCCACATCCGTCGACCGTGCCGAACCGACCGCCGAGCGTGCCGAAACCGCCGTTGACCGTGCCAAAGTTTCCGGCTCCGGTGGAGGTGCGGGACCGATCTCGGGGGTGGGGTCGTCGGCCGGAGAGGTTCAACCGTCGGTTTTGGCCCGCTCGACGGTTGGTTCGGCACGCTCGGCGGTTGGATTGGCACGCTCGAGGGCGGGATCGACGCGGGCAACCGCGACATCGCCGCGGCGAAACACGTGACAATTGGACCCGGAAGCGCGTAACGTCCAATTCAGTTAATCGCTCCTAACTGAAAGGTGGGCGCAGGTGTCCACAACCGCAGTCGCAGGCCAGTGGCGGCAGGCGCACGAAAAGAACGTGACCGAACTGCGCGAACGGCTCGATCGCGTCGCGCGTGGCGGCGGTGACAAGGCCCGCGAGCGTCACCTGTCCCGGGGCAAGTTGCTGCCCCGCGACCGCATCGACACCCTGCTCGACGCCGGCAGTCCCTTCCTCGAGATCGCGCCGTTGGCCGCCGAAGGCATGTACGGCGGCAAGGCTCCGGCCTCCGGGGTCATCGCCGGGATCGGCCGGGTGGCCGGGCGGGAATGCCTGATCATCGCCAACGACGCCACCGTCTCGGGCGGCACGTACTACCCGGTGACGGTCAAGAAGCACCTGCGCGCTCAGGAGATCGCCGCCGCGAACCGGCTGCCCTGCATCTACCTGGTGGACTCAGGCGGCGCGATGCTGCTGGAGCAGGACGAGGTGTTCCCCGATCGCGACCACTTCGGTCGCATCTTCTACAACCAGGCCAACATGAGTGCCGCCGGTATCGCCCAGATCTCGGCGGTCCTGGGATCCTCGACCGCCGGTGGCGCATACGTGCCGGCGATGAGTGACGAGACGGTCATCGTGCGTGACCAGGGCACCATCTTCCTGGCCGGTCCGCCGCTGGTGAAGGCCGCGACCGGCGAGGACGTCAGCGCCGAAGACCTCGGCGGCGGACTCATGCACTCGACGGTCTCGGGCGTGACCGACCATCTCGCCGACAACGACGAAGACGCGCTCGAGCGGGTGCGTCGCATCGTGGCAACGCTCGGTCCCCAGGAGGCGCCGCAGTGGGATGTGCAGCCGGTGCGGGAACCCAAAGCCGCACAGAGCGACCTCTACGACATCGTTCCGACCGACGCCCGCACGCCCTACGACGTGCGTGCCGTGATCGAGACCGTCGTCGACGGTGGTGAATACAACGAGTTCAAGTCGGGGTACGGCACCACGCTGGTGACCGCGTTCGCCCACATTCACGGCCATCCGGTCGGCATCATCGCCAACAACGGCGTGCTGTTCAGCGAAAGTGCACTCAAGGGAGCGCATTTCATCGAACTGTGCGACAAGCGCAAGATCCCGCTGGTGTTCCTGCAGAACATCACCGGCTTCATGGTCGGACGTGAGTACGAGCAGGGCGGTATCGCCAAGAACGGTGCCAAGATGGTCACCGCGGTGGCCTGTGCCCGGGTTCCCAAGTTCACCGTGATCATCGGCGGCTCGTTCGGTGCCGGCAATTACTCGATGTGTGGCCGGGCGTATTCGCCTCGCTTCCTGTGGATGTGGCCCAATGCCCGGATCTCGGTGATGGGTGGACCTCAGGCTGCCGACACGCTCGGAACTGTGCGCCGCAACCAGATCGAACGCGGCGGCGAGCAATGGGATCCGGCCGACGAAGAGGCGTTCAAGGCCCCGATCCGGGAACAGTTCGAAAAGCAGTCCGACGCCTACTACTCGACCGCGCGGTTGTGGGACGACGGCGTCATCGACCCGGCCGACACCCGCACCGTACTCGGGCTGGCGTTGGCTTCCGCACACCGCGCGCCGTTGGCGCCGGTGTCCTACGGCGTCTTCCGGATGTGAGAGGCACCACCATGGCAACCAAGACAATCAAAAAAGTTCTCATCGCCAACCGCGGCGAGATAGCCTGCCGGGTCATCCGTACCCTCAAGGCCCACGGAATCTGCAGCGTTGCAGTGTATTCCGATGCCGACGCCGATTCGCTGCATGTTCGGCTCGCCGACGAGGCGGTCCACATCGGCCCGGCGGCGGCGACCGCGAGCTACCTGGACATCGACAAGGTGATCGGCGCGGCCAAGCGGGTCGGAGCCGACGCGGTGCACCCCGGTTACGGATTCCTCTCGGAGAACGCGGCTTTCGCCCGCGCCCTGCAGGAGGCCTCGATCCTGTTTCTCGGCCCGCCGACCCGGGCCATCGAGGTCATGGGTGACAAGATCGCGGCGCGTGCGGCGGTATCCGAGCGCGACGTCCCGGTGGTCCCGGGCATCTCTCGACCAGGACTCACGGACGACGAATTGATCGCTGCGGCAGTCGATATCGGATTCCCCGTGCTGATCAAGCCGAGCGCAGGCGGCGGTGGCAAGGGGATGCATCGGGTCGAGGATCCGGCCGCACTTCCGGCGGCGTTGAACACCGCCCGCCGTGAGGCCGGAGCCGCGTTCGGCGACGACACCCTGTTCCTGGAGCGGTTCGTCGACACCCCACGCCACATCGAGGTTCAGGTCCTCGCCGATACCCATGGCAACGTCGTGCATCTCGGTGAACGTGAATGTTCGTTGCAGCGGCGGCATCAGAAGGTCATCGAAGAGGCCCCGTCGGCACTGCTCGACCCCACCACCCGCGCCCGGATCGGCGCGTCCGCCTGCGATGCGGCTCGATCGGTCGGGTACACCGGTGCCGGAACAGTGGAGTTCATCGTCTCGGCACATCGTCCCGACGAGTTCTTCTTCATGGAGATGAACACCCGCCTGCAGGTCGAACATCCGGTCACCGAACTGGTCACCGGCATCGATCTGGTCGAGTGGCAACTGCGGGTGGCCGCCGGTGAGAAACTGGACTTCGGTCAGGACGACGTGACCATGACCGGTCACGCCATCGAGGCCCGCGTCTATGCCGAGGATCCGGCGGCCGGATTCCTGCCGACCGGTGGTGAACTGCTCTTGGTCGACGAGCCGAGCGGCCCCGGGATCCGGGTCGACTCCGGCATCGTCACCGGTGGAGTGGTCGGCAGCGACTACGATCCGATGCTCGCCAAAGTCATTGTCCACGGCGATGACCGGGCGGATGCCATTGAACGGCTGCGGGCCGCACTGGCCGACACCCATGTGCTCGGGGTGCGCACCAACATCGACTTCTGTCGGTCTGTGCTCGATGAGCCGCGGGTCCGCGACGGTGACCTCGACACCGAACTGCTCGATCGCCTCATCGTCGACTACACGCCGCCCGCCGTCCCCTCCGAGGCGCTGGCACTGGTCGGTCTGCACCGGACCCGCCGCGCGCGGCACGCGGGCACGCCGTGGACCTCCGAGGTCGGCTGGCGGATCGGCGGCGCCGCACCCACGCGCACCCGACTGCAGGTCGGCGACGAGAAACTCACCGTGTCGGTGACCGGCCCCGAGACCGATGCCCGCGTGGAGGTCGGTGACTGGAGCGCGTCGGCGGCACTGTTCGGCGAGCGCCTGACCGTGGACGGAGACGGTGCGCGCTGGCTCATCGCCGAATCGGATCCGGACGCCGAACTGGGTCACGAGAACCACCAGAGTTACTGGATCAGTGGTCCCGGCGGCATCTGGGAGGTTGCCACCGCGCACATCCTGAAGTCGTCGGACACCGACGAAGCGCTCAGTGAGATCACCAGCCCGATGCCGGGAACCGTTGTGGCGGTGCTCAATCCCGGCGGCGAAGCGGTCGAGGCCGGTGCCCCGGTGCTGGTGGTCGAAGCGATGAAGATGGAACACACCCTGACTGCACCACGCGGCGGTGATCTCACTGTCTCGGTGAAGGTCGGCGACAAGGTCGCCGCCGGCCAATCGCTTGCGATAGTGGCCGAACGCGCAGTGGCAGACAACCCGGAAGGAACACCCGCATGACCGTCACCGACGACTTGACGACCGAATACGACGAGCTCCGCAAAACCGTTGCCGACTTCGCGCAGCAGGTGGTTGCGCCGGTATCGGCCAAACATGATGCCGAGCACAGCTTTCCGTACGACGTGGTCCGGCAGATGGGGGAGATGGGCCTGTTCGGTCTGCCGTTCCCCGAGGAATACGGCGGCATGGGCGGCGACTACTTCGCCCTCGCGTTGGCCCTGGAAGAACTCGGCAAGGTCGATCAGTCCGTTGCCATCACCCTCGAGGCAGGCGTCGGCCTGGGTGCGATGCCGATCTACCGGTTCGGCAACGAAGAGCAGAAGCAGACCTGGCTGCCCGACCTGACCGCCGGCAAGAGGCTGGCCGGATTCGGTCTGACCGAACCCGGTGCCGGCTCGGACGCCGGGGCCACGGCCACCACCGCCAAGCAGGACGGCGGTCAGTGGGTGATCAACGGCTCCAAGCAGTTCATCACCAACTCCGGCACCGACATCACCTCGCTGGTCACGGTCACCGCTGTGACCGGTACGCGTTCACCCGGCGCCGACGGCCGTCCCCGCAAGGAGATCTCGACCATCATCGTGCCCAGTGGCACACCGGGATTCACCGCCGAACCGGCCTACAACAAGGTCGGCTGGAATGCCTCCGACACCCATCCGCTGAGTTTCGACGACGCCCGGGTCCCGGAAGAGAACCTGCTCGGCGAACGCGGCCGCGGATACGCCAACTTCCTGTCGATCCTCGACGAGGGCCGGATCGCCATCGCCGCACTGGCGACCGGTGTCGCTCAGGGATGCGTGGACGAGAGCGTGAAGTACGCCAAGGAACGGCAGTCCTTCGGCCGGCCCATCGGCGACTACCAGTCGGTGTCGTTCTCGATTGCGCGGATGGAGGCGCGGGCCCACACCGCCCGCACCGCCTACTACCACGCAGCGTCGAAGATGCTGGCGGGCAAGCCTTTCAAGAAAGAAGCCGCGATCGCCAAACTCGTGTCCAGTGAGGCGGCGATGGACAACGCCCGGATGGCAACGCAGATCCACGGTGGCTACGGCTTCATGAACGAGTACCCGGTGGCCCGCCACTACCGCGACTCGAAGATCCTCGAGATCGGTGAGGGCACCACCGAGGTCCAGTTGATGCTGATCGCACGTGAGCTGGGGTTCGCATGAGCACCACACCGGAAACCGAACCGAAGCACGTCACACAGCGCGGTCTGTACTTCGAAGAGTTCGAGATCGACACCGTGTACGAACACCGTCCGGGCCGTACGGTCACCGAGGCCGACAACGTGCTGTTCACGACATTGACGATGAACACCCAAGCCCTGCATCTCGATGCGGCGTTCGCCGCCGAGCAGCCGGGATTCGGTGGTCAGCGCCTGATCAATTCGATGTTCACGCTCTCGACCATCGTCGGTCTGTCCGTGAGTCAGCTGACCCAGGGAACCCTGGTGGCCAACCTCGGTTTTTCGGAGATCGCCTTCCCGAAGCCGCTCTTCGGCGGCGACACGCTGTACGCCGAGACCGTGTGCACCGGCAAAAGGGAAAGCAAATCCAGGCCCGGTGAAGGCGTGGTGTCACTGCGTCATATAGGAAAGAATCAGCATGGTGACATAGTTGCTGTGGCACAGCGATCGACATTGGTTCGGAAGAACCCGTGACCATTGAGATAGACGCACAGGAGGGAAATCGGTGACGAACTGGAGTCCACCGGGGCCGGCGATTTTGTTCGTCCCGGCCGATCGGCCGGAGCGATACGCCAAGGCTGCCGAACGTGCCGACGCGGTGATCATCGATCTCGAGGACGCGGTCCGTCCCGAAGCCCGCGACGATGCGCGCGAGGCGCTGATCAACAACCCGATCGACCCGAACCTCACCATGGTCCGGATCAATCCGGCGGGCACGGGCGATCATCTCAAGGATCTCAAGGCGCTGGCGCAGACCGACTACCGCGTGGTGATGCTGGCGAAGGCCGAGAGCGCGGACCAGTTGCTGCAGATCGGTTACCAGGTGGTGGCGCTGGTGGAGACCCCGCTGGGGGCGATCCAGGCCGATCAGATCGCCGCGGCACCCAACTGCATCGGATTGATGTGGGGTGCCGAAGATCTGATCGCCGCGATGGGTGGGCGGTCGAGCCGGTTCACCGCCGGTGAAGCGAACACCGGCCGGTACCGCGATGTGGCCCGTCAGGTTCGCGGCATGGTTCGGCTGGCCTGTGCCAGTCACGGGCGTTTCGCCGTCGACGCGGTCCATATCGAGATCGCCGACACCGAGGGTTTGCGACTCGAGGCCCTCGACGCGGTGAATCAGGGTTACGAGGCCACCGCCTGTATCCATCCGTCCCAGGTCGAGATCGTGCGGGCGGCCTATCGTCCCACCGATGACGAGGTCAAGTGGGCGCGCGAAGTCCTCGCGGCCGCAGCCGACAATCCCGGCGGTGTCTTCCGGGTCGGTGGCCAGATGATCGATTCGCCACTTCTCGGACAGGCCGAGGCCATCATGAGAAGGGTTGATCCAGCCACGGATTGACCGGGTGTGACCAGTGAGGAGACAACGATGTCTGACCGCTCGTCGGCAAGGGGCGCCGAAAGTGCGCCGCTGTCATACGCCAAAGGTGAAGAAGAACCACCGCTGCTGAACCTGACCATCGGCGAATCGCTTCGTGATACCGCGGAGCGATTCGCCGACCGCGACGCCCTGATCGACGTGCCGACCGGTCGTCGGTGGACGTATGCGCAGTTGCGGCAGCAGGTTCGTGCCCTTGCCGCCGGTCTGTCGCGCAGTGGTCTGGGGCCCGGTGATCGTCTCGGTTTGTGGGCTCCGAACTGCGCCGAGTGGGTGCTGACCCAATACGCCGCAGCCGAACTCGGCGTCATCCTGGTGAACCTCAATCCCGCCTACCGGCAGACCGAGATCGAGTTCGCGCTGACCCAATCCGGTGCGCGCACGGTCATCGCCGCCCGTGAATTCCGCGGCGCCGACTACGCGGGCATGCTGGACACCGCCCTGGAAACCTGCGATGCCTTGCGATCGGTGGTGTTGCTCGACAGTCCGGCATGGGACGAATTGTGTTCCACACCAACCGAATCCGAGCTCACCGCCCTGGACGACATCGCCGGGTCGCTGGGTCAGGACGACGCGATCAACATCCAGTACACCTCGGGAACCACCGGAAACCCGAAGGGTGCCACGCTTTCCCACCGCAACATCCTCAACAACGGCTATCTGGTCGGTGAGTTGTGCGGTTACAGCGATGCGGACCGGATCTGCATCCCGGTGCCGTTCTACCACTGCTTCGGCATGGTGATGGGCAACCTCGCGGCCACGACCCATGGTGCAACCATCGTCATCCCGGCTCCCGGTTTCGACCCCGCGTTGTCGCTGAAAGCCGTTGCGGCGGAGAAATGTACGAGTCTGTACGGTGTGCCGACGATGTTCATCGCCGAATTGGCGCTGGCCGATTTCGAGAGCTATGACCTCAGTTCACTGCGAACCGGCATCATGGCCGGGTCTCCGTGTCCGGCGGAGGTCATGCGGCAGGTCATCGACCGGATGCACATGGCGGAGGTGTCGATCTGTTACGGCATGACCGAGACCGCGCCCGTCTCGACGCAGACCCGCACCGACGACACCTTCGAGCGCCGGGTCGGCACGGTGGGGCGCGTCGGACCACATCTGGAGATCAAGATCGTCGACCCGGCGACCGGTGACATCGTCCCGCGCGGTGAGACCGGTGAGTTCTGTACCCGCGGTTACAGCGTCATGATCGGGTACTGGAATCAGCCGGACAAGACCGCCGAGGTACTCGACGCCGACGGCTGGATGCACACCGGCGATCTGGCGGTCATGGACGAACACGGTTACGTCCAGATCACCGGCCGGATCAAGGACATGGTGATCCGCGGGGGAGAGAACATCTACCCGCGGGAGATCGAAGAGTTCCTCTACACACACCCGGACATCCTCGATGCCCAGGTCATCGGCGTACCGGATGAGAAATACGGCGAGGAACTGATGGCGTGGATCCAATTGCGCGACGGTGCAGAGGCTTTCACGGTGGACGATCTCAAAGCGTTTGCGGACGGCAAGATCGCCCGACACAAGATCCCGAAATACGTGCACCTGGTCGACGAGTTCCCGATGACCGTGACCGGCAAGGTTCGCAAGGTCCAGATGCGACTGCAGGCGCGGGAGATTCTCGATATCTGACGGGTTCGCCGAAAGTATTCGCATCGGCTTTGTGGTTCGGGAATATTCGTTGCGGTAATTCCCTCGTCGCCGAGCCTATCGGTGGGAATCGGCGAGTCCCGCCAATGATTGTCGGTATCAAATATGCTGATGAAAGCGGCAAATACGTCGGCCTCGGAAGTTCATCGGTGGCCACGATCAGCGAGTTCGGCCTGTTCAGGCGCTGACCGTAGGTTGTAAGCAGGACAACCCGACCAAATCGGCCGCCGTCGGCCCAGACGCATGTACTAGCGTGGGTCGCGACACCAAGTCCTCAAACGCAGGAGTGGAAAATGAGCTATCAACCCGGGGGGTCCGGCTACGGCTCGCAGCAGCCGTACCAAGGCTCCCAGTACCCCGGCGCGGGACAACCCGAAGCCGGAGCGCAGCAATACGGTCAGGGTTACGGCCAGCAGCCGGCCCAGGGATACGGACAGCAGTCGGGCGGTCAGCAGGGTTACGGCCAGCAGCCGCCGCAGGGTTATGGACAGCAGTCGGGCGGTCAGCAGGGTTACGGCCAGCAGCCGCCGCAGGGTTACGGACAGCAGCCCGCCGGGCAACAGGGTTACGGCCAGCAGGGCTACGGCTACGGCCAGCAGGGTTATTCACAGCCCGCGGCCCGGCAGGGCCTGCCCGCCGCGATCAGGAACTACCTGGTCTACGCACTCGGCGCGCTCGGCCTGATCAACTTCTTCCTCGGCTTCGCTCCGGTGATCGACATGGAGGGCCTCGAGAACAACCACATGTTCCAGTGGGAGGCCACCGCGCTGACGATCCTCGGTGCGGCCGGCCTGATCGCACTGTCGACGCTGCTGCTCCGGCAGGAAACGAAGTTCAGCGGTGTGGTCGCCGCGATGTCGGTGATCGGTGGCCTGCTGATCCTGTTCCAGTTCTTCACCAAGGGTGAAGGCGACGCCGGTCTCGGATTCATCCTGGTGATCGTCTTCGGCATCATTCAGGCTGCCGTCGCGGTGGCATGGATGCTCGTCGAGGCCGGCATCATCAAGACCGCGTCCGCCGACTCGGCAGCGTCCACCGCGTCCACCTCGTCCGGCTCGCGGCAGGCCTCGACCGAGTCGACACCGAGCTACGGACAGAGCAGCGCGTACGGACAGTCGTCCGGCTACGGAACGGGCTACGGTCAGGCGTCATCGGGCCAGAGCGCGTCGAGCTCCGGTAGCCACCAGGCCGCGCAGAGCAACCCGTACGCGCAGGCCGGTTACGGCCAGAGCGCCACCGGCTCGGAATCGGCGGGCACGAGCAAGCCCGGCAGTTCCGATGCAACGACGGCGGTTCCGTCCGCCAACCCGTCGACCGCACCGCAGCCGAGCACACCTCCGTCGGCGCAGCAGCCGAGTGCTCCGGCACCGGGTGCACATCCGGGCGCGACCTCGTACCAGGCGCCGGGCGCCTCGAGCGCCGAGGACCGCCCGAGCCAGACCGGCGATCAGACGACACAGTTCAAGTCGCCGGAACGCTAGAAATCAGCTGAATGCCGGTACGGGAACAATTCCCGTACCGAACTACACACCGGACAGTTGCGGCGGCAGACGTCGCAACTGTCCGGTGTTTTTTGAACAATGGTGTGGCAATTCATCAATTCGTAAAATTGCATTCGTCGGCGCGCCTGCCCATCGGTGTGCGCTACAAATGACACCCTGGGCCAGTGGTCAGTTCTACAGCGGAAAACCTCGCCGCGCGTCTGCGCGAGATACGCCGCTCACGCCGTGCCGCCGAGGTCGGTGCCGCGGATTCGACCCGGGCGCTGGTCCAGCTCGCCTTCGGGACCACAGCGGCCACGCTCGGACTACTGATCCTGGTTGCGATGGTCACCCTGCTGACCGTGGGGGACGGTCTCGGGAGCCTGCCCGCGACGGTGGCCTCGATGTGGTTCGCCATTCATCAGGTGCCCATGACCGTGGGCGATGTGACCGTCGGAGTGATGCCCCTGGCTCCCACCCTGTTGATGATGTTCGCGGTGGGACGCTCCACGGCCCGGGCCACCGACATCGACCGTCCACATTCGGAGGTCGCCGCGGTGGTCCTGGCCGCCGTGGGCGGGCCCCTGCTCGCCACCGTGCTGTCGCTGGCCGTGGTGATGGACGCGTCGACGGTGATGACCTTGCAGAGCCCGAATGCGCTGTTGGCCTTCGTCTGCACGTTCGCGGTCCAGGCGCTGGGCGCCGCCGGTGGTGTCGCCTACAAGTGGTGGCCGACGATCGTGGTGCGGACCGGCGTGGCCGATTGGGTTCTCAAAGGACTGCGCTGCGGCCTGATCGCGGTGACCGGGCTGTTCACGCTCGGCGCGCTGGTCGTCGCGTTCCGGCTCATCATCAACTGGTCGGTTGCCGGTGAGTTGCTGTCGTCGGGCAACGGTGTGGCCGGCACGCTCGGACTGTTCTTGCTCTCACTGCTCTATCTGCCCAACGTGGTGATCGGCGCGGCGGCCGTATTGGTCGGTGCCCCCGTACAGGTCGGCGGCGCGACCGCGGACCTCTTCGGTTCGGTCGGCGGACAGGTGCCGCCGCTGCCGATCCTGGCGGTGCTTCCCGACGGCGGTGGCGGCCCGTGGGGTCTGATCCTGCTGGGCGGCGTCGCCGCGGTGTCCCTGGTGATCGCGCGTCTGTGTGTGGATATGTCACTGCTGCGCAACATCCGCACGGTCGTGGTGGCCGCAGGTCTGACGTCGCTGGCGATCGTGGCCGCCGCCGCGGTGTCCGGTGGACGACTCGGTGTGCTCGGCGAGGTCGCCGTGAACCTGCCGGTGGTGGGCGTGTTCGCATTCGGCTGGATCGCCGTCGTCGGCTCGGTGATGGCACTGATCCACAGCGCCCTGCCGTCGACCCGACGAACTCGCGCGCGGGCCATGAACCTCATCTACGACGATTACGCCCCCGAGGACTTCGACGAGTACGACGACTCCGACGAGGTCGCGGAGGCGGCCCCGGCGGAGCTCGAAATCGAGTATCACGAACCGGCCGCGATCCCGATCCTCGATCGGGACGCCGATGCCCTGGACGAGGTCGCTCCGGCGATCGACGGCTGGGATGTCGACGATTGGGTCACCGAGACCGATTGGGACGACGCCGACTCCGAGATGATCGACGCGGTCGGCGGCGAGGAACTGGTCTCGACCGACGAGTTCGGTACCCGACGGCCTCGCTGAAACGGCAGCGATTAGGCTCGACAGCGCGAGACGAGGCATCTGCGGGTCACTCGATGAGAGGCCCGCGTCGTCCGTCGATTTTCCGTTCAAACCCAGAGTTCGAGGAGTTCCACACTGGACGCCATGCCGTCAGTCACCCCGGTGTCCGTTGTCATCCTCGCGTCGGGCGCGGGTTCGCTGGCCTCGGCATTGCTCGACGCTGCCGAGGACGACGACTATCCGGGCACCGTGGTCGCGATGGTGACCGACCGGGACTGCGCAGCTGAGCAGGCGGCGCGTCGACGCGGCGTGGACACCGCGATCGTCCCGATGATGAGTGACCGTTCCGAGTGGGATCGCAAGCTCGCCGACACCGTTGCCGCGTTCAAACCAGACCTGGTGGTGGCGGCGGGATTCATGAAGATCCTGGGTCCGGAGTTCATCGCCCGTTTCGGTGGCCGCATCATCAATGCGCACCCCGCGTTGCTGCCGTCGTTCCCCGGCGCACACGCGGTGGCCGATGCACTGGCCCACGGTGTGAAAGTGACCGGCTCGACCATTCATCTGGTCGACAGCGGTGTGGACACCGGGCCGATCCTCGCGCAGGCCCCGGTCGCCGTGCAGACCAGCGACGACGAGATCACGTTGCATGAACGAATCAAGATGGTCGAACGGGTGCTGCTTGTCGCGGTGGTGCGTTCGATCGCCACCAAAGGTGTTGTCATCGAAGGACGAAAGGCCCACATTCCGTGAGTAATGACCTGCAGCGCAAGCCCTTCCGTCGGGCATTGGTCAGCGTGTACGACAAGTCCGGGCTGACCGAACTCGCCAAGGGGTTGCACGCCGGCGGCGTCGAGATCGTATCGACCGGTTCGACGGCCAAGAAGATCGCCGAGGCCGGTGTCCCGGTCATCGAGGTCTCCGAACTGACCGGTTTTCCCGAGTGCCTCGAAGGCCGGGTCAAGACCCTGCATCCGATGGTGCACGCCGGCATCCTGGCCGACACCCGCAAGGACGCCCACAACGAGAAGCTCGCCGAACTCGGTATCGCCGCGTTCGAGTTGGTCATCGTGAACCTCTACCCGTTCACCGAGACGGTGGCCTCGGGTGCGACTCCCGATGAGTGCGTCGAGCAGATCGACATCGGTGGACCGTCGATGGTGCGCGGTGCCGCCAAGAACCATCCATCCGTCGGCGTCGTCGTCGACCCCACCGACTATTCGGATGTCCTGGCCGCAGTCGAAGCCGGAGGCTTCACCCTCTCCGAGCGTAAGTCGCTGGCCGCCAAGGCGTTCCGTCACACCGCCGACTACGACATCGCGGTCGCCGAGTGGATGGGTCGCGTCGTCGCGCCCGAGCCCGACAGCGAGTTCCCCGTCTGGGCGGGCAAGAGCTGGGAGCTCTCGTCGGTCCTGCGCTACGGCGAGAACCCGCACCAGCCGGCCGCGCTCTACGTCAGCAGCACCGAGGCCCCGGGTCTGGCCCAGGCCGAGCAGCTGCACGGCAAAGAGATGAGCTACAACAACTACACCGACGCCGACGCCGCCTGGCGGGCCGCCTACGACTTCACCGATCCCGCGGTCGCGATCATCAAGCACGCCAACCCCTGTGGCATCGCGACGTCGGAGAACATCGCCGAGGCACATCGCAAGGCGCACGCGTGTGATCCGGTCAGTGCCTACGGTGGCGTGATCGCGGCCAACCGTCCGGTGAGTCTGGAGATGGCCGAGCAGATCGCCGAGATCTTCACCGAGGTCGTCGTCGCCCCGGCATTCGAAGATGGCGCGCTCTCGGTCCTGACCCGCAAGAAGAACGTCCGGGTGCTGCTCGCGCAGCCCCCGCGCCGCGACGCCGTCGAATTGAAGCCGGTGAGCGGCGGGGTGCTCGTCCAGCACCGCGACATCCTCGACGCCGACGGTGACTCGCCGGAGAACTGGCAGTTGGCCGCCGGCGAAGCCGCCGACGCGGCAACCCTGGCCGACCTCGAGTTCGCCTGGCGGGCCTGCCGCTCGGTGAAGTCCAACGCAATTCTGCTCGCGTCGGATCGGGCGTCGGTCGGTGTCGGTATGGGTCAGGTCAACCGCGTCGACTCCGCACATCTGGCGGTGACGCGTGCCGGTGATCGGGCTCGCGGCAGCGTCGGTGCGTCCGATGCGTTCTTCCCGTTCCCGGACGGACTGCAGGTGCTCATCGACGGTGGCGTGAAAGCTGTTGTGCAGCCCGGTGGTTCGATTCGTGACAACGAGGTGATCGCGGCCGCCAACGAGGCAGGCATCACCCTCTATCTGACCGGGGCCCGGCACTTCGCCCACTGACCCCGCGCAAACGAGCCACCTTTACGAAGACGAGCCACATATTTGTGGCTCGTCTTCGTATTTCCGGCTCGTTTGCGGGGGTGCATGAGCGATGCGGTACGTTGCGCCGGTGGCAGAACTGGCGTTCTTGATTGCCGCCGGCTTTCTTGCCGGTGTGGTGGGTTACGTGACCGGGCTCGCCTCGATCGTCAGTTATCCGGCCCTGTTGCTGGCGGGCCTGCCGCCGATCACCGCCAACGTCACCAATACGGTCGCGCTGATCCCGGTGGGTATCGGCAGTGCGACGTCCGCGCGGGCATCGATCACGTTCGACCGTCGCCTGCTGGCGTTGCTCGGCTGCGCCGGTGCCGGCGGTCTGGTCGGTGCGGTGGTCCTCTTGCTGACGTCGGCGAGCACGTTCGAGGCCGTGGTCCCATACCTGGTGGCGGTCGCGGCCCTTGCGGTGTTGTGCCAGCCGATGATTCGCCGGATGTCCGGACATCGCGACATCCCCGGGATCCTGCCCATCGCGGTGTTCGTCATCGCGATCTACGGTGGCTATTTCGGTGCCGGTGCCGGGATCATCTTCCTGGCCGTCTCATTGATCGCGACGACGCAGACGATCTGGCAGGCAACACTGTTCAAGTCGGTGCTGCTGGCCGCCTCGAATGCCGTTGCCGCCCTGGTGTTCGTGATCTTCGGATCCATCGACTGGGGTGCGGCCGCCGCGATGGGCCTCGGTTGCCTGGCCGGCGGCTGGGTCGGACCACCGGTGGCGTCCAGGATTCCGGCCACACCGCTGCGAATAGCCATCGCATCAGCCGGTTTCGGGCTGGCGATCTGGCTGGCCTTCCGCTGAGCAGACATCCCCACAGGAGCCGGCAGTCCCCAAACGAGCCGTTAATACAAAGACGAGCCACAAATATGTGGCTCGTCTTCGTATTACCGGCTCGTTTTGCGAGGAGTCGGTGGGGCGGGGTCAGAGGACGCCGTCGGCCTTCAATGCCGCGATGGCGTCGTCGTCGAGGTGCAGGAGTTCACTGAGCACCTCGGTGTTGTGACGGCCCGGGACCGACGGACCTGCATTGCGGATCCGGCCCGGCGTGCCGGTCAGTTTCGGGACGATGCCCGGCCCGAGGACGTCTTCGCCGATGCGTTCGTCGAAGTGCGGGGTGATCATGTCGCGGGCCAGCAGTTGGGGATCGTTGACGACCTCGGCGACGGTGTTGATCGGCCCGACGACCACTCCGGCCGCCTTGAGCACTTCGATGAGGTGGTCCTTGGGCTGTTCGGCGGTCCACTGGGCGACGATCTCGTCGATCGCGTCCTGGTTCTCGCCGCGGGCCCCGTGATCGGCGAATCGGGGATCGGTCGCCAGTTCGGGTTGGCCCATCGCGATGCAGAGGCGCCGGAAGACGGTGTCCTGGTTGGCCCCGATGACCACCATGCCGCCGTCGCCGGTGGGGTAGATGTTCGACGGTGCGATGCCCGCGAGCCGGGTGCCGGACGGTCCGCGGACCACACCGCCCTGGTCGTAATCGGGGATGGTCGATTCCTGAACCGCCAGACAGGCCTCGTTCAGTGCCACGTCCACGATCTGACCTTCGCCGGTGACGGTGCGGCGGTAGAGCGCTGCCAGCGCGCCGTGCACGGCGAACATCCCGGCAAGCGTGTCCCCGAGGGACAGTGCGATGCGGGGCGGCGGCTGGTCGGGGTAGCCGTTGAGGTGGCGCAGTCCGCTCTCGGCCTCGGCGACCGAGGCGTACCCCGCGCGACCGGCATCAGGCCCGGTCTGTCCGTAACCCGAGACGCGCACGAGGATGATCCCCCGATTGCGTTCACGGAGTACGTCGTAGCCGATGTCCAGTTTTTCGAGGGTGCCGGGACGAAAGTTCTCGACGATCATGTCGGCCTGCTCGACGAGCTCCAGGAAGATCTCGCGGCCACGTTCACTGCGAAGGTTCAGCGTGATCGCACGCTTGTTGCGGGCGTAGACGGTCCACAGGAAGTGGTGTCCGTCGCGTTCGGCCTGGCCCCAACCGCGCAATGGGTCCGGCGACGTCGGGGCCTCGATCTTGATCACGTCGGCGCCGAGGTCGCCCAGCAGACGGGCACCGAAAGGTCCGGCGATCAGCGAACCCAACTCGAGGACCCTGATCCCGTCGAGTGCTCCGGTGGGGGCTGTTGGGCCGGGTCCCGATGCCGCTGCTGGAGACGGTGTGGTGCTTGTCATCTCCTCAGTTTGTCGAACCGCGAGCCACCAGGGGCAGCCGGGCTCTGTCGTCGGCGTGTCGCGGAGGCAACCCGGGACGGGCGCAACAGCCGCTCGCGAGTTCCTCTGCGGGCGTAACAAGTGCGCTTCCGGGCGCAGCCTCGTAGCGTAGAAGAGGTGAGCACACCCCACACGACGACAACCCGCTCGGCACACCCTTCTCCACGGACCCTCGGCGAACTTCGTGCCTCGGGTCATGTGCAGCGAAGCGTGAAGGACGAGATCCGTAACAATCTGCTGAACGCACTGCGGTCCGGCGTCGACCCCTGGCCCGGAATCCTGGGTTTCGAGACCACGGTGATCCCGCATCTCGAGCGCGCACTGCTCGCCGGACACGACGTGGTGATGCTGGGTGAACGCGGGCAGGGCAAGACCCGTCTGCTGCGAACCATCGTCGGTCTCCTCGACGAGTGGACCCCGGTCATCGAGGGTTCGGAACTCGACGAGCACCCGTACGAACCGATCACCCCGGCCTCGATCCGCAAGGCCGCGAACCTGCTGGACGATCTGCCGATCGGGTGGCGTCATCGCAGCGAGCGTTACTCCGAGAAGCTCGCCACCCCCGACACCTCGGTGGGCGACCTGGTCGGCGACGTAGACCCGATGAAGGTCGCCGAGGGACGGAGCCTGGGCGATCCGGAGACCATCCACTTCGGGCTCATCCCGCGGGCGCACCGCGGCATCATCGCGATCAACGAGTTGCCCGACCTGGCCGAACGCATCCAGGTCGCCATGCTCAACGTGATGGAGGAGCGCGACATCCAGGTCCGCGGTTACAGCCTCCGGCTGCCGCTCGACGTGGTCCTGATGGCCAGCGCCAACCCGGAGGACTACACCAATCGCGGCCGGATCATCTCGCCCTTGAAAGACCGGTTCGGTGCCGAGATCCGCACCCATTACCCGATTGAACTCGAAGACGAGATCGCGGTCATCGAGCAGGAGGCCGACCTCACGGCGACCGTGCCGACGTTCCTGATCGAGATCATCGCGCGGTTCACCCGGTATGTCCGGGACAACCCGGCGATCGATCAGCGGTCCGGTGTCTCGGCCCGTTTTGCCATCGCGGGCGCTGAAACCGTTGCCGCCGCGGCACTGCACCGGGCCGCAGTCCTCGGGGAGGACCTTGCGGTGGCACGCGTCGTCGACCTCTCGTCGGTGATCGAGGTGCTCCGAGGCAAGGTCGAGTTCGAGTCGGGTGAAGAAGGCCGCGAGATCGAGATCCTCGAGCACCTGCTGCGCAAGTCGACGGCCGACACGGTGCGCGAGCATCTCGGCGGTGTCGATCTGGCGACGCTGGTCACCGCGCTCGAGGCCAGCGAACCGGTGGTGACCGGTGACCGGGTCTCCGCCAACGACCTGCTGACGTCGATGCCCGAGGGCACCGAACCGGTGGTGAACAAGATCGCCGAGCGACTCGATGTCATCGACGACGGAGAACGTGCCAGTGCCCTCGAGTTGGCGCTCGAAGGTCTGTTCCTGGCCCGCCGGATCGGCAAAGAAGCCGACGGCACCGGCCAGACCGTGTACGGCTGAACCGAGAGAAACCCACATGCCCCGCAACAATTTTCACCGCTCCCGCTATCTGCGGTACACCGGTGGCCCCGATCCGCTGGCGCCGCCGGTGGACCTGCGCGAAGCGCTCGATGCCATTGGCGACGACGTGATGGCCGGCGGGTCCCCGCAGTCCGCGATGCGCGAGTTCTTGCGTCGCGGCAGCAAGAACATGCGGGGACTCGATGAACTGCGGGAGATGGCGAACAAGCGTCGCGAGCAGATCCTCAAGTCCCGCAATCTGAACGGGACATTCGAGGAGATCCGCAAGCTGCTCGACGAGGCCGTGCTCGACGAGCGCAAGCAACTCGCGCGCGACCTCGATGACGATGCGCGGTTCGCCGAGATGCAGATCGAGAACCTCCCGCCGTCGACCGCGCAGGCGGTCCAGGACCTCTCCGACTACAACTGGCGCAGTCCGCAGGCGAAGGAGAAGTACGACAAGATCAAAGATCTGCTGGGCCGGGAGCTCCTCGATCAGCGTTTCGCGGGGATGAAGGAAGCCCTCGAAGGGGCGACCGAGGAAGACCGGCAACGCATCACGGACATGCTCAAGGACCTCAACGAACTCCTCGCCGCGCACAACCGTGGCGAGGACACCACCGAGCAGTTCGATGAGTTCATGGACGAGCACGGCGATTTCTTTCCCGAGAACCCCGCCAACACCGAAGAGCTGATCGATTCGCTGGCAGCCCGCAGTGCCGCTGCCCAGCAGTTCTACAACTCGTTGTCGCCGGAGCAGCGGGCCGAGCTCGATCAGCTGGCGCAGCAGGCTTTCGGTTCACCGGACCTGATGGGACAGCTCTCGCAGATGGATTCGCAGCTGCGGCAGGCGCGTCCGGGGATGGGCTGGGACGAGGGCCAGAGCTTCGAAGGCCAGCAGGGGATGGGCATGGGCGAAGGTGCCGGGGCCCTGCAGGATCTTGCCGAACTCGAGTCGTTGTCGGATCAACTCTCCCAGCAGTATTCGGGTGCACAACTCGACGACGTCGACCTCGATGCACTGGCCCGCCAGCTCGGCGAAGACGCGGCTGTCGATGCCCGGACACTTGCCGAACTCGAGAAGGCACTCAAGGAGGAAGGCCTCCTCGAACGCGGCAGCGACGGTCAGCTGAAGCTCTCACCCAAGGCGATGCGGCAACTGGGGCAGTCCATCTTCCGGGATGTGGCCGAGCAACTCTCGGGACGTCACGGCGACCGGCAGACCCGCCGCGCCGGACTGGCCGGCGAGCCGACCGGATCGTCACGGGAATGGGAGTTCGGCGACACCGAACCATGGGATGTCACCCGTACGGTGTCGAATGCGGTGCTGCGCACCATGACCGAGGACCGCGACAAACGACACGCCGGCAACGCGATGATCCGCGATGGTGTGCGGATCGACGTCCGCGATGTCGAGGTCGCCGAAACCGAGGCACGCAGCCAGGCCGCGGTCGCGCTGCTGGTCGACACATCGTTCTCGATGTGGCTGGAGAATCGCTGGACGCCGATGAAGCGCACGGCGATGGCGCTGAATCATCTGATCTCCACCCGGTTCCGCAGCGACGAACTGCAGCTGATCTCGTTCGGTCACTACGCCCGGACGCTCGAGATGAGCGAACTCATCGGCCTGGACGGTATGCGTCAACAGGGTACGAACCTGCACCACGCGCTTCTGCTCGCGCAGCGGCACTTTCGTCGCCACCCCAATGCCCAGCCGGTGGTCCTGATCGTCACCGACGGGGAGCCGACCGCACATCTGCTGCCCGGGGGCGAACCGTTCTTCTACTACCCGCCGCATCCGGCGACGCTCGGGGCCACCGTCCGTGAACTCGACAATGTCGGGCGAATGGGCGCCCAGGTCAGCTTTTTCCGGCTCGGCGACGACCCCGGTCTGGTGCACTTCGTGGATCAGATGGCGCGCAGGGTGTCGGGCCGGGTCGTGGCGCCCGATCTCGACGGTCTCGGTGCAGCCGTGGTGGGCGACTACCTCGGCGGAAAGCGACGTCGCAACACCCGTTGACCGGGCCGATAACCGTCAGCGCTTCTTCAGCGACGGTTGGGTGTGATGTTCCAGTGGCCGGCGAACCACACTGACGCCGCCCATCAGCGCCAGGCCGGCGACGGTGATGGTCGGTGCGCCCGGGGTGCCGGAACCTTCGGCGTCGGCCTCGCCGTCGAAGCCGCCCATGATCCCGATGCCGTTGATCCGGACGTTGGCGTCCTGGGGGACCACGATCTCGATGCCGCCCATGATCGCGTTGGCCCGGATCGTCAGCGTCGGAGACGTGAAGGTCACCTCACGCAGGTCGATCTCCACTCCACCCATGAGGGCGAACGCGGTGAGCGTCTCGCCGACCGCGGCCCGGCGGCCCTTGAGTTCGGAACCGCTCATCACGGCGATCCGATGGGTGGTCGGTTCGACATCGGCGGCGTAGGTGGGCCGGGTGGCCTGGGCCGTCGGCGGCCGTAGTTGATTGGTGGGCAGATCGTCGGTGAGGGCGTCGAGTTCGCCGAAGGTCTTGGCCGCGATCGCCCTGTCGGCGCGCTCCTCGTACTCCACCGGGCTCAGGTGTCCCTTGGTCATCGCCAAGGAAAGGATGTCGAGAGCCAGACGCCGGTCGGCGTCGCCGGCTCGGACGTTGCTCAGACTGGCGGCGGGTTCGGAATCTCCGGTGGGTGTCAGATCGCTCACCCGCTCACCGTAGTGGGCTTCGGCCCGGTCAGGCCAGTGTAAATCCCGATGATGTGCCGTTTTGGCGGAGCCGACCTGGGCATTCTGTCGCCAAAACGGCACATCATCGGGGGGCGGGGGCGCCGTTGAGCAGGATCTGTAGTGCAGTTCTGTACGCGAGGTAGGCCCGTTTGCCGGATGCGGTGATCCGGTAGGTGGTGCTGCTGCCCCGGCCGTGGCCGGCTTTTGACGCCGTCAGGTACCCGGCCGACTCGAGGGCCGACATCTGCTTGGACAAGTCCGAATCGGTCAGGTCCAGGTGTTCCTTGAGGAACTTGAACGACGCCGTGGTGCTGTTGGCCAGAATCGCCATGGCGGCGAGGCGTTTTGGGGCATGGATCACCGGGTCGAGGCCGTCGATCATGCCAGCCGCACCCGAACCGCCGCCGCTGCCTTGGCGTAGCGCCGTTCGTAGATCATCAGCCCGCAGGTGATGAGGACGAAGGCGACCACCGCTGCCGGCGCAACGCCACCGAGCCACCACGCCGAGGCGATCAGCCCGGCGACAATCGGCAGTGCCAGGAAGTAGCGATTCCATTCCACCCGGATCTCGGCAGGCGGCGCGCCCTTGCCTGGCATGGGAAACGCGCCGTGCCGCCTGCTCATCCAGCCGAGGAAGACGAACTCGACGACGATCAGTGCGGCCATCGATCCAACGAAGAGCCCGATGCTCTCGCGCCACCAGGCGAAGGCGCCGATCATCGCCGCCGCCCAGCCGCCGACTGCGGGGTAGTACCACCACGGTGTCGGTGGGTGGTCGACATAGGGCGAGGCTTCGGCGCGTTCGGCGATTTTCAGGAGTTCACGCGCCTCATAACTTTCCATGTTGGAAAGCATAGGAATAACTTTCCAACACTGCAAGTATAGTGACCGTCGACGGGCTTGATGCCCTGGTCGGGCCCTGGATTCGGACTCGCTTTGGATTGAGAGGGGGGTAACCGGTACCCTCTAGAGGTTGTCGATGTCAGCTCCGACTCGCACTCCTTTCCACTGGGGTGCGCATCGGGTACCAGGCACCGCAGGACGAGTGCAGAAGTCCGAATGCCGAGATGGCGAACGGACACGCACAAACCCCGATACGTAAACGAAGAAATGAAGGGCTGAATCATGGCTGTACCGAAGCGCCGGATGTCGCGGTCGAATACTCGTAGCCGCCGCTCGCAGTGGAAGGCCGACAACCCGGTCTTGCAAGAGGTCAAGGTTGGTGGCGTCGCTCATCGCGTGCCCCGTCGCCTGGTCAAGGCCGTGAAGCTGGGCCTCGTCGATCTCGATCGCCGCTGATCTAGCCCCCAAGGCTCAACGCAGAGGCTGGCCGTCGAACTGACGGTCAGCCTTTTGTTGTGCCCGGAACCTGAGGCAGGGAAGGCCTGCGGTGTTGCAGGACGTACTGAATTACGCGGGCATCGCGGTCTTCGCATGCTCGGGCGCCCTGGTCGGCATCCGCAAGGACTTCGACCTCTTCGGGATCCTGTCGATGGGTGCGGTCACCGGTGTCGGTGGTGGCATCGTCCGCGACCTCCTGCTCGGCATCACGCCGCCCACCTCGGTGCAGCATTGGCCCAACCTGACCATTGCATTGATCTCCGGGCTGATCACGTTCTTCTTCCATCCGGCGTTCAACAAGTTGTTTCGGGCGATCCTGGTCCTCGACGCGGTCGGCATGGCCGTGTTCGCGGTCACCGGCGCGTCACTTGCCCTCGACCACGACGCGAGTGCGATGGCTGCCGTCCTCATCGGTATCACCACGGCGATCGGTGGCGGCGTCCTGCGCGATGTCCTCGCCGGGGAGGTGCCGTTGCTGTTGCGCCCGACCGACCTCTACGCGGTCCCGGCGATGTGCGGGGCGCTGCTCGTGGTGATCGCAGCCGGGCAGGGCTGGCCGGCGTGGGGCATGGTCGGCGGCGCCGTCCTGGCAACCGCGTTGCGGATGGCGAGCCTGCAGTTCAACTGGCATCTGCCGATGGCCCCGCGGCGGTCGGCCTGACCTGTCGACGGGCACCTGGCCGGCCGGGTCCGAAGCCCGATACCGATGCGGTGAGGCGCGGCGCGCCGGGGGATTACTCAGCGCTCTCTCAGCAGGTCACGTAAGACTGTTGTCATGCGCATTCTTGTTGTGGACGACGATCGCGCCGTTCGCGAATCTCTGCGCCGGTCCCTGACGTTCAACGGGTACACGGTGGTCACTGCCGGAGACGGTGTGGAAGCTCTGGAGAAAATCACCAGCGAGCGGCCCGATGCGGTCGTGCTCGATGTGATGATGCCGCGCCTGGACGGGTTGGAGGTCTGCCGTCGACTCCGCAGCACCGGCGACGATCTGCCGATCCTGGTCCTGACCGCACGCGACTCGGTGTCCGAGCGGGTGGCGGGCCTCGACGCCGGTGCCGACGACTATCTGCCCAAGCCCTTTGCCCTCGAAGAACTCCTGGCGCGACTGCGGGCGTTGATGCGCCGTGCGGCAACCGAAGCGCCGCCGGACTCGGAGGCGATGACCTTCGAAGATCTCACGATGGATCCGGTCACCCGGGACGTCACCCGTAACGGCCGGCCGATCAGCTTGACGCGCACCGAGTTTGCGCTGCTGGAGATGCTGATGGCCAACCCGCGTCGCGTCCTGACCCGTAGCCGCATCCTGGAAGAGGTGTGGGGCTACGACTTTCCGACGTCGGGCAACGCGCTGGAGGTCTACGTGGGCTATCTGCGTCGTAAGACCGAAGCCGAGGGCGAGATCCGACTCATCCACACCGTGCGGGGCGTCGGTTACGTCCTGCGGGAGACCCCGCCGTAGATCGTGAGCTGTGAACTGTGAGTTTTTACCATCGGCAGTCGACCCCGACCGGGCCGATCACTCCACAACGTCCGACGAACCTCGTCCCGGCCGATCAACTGCCGCGTCAGATGCGTAAGCCGACGCCGCTGACCCGCACCATCTCTCTGCGTTGGCGGATCACCATCCTGGCCGCCACCGTGGTCGGTATCGCGGTGGCCGTCATGGCCGCCGCCGCCTTCGCGGTGGTGTACCGAGCGATGTACGCCGATGTCGATTCACAGCTGACCAACCGGGCCAACGGGATGACCGAGCTGGCCCGGATGGGCGTCCTCGATGATTCGCCGGAGTCCCTGGTCGCCGGCACGGTGTACTCCACCGACATGTCCGTGGCGCTGGTCATGCCCGGCGGGCGGGGTTTTCAGATCGGCAGTGTGCCCTACGGTGATGCCGAGCAGGAGGTCGTCGACGGCGAGTCGGAGTCGTCGTTGCGGACCTCGAACAATCAGCGGGTGTTGGCGCGCAAGCTCGTCGACGGCAATACGCTGATCATCTCGCAGAGCCTCGGGGACACCGACGACGTGCTCGGGCGGTTGGCGTGGGTGCTCGGGGTGATCGGCGGCTGTGGCATCATCCTGGCAGCGGTGGCCGGAACAACCGTCGCCAGAGCGGGTTTGCGGCCGGTGGCGCGGTTGACCCGCGCTGCCGAACGGGTGGCCAGAACCGACGACCTGACACCGATCCCGGTGGTCGGCAACGACGAGTTGGCAAGACTGACAGAGAGTTTCAACCTCATGCTGCGGGCGCTGGCCGAATCGCGGGACCGCCAGTCCCGGTTGGTCGCCGACGCCGGTCACGAGCTGCGGACGCCACTGACGTCGTTGCGGACCAACCTTGAATTGCTGATCGCCTCGTCCGAGCCCGGCGCCCGGGAGGTTCCCGAGTCCGACATGGCCGAGTTGCGCGCCGATCTGATGGCGCAGATCGAGGAGTTGTCGACGTTGGTCGGCGACCTCGTCGACCTCGCCCGGGAGGATGCCCCCGAGGTGGTGCACGAGGAGATCGATCTCGCGGAGGTGATCGACCGCAGCCTGGAACGGGTGCGTCGACGCCGCAGCGACGTGGATTTCGATGTCCATGTCAACCCGTGGTTCGTGTTCGGGGAGAGTGCGGGCCTGTCGCGGGCTGTGCTCAACGTGCTCGACAACGCGGCCAAATGGAGTCCGCCGGGATGTCCCGTGGTGGTGAAACTGACCCAGGTCGAGCCCAACCGCGCGGAATTGACCGTCGCCGATGCCGGACCGGGCATTCCGCCGGAGGACCGGCAACTGATCTTCGAACGGTTCTACCGGTCGACCGCAGCCCGTTCGATGCCGGGTTCGGGCCTCGGTCTGGCGATCGTCCGGCAAGTGGTGGTTCGCCATGGCGGGACCGTGGTCGCCGGTCAATCCGATGCCGGTGGTGCGCTGCTGACCATTACATTGCCAGGCTCGCCCACCCCTGCCGAGATCGCGCCGCGCGTCGTTCAGCAGTAGTCCGTTGCGGACGGTGTGTTCGGTGCGCTCGTCGCCTCTTTGACCGTCCGTGTCATCTGAACGGGCCGAACCGCTCGTTGGCGGCCCCCGTGAGTGCGAGAATTGAGGGGCAAACCAACAGCGGCGTCTCAGCGACATCTCAGGCCGACGTAGCAGGGTATGTAGCAGTGCCGGGATTTCGGCCGGCAACGAGAGCGCATTGGTGCGCCTGGCAGAAAGCGCGTGGGATATGGGCGGCAACGACGACAACGAACGGGGATCGAGCACCCCCGGGGGTGGCGGATTCTCGAACCAACCAGGTGCCGGTGGTCCTGCCGGACCGGCGGGATGGGGTCAGGGCGGCGAGCCCATTTCTCGTCCCGCGTCGTTTGATCCCCGATCTGCCCAGCAGCCTTCGTCTTACGGGCAGCAGCCCGGCAATCCCTATGGCCCACAAGCTGATCCGCAGTCACCGGGTGCCCACCCCGGTCAGCAGTCGCCGTACCCCGGCTATGGATCAGCCAATCCGACAAGCCAATTCGGCGCCGGTGACGCCCGGTCGGCAGGTCCTCAGTCATACCCGCCGGGGACCGCCCCGGCATCGCAGCCGGCCGGACGCTCGGGTGGTCTCAAGGCCGGGATCGCCATCGGGGCCCTGGTCGTGGCCCTGGTCGCCGGCGGTGTGGGTGGCGTCATCGGGGCGAACGTCGCAGATGATTCGTCGGGCTCTCCCGGTAACAGCAGCGGAGTTCTCGGTGGGGACCGCGACAATACGCAACCGGTCGCCGCCCCCGAAGGGTCCGTGCAGGCGGTGGCGCAGAAGGTGCTCCCGTCGGTCGTGTCGATCAAGGTCATCGGCAGTCAATCGGCGGGGTCGGGGTCCGGTGTGGTCCTCACCGAGGACGGCACGATCATGACCAACAACCACGTGGTCTCCGGGGCTGGTTCCAACGCCGAGGTGATCGTGGTCTTCAACGACGAAAGCACCGCCACTGCAACGATTGTCGGAGCCGACACCATCTCCGACATCGCGGTGATCAAGGTCGACAAGACCGGGTTGACCCCGATTCAGATCGGCACGTCGGACAATTTGGTGGTCGGTCAGGAAGTGATCGCGATCGGCGCCCCGTTGGGCCTTGACGGCACGGTGACCACGGGCATCATCAGTGCGCTCAACCGGCCGGTCTCGACGCAGGGCGCCCAGAGCGGCCAGGCCTCGGTGATGGATGCGATCCAGACCGACGCCGCGATCAACCCCGGTAACTCCGGCGGTGCGCTGGTGAATGCCAACGGGGCACTGATCGGGATCAACACCGCCATCGCCAGCCTTTCCGAGGGCGAGTCGGGCGGCAGCATCGGGCTCGGGTTCGCCATCCCCGTAGACCAGGCGATCCGCGTCGCGAACGAACTCGAGACGACGGGCAAGGCCACCCAGGCGGGCTTGGGTGTGTCGGTCCGTTCGGGTTCACCGTCGGCCGACCAACCCGGTGCGCTGATCAGTGACGTACAACCGGGTGGCGCGGCCGCAGACGCCGGTATCCCGAACGGGGCGTTGGTCACCAGGGTCAACGACCGGGTGATCTCCTCGGGCGATGCCCTGATCGCCGCTGTTCGGTCATACGCACCCGGCGACAAGGTCGAAATCACCTACGAGGTGAACGGACAAAGCAAAACAGCCGAGGTAACCCTCGACACCCTGGATACCGGAGGCCGATAGATCGTGAAATTCCCAGACCTGACAATTGCTGATCCGAAATCGACCGACGCCGCAGCGGGTGGACCACTGCGCTCGGTGTCGGTCATCCCGACAGATAGAGTTCCACTCGGAGATGGTGTCATCTCCGGCCTGGAGATCCGCGAGGCCGATGCGGTTGCGGCAGATGCCGCGGCAGCCCGGCTTGCCGCCCAGGTGGGAGAGGTCGAGGCGGAAGGAAATCAGATGAGGTCGTTGAACTTGGCCGAAGAGGTTCTGGGACGGGCTCTGGTGGTCATTGTCGACGATCGTGCCGCGCATGGCGAAGATCAGGCGCTGATCGGGCCCCTGGTCGGGGAGTTGCTCGAAGAGGCAGGTTTTCACGTCGATGCGGTCGTCGCCGTGGAATCTGACGAGGTCGAGATTCGTAACGCCCTCAACACCGCGGTGATCGGTGGCGTCGACCTGGTGATCTCGGTCGGTGCTGTCGGTGTCGGTGGACGTGACGTTGCCCCGGAGGCGACCGAAGATCTGCTCGACCGCAAGTTGCCTGGCATCGAAGAAGCCCTGCGGAGTTCGGGTTTGGCGGCCGGTGCGATGGACGCCGGTTTGTCGCGGGGCCTGGCCGGTATCTCGGGACAGACGATCGTTGTCAACCTCGCCAACTCGCGGGCGGCCGTACGCGACGGGATGGCCACCATCACGCCCATGGCCAAGCACCTCATCGCGTCGATCTCAGAGTTCTGAATCTGGTTGTCGTGGCGGAGAAATCGGTGGGCAAACGCAAGTTGTCGCGAGCGGAGCTGGACAAAATATTCGGCGACGAACTGCCGGCGACCACCCGTGATGAGCGCCCAAACGGCCAGTGTGACGAAGATCACACACGTGTGGATATGCAGTCTGACGAATGGTTTATCGTTAACCGGCCACCACATCACGAGTGAATACCGTTTTCGTCACAGCCCGGGTCCTGCGGTTTAACGAGTTGTTAACCAAATTATATGCATCATCGACAATTGTCGGTGCAGGACAGCGGATCTCGGTATTTAGGTCAGGCTTACTGCTAACTGTTGCTTGCATTCGCCCAGCACACTAACGTTCCGCTCGATACGTCCAGTACCAGTGCGGGGGCTGGAAGTGTCCCGCGATGCGCCCCCGAGGGTGTTCGTGGAAGGACATGAACGTACGGCTGGAATTAACGTCAGGGAAACGTCGGGCTTGCCGCCTGTTAACGCGTTCCATGGAGTATTCCGACCAACCGTCAGGTCACTTCAGGCTCACGATTTGGTTGAGTTTGGATTACACAGCAATCCTGTGAGAGGGAACGAATGAGCAAGTTCAGCATGTTCGGTCTGCGCCGCGTTGTCGGCGCTGGAGCCATTACCGCGGTTGCTGCCATCGGCTTGGCCAGCATGGGCGCCGGAAACGCCGCCGCAGGCCCGCTGGCTTCGGGCAGCAAGGTCACTGAAGGCATCGATGGCACCGTGATCAAGATCGAGCGCACCGGCGAGAGTGCTTACCCGGTTCCGTCGCTCGCCAACAACGGTGCAGGCCGCTCCGCCGAGGTCAACGGCAAGGTCAAGGTCTACTCGGGCGGTTCGGCGGGAACGCTGACCACCGGTTACATCGTTGGCTGCCAGATCGACATCACCGGCTTCTCCGGTGGACTGGGCGCCAGCCTTGACGTCCTCAGTCTCACCGGTGGACTCTCCGGTTCGCTGTCTATCCCGCTGAGCCCGGGTCAGGCTGTCTTTGTTTCCCTGGGCAGCAAGGACTTCGACGGAAATGACGCGTCGATCCAGTACAAGAACCAGGGCATCGACGTGCAGCAGTGTGGCGGATACGCCCAGGCTCGCGCCTTCTCGACCGTCGTCACCACCGGTGACTTCGTTGTGAAGTCGACCCTCTACGGCCAGCCGTTCAGCCTCAACTGATCGTCGGCAGATAATCCCGCCCAAGTCTTGAAACACTTTTATCTGCCGCAAGCAGATTGATATTTCCGTAAGGGGAATCATGAAGAACACAACCTCGCGTCGTCTCGCGGCGGCCGCCGGTATCGCCGGTGTATCCGCAGTGGCGCTCGCCACGATGGGCGTCGGTGCCGCAGGCGCCGGACCGCTCCCCGGTGGCAAAGTAACCCAGACCCTCGACGACGGCACCTCGGTGACGGTCAGCCTGTTCGGCGAGAAGTCGACCATCAGCCCGGCGATGTCTGCCATCCCGACCAGCCGCAACGTATGGATGGACGGCAAAATCGCCGTCAACATCTCCGGTGGCGCTGAAGGCGGCAACGTCGAAGCCGGTTACATCGTTGGTTGCCAGCTGAACTTCGGTGCCGGCGCCGGTGCCGGCGGCGGTGTAGAGGCGACATTGCCGACCGGCGAAGACTCCGGTTCGATGATCGAACCGGCATACAACGCCGGTGGTGAAGCAAGTTTCACGCTTTCTCCCGGTGAAGCCAAGTACGTTGCCTTCTTCTCTGATTCCGACGGCAACAACAGCGGCTTCGATTTCGAGGGCGCGACCGGTGGCATCGCCTACAGCCAGGAAACCTTCGCAGTCCACGGCTGCGCCGGTTTCGCTGAGGCCAAGGCCTACGTGAAGGTGACCGTCGAGACCGAATCGACCACCGGCATTGTGACCCTGTACGGCAAGCCGTTCAGCATCGGCTGATAGCAAGCCTGCTCGACAACTGAATATCAACGAAAGCCGGGACGCCACAAGGTGTCCCGGCTTTTGTTGTTTCCGCACCCGGTGTTGGTGATCCGATTTCGAATTGCTGCGCCACGGCTGAATGGGAAGGGCCACGGATCAATTCGTGCCGTGGGAGTAAACCTCTTGAACTGCGCGAGGCCGGACCGCGCATTGCTGCTGTGCAGCACCCCCGGCGACCGGAAAGTCGTTCAACCGGCGGGTCCAGTGGTCACGAAATGCCAGCTGCCCGCACAAAGAATGTGCGGGCAGCCGGTTTGTGGATATGCGGTTCGAATTACTGGCTGTGTCGTCCGGGGCCGTCGTCGGGGCGCTCCGGGGGCGGAACGTAACCCGGGGGCGGGCCGCTCAACGGATCGGGTCGGTACCCGGGGTTCTGTGGACCGTAGTCCGGGGGCCCGTATTGAGGCGGTCCTGAACGCTGCGGCGGCTGATTCGGGTTGTAGCCGGGAGGGGGGCCTGCCGGTGGCTGGTAGCCCTGCGGTGGGCCGCTGAGTGGATCGTTATGGGGCGGCGGGCCTGTCGGCGGCTGGAAGCCCGACGGGGGGCTCTGTGGGTACGACGGCGGGCGGCCCGGCTGTTCGGGCCGGCGCCCGGGTTGTTCGGTCTGGGCGGAGAACTGCTGGGTGCCTGCCTCGGACGCGCCGTAGGCGCCGGCAGCGCCGGCGGCCCCCGCCATCGGTGCGGACGAGCGGCCCTCGTTGGCCCGCTCGATGTACGCCTCGTCCTTATCGGTCTGTGTGCTCTTGGCCGCCGCGATCTTGGCCTTCTCCTCCGACGGATCTTTACCTTGCAGAATGTCGCGGATCTCGGTGAGCAATTCGGATTCAGACAACGCGACCGCGTCGTCACCGTCCTGGGCGGCAAATGCCTTCAATTTTTCGTAAGGCATCACAATTACGAAATACACAATTGCGGCAATTATCACGAAGTTGATGATCGCGGTGATCAATCCACCGATATCTACAAACGTCTCGGGGTTGCCGTCGAGAATTGTGAAACCGAGGCCCTCTGCCGCATCTGTTCCTCCGAGTGAATTGATCAGAGGTTCAATGATGTTGGTGGTGAACGCCGTGACAATGGCGGTGAATGCAGCACCGACCACAACGGCGGTGGCCAGGTCGACGACGTTCCCTCGCATGAGGAAGTCTTTGAAGCCCTTTAACATGTCGTGGTCCTTCCCACCTGGGAAAACGCGCATATGCTGGGGAACATTTTTCGATCTTAACCATCTATCGACCCCGATAGTGGATGGAACATGCGGATTCAGTGAAAGACCACGGTGATCGGCCCGGCGAGGGTTGCGACGGCGACACGGTGCGCATCCCGTTCGGGCATGGCCAAGACGGTCGGTCGGGCATCGCGGCCTGATCCCGCTGGGCCGGGGGCGAATACGAGTGCCACCACGGCGTTCTTCACCAAAACGGTTGACGCCGACGGTGCTTCGCCATCGGGTGAGTCGTCGATGCTCAGCACGTCCACCACGTCGCCTTCCCGGAGAAGGTCGACGATGGACGAGTCGGACAGGGTCACCGGGACCAGGCGCGCGTCCTCGCGCCCCAACAGGGCAGCGGGCAGGCGGCTGGACAGCACCCGGGTGTCGGTGAAGATCTCACCCGGGTGGACCGGGCCCGTGACCGTTTGTTCGACCAGATTCGAGGGGTCGGTGACCGCGCCCGCCGGGATGGCGGCGGCGTCGATCTGGCGGACCTCGAGGTCATCAGAGGTCAGATGGATCCCGGGGGCGATGTCACGGGCGGCGACAACGACGGACCGCAGCTCGTGGTCGCGCTGGGCCGCCACGGCCGCGACCAGCGCCGTCACCAGCAATGCCGCAGCGCAGATCCGTCGAAGCAGAAGCGCGCGCGTCCAGCCGGGGCGCAGTGCGTGCCTCAAGCGGTCGAGGGCGGTGGGTTGAAGTGGATTGCGTTCGGGCATGGCCGAACGCTAGGTCAGCAGCACTGCAAAATCCGGTGGACAGGCGCCTACCCGGCCGAGCTGTGGGCAGGCGCTGCCACTGTGGACCAACGCCGGTTCAGGACGCTGTTGCGGCCGGCGCGCTGGGGGTTGAAGAGCTGGTCGACGAGCTGCTGCTCGAATCGCTCGACGACGACGAGGAGCTCGACTCCTTCTTGCTCGAGGAGTCGCTGGAGCTCGCCTCGCTGCTGGTCGAGGTCGACCGGCTGTCGTTGCGGTAGAAGCCGCTGCCCTTGAAGACGATGCCGACGCTGTTGAACAGTTTGCGCAGCTTACCGGCACATTGTGGGCATTCGGTCAGCGAATCGTCGCTGAACGACTGCACGATGTCGAAGCGGTTATCGCACTGTGTACAAGCATACGAATAAGTGGGCACCGAGGACCTCCGGAAGTATTTAGCCGAGAACTTTGTGGATTCTACAGCGCAGTTGGCACTCTACGTTAACGAGTGCCAGGGTCGGGTTGTTCCAGGGCGGTGAAGCCGCCTGCGGGTGTCAGACTCCATCCCATCGGCACGTCCAGCTCGTCTGCGGGGATCGCGTCGAGCACCTCGTCGTCGTACACGACGGCCACCAGGCGTTTTGTGTCGACCGCGGCGATGGTGCGGTCGTAATAGCCCGCGCCTCGACCGAGCCGGACCCCGTTGCGATCGACGGCCAGCGCCGGGACCAGGACCAGGTCGGCGGTGGTGATCGCGTCGCTCGTCAGGATCGCGCCCGTCGGTTCCAGCAGGCCGAACCGGCCCGTTGCCAGCGACTCGGGTCCGTCGTAATCCGACCAGCTCAGCGGGGCGGGGGGACCGGGGCCGACCACCGGGAGCAACACGCGGTGACCACGATCGCGCAGCGCGTCGAGCATGGCGACCGATCCGGGTTCGGTACCGACCGGCACGTAGGCGGCGATCGTGGCGGTGTCGCCTGCCAACTGCTCGGTATCTTCCAGGTGGGCGATCCATGTCACAAGGCGGGTGTCCGCCGCCGCTTTAACCTGCGGTGACATATTCGCGCGAGCCCTCTGTAGGTGTTTACGCAAAGTAATCTTCGTGTATTTGATGGGGTGCAGCCTCTCATCCGAAGCGATCTGCCGATAGGTTTATCCCTGGATGCCGTCATTAAGCAAAGTAGGGTGGAAAATGATTGATGCGAAGATGAGCCCGACCGATGAGATGGAATACGAATCGGTCCCCGGAACACCCCCTATTCCGCGGACCGCAATAGTTCCTGCCGCGGGTTTGGGAACACGCTTTCTTCCTGCGACCAAAACGGTCCCGAAAGAGCTTCTCCCGGTTGTCGATACCCCGGGCATCGAACTGGTGGCAGAAGAGGCCAAGGCCGCCGGTGCCGAGCGCCTGCTGATCATCACCTCGCCCGGCAAGGACGGCGTCGTCGCCCACTTCGTCGAGGACCTCGTGCTCGAGCACACGCTGGAGTCGCGCGGCAAGGACAAGATGCTGGCGAAGGTCCGCAACGCGCCGTCGTTGCTGGAGGTCGCCTCGGTGATCCAGGAGAAGCCGCTCGGTCTGGGCCACGCGGTCGGCTGCGTCGAGGCACAGCTCGACGACGATGAGGACGCGGTCGCGGTGTTGCTGCCCGACGACCTCGTGATGCCCTCCGGCGTGCTCGAAGTGATGGCGCGGACCCGCGCGCGGCGTGGCGGCACCGTCCTGTGCGCGATCGAGGTCCCCACCAACAAGCTCAGCGCGTACGGCGTCTTCGACGTCGAGGAACTGCCCGACGCGATCAACCCGAACGTGATGAAGCTCAAAGGCATGGTCGAGAAGCCGAAGGCCGAAGATGCGCCCTCGAACTACGCGGCTGCCGGTCGGTACATCCTCGACCGGGCCATCTTCGACGCCCTGCGCCGCATCAAGCCCGGTGCCGGCGGCGAATTGCAGCTCACCGACGCCATCGCCCTGCTGATCGAAGAAGGACATCCGGTCCACGTGGTCGTGCACCGCGGCACCCGACACGATCTGGGCAACCCGGGCGGGTACCTGAAGGCGTCGGTCGACCTCGCGCTCGACCGCGACGACTACGGTCCCGAACTTCGGGAGTGGCTCGTTCAGCGCCTCGGTGTCTAAGGGCTACCTGAGAATTTTCGACAACGCGCCCGAACTGCCGGGCCGGTGGACCGGTTCGGTCGTCGAAACCCGCTAACGTCATGTCTTGCGTGTGTGCAGACTCCCGTGCCATATCGGCTCACGTGGTCAGGGCGGGGTGAGAGGAGATGATCGGTGCGTTCGGTGGAGGATCAGCTGAGTCGGGTGACCGCTGCAGCGGTGGCACCTCGGCCGGTACGGGTGGCGATCTCCGAATCGCAAGGTCTGCTCTGTGCCGAGGATGTGACGGCCGACCGGCCGCTTCCCGGATTTGATCAGTCGGCCATCGATGGCTACGCGGTGCGCAGTGTCGATGTCGCCGAAGCGGGCAGTATCGCCGGCGATGACTCCGAGTCGCCGGGGGACCATGTGATCGTGGTCCTTCCGGTGGTCGGAGAACTCAAGGCGGGCTCCCGAACACCGACGCGGCTGCAACCGCGGCAGGCGGTCCGGGTGGAAACCGGCGCCCCGCTGCCGACGCTCGCGGACGCCGTGGTCCCGCGTCGCTGGACCGACGGCGGTCTGCCGAAGGTGCGCGTCGGGCATGCGGTGCGCAGCGGTCAGTACGTCCGTCACGAGGGTGCCGATGTGCAGCCCGGTGATGTGGCCGTGCGGGCCGGGACGATCATCGGTCCGGCGCAGGTCGGGTTGCTGGCCGCGGTCGGATGTGAGCGGGTTCTGGTCCACCCCCGGCCGCGACTGTCGGTGATCTCGATCGGTGGCGAGCTGGTCGACATCGATCGCACCGCCGGCGGCGGACAGGTCTACGACGTCAACAGCTATGCCCTGGCCGCGGCCGCACGTGATGCCGGCGCCGACGTGAACCGGGTCGGCATTGCCGACAGCGAGCCGACCCAACTGCGCGAAATTGTTGAGGGACAACTGATTCGGTCCGAGATCGTCGTCATCACCGGCCCGGTCGGTGGTGCCGCGTCCGAGTCGATCAAAGAAGCCCTCGCCGAACTCGGCGAGCTCGAGATCACCCGGATCGCGATGTACCCGGCGTCGGTCCAGGGTTTCGGTCAGCTCGGACGGGACGAGGTCCCCACCTTCTTGCTGCCCGCGAATCCGGTCAGTGCACTGGTGGCCTTCGAGGTCATGGTGCGGCCGCTGATCCGGATCGCGATGGGCAAGCGCCAGCCGATGCGTCGCGTGGTGCGCGCCCGGACCGTGGGTGCGATCACGTCGGTCGAAGGTCGTCGCGGATATCTGCGGGGACAGCTGATGCGAGACGAACAGACCGGTGAATATCTGGCCCAGGTGATCTCCGCGCCCGACGGCGGCTCGCACCTGCTGGCCGGGCTCGCCGAGGCCAACTGCCTCGTGATCATCGAACCCGAGGATGTGGAGTTGCGGCCCGGCGACGAGGTCGATGTGGCTTTCCTGGCGCAGCGCGGGTAAGACTGCACTGTGTTTGCCTGGAGCAGAGGGGAAACCTCGCGGCGCGGGTGGCCGGCCAAGTTGGGTCCGATCGGGGTCGCAGGGGGCAGCGTCACGGTCCGCCCGGTCCGGCTGCGTGATGCGCGGGCGTGGAGCCGCCTGCGGATCGAGAATCAGAACTCGTTGATGCCATGGGAACCCACCGGCAGCGGACTGTGGTCGGCCCGGCACAACCCGGCGGCCTGGCCCGGATTGCATTCGGTGCTCCGCGCCGAGGCGCGGGCCGGGAACATGCTGCCGATGGTCATCGAGCTCAATGGCGAATATTGCGGACAGCTCACCGTGGGCAACATTCAGCGCGGTGCGCTGCGCAATGCCTGGATCGGTTACTGGGTCGATGCCGCCGTCACCAGTCGTGGTGTGGCCACCGGCGCGCTGGCACTGGGCGTCGACCACTGCTTTTCGACGGTGGGGATGCACCGGCTCGAAGCGACCGTTCAGCCCGAGAACGCCGCGTCGCTGTCCGTTCTCCACAAGGTGGGATTTCGGGACGAGGGTTTGCTCAAGCGCTACATGGATGTCAACGGAGCGTGGCGCGACCATCTTCTCCTGGCGTTGACGATCGAAGAATTGCCCGGCGGCGCTGTGGAAACACTGGTGCGCTCCGGTCGCGCAACGCGCTGACCAGATCAGATGGCGGACTGGTCAGTCGAGGGAGTTGGTCGTTTCCTGACTGTAGGTCGACACGATGTGGCCGCCGGAGAAGGTCTCGACGTTCTCGAGGGTGAACTGCGTCGGGTTGAACCGGGTGTCGAAAGCGGGCCGCCCGGCCCCGGCGACGACGGGGTAGGTCTTGACCACCAGCACGTCGATCTGGGGGAGTAGCTGACCGGCGAGTTGTCCGCCACCGGCCAGGTAGATGTCCAGATCGGAGTTCTCTTTTTTGAGCATGTCGACGGCGACGGCGGGCTCGTTTCGGATCACCGTGATCGCCGGATCGTCGACGCGCAGTTCCCGGGACACGACGTACTGGTCGAGGTGGGGGTACGGGCTCGTGATGTTCTGCGCCAGCGCTGGATCGTAGGTGCGACGACCCATGATGATGCGGCCGAACTTGGTCAGCGGTCGCTCGGCAATGCCGACCTGCGCGCGGATATGACCGGGCAAGGCGTCGCCGAACTCGTCCAGCATCCACTGCATGTAGTCGTCGGTGATCGGATAAAAGTCGACCTCGTCATCGGGCCCGGCGATGCAGCCGTCGATCGAAATCCCGATGTAGTACACAAGTTTTGGCATACGCTCCACCTTTGCACGGCGCGCTCCAACTGCCCAGGCCGTGGGACGCGGTCAAGGTTTGTTCGACGGAGTTCAGCGATGGCTGACACCAGTCGATCTGATGTTGCCCACTGCTGTGTATTTGCTCTCGACAAATCGGGGGTTTGTCGGCGCGTCATCGCTGCTCGAAGACGCTATGGCCATAGCCTGGCTTGGAGCGCTTGTTACTGGTGTGACAGACGTGCACTCGGCTGACTGGTCGAGCAAGGTTGCCGAAGGGAGGAGCTACCCATGCCGAACTCGCTGTTGTGGGTGTGTCTGGTGGCGATCTGGCTGTTCGTACTGGTGCCGATGGTCGTGAAGTCGCGGCCGACTGTGCGCAAGACATCTGATGCTGCGCTGGCAACCCGCGTGCTCCACCGCGGTGGCCGGACCATTGCGAAGACCAAACGACGGATGGCCTCTGGCCGGCACCCGCACGACGCCGACTGGGAACCGCCGGTTCGCGAATACCGCAAGGTGGTCGCCAAATCAGGAACTGCCACGGCCGTCAAGGAGCCCGAGGTCGATGTGACCGAGGTCGACGAGGACGCAGTCGCCACCGAAGCGCCGGAGGTCGAAAAGACTCCGGTGTTGAAAAAGGTTGTCGCCGAGGCTGATGCCGTCGAGGCCGAGGTTGAGGACGACATCGAGGCCGAAGCCGACGACGCGGCAGAGGTTGATGCTGACGCGGTCGACGAGGCCGCCGAAACCGACGAGGACGATTCCGTCGCTGAGGTAGAAGAGGACCTCGAGGCCGAGGTCGACGAGGACTCCGAAGAAGCTGAACTCGAAGAAGCCGAACTCGAAGACGGTGAGCTCGACGAGGCCGAGCTCGAAGACGCTGAGCATGACGACGAAGAAGACGAGTTCGAGGACGACGCCGAATACGCCGACCACGACGAGGATGACGCCGACGAGGAAGTGGCCGAAGACAATTCGGCTCCCCGTGCGCGCCGAGGCGGCTTCGATCCGGAAGCCGATCGCGAACGCAGCGACAAGCGCTACCGCTTCCGCCAGCGGGTGATGGCACTGTTGGGTGCTCTGGCTCTGGTCAGCATGTTCGCGGGTGTCGTCGTCGGGACGGCCGGTTGGGTCGCTGCCGGTCTGCTGCTCACTGCACTGGTGGGCTACATGTTCTTCCTGCGTCGCGCGGTGCGCAACGAGCAGCGGATCTATCAGCAGCGGATGCGTCGTCTGGCCCGTACCCGTCGTGAGGAAGAAGCGCGCCGCGCACATCCCGAGGTCGACCCCCGGGCCGCTATTCCCGCACGCCTGCGCCGTCCCGGAGCGATCGTTCTGGAGATCGACGACGAAGACCCGGTCTTCGACCACTTGCCCCGTTACGTGCCCGCTTCACGCATCGACGACGTCGATCATCACGATTCGTACCGTCGGGTTGTGGGCCAATAACGACCCAGTGTTAACCTGTTCAAGTTGCTCGCGAGAGCAACGAAGGGGCTATAGCGCAGTTGGTAGCGCGTCTCGTTCGCATCGAGAAGGTCAGGGGTTCGATTCCCCTTAGCTCCACTTAAAGTGCCAGGTCAGAGCCTCGGATTCGAGGCCGATCCGTTAGCAATCTCTAAGCGTTCCGCAGAGGTTCCGCAGTAGAAACACTTTGGTTCCGTTTATTACCGGCGTCGGCAACGTTTCCGATGGCAATATCGAGGGCGTCTGCCACGGCCTCAAGGTCATCGTCGAATAGGTCTGCATAGGTGTCGAGGGTCATGCTTGCCTTAGCGTGGCCGAGCATCCTCTGAACTGCCTTCACGTTCGCCCCGGCTGACACCGCCAAGCTGGCCGCTGTATGCCGCAAATCGTGCGGTGTGATCGTCGGGAAGGTCTCATCGCGGGTCTGGCACATCTTCACGGCCGCCGCGAACACGCGAGACCGGTAGTTGCTCACGCGAAGGACGCTTCCTCGCGAGTCTGTGAACACGAGGTCGTCACGAGACCTCCCGACCATCAGGGCTGACAGTTCGGCGCTCAGAGATTTCGGGAACGGCACCGACCGGCGTTCGTGCGTCTTCGGGGTCGACCAGGTGAGGCCCTTCGCCTCCGTCACGCTTCGGGAGATGTTGACCCGGCGTCGCAACATGTCGAAGTCCTGGACTCGTAGCGCGGCCATCTCTCCCCATCGCAGCCCGGTATACGCCAGGAATCGAACCACCTCGGGATTGCGCTCGACGGCCTCTGTCAGAGCGGCCACTTGCACGTGCGACAGGTAGCCACGGTCGGCATGCTCACGCTTGGGCAGCTTTACGCCATCGCAGGGATTGCGGGGGAGTCGCCGGTCTTCCACGGCGGCGCCGAGGACTTGCCGAAGCAGCCCGAACGCATTCTCAATGGTGGTGGTTCCGATTGCCTCATCGGCGGCCAAGCCAGCGACCCATAGACGGATCTCCGAAGTCTTGAGGTCGACTACGTTGCGGTGTCCCCAATGGTCCCGAACGTGGCAGCTCCACACGCTCTTGCGTGTTCCTTCAGTCTTGGCCGAGATATGGCCCTGGGCCTTGGCCCAACCGGTGTAGACCGTCTCGACGCTGACCTTGCCCGCTTGTGGAGTGACGTAGTTGCCAGTCGCCATGGCTGTGTTGATTTCGGCAACCTTCGCCTCGGCGTCGGGCTTCGTCGCGAAGCTGCCACCGAATTGCTCAAGCCCGTCAGGGTCGACGTAGCGCACGTGCCAGCGCTTGCCCTTGCCGTTGTAGGCCGACGGAATGCGCTTGCCGCTGTCGTCCCGGCGCTTGGTGAACCAGCGATCCACTACCGTTGCGGCGCGCTGATTCCGTCTCTGGCCGGTGCCGTGGGTGCTCATTGGGAAATTTTTGCACACCAGACGGACCAGAGGAGACCCTTCTCGCGGTACTGGCGAGACAGGTGTAGCGACACAGGTCACGGCCCGTTGCTGACGCATTCAGGGTCGGCGACCCGCTCTGAGTCAGGTGACTACTTTATTGTTTAAACAGCACCAGGTCCGAACAAACGCCCACGGAAGGGTCTATTAACCATGCCCATAAACGAAATGTTGACCACGCCGCAAGTTTCGCAGGCATACGGAATCGCACAGGGAACGCTGCGTTTCTGGAGGCACCGGAATGAAGGCCCGAAGTGCTTTCGGCTGGGTCGGAATATTGTCTACCGCCGGTCGGCAATCGAGGAATGGATTGCTGCGCAAGAGGTAGCCACCGCTCGCGGCGGAATTCGCGTGTAACCGAGAGCCCTTGCATTCTATCAATGTTCGAGAAGAATTGAGTTAGACCAATTCACTCGAAGGGCTTATGTTGCAACTCTCTGAATGGCTACGGCCTGCCGATGCGCAAGACTATCTAGGAGTCTCGCGGCCGGTGCTCAACCGGATTCTCACCCAAAATCCACAAATCACCGTCATGCGGCCGGCCGGACCCGGCGGCCACCGACGAATATCACGAACCGACCTTGCGACGTATGTCGAAACGCGGCGGGTATGAGACCGATCCTACTGACCGACTTCTGCCGGTCGTTGCGCGTCGACGCCGCCGAGGTGCAAACGGCCATCCGTGCCGGTGACCTCGACGCCAAGCTAACCGGTTCGCTCGTGCTACTGAATAGCTCCGAGGCTGTTCGGTGGTGGCTCGCACAGCGTGATCGCCAGGCAATCAATCAATAACCCCGAAAGGCTATCCGCCGTGTCAATCTCTGAAGTCAATTCGGCAATGGGCAAGTTGCATTGCAATGCTTGCGGCAAAGATGTCCGCATTAACTCGGATTTCACGGTGCGTAAACACTCACGGCGGACCATCGATGGCGGTGACGTCTGCCAGTCATCTGGTATCGACGCTTTCGGCGTGATGCTCCGAGCGGCCGAACTCGATACCACCCGCGATGATGAGAACTGCAATTACCCGTGGCTGGCCGAAGAGTTCCATTACATTGCAGACAATCTGCGCGAGATCCCTGTTCGCGAGTGGGCACCGGGCACATACATGACGTGAGTGACTCGACCCTATCAACGCGAAATGCGCCGACCGGCGAAGTCGACGCATTTCTTTTCTAAAAGGATACGACAATCATATCAGATGACATTGAGCAAGACCGCTCCACCGGACAGAAAAAGTTCCAGAAATTGACGTGGCTTACGGCGACCCGAGGCGCGGACATTACCGACGGTGAGTTTCGCGTCCTCGCCATACTCGCCACCTTCAGTGGCGGTGGAGGCGGCAACGCACATCCCGGCGTCGACCATCTGATAACGGCGACCGGCCACAGCCGCTCCTCAGTCAAGCGGCACCTCAAGTCTCTGGAGGCTAAGGGCTGCATTGAACTCACGCGAGCCGGTGGCGGCGGGTCGGGAGGCGATGCGAACACCTACCAGCTCGCCGACGTACCGGTGACCCCTTGCTACGCATCATTCCTCCGAAACCGAGACGCGTGGAAGAGGTCCCACAAACAGCGCTGCACTTGCAGTGAGCTGACCGCCGAATCACTCACTGAGTCCTCAGTGAGCCCTCATGCGCGAGGGTTTCCCGAGACCCTCCGCACACCCAAACCGGGGTCCAACTCGGATCGAACCGGGGTTCAATTGGGCGACAACCGAGGTCCACTGATGGACCCCTATCAGGTTCTAGATCAGGTTAAAGAAGATCAGGTTAGAGATCTAGAGACTGGGTCCGCTACCGCGCACCCCGCGCACGAACACACTCCGATGGCCGGTGGAGACGTGGCCGAGGTCGGAACGACGATCCCCGCCGGGTGGCACGTAAACGGAATTCACGTCAAGACCGCCACGGGATACGGACTCCACGCCGGTGCCATCGCCGACCGATTTAAACGCTGGGCACGCCATGAATGCATCGTGCGCAAGGGGTGGGACGGGACGTTTACGAATATCCTGCACGCCATCGCTGGAATGACCGCTGGTGAACGCGTCGATCACGTATTCGAAGCGAGCGAGCATGTCGACAGCATCGCCGCGTGCCTGGATCTGTCGGATGACTGGTACCTCGCGGCCGAGTATCGCACCAGAGAACACCAAGTAGTCCCCAGTGCGCCACGGCCTGCCCAGACCCACACTGTGGTCCCCGAAACCGCGAACCGCCGATCTGACGGCTCGGAAGATTTGCGGAGACTGCTCGCCAACGCAGGCACCGGGTACGCCTGGGAGTCTCCCGAGTACGACGACGGACCCGGATTCTGAAATCTCACGCGCCAAACACACCTTCTACGAACAGGATCCAAGACACAGGATGAAGTCAACCCACCGATACCGTGACAGGAACGCCAACCGCCGAGAACACCGGCAAGCGCTCGCCACCCTCGACGCACTTGCCGGACAGATCCAAGATCAAGGCGTGCAGATCCACTCGCTACACAAGCAGGTCGAGCAGCTCGTGGTCAATCACATTGCCACCCTGGCACTGCTCGCCGAAGCTGACGTCAAGACAGGCGGCGGCTCACGATGAAAGAACCAACATCGTTCGACCGCCTACACGCCGTCGCAGTCCAGAACCTTGCATTGCAGGTCGACAATTTGACCGACCTAGTCGCAGGCGTGGTCGCAGCGTACGAAACTCAGCAAAGACAACTGATCTGCTTGAACAACCGGATCAACGAACTCGTGGCCGCCGATGAGTGAATACGACTTTTCCACGATCGGCGAACGTCTTCCGACCGGTGACCTGCGCGGGCCGATCGCATTCCGCGATCTGGGCATTCACCAGGACCGCTACGATTCGCGCCTCGAAGCTGACCGCAGCAACCACGTGGTGCGGCGAACATCTACCGACCTCGAAGTCGCGCTACTTCGCCACGTCGGTCTGTTGGTTGACGACGACAACCGCACTGTAACCACAGCGATCCACTGGTACGGCCCCCTCGCCGGCTACACGTACGCCGCCGGCCGGCAACCACTCATCGACACCCGACTCACCACAGAGGACAACGCCACACATGACTGACACCACGACCACCGACCCCGCCGCCCAGATCGATGCAGACGACGCGACGACGCTCGACCCGAACCCCGGCACCCCTGACATCGAGACCGACGACCAGGACGACGACACCGACCCCATCGAATCGCGTAAGTACCGCAAGCGCGCTCAGGTGGCCGAGAGCGATCGGGATGCCTTGGCCGTCAAGCTCGCCGCCGTGCAGCGCGCCGAGGTCACTCGACTGGCAACAGACCTCGCGGACCCATCCGACTTGTTCGAGTACGGCAATCTCGACCTGGCCGAGGTGACCGACGACGCGACCGGCCACGTCGACCCAGAAGCCGTCGCCCGCGCACAGGCCGAACTCCTCGAACAACGACCAGGTCTGGCCAGGGCAGAGCTGAAGAAGCCGGTTCCCGGAACCTATGCCAACGCTGGCCAATTCCAACGCGGCGCAACGCCCGGCGGCAAGCGGCCGCCGTCCTTCGCATCGACGGTTTTCGGCATCTCTGGGTAAGCACTCCGAATGGCCTGGATTAGTAGAAAAGACCGACAGATAATGGAATGAGCATCAAGGTTTGAGTCCGTTCGATTCGCCGGATTGCTAGGAATCGCCGCAGGTTCGCGGCACCACTACCGGCCGAACGCCGAACGTGAATCCACTTCGCTTCTCGAAGGATTCAACCACTCATGACCATTTCCAAGACCATCGGCGGCACCGGCGCAGTGTCGTCCGCCGAAGTTAGCTCCCTCATTGTCGAGCCGCTCATCACCGAGGCCGCGTTCGGACAGGTCTCGACCTTCGTACCGGTCAAGGGTAGCTCTCTGCGCATTCCCAAGGTGACCGACGGCACCAACGCCGGATGGGTCGCCGAAGGTAACGAGATCAACGTCGACAATCTTGCAATCACCGAGGTTCCGGTGGTCTTCAAGAAGCTCGCCGCGATTGTTCCGGTGACTGCCGAGTTGATCGCGGACGCCCACACCGAGGGCGGCGGTGTGTTGGCCCTGGTCGGCAACTCGCTCGTGCGCCAGCTCGCTAACAAGCTCGACTTGGCCGCGTTCGGCAACACCGTCGCCGAGGGGCCTAATGGCATTCAGTCGGTCACCGGAACCATCGACCTGGGCGATACCGCATTGACCGACGCCGACATCGTCGTCGACGGCATCGCGGCACTGAAGGCCAACGGCAACACCGCGACCCACGTCGTGGTGAGTCCTGAGTTGGCCGCGACTGCTGCCAAGACCAAGGTCTCGACCGGGTCGGCGCAGCAGCTCTACGGCCCCGACGCCAGTCAGCCCGTGGCGGCAACCATCCAAGGCCTGCCGGTCGTTGCAGACCCGGCGGTGAAGGCTGACACCCTCTACGTCGTGGATGCCTCGCGCATTGTGCTCGCTGTCCGCCAGGAAGCCACTCTTTCAACCGACGCTAGCGTGTACTTCAGCTCCGACCGCGTCGCCGTGAAGGCCACCCTGCGAGTCGGCATTGGATGGGTCGACCCAAAGGCAATCGCCGTCGCTACCTACGACGCAGCAGCGTAAACACTTCCGGCCGAGCATCGCCGACCAACTCAGGCGATCCAAGTGACGATGCCCGGCCGGGACACATCTTCACAGCGCCTAGTCAGCGCTGCGAGGCGCGGCGTGATGACCCGCGTTCCCTTTCACTGACGCGACCCTCTACCGACCGCTTTCCCGGTAGAGGGTCGAGTTGGTTCAAGCATCGAAAATATTGCGAGAGAAGCGAAATGAGCATTGCACGCCAAGAACGATCCACGTGGTCCAAGCGCGCCCGAGAGTACGTGAAGGCCGTCGAAGTCGACTACGCCCTTAGCCACGGCGAAGAGATTGTAATCGTGTCCCTGGCAAGGGCGATCACCCGCGAAGACGCGCTCACGCTCGCTATGCACAGCGAACCGCTGGCAGTCACGAACCGCTTCGGTGAGCTGGTGAACCATCCCTATGTGGTCGAGCTTCGCCAGGTCGGCGGCCTCATCGCCAAGCTGGTCGGCTCGCTGCGACTGCCCGAGATCGCTGAAGCGGCAGACGGCACCAGGACCGCCGGTAAACAGGCTCAGAAGCGAACAGGAAGCCGAGGGACCTACTCGCCAGCCGGTGACCCGAAAGGCGACGTGATGTTGCGCCTCGTAGGCAATGGCTAGGGTTCGCCAACGGCAACAAACCCCGGTCGAGACCGCCGTCGGATCACGCTTGCCCGAACCGCTGTGCCACGGCCCAAACGTCGCAGTGTTCGCACCCGACGACTACGCCGCCCATCGCGGTCACGAACCAACAGACCCGGCCGAAGCATTCGACATCATGCTCCGCGCCCGACGAACCTGGTGGGTCTACGTCAGAAAATATGCTGACGATCAGGGTCTCGACCATGAGGAAGTCCGACACCGGATCGGTCGAGCGAACCGCCGACCGTACTGGCCGTGAGCCCGGCCCACGAAAGCCACCCCGAACCGATGGCCGGGGTGGCTTTGTTGGTGCTGGTTCTAAGTCTCAGGTCACCGTGAGATCGCAGCCAGGTTCGCCTGAGCGGCCTTCACGTACTGGAAGTCCTGCAGCGCGGCCGCCATCTCATTGCGCCGGGCATACAGTCGATCCCGAGGATCCGGGTCGTTAAGTGCCTCGGCACACGCGTCCCGGGCCGCACGAAGCCGTTCCTCAGCTTCTTCATACCGCGACGCATAGAGGCGCTCCAGCATCTTCATCTCGTAGTCCTCCCGGCGCTGTGCCGGCGTGACGCCCCGGCCCGGGCGCACCGCTGAGGACGCAGGCCGGTCGCCGCCCAACATGCCACCGATCAGGGCGAGGACGAATAGCCCGCCGAAGACCACGTATGCGATTGTCATCGGGTCGCCGCCATCGCAGCGATGGCCATAGCCAGCTCGGCGTGCAGACGCTCCGCATCGGCCCGTTCGAGGTCGACGAGCACGACGCCACCCCGTTCGATAACTGCGACCGGCGCACCGCACGGGATCTCCTCGACTGTGGCCGTGACCGGTGGATGTGTGTGCATAGCGGTGCCTCCTGATTAGCGCTGCGGGGGAGAGGAATTCGGAAACGGCTGGAGTCTGACTGTCTGCCTCAAACCTAGACCTAGTGAGGCGCGCCGTCAAACGATCTGGCTCCGAGAATCATTCTGCAGCAACATCTTTCGGAGTACGCGACACGCGACACCCCTGGGGGAGGACCCCCTCGCGTGCGCGGGCGCCCGCCCGCAACGCACTGGTGCTGACAGTGCGAGGCACCTGAACTTCTCCCATGACACTGTCGTGTGCGCAGGTCAGGGACTCGCCGCGGGGGTCAAACCAGCCGAATTTTTGGCGAAAAATCCGACGAAACGGGCGATGTTGGACCCTGATGCGGCTGTGTTCGCCCGATACTTACGACTATGACGCAACAGGAGTTATGGGCAACACTCACCGGCGACACGGCACGAGAGATTCGCGATTGGGGTTCGGTTTGGGCTGATCTGTTGCATGCCGACATGGCGTTGCGCGAGCGTCAGCAACTGCCGGACCAACCGTCGTCGGTGTTTCTTCGGCGGTCGCTGTGGGAGTCCGCCGTGATCGCATACGGGCGGGTGCCGATGAGTCTGTGGTACCGAAAGGTGTCGTTCACCGAGTTCATCGTGGAGGTTGAAGGTGGCGCCGGAATCGACGTCCACGAACGTGTTATGGATTGGCGCCACGGGCACGTAGCCCACCGTCGCGATGATGAGTTCGAGACTAGCTTTGTGGCAGCTGCCTACTACGAGTCTTCGCCCGAACACGTTCGATCCATTCGATATATCGTCGGTAGTTCCACCGGACCCGCTAACAACTCAGACTTCGCCGTCGCATTCCAAAAACATGTCGAACGTCTTCGGAACGCACTTTTTGAGTCTCGGCTGACCCCTCTAACCACGCGGCTAGCTGCCGAGCTTGCTGCTGATCCGAGTATTGCCGAGGCTGCGGAGATCGCCCAAGAACCTACATCAGCTGAACGAATCGTCGTGAACGTTGTGCTCGCATCGACTGGCGACAATCACAACGGGATACCGCAGTGATGCGCACCAGTCGCGGTCCGCAGGAGGAGGCGCAGAGGATGCAAGGGGCGGCCGCTACATTTCTGCCATGAACTACGTCCGTGGGCTGTGGCCCGCCATCGCCTCGCTGTTCGCGATCTCGGGCATCACAGCTGCAGTATGCGCATGGATCAAGTGGCCCGCCTGGGATGAGCGAATCGACTGGGGGAATGTGCCCGCCTGGGTCGGGTCAATCCTGACGGCAGGTGCCGTCTCGGTTGCGCTCTGGGTTGCGATCGGTAGCACGCGGGAACGGCGTGAGGATGACCGCAGGCAACGCGACGACGATGAACGCCAACGCATGGCTCAGATTCGGTTGCTCGCCGCCGAGCCGGGCGAGATTCGCATACCGAAAGACTGGTCTGGGATGGGTGAGTCGTTCGTAGAGCTGGCGACTGTTCGTGTGGTCAACCACAGCGAGTTGCCATTCTTCAAGGTCACAATCCGGCCCCTGCTGCATCCGTCCGACGCCACGCCATTGAGGTTTGGGCAGATCGAGACACTACCGGTGCCAATCGGCGGACAACATGTGTTGCGGCCAGGGGAATCAATAGAGATGCCTCTCGCGGGTAGCTTCATTGACCGCCCGCCGGACCTGGATCCAGATGCACCAATTGACGACCAGATTAAGAACATGCGCGACGAGGTCGAGTTTCGGAAGGCAAAGGAAGGCCGTGCGGCAGTCATCCGAGCCACGGATGCGGCAGGGTTCGAGTGGTTGAAGCAGGTGGACGTGTATGGCCTCGCAGACGACTTGATCGCGCCATCGGATCAACGATTCGGGGTCTCTGCACGTCGTCGGGGCGGTTCCGCAGTGGTTCCGCAGTAGGTTCGCAAACACCCGGCCGTAAGCAGCGCGACAAACGCCCTGACCTTGCGCACTCGACATCGATCAACAGTTCAAACAATGATAAACGCGCAGGTCACGGGCTTACCTCCCCGTTCGCATCGAGAAGGTCAGGGGTTCGATTCCCCTTAGCTCCACAAAAATCACAAACGAGCCACCTATACGAAGACGAGCCACATATTTGTGGCTCGTCTTCGTATAGGTGGCTCGTTTGCGGGAAAGGCGGAACGCTGGCTTGCGACGTCCAGAGCCCCTGCCACAGCGTCGAGACCTGAGTCGAACAGGTCGCTGTAGACGTCCAAAGTCATGGAGGCTTTCGCGTGCCCGAGCATGCGCTGGACGCCGAGAACATTGGCGCCGGCGGACACCGCCAGACTTGCAGCGGTGTGTCTGAGGTCGTGTGGCGTGATCGTCGGAAATGTCGGATCGTCCTTCTGGCACGCGGTGACGGCGACAGCAAAGTGGCGGGGGCGATAGTTGGACACACGAAGCAGTCCGCCGCGGCTGTTGGTGAACACGAGGTCGTCCCGGCCCTTGTGCTCCATGAGCGTCTCAAGGTCGTCGATGAGGGCTGCGGGGAAGGGCACCGAGCGGCGCTCGTGATCCTTCGGGTCGCCCCACACCAAGCCGTTGGCCTCGGTCACCGCGCGGTTGATGCCGACGCGTCGACGGATAATGTCGAAGTCGCGTGGGCGTAGCGCGGCCATCTCGCCCCACCGAAGTCCGGTGTACGAGAGGAACAGGACCACGATCGGCATCCACTCGATGGCGTCTGCGAGTTGTCGTACCTGTTCGTGGCTGAGGTAGCTCCGGTCTGAATGCTTGTGACGGGAGTTTGACGCCTTTGCAGGGGTTGCCCGGCAGGCGGCGTGCTTCGACTGCCGAAGCCAAGACCATGCGGAGGACGCCGTGGGCGTTCTCGGTCGTTGTCGGGCGGTCGATTGTGAAGACGCACCAGTTGAGTGGGCTTCCCGTGCTCGTGCAGGACCTGCTGACCGCAACTGGCGTACGCATCGACGTCGACGAACTGATCGCCGCGCTGGAGGGGCTTGCATCGATCCCTTTCGCGGTGAAATGTGAATGTCCACCTACCTTTTGGATAATCCGACGTATCCGACAGGCGCTTCGGACGATGATCATGGCGGGCAATGGTGGCATCGGTTTGGTCGACGACCTACTTGCCGATGCAGAAACGGCTGCCGCCTGTATTTCACGTCCGGGCCAGATCGTTCAGCTGTCCGGTACTTCCGGACCGGGGAGGTCGAGCGCGCACAATCGGTCATCGATTCGATCGCGGCATTGATCTCTTACGAAACCCAAGCCGGCACCAGCGTCGCGATACGCAAAGAACACTGGCGTCGGCAGGGCATCATCGCGACCTCGGCCGTCCGAATCACCCTCGATCGCGTTTGACACCTCATTCGAGGATCACAGCGCGCGAATGGGATTCAGTAACGTCTGACGCGTCCACGTTGTTCGGACCCGCTACCAACCACATCTATGGAGGATTTGATGGGTACCCATTCGGCTTGTTCCCATCGGGGATCGGACAGAGTTCCGCGGGCTGATGTTGATGAGCGTGCTGACTTTTGTTACAGGCGCGGTCGACGCCGGCGGCTATCTCGGGCTCGACCGTGTCTTTGTGGGGAACATGACCGGCAATATTGTCATCCTTGGTATGGGTGTCGCGGGCTCCGATGAACTCTCGGTCTGGGGGCCGATCGTCGCGCTCGGTACTTTCGTGATCGGTGCGTTTGCCGCGGGTACGGTCTTGCGCCGGCAACCCAAGGGTTGGACTGCGGCTGTGACCTGTTGTCTGGGAACTGGTTCGGCGATCCTAGTTGGTGCATGCGTTGCCGCGGTCTTCGTCGATGTAGAGCAGAACATGTCGGCCCAGGTCTGTATCGCCGCGGCAACAGCCGGGGCAATGGGTGTGCAGGCCTGTGTGGCGCGGAAGTGGCGATTGCCGACATGACTACTGTGGTGGTGACCTCGACACTGACTTCGCTGGCAGCGGAGACCTGGACCGGTGGGGGACGAACCGCGCTGTGGAACCGCCGAATCGGGGCTACCGCGGCTATCTTCGTGGGAGCTGTGATTGGTGCACTGCTTCTGGCAGTCAGTTCGATTGGTCTCGCTCTTGCGCTGGCTGCCTTGCTGTCGGTGCTTGTCACGGTGGTAGGGCACCGCCACTCTCTCATCGAGAGTCAACAACCCGATGTACTCAAGAGACTTGATGCGCTCTGCCAAAGGCATTCCGTGGGACGCTTCATGAGGTACTTGTCCGTTCATGTGCCGTGCGGTGCGTATAGCGACGCCAGGTGAGCGTGACGGTGTGTGATTCGGCCGGCCCTACTTCTCCGAAAGGAGTTGCTTTACGGCACAACTCGCGCGCAGTCGTTGCCGGTGCCCGCCTTGCGTGCGCGGCGATATGCCGAAGTCGAGGCCGACGACCTGGACCGGTCTTCGCAGCCCCCGCCGGAGTCTATATAGCAGCACCGGCGCAACTGGTCTGATGCTGGTTCCGTCTGAGTGGTCGGGTCGAGCTCGTCCGAGCCTGTTCAAATCGTCCTCGGCACATGTGCCGCAGACTTCAGCCTTGTCCCTAGCAGCGACTGCGTCCCTGTCCATATTGTTCTGCGACGCAACCACTATTGGTTTTGCTCGGCGGGTTCCTGCTCGATGCGTGAGAGGGCTGCGGCGAACGATAAGTGTGAGAGTCGTCTAGAACGCCGCCAGGCCGACACCGCCGAATCACCTGCGGTGGCGGTCTTTCCCTTCGCGCGCGACCAGTTACCGCGTCAAACCCAGGCGGTGGCCAGCCAGGCCGCAACAATGGCCGACACCAACAGGACGATGTTGAGGCCGATCTCGCGGAACTCCCGGCGGATCAGATGTAGTGTGATCCCGCTGATTTGGATCAGGACGAGTCCGATCGCCGCGGCGACTGCGAGGAACTCTGCCATTCCGACGAGCGGGGGCAAGATCAGGCCGACCGCCCCGAGGACTTCGAGTACCCCGATCGTCCGAACGAGGCTCAGAGGCACCGTGTCGACCCAGGCCATCATCGGACGCAGTTGCTCTGGTGACTGCACCACCTTGATCGCGCCGGAATACAGATAGAACAACGCCAGTAGGGCCGCCACAATCCAATACGTCACAGTCATTTTTGGGACACTCCCGGTCGGTCGTAGTAAGTACCCAGATTGTTGATCAGTTTCGAAGGGCGTACAAAAGGAACATCCGTGTGCGTAACCGTCGATAGGACCGTCCAATGCCTGAGAAAGATGTCGACCAGGGTCCGAACGTGTGTCTGATCCGCGGTGACCATGGTCAGGCGGTTCGGTCCCTGGTCGACCGACTCGGCGACAAGTGGGCGCTGCTGATCCTGGCAACGCTGCACGATCGCCGACTGCGATTCACCGAATTGCTCAACACGATTCCGGGAATCTCACAGCGCATGTTGTCCGTCACCTTGCGCAAACTCGAACGGGACGGATTGATCATCCGGACCGCCCATGCGGAGGTCCCGCCCCGCGTGGAATACGAACCAAGCCCGCTCGCAACCACATTGATTCCCCATGCGGTGGCATTGGCGAACTGGGCCATCGAGAACAATGACGACGTCGCCGCGCATCGAGATGCCTACGACTCGCGCGGCGGCTGACGAAACTGCCGTCGAGTTTTCGATCGGTCTGACCGAGACCGCTGCGCGCGAGAAGTTCGGCGACGTGAAAACCGTGGCCTACGACCTTGCCGGCAACGGTAAGTCTCAGGTGCTGCTGCGGACATCCGGCGTGATCAAGTCTTCAAGGCCATTGCGGAGGGTGAGCAGGGGCCGGTCGTCGGGATTCACATCGTCGGATCGCGGGGCGGTGAGCTCATCGGCGAGGCGCAGCTGCTCTACAACTGGGAAGCCGAAGCCGACGACGTGGCCCCGGACGTCCACGCCACCCGACCCAAAACGAAGCGCTCGGAGAAGCATTCCTGGCAATGCCGGGTAAGCCGCTACACGCGCACCGTCAACATCGCAGATTGGAACGACCGTACCGGTTCCGACCCGCCGCTGCTGCGGCGAGTTGGTACGGTCGCTCTAGTCACGAATTGACTCGCAATGCTGGGTGATTGTCCGTCTCGGAAGGTCTGATCGCGAAGTCCTGTGCGTCCATCCCGTGGCGAAGGTGGCGAAGGTGGCGTTGGGGAAGTGTGAGTGTAGATGATGGATTGTGGTCGTGGCACGAAGCTAAGAGTTTGTCCGCAGTTTGTCCGCAGAAGCTCCGAGGCTTGTCGTAGACCGCTAACACCGAAACCGCCCCCAACTGCGACGATTCCACTCCTCCGCGCCAACCAACTCCGGCAAACGCCCAGTTGATCGCGTTCGCATCGAGAAGGTCAGGGGTTCGATTCCCCTTAGCTCCACAGAGTTCACAAACGCTCCATCTATACGAAGACGCTCCACGTACATGTGGAGCGTCTTTGCATAGATGGAGCGTTTGCGTGCCCGACGGGAGATTGGACGCTATGCACCGGCAACCGTATCGAGATCTGAGCCGAACCGCCGCTGCACGCTTCCTCTCACCGGGATGGATCGATGAGGATTTTCGCGTGGCGCTCGGGATCGCCGAGGTCGTTGAATGCCTGTGCGACGCCGTCGAGGCCGACCGTCGCCGTGTGCAGCGGCGATGGGTCGACCTTGCCGGAAGCGATCATGCCCAGCGTCTGGCTGAATTCGGCCGGGTCGTAACCGAACACGAAGCGCAGGTCGATCTCCTTGCTGAGTGCAACGGCAGGTCGGAACTCATCGACCTCGGTGCACATTCCGACCACCGTCACCAGCGACCGAAGCGGCGCATGGGCGACTATGTGGTCGATGATGCCGGGGACGCCGGCGCATTCAAAGATCACCGGACCGCTGGGGGATTGGCCTAGTCGGTCGGCTCCGAAGAAGATCTTCTCCACCGAGGCAAATGGGATCCGGCGCACGGCCTTGGTCATCTTGAGTGCGAACGCAAGGAGCTCCGGCGTCGAGTTGACCGGATCCTTGATGGTGAGGGTGTCCCAGGGCGATCGGACCGTGGGGTCGACGACCACATCGGCACCGCACTGCGTGGCGAGCTTCCGTCGGCCGGATGAGGGATCGGAGGCGATGACCTTCGTGACGCCCGCGGCCTTGAGCATCAAGATCACAGCCAGGCCGATGGGACCGCAGCCGATCACGACGGCGGGGCGCCTCTTGCTGATTCCCGATCGACGTACTGCATGACGTGCGACGGTGAGCGGTTCGGTGAACGCTGCCTTGTCGGGGGAGACCCCCTCGGGGACAGGAAATGTCAGCGCTTCCTCGACCAGGGTGTATTCGGCGTAACCACCCGGCGCATGAATATCGAAGCCGGTCAGGTGCATTCCCACCTCGGTGTGGAGGATGGGCAGCGCCGTCACCGGCGTACCCGCAGACCATCGGCCCCGGGTCTTCGGGCCGTAGGACACCACCTCTCCGAGGATCTCGTGACCGAGAATCACCTCCTGGTCCGGAAGGATCGCAGTTGTGTAGCCCGACTCGAGCATCAACTCGTTCAGCTCGGAGGCGTCCTTGGTGGCGTGCAGATCCGATCCGCAGATCCCGGTCCGCAGTACTTTGATCAGGATTTGGCCCGCACCTGGTTTGGGTCTGTCCACGTCCCGAACCGTGAGCTCGCCCTGCGTGCAGACAACTGCCTTCATCGCGTCCTTCTCCTATGCATCGATGGAAATCGAACCCTGAGCGCGAGATACGCACAGGATCATGTGGTCGTCGCGTTCGTCGTCGGTCAGAACGTGGTCGCGGTGCTCGACGTGGCCGTCCAGCAATCGGACCTTGCACGTTCCGCAGAAGCCTTGTTGGCAGGAGTAGGGCTGCCCTGGCTTGGTCCGCCGAATCGCCGTCAGAGCGGATTCGTCGGATTTGACCTGTACCTCTACACCGGTGTTCGCGAGCCGGATGGTGAACGCCTCGCCGCCGAGAACTGGTGGTGGGCTGAACCGTTCGTAGTGCAGGGTGTCGATCTGCGGGTCCGGGATCTGCGCGCGGATCGCGTCGATCATCGGTGTCGGACCGCATGTGTAGAGCGCGGCGCCGGCTGGTGCGAGGTCGATGATCTTGGTGGCTTCGGGTATGCCGCACTCGTCGTCCGGCCAGATATGGACGTCATGGTCTCCCACGATCTGAGCGATCTCGTCGAGGAAGGGCATCGATGCGCGATCGCGGCCGGTGTAGATGAGGACGTACGGATCGCCGCGGCGAGCCACATCGCGCAGCATCGGCAGGATGGGTGTGATCCCGATGCCGCCGGCGACGAATACGTACCCGCGCGGGGAACTGATGAAGGGGAATGCGTTGCGCGGTCCCTTCAACGTCAGTTCCTGGCCGACCTCAAGGGTGTGGACCTCTGCCGAACCTCCGCCGCCACCGCGGGTTTCGTCGATGCGGCGGACCGCGATGCGATAGGTGCGTCGATCGTCGGGGTCGCTGTTGAGGCTGTACTGGCGGACGCGGCCGCTGGGCAGCACGATGTCGACGTGGGCGCCCGGGTCCCACTCCGGCAACGGCTGACCGTCGGTGCGGGTGAACCACAAGGCCCGAACATCATCGGCCTCGTCGCTGACACGCGTGACCCGAACACATAGGTCGCGGTCGACGGCGTCCACTGGCGGACGGCCACCGGCCGAACGTGCTGCCGCCCGGGTCCACCATCTTCCGGTCACCGTCTCGAAGAACCGGAAGACGAATGCATCCGGGATATCGGTCCCCGGTCTGTAGCGAACGGTGCGACTACTCGCGCGACCCCGATCCACCCGGTGTGCAGTGCTTCTCATGATGTCTGAGAGGTGGCAAGAGCATCCGCCCGCATGGCTGCCGGCGACTTCGCCAGGTAGGCGACGGCTTGCGATGTCGAGCCCTCATGGGACGGATGGTAGGTCGGCAGGAAATACTTCCACGAGGCCTTCGCGAAGGTGCCCAGTCCGGGTACGACGTGACGGGCCTCGGCCCAGATGAGCTTGACGATTTTGGCGCGGGGGCGCTTTACATCGGCTTTGATGGTGGGGTCGTTGGCCATCATGAACTTCACGCCGCGCCACCACAGAGAGAACAGCAGCATGCCTCCTACCGCATAGGTGCGGATTCGGCGCCAGTATCTGCCGTCGATGTGCTGGTAGACGTCGTACGCCACATTGCGATGTTCGACTTCCTCGGCTCCATGCCACCGGAGCAGGTCCAGCATCGTCGCGTTCGCGTCGAGTGCATCGAGCTTGGGGGAGTTGAGGCTCCAATTGCCCAGCACCGCAGTCAGATGCTCCACCCCGGCCACCATCGCGGCACGCTCGATCAGCCATTCTTCTCTGGCCGGCCCCGCGAGGTCACGGTCACCGAGCACCTTGCGGAACATGGCCTCGATCTCCGCGACGTAAGGCCTGACATCGAGGCCGTTGGCGGTGTAGTAGTCCTGCACCCCTTGATGGGAGGCTGCGTGGACACCTTCTTGACCGATGAACCCGACGACGTCTTCATGCAGCTGGTCGTCCTGGATCATCGGCAGAACTTCACTGAACACCTTCACGAACCACCGCTCACCCTCGGGGAGCAAGAGGTTGAGGACATTGATGTAATGCGAGGAGAAGGGCTCACCCGGAATCCACTCGAACGGCAAACCCGTCCAGTCGAATTGCACGTTGCGGGCGTGAAGTGCGACCTTGCCGGGGTCGCTCTGGCGCTGAGGTGTCATGGTCATCTCGGATCTCCGTTCTTCTGCTGCACTGCGGTGCTGATGAATTCGGTGACGAGGCTGATGATCAGCGTGGGATTCTGCTCCACCACCCAGTGATTGCCGGGGATCTCGCGCGTACGCAGGTCGTCGACGAAGGGTTTCGGTGCCTCGAGTCCGAGTGGGACAGTGACGTGCGCGTCGTCCGTCGGAGCAAGGACCTGTACCGGGCACACCGCGCGGGCGGGTCGCGGCGAGAGAAGGCAACGAAAGTTCTCGCGGTACAACTGGATTCCGTTGATGGCATCGCGCCGCGATCGACGTCCGGCCGGAGTTCGCCGATCGACGGGCACACCGATGCTCTCGGATCGGGAGACCAATTTCTCGACGACACCGAGCCGCACCAACGTCTCTGGGAGGAATGGCAATTGAAATGCGAAGATGTACCAGGAATCGGCGAGTTGACGAACCAACTCGCGTGGATGGCGGTACCCGCGGCGCAACCAGGCGCCGGCCATGTCGAGGCTCGGTCCCGAAATGGACGTGAACGAGGCGACCTTGTCGGCAAACTCTGGATCGGTTGCAGCGGCCCAGCTCTGGATCGATCCCCAATCGTGGGCGATCAGATGGACAGGTGCGTCCGGGCTGGTCAGGGAGATGATGGCAGCCAGGTCGTCGCGCAACTGGGACATCGCGTACCCGGTTCGTTTAATTGGCTGACCTGAGGCGCCCGTGCCACGCACGTCATACGTGACCACGTGGAAGTCGTTGGAAAGGAGGGCGATTGCCGGATCCCAGACCGTGTGGTCGTCGGGAAATCCATGAACGAGTAGGACGCTGGGCCGCGTGCTGTCGCCGTACTCGTAGACCGCGAGTTTGACGCCGTCGGTGGCGTCGGCGAATCGCGTCGGATCACCTGGCCGGGCGGCATTGTTGGCGGTGAGTATCGGGTTCCCATGTGTGGTCGGTGTATTCGTCACTGGACGGTCTCCTTGACTTGTCGGGTGGTGTCGTCCGAGATGTCGGCAGGTGAGGTGGCCGACATGAAGCGAAGTTCGGGGTCGGCGATCGGGTCCTTGCCGGCGACGATCCGGTCGCGGTTGAAGTCCTGCGGAGCCTGCCATGGGCCCGAAGGTCCGAGTCGGAGCGAATCCCTGGGTAGCGGAACAGATCCCACGTGCCGCCAATCGATTCGCGCATCGACGACAGCGAAGGTTCGGCCGGGCTGTGAACGCTTGAGGTGGTATCCCATCGCGATCCCCGCCAGGCCGGCGCCGACAACGAGGACATCGACGTGATCGAATGCGCCGCCTGAATCAGGCGCCGAGGCTGAAGGCATGTCAACTCCCGTAGTTGAGCGTTTGTGTGACGTTGCCTACAAGCGTCGCAAGCGGGGGTCGCAAAAAACTTGCCCTCAGGCGACATAGAGTTGTCATTTGGCGACAGTGGCGTGTGGGGGTGGAGGCGCCGGCGTAGATCGCCGCTAGAAGATCGGATCCTCCGGTCGGCTACCGCGGCGCTGTTGCAGCAGCGCGCGCGGCGATTCGCCATACCAGCGGCGGCAGGCACGGGTGAAGCTGCTCTGCTCGGCATAACCCAGGGCCGAGGCGATCTGCGAGGCCTGCAAGCCGGTGGCGGCGAGCTCCCAGGCTGTCGCCCGGCGAACATCGTCGAGAATTTTCTCGAAGGTGGTGCCTTCGGCCGCAAGTTCGCGTTGCAGCGTGCGCTCGTGCAGCGACACCGCTCGGGCCGCCTGGCTCAGACCCGCCTCGCCAACCAGGAGCAAGCGCCGCGTGACGTCGCGGACGTGCTCGGCCAGCGCCACGCCGGAATGGACCCGGGACAGGTACTCCTGCGCAAGTGTGAGTGCGGCTTCGTCGCGATCCTCGATGGGGCGGGCGAGATGTGCCGGCGACAGCTGAATGGTGTTCTGGCTCTGCCCGAACTCGGCTGGACAAGCGAACACGTCGAAGTAGGACTCCAGTGGTGCGAGCCGCTCGTGCTGGAACGTGACCTTTATCGGCCCGACTCTGTCGCCGATCATGACGTTGATGGCGTTCATGGCCAGCGCCTGGTTCTTCTCCACCATCTGGCGCCGGTCGAAGTCGTTGTGGAGGATCGTCGAGTACGAGTAGACCGCCGATCCCGGCGACGTGGTCAGCCGCGCGGTGTCGGCAGGGGCAAGGTTTCCGAGGAAGCGGCAGAAGTTCGTGATCGATTCGCCCACTGTCGCGGCATTGCGCAGGATGACGCTCAGCGGTCCCAGCGATGCGATGCTCTGCATTCCACCGAGTCGCAATCCGAAGTCGGGACAGTCGAATTCGCGAGCTGCGTGCCCAAGTACGGCGGCCGCGTCTTCGTAGCGGACATACCGGTCGAAGTCGCCTGTGGTAAGCGGGTCGATGCCGTGGGCCCGCAGCAGAGCGTGGGCATCACCGCCGAGTTCGGTGATGAGCTCGTCTGCTCGAGAGATCAGCGAGCCCCGCGTCAGGACGGCCATGGATCACAGTGTGCTGGCGTTGTCGTGCAAAGACAAGTTTGGCATCCGGCGCCGGACAGAGATGGTGGAGCGACCTGTAGCGACTTGAATGCCGACCCGTCTGGACGGTTTCCCATCAGGGTGCCCCACCAGCCGATCCGATTACGTCAACGAGACGTGTTCGTTGGGTACACAGTGCGTCATCGTCAGGCCTTCGACGTTCCGCGGGCCGTTCTTGCCGAGGTTCGTGCGGCGCTTCTCTTCGTCCTCGGACAACGTCTGAGATGCAAGGGGTTCGAGGTGACGTACATCGTCGGCAGAGATACCCAGACCTTCGCCGACCCGGTTGCCGAGTTCGTCGTCGGCCATGAAGAAGTGCCACACCATGCGTTCCTGGACTGCACGGACGGCTTCGGAGATGTTGGTGACGAGGTTGTTGACCAGGTCGTCCTTCTCCCACTGTTCGAGCAACTGATACCGCTGGCCGGCCTGCTCGTAGTCGTTGGTGCGGTTGATCCGCTTTCGGGTCAACCGACCTTCGATCACCGGGCCCTGCTCGTCATGGGTCGGGTACTCGGCTTCGCGTAGCCCGCCGGTGATGGAAGGCTCGTAGTTGACGTGCGGGTTTGCTCCGCTGTTGTCGAGACCGTACTGCATCTGGCCGCCCTGTTGATTGGTGGCGACCTTGGCGTTCTTGGGCCTGTTGACCGGCAACTGAAGGTAGTTCGGCCCGACGCGGTAACGCTGGGTGTCGGAGTACGAGAACGTGCGGCCGACGAGCATCTTGTCATCGGAGAAGTCCAGGCCGTTGACGAGGACACCCGTGCCGAACGCAATCTGCTCGTTCTCGTTGAAGTGGTTGCTGATGTTGCGGTCGAGCACCATGCGTCCGACCAGCTTCGGCGGGAATTCGTTCTCGGGCCACAGCTTTGTGTCGTCGAGCGGATCGAAGTTGAGCTCAGGATGCTCGTCATCGCTCATCATCTGCACCAGCAGTTCCCACTCCGGGTAGTCGCCGGCCTCGATGGAGTCGTAGAGATCCTTGGTCGCGTGGCCGAGGTCCTGGGACTGGATGACGGCTGCGTCCGCTTCGGTCAGGCTCTTGACCCCGATCTTCGGCATCCAGTGGTACTTCACCAGGACCGTCTCGCCCTCGGCATTCACCCACTTGTAGGTGTTGACCCCGAAGCCCTGCATCGTGCGGTAGTTGGCCGGAATGCCCCGCGGCGAGAACAAATTGACAAGCATGTGCGTCGCCTCAGGCGTCTGTGACATGAAGTCGAAGATCCGGGCCGGCTCCTGCCGGAAGGTGACCGGATCCGGTTTGAGAGCGTGGATGACGTCGGGGAACTTGACGGCGTCGCGGATGAAGAAGACGCCGAGGTTGTTCCCGACGAGATCCCAGTTGCCGTCCTCGGTGTAGAACTTCACCGCGAAACCACGTGGGTCGCGGGCGGTTTCCGAGGAGTCGCGGCCACCGATGACACTGGAGAGGCGAATGGCCAGATCGGTGCGTTTGCCCGGTTCGTTGAACAGCTTGGCCCGGGTGTACCGCTCGATCGGTTCATCGCCCCACTTACCGGTCGCCTCGAAATATCCATACGCCACCGCGCCGCGGGCATGCACCACGCGCTCCGGGATGCGCTCGCGGTCGAAGTGACTGACCTTCTCCAAAAAGTGGTAGTTCTCGAGTGTGGCCGGTCCGCGCTCGCCGACGGTTCGCTGGTTCTGGTTGTCGTAGATGGGATGGCCCTGGCGATCGGTGAGGATGTCGCGGTCGTCGGCGGCTCCGGATCCTTGGGAAGCTACATCGGTCATCATGGTCTCCTTGGTGTTGGTCAGTTTCCGAGCAGTGGCGGGGAGAAGCTGCAGGGGGCAATGGGATACGAGGGGTCAAGTGCGTTGAGGACGTAGCTCTGTGCGAGGTCGTCGTAGGCCAGCGAGAAGTGGTCTGCGTAGTTCTGCGGGCACGTGTCCTGGAGGGTGATGTTCGTGGCGCCCGGCCCGTTCAGGAATGACGACGTATAAGGCGTGACGACCTCGTCGTAGCGGGTGGTGATCACCGTGTAGGTGACACCGTCGACCGTGTCGCCTCCCTCGTTGAGTTCGGCGAGGAACTCCGAGCCGAGTGTCTGCTGGCGGGATGCCTGGCTCAGTGAGGCCAGTGCTTCCGTCAACGGTTGACCGTGCGGGATGAGTCCTCCGGTCCACAGCGTGCCGTGGTTGGTGGGGGACAGTCCGATGAGTTTGTCGACCGATCGGGCGCCGTCGAGGTATTTGAGGTAGTAGCGGGGCATCGATCCGCCCTGGGAGTGCCCGACGATGTCGACTTTCGCGGCCCCCGTGGAGGCTTTGACGCGATCGACGAACGCGGCGAGCTGGTGTGCCGATTGCTCGATCGGGGCGGTTCCCCCGGCGACCGCCGAACCGGGGATGCCCAAGGTGAGAGGCGTTGCCTTGTTGGGTTGTTGGCCGTAGTTGAGGGCAAAGACGCAGTATCCATTGTTCTTGAGCAGTGGTGCCAACGCTGCCCAGTAGATGGTCATGTTCTCCAAGGTGCCGTGGGTGAGGATGACCGGATTCGGATGCCGGGCGCTCGGTGTGCAGTTCCAATCGTTGGATCCGGGTGGGTCCGTATCCGGAGCGGCGATCGCGTTCGCCAGTCCGCTGAGCGCTGTGTCGGGGACCGGTAGCGGTAAGGGGGTATCGGCATGCGCAGGACTTGCAGCGCCCAGTGCGAAGGCTGCTGCGACTGCAATTGCCAGAACATACCGAGTGCGTAGTTGCTTGATCACGGCGATTCCTTGACGTGTGAATCCGACGAGTGCAGTCGACCGGCAGGTAACTGCAATCTGCGCCAGAGGGGACGGTGGCTCCGTATGGATACCGATTCGGTTAGTTGCTCAAAGTATGGATACCGGTTCGCTTCGTTGCTCAAACCCGCTTCCATACCGGGTTCGGGGCGTGACTTTCACCGATCGCGCCGTCCGACACCCTGAGCGATTTCGCTGAGGCGACGACGGGCGCTGTCGGGGGCCAATGGTTCGGTGTCCAGCCCGGCACCTGTGCGCATACCGGTCAACACCTCCTCCAGTGCGTCCCGCGCGGTGAATCGTGGTTTCCAGTCGAGTTCGCGGCGAGCCCGGCCGGTGTCCATCAGTGGTATGCGCAAGACGGTGTCGAACAGGCCGGGCGAGGCGGGCACAAGATGGGCATGCCATCCGGCCCAGATGCCGGCACGAAGCACACCGGCAGGGACGGGAACCACCCGGGCGCCGAGCATGTCGCCCAGAAAACTTCCATCGACGACCTCGTCGGTGCATACGTTGAATGCACCACTGACCGGTCGGATGACGGCTTCGGCGAAGGCCTCTGCGACATCAAAGCTATGGAGTACTTGAAACGCCAGTCCGGGTGTCTGAGGCACGACGGGTATCAACGAGCCTCGGAGCAACCGGCGGGGCACGAAGGGTCCGAGGAACAGGCGTCGTTGCGACGTCGAGGACTCGCGTTTGAAGATGAAGCCCGGTCGCATCCGGACGAGGCGCAGCTGCGGGGTCCGGTGCTCGAAATCGTCGAGCCATCGCTCGAGGTAGGCCTTTTCCCGGGGATAGGCGGCTCCGGGCCAACCATGGGTGGGCCAACTCTCGTCGACCGTGGTGTCTTTCGGACCCGGTGAATACGCGCCGACCGACGATGAATAGACCACTGCAGAGACATTCTCCTGCGCGGCCGCTTCGAACACCCGCATCGCCCCGCCGACATTGTTCTGCCAGGTCACCGCCGGATTGTGGGTTGGTTGAAAAATCCAAGACAGGTGGACGACGACGTCGGCGCCCCGGACTATTCCTCGCATGTCGTCGACGGCGGTGTCTGCGACGATGAACTCGGTTTTCGGATGGTCCAGGGTGGTTCGTCGGCGCGCCACCCCGCGAATGACCCCGACCTCGGGGCGCCTGCTCAGTGCTGCGATGACGCTGGTTCCGACGTTGCCCGTCGCGCCCGTGACGACCACAGTCAACCCGTCTTTGTTCATGGCGACCGGGTACCCACGTGTGTCTGTCTTGACACCGGCACTCGAGGGCGCTTCAGCCGTAACGGCTTGGAGAGTTCCCGGAACAACTGGGAGAATGTCGTTTGTCAGCCGGCGCAGTCGGGTAGTCGTCGACCATGGACGCAAGCGGACCAGCCAGGAGAATCGCGCAACAGGCGGTGGCAACCGCAAGCCGGGTCGCCGCGAAAGCAGGTGTCGGCCAGGATCCTGACAGCCTGTCGACGCCGGTCAGCCTCACCATTGCCGCTCCCGAGGCGCTGGTGAGGGCGGTGTGGCAGGACCCCGACAAGCTCTCCCGAATTGTCGGTGATGTGGCATCGGTCAAGGCGTCGGACGACGTGGTCATCTGGACCTTCGACGTCGCCGGGGAGTCGACAGAGGTGAACACCACCGTCACCGAGACAGAACACGAGATCGTGTTCGAGCGAACCGACGATCCCGATGCGTCGCCTCTGGCACAGATCCGCACGGTTGCCGCACCCGGCGATCTCGGCACTGTCGTCTCGTTGCAGTTGACGCTGCCGGTACCGGGGTTCGTTTCTCGCACAGCGGCTTTCAAGGTCCTATATCGCGCGCGGGCGCTGGTTCAGACCGGCGAAATCCCCACTTTGACGCCGCTTCCATCCGCCCGTCCCGGCGCCTCCTGAAAGGACCTGCAAAATGAAGGCACTATGTTGGATGGGCGTCAACGAGTTGAGCGTCGAAACCGTTGCCGATCCCACCATCGTCAATCCCCATGATGCGATCATCGAGGTGGGTTTGAGCACGACCTGCGGGTCGGATCTCCACTTTCTGTCCGGTTACCTTCCCGGGATGCGCGAAGGCGACGTCATCGGCCACGAGTTCATGGGCCGTGTCGTCGAGACCGGTCCCGAGGTGTCGCGGACGCAGGTGGGCACCCGGGTGGTGGTTCCTTCCTTCATCGGCTGTGGCGCGTGTCGGTACTGCGAAGACGACCTGTACTCACTCTGCGACACCACGAATCCGAACGCCGAACTGCAGCGACCGCTCCTGGGTTACCCGACGGGCGGAATCTACGGCTACACACACCCTTTCGGTGGATATCAGGGGTCACACGCGCAGTACATCCGGGTGCCCTTCGCAGATACCAATTGCTTCGCGATACCCGACGGTGTCACCGACGAGCAGTCGTTGTTCGTCTCCGACGCTCTGCCCACCGGGTATATGGGAGCCGACTTCTGTGACCTGTCCGGCGGCGAAACCGTGGCGGTGTGGGGTGCCGGCGGCGTCGGCCTGATGGCGGCCGCCAGTGCGCGCCTGCTCGGTGCCGAGCGGGTGATCGTGATCGACCAGATCCCGGAAAGACTGCAACTGGCCGAACAGGTGGTCGGTGCCGAAACCGTGGACTTCTCGTCGACGGACAGCGTGGTCGACGCGGTGCGTGAGATGACGGGGGGAAGAGGCCCGGACGCCGTCATCGAGGCGGTGGGTATGGAAGGTGTTACCGACGGAGTCAAACACCTGTACGACAAGGCCAAACAAGCCCTTCGCCTGGAAACCGATCGTGCGGCGGCGCTGCGGGAGGCGATCGTGGCGTGCGGCAAAGGCGGGACGGTCGCGATGCTCGGGGTGTACGGCGTCACCGACAAATTCCCCACCGGTGCACTCATGAACAAAGGCTTGACCTTGCGCACGGCGCAGCAGCCCGGACAACGCTATGCACCGGCTCTGTTGTCACTGCTCGAGTCCGGCCGCCTGGACACCAGCCACCTGATCACCCACGAAATGCCGCTGATCGACGCGGCCCACGGATACGAGCTGTTCAAGAACAAATCTGACGGGTGTGTGCGGGCTGTCTTCCGTCCTTGAGTCGGCGCCACAGCAAATCGCAGTCGAAGACCCGCTTCCGAGGTTGCCGAAAGGGGTCTTTGCGTTGCCGGAGGGTGCACTCGATGAGTTCCTGGTGGTGTGGAGGTCAAAGCCTGTAGGACAGGCACAGACCGGTGCGGTCGGTGATACGCGAAGGAGAGTCATGGGCAAGCTCATCTACTCGATGATCACCTCGCTCGACGGTTACGTCGAGGCGGCGGAGGGCGACCTGGGCACCGGCGCCGCCGAGGACGAAGAGGTGCATACCTTCATCAACGATCTGTTCCGTCCGGTCGGGACGTATCTCTACGGCCGGCGGATGTACGAGACGATGGTCTACTGGGAGACCGCGCACACCGAGCCCGACATTCCTCCGCACGCCTTGCAGTACGCCCGCGACTGGCAGGCGGTGGAGAAAGTCGTGTATTCCACGACGCTGGAGTCGGTGTCGAGTGAGAAGACCAGGATCGAGCGGACTTTCGACCCGGACGCGGTGCGCAAGCTCAAGGCCGAGACCGACCGCGACCTCACGGTCGACGGCCCGAACCTTGCGGCCCAGGCGATTATGGCCGGCCTGGTGGATGAGTACCACCTGTTCATCACCTCGAGTGTGGTCGGTGGTGGCAAACGGTTCTTCCCCGACGGTGTGCGCCTTGATCTGGATTTGGTCACCGAACGTGCTTTCGGCAACAGCGGTCTGATCTACGCGCACTATCGAACCCGCTGAGCTGTCCACTCGGTGGGGCCTCAGTCGAGGTCCAGGCCACCGAAATAGTGCGCGAGGAAGAAGGCCGTTGCAACGCCGCCGACGGCCACGGCAATCTGATCGCGTGCCTTTCCCCGACGCCGGAGCAGCAGCGCGCTGCCCATCGCGAAGTTGATCGCGCCCCATCCGACATTCGTGGTGGGGGAGGACAGTCCGACTCCCGGTGGTTTTGCGAACGGCGTGGGAAACTTTTCGCCGGATATTCCTTTGACCGTGTGCGGGACGGTGTTGACGAGCAGGGCGCCCGCGATGAATCCGGTGATCGTCCCGGTGGCGGTGTCAGCGATCGTCACGTGATGTCTCCCTTGATGAGGTGGTGAGTCGAGGCTACTGAAGAAACGGCGTGGCTGTTCTCCACGCGCAGAACCGAATCGGCCGGTCACTCGTCGAGGTCGCGACGGGGACGTGGTCAATGTGTTCGACTGCGTGATGCCAACCCAGCTCCCGGGGCACTGTTGCGACGACGTAGCCATCGGTAGATTTCGTCGGTGCCCCAGACGATGATCGGCATGGGAATCAGCCATACGACGAGATCCCATGGCGGGCTGACGGTTCCGAATATGCGCTGCAGTACAGGCACGGTGACCACGAGGACGACGAAGACGATCTCGAAGGCGAAGCCCCACAACAGCAACGGATTCGTCCCGATCCCAATCCGACGTAGTGAAGTCCGTTGAGTTCGGGAGGCCATGGCCGTCCCGATCTGACACGCCACGATCGCCAGGAAACTCATGGTGGTCGCAAGTTGCCAGGTCTCGTGCAGGGGCCCCGAGGAGACGGAATCCCCGAACTGCCAACCACCATCGAGCAGAGTGTGCACAAACAATCCCATGACCATCAGTGCCGACACGCCACCGAGGATTCCCCAGGAACGCAGGAGAATCTCTCGGCCGACGACGTTCTCGTTGCGCTTCCGTGGCGGACGATCCATCACGCCGGGTTCGGCGCGCTCACGACCGAGTGCGAGTGCGGGAAGGGTTTCGGTGCCCAGATCGATCGCGAGTATCTGCATTACTGTCAATGGCAGCGGTATCTGACCGCCCGAAAGTGCGTACAGCAAGAACGGGATCACTTCGGGTGTGGCATGCGCGAAGATGTAGACGATGAACTTGCGGACGTTGTCGTACACCCGCCGCCCGGCCTCCACCGCGGTCACGATGGTGGCGAAGTCATCGTCGGTCAGAACCATGGTGGCTGCTTCGCGGGCCACGTCGGTGCCTGATTTGCCCATGGCGACGCCGATATCGGAGCGGCGAAGTGCCGGCGCGTCGTTGACGCCGTCTCCGGTCATCGCCACGACGTTGCCCTGACTGCGCAGTGCATCGGTGATCCGAAGTTTTGCCTCGGGGGAGCTGCGTGCGAATACGATCTCTCCGGGTGCGGCCAACAGTTCATCGAGCTCGGTCTCGGGCATGGCTTCGAGTTCGGCACCGGAGACCACCCGCAGTCCGGTGCCCGCGCCGATGCCGACCTTTTCGGCGATGCCGCGGGCGGTGAGCCCGTGATCACCGGTGACCACCAGGATTCGAATTCCCGCCGAATGACACTTCGCCACAGCCTCATTCACTTGCGGTCGCGGAGGATCGAGCAATGCGACGACCGCAAGGAGGGTGAGGTTGCTTTCTGCTTGGTCTCGATCGAGAGTCGCCGCAGCGGTGTCGTCGATCTGGCGGTCGGCGATTGCCAAGAGTCGGAGCCCTTCCGCTGCCCACTGCTTGAGCATCTCCGAAATTGGTTGCCGCTCAGCATCCGTCAGTTCTCGGTCGGTGCCGTCGTTCTCCACGATTCGGGTGCAGCGCTCCAGGATTTCCTCCGGGGCACCCTTGACGTTCACTCTCGTCCCACGTGTCGAGCGGGTCACGGTGGACATTCGGCGCAGCGCGGATTCGAAATGGAATTGCTCTATTTGTTCGGCGTGCTCTGGCGGCGAACCATCGAGCAGCTGGGTGCCCGCGCGCAAGATGGCCACTTCGGTCGGATCCCCGCGTTCGACAAGGGCCCCCGAGTCGTCGGTGGTGATCGTCGCGGTGCAACAGTCGACCATCACCTGAGCGGCCCGCCGGACGGCCGCATCGGCACCGGCGGTGGGCAACGTGAGCTCGCCCTGCGGAGTCCACAGCCTGGTTGCCTGCATCTCGTTCTGTGTCAGGGTGCCGGTTTTGTCCGTGCAGATCACGGTGGTCGAGCCGAGGGTTTCCACTGCCGAGATCCGCTTGACGAGAGCTCCGCTGCGGGCGAGTATCCGGACGCCGAGCGCCAGCGCCAGCGTGATGGTCGGCAGCAAGCCTTCCGGGACGTTCGCGACGAGCAGGCCGATGGCGAAATTGACCGAGTCTTGCAGGGACAGGCCGGCCAACAACGTTCCCATCGGGATGAACGCCGCGCCCATCACCACCGCGACCGCCGCGATCAGCCAGGCGACACGTTTCACCTGGGTTTCGAGTGGGCTCTCCTCATGGGTGACGCGCTGAGAAAGTGCCGCGATGCGGCCGAGTTCGGTCCCCATCGCGGTTGCGAAGACAACGGCCCGCGCCTCTCCGCCGACCACATTGGTGCCGCTGAAGACGATGTCGGTCGCTTCGAGGAGTGGACCCGATTGCGGCTCGGATCGCGTCTCGACGTGGACAGAGTCGGACTCACCGGTCAGCGTCGAGAGATCAACCTGGACTGCGCCTTCGATGAGCCGCGCGTCGGCAGGGACTTTGTCGCCTTCGGAGAGTGCGATCACGTCACCCGGCACCAGAGCAGCGACGGCGACGGTGTGTTCCGGCCCCTGCCGGATCACGCGTGCGTTCTCGGGAATGATCGCCGACAGCGCCTCGACGGCCTGCTCGGCGTGACGTTCCTGTATGAATGCGAACCCGGCGTTGATGATGATCACCACCACGATCGCGATCGCCAGTGGCTGTGAGTCGCTGATCCAGGCCAAAACCGCAGCCACCCACAGCAGCAATGCCAGTGGGTGGGTCAGTTGCCGGATCACCTGCCGCGACCAGTGGGTACGTCGCCTTCTCACCAGTTGGTTGGGACCGTAGACGATTGCCCGCCGGGCCACTTCCCGCTCGGATAAGCCGGTGATATCGGTCTCGAGGTCGCGAAGGAGTCCGGTGATCGCCTCCTGCGGGTCGATGTGATCGGCCGGGCGCTCACGATCAGCCAAGGATCCCACCCCGTAGATGAACCGGAGACGGTCCGATGTTGTTCATCGTCAAGACCTTTCGGGCGACGACCGGGCAACGCTTCAATGGCGGAGTGGTTACGCAACCACCGGACACATGTCGGATCGGCACGAGCGCATCTGGACACGTACGGGCGGGTATTCCCTTGCCACGGCGAGAGATCGCGGGCCGGGTTCGCGTCGCGGCTCCACAACATGATTGCACTCTTATGGACCGGATGTTGTCGATATCAAACCTGACTGCGCACCAGCCTCGTTGTCGGCGGATTCGGAGAACCGGGCGCACCCGGTCCGTGGACCCGTCCGGGTGAGTGACGTCGGGACCGCTTCCTTGGGTCAGAAGGTGCCGGGCACGTTTCGATGTGTGGTTTGCGGTTCGCCTGCAACCGGCGAGCAGATCGGCAATCGTGGAGTCACCGCACGAGTTGGACGATCTCAGCTGCAAAGGAGCAGGCAATGGTTACGTTGAACGCGCCGATCGTGGTGGCCGTCGATGGTTCCGAGCACGCGCAGAACGCTCTGCGCTGGGCCGTTGCCGCCGCAGCACGGGAGGGTCGGATGTTGCGGGTGGTGACGGCAGTGGGAACCATCGCGGCCGGTTACGCCCCCGGGGTCGTGATGACCCAAGACGTCATCGACGCCGTCCGCGACGACGCCCACCGGATCGTGGACGCCGCGGTCGGCACGGTCAAGGCGATCAACGCCGATGTCGAGGTCAGCGGACAGTTGTTCGACGGCAAACCGGCGCTGGTGTTGCGCGAGATCTCCGGCCGGGCGCACATGCTGGTCGTCGGCAGCCGCGGCATTGGTGGGGTCGCCGGTCTGCTTCTCGGGTCGGTCAGCACCGATGTTTCCGCCCACGCCGATTGCCCGGTCGTCGTGGTCCCCGGTCAACCTCCCGCAGCGGGTGCGGTGGTGGTCGGCGTCGACGGCTCGCCGACGTCGCAGGCGGCGGTGAAGCAGGCATTCATCCAAGCCGACGAACTGGACACCTCGGTGATCGCGGTGCACACCTATCCGGGATTCTCCAGCGACGTGTTCCCCGGCCACACCGACGCCGTTCAACGGCTCCACGACGAGGCCGTCGAGGGACTCGCAGTGTTGCTGGCCGGCCATCGCGAGGACTACCCCGACGTCCCTGTCGAAACCCGCATCGCGGTCCAGGCGCCGGCGCCCTACATCATCGACACGGCCCGCGACGCCCAACTCGTCGTGGTCGGAAGCCGGGGCCGCGGCGGATTCCGCGGGCTGCTCCTCGGCTCGGTCAGCCAGGCCGTTCTTCACACCGCGCCCTGCCCGGTCATGGTCGTACACGCCTCCACTGAATAGCCCGGCCGGGGGAGTAGGCCGCATGACCACTGACGGGTGAGCGCCGTATATGGTTGCCGAGGCCGCCCATGCGGCCACGATCGGCGAGGGAACCCGGTGTGAATCCGGGACTGACGCGCAACGGTGACGGCCTTGACGGGCCGAAGTCCGGTTACTCATCGATCGGTCAGAAGTTCCTCGGCTCCGCGACTGGGCCCTGATGTAGGAGTTACCGTTTCATGCGCAAGTCTTGGCGGCACATTGCTGCCACCACCTTCACCATCACCTCGATCCTGCTGCTCTCGGCATGTTCGTCCACGGCGGATGAGCAAGCGTCGGAGACGATTTCGGGCGGGTTCGACTTCCCGTTGACCATCGAGAACTGCGGTCATACCGTCACCATCGATGCGCCGCCGCAGCGCGCGGTGTCGCTGAACCAGGGCTCCAGCGAGATCCTTCTCTCGCTCGGACTCGCGGATCGAATGGTCGGCACGGCCACCTGGACCGATCCCGTCCGTGAGAACCTCGCCGCCGACAACGCCCACGTGCCGCGTCTGGCGGACAACAATCCGTCCTTCGAAGTGGTCCTCGACACCGAACCCGACTTCGTCTCAGCATCTTTCGGCGGCACACTCGGACCCGGTGGTGTTGCCGACCGCGACCAGTTCGAACAGCTCGGCGTGCCCACCTACCTCTCGCCCACGGACTGCGACGGTAAGACCGCCGCCAGCGTCAACGCGGACGGCGCCCGCACCGATCCGTTGCGGATCGAGACCGTCTACAAGGAAATCCGAGACCTAGCGGCCATCTTCGACGTCCGCGAGCGCGGTGAGGCGTTTGTCGCCGAACTGCAGCAACGTTTCGAGAAGGCCACGGGATCGGTGGACGCCGCCGGTGTGTCGCTGGCCTACTGGTTCGCCGACACCAAAACCCCGTACATGGCCGGTTGCTGCGGTTCGTCGGGCATCATCACCAATTCCATTGGCGCCGAGAACATCTTCGCCGACACCACCAACGAATGGCCGCAGGTCAGCTGGGAGAGCATCCTCGATCGCGATCCCACCGCCCTCGTGCTCGCCGACCTCAGCCGGCGTAGTGTCGATGGCGACGCACTCGACAGCAAGATCGCGTTCCTCGAATCGAACCCGGTTACCCAGCGGCTCAGCGCCGTCCGCGACAAGCGATACATCGTGGTCAACGGAGCCGACCTGAATCCCTCGATCCGCACCATCGACGGCGTGGAGAAGACCGCGGCCGCACTCGAGCAGTGGGGACTGGCGCGCTGACCGCGGCCGGCACCCACCGCGGGGTCCGACCGGCACCGACAGATTCGGCCCCCGTTCTCGGGATTCTGCTGCTGGTCGGCCTGGCGGTGCTGGCGGTGTCCATTGCCATCGTCATCACCATCGGTCCGGCCGGCCTGTCGATGGGCGACGTCTATCGGGTGGTTCTGGACCATCTCGGGTTCGGTGACTCCGGGGTGAGCAGGATCAAGGACGGCATCGTGTGGGAGCTGCGGCTGCCGCGCACCCTGCTCGCGGCCATCTGCGGTGCCGGTCTGGCGCTGTGCGGAACGATCATGCAGTCGCTGCTGCGCAATCCGCTCGCTGACCCGTTTGTCCTGGGTATCTCGTCCGGGGCGTCCACGGGCGCGGTGGTGATCGTCGTCCTCGGACTCGGCGCCGGCGCGGTGTCGCTGTCGGTGGGTGCGTTTCTCGGGGCAGTCCTGTCATTCGCTCTGGTGATGTTGCTGGCCGCCGGCGCGGGCGGTGGAATGTCGCGGGTGGTACTGGCGGGAGTGGCCTGCACACAGCTGTTCTCGGCGCTGACGTCGTTCATCGTGATCTCCTCGGCGGACGCCGAACAGACCCGCGGTGTGCTGTTCTGGCTACTCGGTTCGCTGTCGGGGGCCGACTGGGCGAGCGTCCTGCTCTGCGGCACGGTCACGGTGGTGGGCCTACTGGTGTGCCTGACGCAGTCGGCCGCGCTCGACGCCTTCACCTTCGGCAATACTGCTGCTGCGTCCCTTGGCATCTCGGTCCGTTGGATCCGGATTCTGTTGCTCGGCATCACGGCACTCGTCACCGCGACCCTGGTGAGCGCCGCCGGGGCGATCGGGTTCGTCGGCCTCGTCCTGCCGCACGCCGCCCGCTTCCTCGTCGGACCCCGACACGACCGTCTGCTTCCTACTGCTGCGGTGGCCGGCGCGATCTTCATGGTGTGGGTCGATGCCCTGGCCCGTACGGTCTTTGCGCCGCAGGAGGTTCCGGTCGGAGTGGTCACGGCCCTGATCGGTGTCCCGGCGTTCGCGCTGATCCTCTTCCGGATGAGGTCGAGCCAATGACCCTGTGCGCCAGAGATATCGGATGGAGCCGCGGCGGTCGGATCGTTCTCGACGGGGTGTCCGTCGAGACCGTCAAGGGTGAGACCATCGGACTGCTCGGTCCGAACGGCTCCGGAAAGTCGTCGCTGCTGCGGGTACTGAGCGGCATCGCGCAACCGGATGCGGGTCGTGTTCTGCTCGACGACCTCGAGATCAGAAGTATGCGACGACGTCAGGTCGCCCGCCGGGTGGCAATGGTCGATCAGCATTCCGACACCGAGGTCGACATAACTGTTCTCGACATAGTCCGGCTCGGCCGCATTCCGCACCGGGGAGTTTTCGGTGGCGACGAGTCCACGGACGATGCGGCCGTCGAGCTGGCGCTCGAGCGTACCGGTATGACGTCGAAGTCGAACCGGCTGTGGCACAGCCTTTCCGGCGGTGAACGTCAGCGCGCGCAGATCGCGCGGGCTCTTGCGCAGGAACCGGATGAGTTGTTGTTGGACGAGCCGACCAATCATCTCGACATCCGGCATCAGCTCGACATCCTGGCGTTGGTGGCCGAACTGCCCGTCACCAGCTACATCGCACTGCACGACCTCAATCTGGCGGCGATGTTCTGTGATCGGGTGATGGTCCTTGCCCAGGGCCGGGTGGTTGCTGTGGGCACCCCCACCGAGGTGATCACCGCGGAGTTGGTGGAGCAGGTGTATCAGGTCCGGGCGGACGTGACCATCGACCCGACCAGCGGATATCCCACGGTCACGTATCGACCACAGTCGGCCGGCGTCGTTGCGGGTTGACCCTCCTCTGGCTGAGGCGGATTGGGTTGAACATGGGTGCAATGCACCCATGTTCAATCTTCGGATTCGCCATACTCTCGAATCATCTCAACTCCGTGTCAGCTGGTGAGAAGGAGTGGAAACATATGGATTCAGGGATGGGAGTGGCATGAGCAACGCATCGACCGCAAACCTCGACGTCGTCGGAATGTGGGTCACGGCAGACGGATACATACGACAGGAATTGCTTCCGAACGGACGCTATGAAGAGGCACGAGGAAATACCGCCGGCGCCTACACCGGTGCGTATACCGTGACCGGCGCACATCTGGACTACCGCGACGACACCGGGTTCACCGCGACCGGGGATATCCGCGATGGCGTGCTGTATCACGAGCACCTGGTGCTCTTTCGTGAGAAGGAGCCTTCGTGAGTTCGACCGAGCTCGTTTGTGCAGAGGAAGAGGACTTATTGCGCGAACTGCGGCGGACACTGGGCGCCGAAGCCCTCTTCCAGACGAAGGCCTGATCCTTCCAAACGTCGGGCGTCAGCCTTTGTTGTTGGCGCGGTCCGCCTGACGTTTTTCCTTTTCGGCGTCGGCGAGTTTCTCGATGTGGTCGGCCTGGTCGCGATCGGTTTCCGCGGCGTTCCGCTTGGCTGCTGCTTCCCTTGCTTTTGCGGCAGCGGCGGCGGTCGCTTTCAGTTCAGCCGCATTGATCTTGGCCTGCTCATCCCGCTTGGCGGCTTCGACCTCTTGTTTGCGCTTGGCGGCGAGTTCGTCGGCCTCCTGGTGGGCTTCGGTGGTGCGTTCTCGCGCTTTCGCCGCAGCGGCTCGTTTGTCTTCCGCCGCCTGCTGTTCGGCCTCCTGGATCTCCGCCTGCTTGTTTTCGCGCGCCACCTTCCGGTCTTCGATGGCGTTGTCGGCCTTGGCTTTCAGCGTGGCGGTGGCCTGCTGGCGCGTACGTTCGGCTTCGGCTTCCAATTGTGACGCGCGTCCGAGGGCCTCACTGCGTTCGGTCAGCGCCGATCCGCGCATCTCGATTGATTTGTCCCCCAGGAGATTCCCGACGGTCGAGTCGAGAACGCCCAGCGAACGTTCATACAGGAGCCGGGCGGCGGCATCGGAGTCCAGTCGCGAGACGACTCTGTTCTCGAAGAGCTGCAACGGGATTCGGGCGATTCGATACTGGGTTCGTAGCACAACCAACGGTAGTTCGATGATGTTCATCTGCACTCTCCTCGATATCGGTGGGGGGGTCGGTCGGTCTACGGAAGATCGGCTTGATCGGTGAGGTTTTCCGCCTGGCGTCGTAGCCGCTCGGCCTCGGCATTGGCCAGCTTCGCTTCGTCGGTCGCTTCCTTGTGTTCGTCGACTGCATCGACAACTTCATTGGTCGCCTCGGCGACCTCGGCCTGCTCTTCGGCTCGGGCTTGATGTTCTTTGGCCTTGGCGTCACGCTCCGCCTGTGCCTGTTCGACCTCGCGCATGTGCTCCGCCTGCTGGGCAGCCGCGCCCTTCTGGGCCTGCTTCATCGTGTCGGCCACGCGCTCGGTGCTCGCAGCCTGTGCTTCCACCTCAGCCCGTTCCTGTGCACTCTCGACACGGGCCTCGGCGGCCTCGCGCTGAGCCTGCTTGGCCTCCGCCGCGGCGACGGCCTCCTGGGCGTTGGCTTCCTTGCGTTTTTGGGCCTGGGTCTGTTCCAGTTGCCCCTCGGCTGTCAGTGAATCGTTCCCGGTCACGGCGCCGGCCACTTCCTTGGCCTTGCCCTTCACGGAATCGAAAAGACCTTTGCGGGCCTGGTCGGCCCTGTTGTCCTCAGTCATGCTCACTCCCTCCATGTGACGATCCGAATGCTCCTGTTGAACCCCTGGTCAGGCGTCCGTCGATGGGTGGGTTCCCCAAGCGGCCGGGTTCGAACCCGAATGTTGTCCGGAGTGTGACCACGGGCACAGTTGGGAAGACGTCGGGGATGTCACCGCGTCCACAATTCGCTTGATTTACTGCGTCTGATCGGCGTGTACCCCGAAGCGATCACGGGCAAGTGGAGCGTATTGTGGATTGCGGATCGCCGGTTGCTTATACCACGCCACTGTGGTTCGTTCGCACGGAATGTGGCCAGATCCTCGCGAAGTGTGGTGCTTATCCTGTTGCCGTGACCACATCAGGTGAGCCCACGACCTCGGGTCGTATTCGAAGTGCTGCGTTTGCTTCGAAAGTGATGTCCGCTGCCGACGCCGTGTCGTTCGTTCACCCAGGTGAGACCGTCGCCATCAGTGGCTTCGGCAGCGCAGGCACGCCCAAGGCCACCATCCCGGCCCTGGCTGAACGCATTGAGCACACCCGCGAGAATGGATCGGACTTCACGATCAATCTCCTGACCGGCGCCTCGGTGGCGTCCGAGGCCGAGCGGATTCTCTGCGAGGTCGACGGAATCGCTCTGCGGATGCCGTACCAGGCGGAGCCGACGGCCCGTCAGCGCATCAACGACGGCCGGATGGACTACGTCGACATCCACCTTTCGCACGTCGCGCAACAGGTGTGGGAGGGCTACTACGGCAACGTCGACGTGGCCATCGTCGAAATCGCCGGCATCACCGAGTCCGGTGAACTGATCCCCGCCGCCTCGATCGGCAACAACAAGACCTGGCTCGACGTCGCAGACAGGATCATCCTCGAGGTCAACTCCTGGGTGCCCGAGGCGATGGAGGGCATGCACGACGTCTACTACGGCACCGCGCTCCCGCCGAATCGCAAACCCCTCCAGATCACCCATGTCGAGGACCGCATCGGCCAGACCACCTTCCGGGTCGATCCGGCCAAGGTTGTCGCCGTCGTGGAAACCAACTGCCGGGACAGCGCCAGCCCGGTGACCGCGCCGGACGCCGTCAGTGAGGCCATCGCCGGCCACGTCCTGGACTTCCTCGATTACGAGGTGCGCGCGGGCCGCCTGCCCGCCGACACACTCCTGCCGCTCCAGGCCGGTATCGGAAACGTCGCCAACGCCGTGCTCGGTGGACTGGACCGCGGACCGTACAAGGGTCTGAACTGCTACTCCGAAGTCCTTCAAGACGGCATGCTCCGCCTGATCAAGGACGGAACGGTCGCCCACGCGTCGTCGACCGCCCTGGTGCTCAGCGAAGCCGGTATGGAAGAGCTGACTGCCAACGTCGACTTCTACCGCACCCGCATCACCTTGCGGTCGCAGGAGATCAGCAACCACCCCGAGGTGATCCGCCGGCTCGGGATCATCGCGATGAACGGCATGCTCGAAGCCGACATCTACGGCAACGTCAACTCGACGCACGTCATGGGCACGAAGATCATGAACGGCATCGGCGGCTCGGGAGACTTCACCCGCAACGGCTACGTCTCCATGTTCCTGAGCCCGTCGACCGCCCGCGGCGGTGCCATCTCTGCCATCGTTCCGATGGTGCCGCATGTCGACCACACCGAACACGACACCCAGGTGATCGTCACCGAGCAGGGTCTGGCCGACCTGCGCGGCTTGTCGCCGCGGCGCCGGGCCCGCGTGATCATCGACAACTGCGCGCACCCGGACTTCCGTCCGCTGCTGCACGACTACCTGAACCGGGCCGAAGCGGTGCCCGGTGCGGGACAGACACCGCACCTCCTGGGAGAGGCCTTCGCATTCCAGCAGCGGTATCTCGAGACGGGCTCGATGCGGCTGTCCTGAGTCCTCCCGCCCCCGTCAACTTCAAACGATCCACCTTTACGAAGACGCGCCGGTTGTAGGTGGCGCGTCTTCGTAAAGATGGCGCGTTTGGGAGCGGGCGGGGTTCCCGTTGGCCGGGATCTCGGCTGTCGGCGGCTCGGAAAGTGCGTAACACATAGGTGTTACAGCGTTTTTCGTGAGGAGATAGCATATGGCCGACAGTTCATCCATCAAGCCCATCCCGGCGGGCGAGATCACCGAGTGGGGCTTTGAGGCCGACGTGGTCATCGCCGGTTTCGGCGTGGCCGGGGCGGCAGCGGCGGTGGGCGCGGCGCAGGCCGGTGCCGAGGTCCTGGTGCTCGAACGGACCGGGGGATGGGGCGGTGCCGCGGCGATGTCCGGCGGGTTCATCTACATGGGTGGCGGCACCCCGTTGCAGAAGGCCTGCGGATTCGACGACACCGTCGACAACATGAAGGCCTTCATGAAAGCCGCGTTGGGACCTGGTGTCGATGAGGCAAAGATCGACCTCTACTGCGAGGGCAGTGTCGACCACTATCACTGGCTCGTCGACGAATGCGGTGTTCCGTTCAAGGAGAGCTTCTGGGGTGAACCCGGTTGGGAGCCACCGGGTGATGACGGTCTGCAGTACACCGGAGGGGAGAATGCGGCGCCGTTCAACGCGACCATCCCACCGGCGCCCCGCGGTCATGTACCGCAGATGAAAGACAAGCACGTCAGTGCCGAGAAGGGCGGCGGTTACATGTTGATGAAGCCGCTCACCGACAAGGCCACCGATCTCGGGGTTCGGGCCGAATACGACATGCGCGTAGAGGCTTTGATCATCGACGACGCCGGACGTGTGGTCGGTGTGCAGGCCAAACAGTATGGCCGCAGTGTCGCGGTGCGCGCCCGAAAGGGCGTGGTGCTCGCCACCGGCAGCTTCGCCTACAACACCACGATGGTCGAGTCGTTCGCGCCTCGGCTGATCAATCGCCCGGCCGCCTCGATCGAGGAACACGATGGCCGCGCGATCCGCATGGCGCAATCGCTCGGTGCCGACCTGGCACACATGGACGCCACCGAGGTCGCCTTCTTCTGCGACCCGCAATTGTTCATCCGGGGCATCCTGGTGAACGGGCGCGGCCAGCGATTCATCAACGAAGACACCTATCCGGGACGGGTCGGTCAGGCAGTTCTGATCGAGAACCAGAATGAGGCGTTCCTCGTCATCGACGAGGCGGCTTATGAGGAAGCACTGACGCGACCGACGTCGAGTCCCCAGTTGCGGCGGCAGCCGACCTGGGTTGCCGAGTCCGTTGAAGAACTCGAAGCCGAAATCGGCTTTCCGGCAGGGGCTCTGCAGGCAACGGTCGAACTGTACAACCGGCATGCGGCAGAGGGTGAGGACCCGTCGTTCGGCAAGAAGGCCGAATGGGTCAAGCCGATCGGGTCGCCGATTGCGGCCATCGATCTGCGGGGCATGACCGGCGGATTCACGTTGGGTGGCCTGCGCACCGGCCTCGATTCCGAGGTGCTGCACGTATCCGGTGACCCGATCCCGGGCCTGTTCGCAGCGGGTCGGTCCACCGCCGGGGTGTGTGCCGGTGGGTACGCCAGCGGTGCCTCACTCGGCGATGGCAGCTACTTCGGCAGGCGTGCGGGTATCGCCGCTGCGGCGAACTGAGCGGTTGGGTATTACCGCCGATCCCGGAGACGACACGGGATCGGCGGTAAAGCTTTCAGAGAAGGCTGCCTTCGTGGACAGCTCGGTTGAACGCGGTCAACGGTGCGCCGGTGCGAAGCGTCGTTGCCAACGCCGGGTCTGCCAGATGCAGGCGCCCGATCGCGATGATGTCGAACTCACCCGAACCGATGCGCTGCTCCACGTCGCCGATGTTGTCGACGACCGGGGCCGCTCCGTCGACGCGGCTGTCGCGCAGCGACTTCCCGAGACCGACACTGCCGACCGCCATCGAATGGGCGCCGGTGAGCTTCTTGGCCCATCCGGCCAGCGACACGTCGCTGCCGTCGAAAACCGGTGCGTCGAAACGCCGGTTGCTGGCGTCGAACGCGTCCACACCGGCATCGGCGAGCGCCCCGAGCACGATACCGAGCTCGTCGGGGGTTTCGGCGATACGGGCGGTGTAGTCCTGCTGCTTGTGCTGCGAGAAACGGTAGAAAATCGGGAGCTCGTCACCGATGGCCGCCCGGATCGCGGTGACGACCTCGACCGGGAAGCGGCTGCGGGCCAACAGGTCTCCGCCCCACGCGTCGTCACGCGTGTTGGTGCCGTGCCAGACGAACGAGTCGAGGAGGTAGCCGTGGCCGCCGTGCAGGGCGATCCCGTCGAACCCGGCTGCGACGGCATTGCGTGCGGCTCGAACATAGGCGTCGATGACGTCGGCGATGTCTTCTTCGGTCATCGGCGCGGTCGGTTGTATTGCACCCGTGACATATTCGTCGGTGTAAGACGTGACGCCGACGGGACCCCACAGCCCGGACGGGCGCATCGGCTTGATCGCCGGGTCGACCTTGCCCATGGCACCCCAGAGCGGCCCGACATGCCAGAGCTGCGGAATGATCTTGCCGCCGACCGCGTGCACGCCCTCGACCACCGCGCGCCAGCCGGCCAGCGCGTCGTCACCGTACATGTGCGGCACGTTGTCGTTGTCCACGGCGGACGGATGTTCGATGGCGACACCCTCGGTCACGATCAACCCGGTGCCGCCCTCGGCGCGACGTGCGTAGTACTGGGCGACATCGGGCCCGGGAACGCCTGCGGGCGAGGACGATCGGGTCATCGGCGACATCGCGATCCGATTGGCGAGCTCGAGCGAGCGGATCTTCAGCGGCTCGAAGAGTGCGGAGGCATGATCTTTCATGAGGTCACAGTGCTTTCATGAAGCGGAAGAATCCGGGTGATGAGTCGACCCGCAGGCGGGTGAGGCTTCGATAGCTGATCAGCCACCGTCCGTCCACCTTGCGGTATTCCTCGTGGTAATGGCCGTAGCCGTGAAGGTGTAGCTCTTCGTCACCGTCTTGCCACCACAGCATGTCTTCCATCGCCCAGATACCTCGGGCGGTGGTGTCGGAGGTCAGTTCGATCTCCGGGGTGTGAGCGTGGTGAGCGGTCGTGACGCTGACCGGTCCGTCGAGCAGGTTGCGGATCGCCTCGGCCAGCTTCTCTTTGCCGACAATGCGGTTCGCGGTGTCGCCGGTGCGGGGTTGTTTGTCTGCCGGCAGGCCGCCCCACGTCTCGCTCACGACGTCGTCGGTGTGCAGCGGCGCGTACTCGTGCCACTGTTTGGTGTCCATGCACCGGAGCCGGGCCGCGAAGACCCGCTTGATCTCCTCGATGGCGAGGACAGCTTCGGCAGCCGATAACGAGTGCGGTGGGGGAGAAGCCTGCGACATGAATCAGAGCTTGCGGCCGGCAGCGGGCGAGGGTCAATCGCCGTCCCGCTCAGTGGCAACGGGGCGCATACCGGGTCGATGGCGCGGGCCGGCCGCAAGTACTCCGGTGCTCGGGCTCAGACGCCGGCGGGCTCGGTTGCCAACGCGACCTTCTCCAGACCGGCGACGCTGTAGGCGGCGTAGGTCTCGTACGGACCGCGTCCCGAGAAATACGGGGTGAGCTGATCATTGAGTTCTTCCACGGAGAACGCCGAGCCCGCAGCGTCGAAACGGTTCTCCACCTTGGGTGCTTCCATCAACGCGACCATCTTTCCGTAGACCACGAACACCTGTCCGTTGATCTCGTCGGACGCGGGAGAGGCGAGGTAACAAACCAGGGTTGCCACGCGTTCGGGAGCGAGCGGATCGAGGTCGGCGGTTCCGGTGTTCTCTCCGAAGGCCTGGGCGGTCATCGCGGTACGGGCCCGCGGGCAGATGGCATTGGCGCGGATTCCGTAGCGCGACAGGCCTTGTGCGGTCGACAGCGTCAGCGCGGTGATCCCGGCCTTGGCCGCGGAGTAGTTGGGCTGACCGGCGGCACCGAAGAGGAATGCCTCCGAGGAGGTGTTGATGACCCGACCGAACACCGGTGCGCCCGCCGCCTTGCTGGCAGCGCGCCAGTGGACGGCCGCTGCGCGGGAGGTGGCGGCGTGGCCTTTGAGGTGGACGCGGATCACGTCGTCCCAGTCGGACTCGGACAGGTTGAAGATCATCTTGTCGCGCACGATCCCGGCGTTGTTGACCAGGATGTCGAACGATCCGAAGGTGGAAACTGCGGTGTCGACGAGACGCCCGCCGAGCGACCAATCGGAGACATCGCCGGTCAGGGCCACTGCCTGACCACCGGCGGCCTTGATCTCCTCGGCGACGACGTGCGCGTTTTCGCCCATGTCGTTGACGACGACAGCGGCGCCTGCCTCGGCGAGCGCGAGTGCCTCTGCACGCCCGAGCCCGGCGCCCGCGCCGGTGACGACGGCTGTGCGGCCGGACAGATCGAGTGATTCCACCATGTTGAGCTCCTCATAAATTTCGTGACGCTTCAAAACTAGTATTCATTCTAGTTTTATCCAAGGGAGCGAGGGGGTTTCACGGTCTCACTGACCGGGACGAGGGTGATCCGGCCAGTGCGAGCTGCATTCCGCCTCGTTCGGCGGGGCGAGGCATGTGAGCCCATGCCCACCTGGGCCTTTGGTCGCCGATGGGCGAATTCTTCGATGCTGAACTGCGGGTTAGACGTCACACTGATGCGCCGACGTGAGAGTGGCACGACCCGGATCTCGGTCAGTGGGAGCGTGTGGCCGGTATCACGTGACGGCTGTCACCTTTGGGCAGCTTGTCTACCCCTCTAATTCGGAGTCGAACACATATGAACCTGCTGCCCCTCTCATCTGGGGAGGCCGAGCGTGCGCCCCTGACCCGTCGGAAATCGTTGGCGCTGCTGGCGGTCATCATCCTGCTGGTCGAGGTCATCCCGCTCGCCTACAACTTCGTCACCCCGGCATTGCCGGAGATCGGCCGGCACTTCGTCACGACGGAGGTGGGCTGGGTCATCACGATCGTGACACTGCTCCTGGGTGCAGCCACGCCGATCGTCGGCAAGATCGGCGATATCTACGGCAAGAAGCGCGTGATGCTGTTTTGTTCGGTCATCTTCGGTGTCGGCGCCCTCGTGGCCGCGGTGGCGCCGAACTTCGCGCTGTTCCTGGTCGGTCGCGGCATGCAGGGCATCGGCATGGCGATCCTGGTACTCGCCTACGGTTTGATCCGGGACATCATGCCCCGCAGCATGATTCCCGTCGCTGTTGGCTTCGTCGCGACCGGAATGGGCGCGAGCACAATTCTCGGCCCGATCATCGGCGGCTATCTGATCGACCATTTCGGCTATACCGGCGTGTTCTGGGCCCAGCTGATCCATGTCGCCGCGGCAGGCATCGCCTTTGCGATCCTGGTGCCCGAATCGACCCTGCGCACCAGGTCTCGGCTGGATGTGGTCGGCGCTGCGATCCTCGCCGTCGGCGCGTTCGTGGTGCTGTTCGGACTTGGCAAGATGAACGCCTGGGGATACACCTCCCCGAAGACCCTGCTGTGCATTGGGGCCGGTGTGGTGATTCTCGCGGCCTGGCTGTACTACGAGCGCAAGCCGCAGGAACCGCTGATCGACCTGGATCTGCTGTTGCACGCGCCGGTTGCAAAGGCGTTGGCGGGTAGTGCGTTTGTGCAGTTCGTCCTGATCAGCCACTCGATGCTGATTCCGATGATGGTCATGACCAAAGCCGACTTGGGGCTCGGTTACGGGTTCGGCGCAACCGCTCTGGGGGTGGCGTTCTACACCGTGCCGACCGGCGTCGCATCGATGATCGCCGGCCCGGTCAGTGGGCACCTCAGTAAGCGTTTCGGGCCGGCACCGATGCTCGCGTTCGGTGGGTTCTTTCTCGCTGTGGGGTCGATTCTCATTGCGGTGATGCACGATACGACACCACAGTTGCTGGTCGGCCAGTTCGTGATGGGGCTGGGCCTGGGATCTGCGTCGGCGTCGTTGCCGAACCTGATAATGCGCACGGTGCCTGCCGAGGATCAGGGGATCGGCGGCGGCATGCTCAATCTTTCCGGGTCGATGGGCAGTGCAGTAGGCAGTCAGGTGATGCTCAGCATCCTGGCGATCCCGGGCCTGATCATGCTGGGTTCGTATGGGCTGTACCCGGAAAAGGGTTTCGTTTATGCCTTCTCGGCCCTGGCGGTGGCCGGAGCCCTCGCCGGTCTCATGGGTGTGTTGCTCCTTCGCGGCGCAGCTGCGAAGTTGCAACCCCCGGTGAAGGCCGCTGACGCCTTCGCCTGACCCTCGGTATCCGTGCACGACTGACCCGCTCCTGAGAGGAGCGGGTCTGTCGTGTGCTTCGGGCAATTTTTCTGCAGTGACCGGAAGGTGCATGCCGAGGATCGCGAGCTACCCCCCGGCGGCAATTGCTTCCCGGTCACCGGGACTGCTGCTACGATAATGAGAATTCATTTCAGTTTTGTCGCCATGGCCTACAGCTGGCCAGGTTCGTTTGGAGGCCCGATGACAGTTGACACGGCTACTACCGTCCCGACCAAGACCCCACGGCGCGATTTGCCGCCGTCGATGGTCGAGCGCATGACACTCATCCTGGACGCGTTCGACGGCCCGACGACGCGACTGACGCTCGAGGAGGTCGCCTGCCGTACGCAGTTGCCGCGCTCCACGGTGCATCGCATCCTGGATCAGCTGGTCCGCCTGAACTGGGTGGAACATGCCTCGTTCGGTTACAGCCTGGGACGTCGCGCCATCGGACTCGGGGGCGGCGACGGGGGGCACGCCCAACTTCGGGAAGCGGCAGCTCCGCTTCTGCACGACCTGCACATGCAGACCGGGATGGTGGTGCACCTGTCCGTGCTCGACGGCAACGAGAGCGTCTACCTGGACAAGGTCGGTGGGCGGTTCGCCTCCACGCTGCCCTCTCGGGTCGGCGGCCGGGCCCCGGCGTATTCCACCGCCGGCGGTAAAGCGATGCTTGCCTGGATGGACCCGGAGAGAATCGATGCGCTGTATCCGCATCTGCTGAGGCGCTGCACCGAACGGACCATCACGGATCTGCCGACATTGCACCAAGAACTCAACCGCATCCGGCAGGGCAGCGGTCTGGCGTTCGAACGAGGCGAGGCGGTGCGTGACGTGGCGTGTGTCGGTGTCGCAATCCGCAGCTATGACGGCCCGGTCGCCGCGATCTCCCTCAGCGGCGACGCGCGTACATCACAGCTCAAAAGGGTTGCGCCGCTGGTCGTCCACGCGGCCCGGGAAGTGTCCAAGGTGCTGTACCCAGAAGCAGACTCCCCGCGGCGCACCCGCAAAGCCGTGCCCGCGCCGGAGAAGACGTGGTCGTCGGAAGCTCTTGATCGATTGCTGACCGTCGAGTCGGAACAATGGCTCTAGCGCGGTAACCGGTTCCGGCGCTGTCGGCTCAGGCGCGGAGCAACGTCGAGGGCGTCTCGATGCCGAACTTGCCGCGGAAGAAGATCATGGGACGCTCCTCGGTCACCGACTCGAATTCGAGGACGCGGCCGATGACCACGTCGTGATCTCCGGCGGTGTGGACGTCATGAACCTCGGCGTGCACCCGCATCAGCACGCCGGGTAGCGAGGGGGTTCCCCACTTCGACAGTTCCCACTCGAGCTCGTCGTACTTGCGGCCGGCGCGACCTCCGAACCGCGCGCAGAGATCGGTCTGCTCCTCGTGCAACACGTTGATGCTGAACCGGCCGGTGTTGCGGATCCGGGGCCAGGACCGGCCGCGGTGGTCGGCGCAGAACAGGATCAGCGGGGGTTCGAGTGACACCGACGCGAACGACTGACACGCGAACCCGATCGGCCCCTCGTCGTCCATGCCCGTCACGACGGTCACGCCACTTGCGAACTGGCCCAGCGCGCTGCGCATCTCGGCCTGTGACATCGTTTCGATCGACATCTGATCCACCTCGGATTCCGTTGTGTGGTCGGTGATTCGACTCCAGCTGATGTCTGCGAGCGTATGACCGGCCTCGGGGCACTCCGTAGCGTCGTCTCGCTGAGTGGAAGAAGGCAAGATGGTCAGTTCACCGCCGATGCCCGATCTCGCTGAACGGGACGATTTCTGTGAGCGGCGTTACGTCCTGGCAACGTCTCCTTCATGACCACAGACGTGAGTTACGAGGGCACCCGCAGGGAGCTCGAGACGAGTCTCGGGGTCCTGCGGTATCACGAGGCCGGCGTCGGCCCTCCATTGCTGCTGCTGCACGGATCCGGCCCGGGCGTCACCGGCTGGCGCAACTATCGCGGTGTGCTCGCCGATCTGGCCGAGCACTTCCGTTGCCTGGTCCTGGAATTCCCGGGGTTCGGCGTGAGTGACCCAGGTGAGGGCCACCCGATGATGATGGCGCAATCAGCAGTCGGGCAGTTCCTCGATGGCCTGGGGCTCGGTGCGGTCGACATGATCGGCAATTCCATGGGCGGCATCATCGCGACCAAGGTCGCGCTCGATGAACCGCAGCGCGTCGCAAAACTGGTCACGATCGGCGGCATGGGCAAGAACGTCTTCTCGTCGGGTCCGAGTGAAGGCATCAAGCTGTTGATGGAATTCACCGACAACCCGACCCGCGATGGTCTGGTCCGCTGGCTGCTCTCGATGGTCCATGACCCGGCACTGGTCACCCCGGAACTGATCGAGGAACGGTGGGCCCTGGCGACCGAACCGACCACACTCGAAATCGCTCGACGGATGTACAGCAGCAAGGCATTCGGTGCCAGCATGGCCGCTGCCGCCGCCTCGGACGTCACGCCGTACTGGGCCCGGTTGGCCAAGATCACCGCGCCGACGCTGCTCACCTGGGGTCGCGACGACCGGGTCAGCCCCGTCGACATGGCCATGTTGCCGATGCGAGACATCCCCAACGCCGAACTCCACGTTTTCCCCAAGTGTGGGCACTGGACGATGATCGAGGCCCGCGAGGCCTGGCTCAGCGCCGTGCTGGCGTTTCTCACCCGTACAGACAGGACATCACGATGACGGACAACCAGATGACGGACAACCTCAACGCACACGAGGACTTCGACCATCTGGTCGACTTCCTCATCGTCGGCAGCGGAGGCGGAGGCATGGCTGCGGGTATCACTGCAGCCCACCGTGGCCTCGACACCCTGATCATCGACAAGGGCCGCAAGTACGGCGGGTCGACCGCGATCTCCGGTGGTGGGATCTGGATCCCCAATGCTCCGACCTTGCGCGCCAAAGGTGCAGTGGACAGCCGTAGTTCGATCCGCCGCTACCTCGATGTCATCACCGAGGGCAAGGTGCCCGCGGACCGGCTCGACGCCTACGTCGACAACGGCCCGGAGCTGATGGACCTGCTCGAGGCCAGCCCGCACATGAAAATGTACTGGGTCAAGGGCTACTCCGATTACCATCCCGAGTTCGAAGGCGGAAGTGCGCTGGGGCGCACCATCGAGTGCAAGCCGTTCGACACCCGGGCGCTGAAGGAGGACGAGAAGTTCCAGCGTCCCAACAGCATGAAGGGCCCGATGGGTCTGTGGGTGACCTCGAAGGACTACCACGATCTGGCCATGGTCAAGCGGACCTGGGCAGGGCGTAAGGCCTCGCTTGTCGCCGCGTGGCGCGTGGCGTCCAACGTCATCCGGCGTCGACACATGGCAACCGGTGGCCGCGCGCTGGTCGCCCGATTGCGCATGGTACTCAAGGACGCCGGTGTTCCGTTGTGGCTCAAGACGTCCATGATCGAGCTGATCACCGACGACCATGGCACCGTCATCGGTGTGGTCGCCGACCGTGATGGCCAGACCGTCCGCATCGGTGCCCGCAAGGGTGTGCTGCTGGCGACCGGAGGGTTCGACCACAACAAAGAGATGCGTGCGAAATACCTGCCGGCCAACGGTGCACCCGACATCAGCGCGGGCGCAAAGGAGAATGTGGGCGACGGCATCATCGCCGGCCAGCGCCTCGGTGCCGCTGTCGACCTGATGGATGACGCCTGGTGGATGCCGTCGGTGTTCCACCCCATGGGTGCGGTGATCCCGCTGGTGTCCGAGCGCTGCATTCCGGCCTCGGTCATCGTGGACGGCACCGGTCGCCGGTTCACCAACGAATCGGGACCGTACGTCAACTTCGTCCACGATCAGCTCGAGGGCGACCATGTGCCGGCGTGGTTCATCATGGACACCAAGGCCAAGAATCGGTACCCGTTTGCCCAGGTGCTTCCGAACATGCCGTTCCCGCAGGGGTTTTACGATTCCGGCGTCATCCACAAGGCAGACACGCTGACCGAACTCGCCCAGGCAGTGGGGATCCCGGCCGGAGAACTGATCAAGACCATCGAGCGATTCAACGGATTTGCCCGTACCGGCAAAGACGAGGACTTCGGTCGCGGCGACAGTGCCTACGACCGGTACTACGGTGACCCGACCATGAAGAACCCCAACCTCGACGAGATCGTCAAGGGGCCCTTCTACGCAATCCGTTGCGAGGCCGGAGATCTGGGAACCAAGGGCGGACTGGTCTGCGACGCCCATAGTCGGGTGCTTCGGGAAGACGGCAGCGTCATCGACGGCCTGTACGCCACCGGCAACACGTCCGCCTCGGTGATGGGCAATGAGTACGCAGGCGCCGGAGCAACCATCGGTCCGTCGATGGTGTTCGGATACATCGCGGCCCAGCACGTGGCCGGGGCAGAGCGCAACAGCTCCGTTGATGTGGCGGCCGGCTGATACGCGAGGCCGCGTATCGACGAAAACCTCACTGACACAACCATTGCCCAGGCGTTCGCCCGGGTACTGAACAAGAAAGCCGAGAAGACCATGGGCCAGGTTCTGGACAACATTCAGCAGTTCGCCGAGGAGATCCGCGCCGAGGGCGCCGAAGGCGACAGGTTGATGCAACTGTCGGATACCGCGGCGAAGCGCCTGCGTGACGCCGGTGTGATCCGCATGCTGCAGCCGAAAGAGTACGGCGGTTTCGAGTCGCATCCGCGCGAGTTCGCCGAGACCGCAATGGGCATCGGCGCCATGGATGGCGCCACCGGCTGGGTGAGCGGCATCGTCGGGGTACATCCCTGGGAACTGGCCTTTTTCGATCGCAAGGCGCAGGACGAGGTCTGGGGCGAGGATCCCGACATGTGGATGGCCTCGCCGTACGCCCCGATGGGTGTGGCGAAGCCGGTCGACGGTGGCTACATCCTCAATGGTCGGTGGTCGTTCTCGTCGGGTACCGATCACTGCGGGTGGGTCATGATCGGTGCGACCGTCGGTGACCAGGACGGCAAGCCGTTGATGCCGCCGCAGCACCTGCACGTCCTGCTGCCGCGATCGGACTACGACATCGACCAGGAGAGCTGGAACGTCGTCGGATTGCGCGGCACGGGCAGCAAGGACCTGATCGTCAAGGACGCGTACATCCCCGCCTACCGCACCCTCTCGGCCAAGAAGGTCTTCGACGGCTCGGCACCCAAGGAGTTCGGGCGCACCCAGCCGCTGTACAACTTCCCGTTCTCGTGCATCTTCCCGCTCGGCATCACCTCATCGCTGATCGGTATCGCCGAAGGCGCACTGGCCTGCCACATCAACGCTCAGCGTGAGCGGGTCACGGTGTCCGGCGTCGCGATCAAGGAAGATCCCTACGTACTCTTCGCCATCGGCGAGGCGGCGGCGGAGATCGCGGCATCGCGGGCGGCGATCCTCGATACCGTCGACCGGTTCTGGGACATGACAGAAAAGGGCCAGGAGATCTCGTTCGAACTGCGTGCCATCGGACGCCGCAGTCAGGTCAGTGCGGCCTGGCGGGCAGTGCGTGCCGTCGATGAGATCTTCGCGCGCTCGGGTGGTGGAGCCTTGCAGCTCGGCACCCCGATGCAGCGCTTCTGGCGCGACGCCCACGCCGGTCTGGCGCACGCCATCCACGTTCCGGGCTCGATCTACCACGCCTCGGCCCTGACCCAGATGGGCGGCGAACCCCAGGGCGCCCAACGTTCGATGATCTAAGGCCGCACCACCGAAAGGTTCTTCCATGACTGACATCCGAGCACTCGGATACCTCCGGGTCCAGACCCGCGATATCGACCGTTGGCGCCGGCTCACCGTCGATGGTCTGGGCATGTCGACCGGTTCGGGTCCCGAACCCGACGGGTTGTACCTGCGGCTCGACGAGCGCCGCTCCCGCATCATCGTGTTGCCCGGCGACAGTGACAAGGCGCTGGCAATCGGCTGGGAGGTTCGCGACCAGTTCGCGCTGCAACGCGTACGCGAAGCGGTCGAGAAGTCGGGGATCGCGGTCGAGACCCTCTCGGAAGAGGAGTCGCGTTACCGCGATGCCGAGCAGGTCATCGCATTCGATGACCCCGCCGGGTCCCGGACCGAGATCTTCTTCGGTGCCGTGCTCGATCACAGCCCGGTCGTCACTCCGCACGGCGGCCGATTCGTCACCGGTACAGAGGGTCTGGGACACGTGGTGCTCCCCACGCCGGCCTTCGACGAGACCTACGCCTTCTACACCGAGGTCCTCGGATTCCTACCACGTGGGGCCATCCGGCTCGGCGGGCCCGACGCTCCCGGTCCGGCGCGGCGCGTGCGGTTCCTCGGCGTCAACCAGCGTCACCACAGCCTCGCACTGTGCCCGGCGCCGGCGAGCCAGGATCCCGGCATGGTGCACCTGATGGTCGAGGTCGACACCCTCGACGCAGTCGGTCAGGCCCTCGACCGGGTGAACAAACTCGGCTTCAGCCTGTCCTCGACACTCGGCCGTCACACGAACGACAAGATGGTCTCGTTCTACGTGCGCGCACCGGGCGGCTGGGACCTCGAATTCGGTACCGAGGGCATGCTCGTCGACGAACGCTATTACACGGCCGAGGAAATCACCGCGGACAGCTACTGGGGCCACGACTGGTCCGGTTCTGAACCGCTGGCAGCGTTCACGCCACCGGCGAAGAGCTGATTCACGCCGCCGCGCGGGCCTGATCGGCAGAGGTGACAGACGCAGGTGGCCGGAGATCGCAGGTGAATCACCGACCGTTCCAGACCCGTTGACGGTGCCGAAATGACCGTTGACCGTGCCGAAATCGCTCATAGTTGAGCAACTTTGGCACGGTCGGCGGTGATAAGGGCACGGTCAACGGCGTTTTCGGCACGCTCGACGGGGGGGGCAGGCCTTGCGGACCGAGTTGATGGTCTTCTCGACTTCCCAGAATCCGCCTGCATCCATCATGCTCCAGAGACAGGTGTGCCCGGCTCGTCTGACAGACGAGCCGGGCATCGCTGCGAACTTCAGGTCGGGCTTGTCGCCGACCGCTCAGCTACGGCCGAGCAGCTTGCGCATACTCTCGGCGGCGCCCTTGACGAGCTTGTTCCGCGGGAAGCCGTTGCGTTTCTGAGCAGCCTCGTAGTTGCCGCCGGCAACCCATAGGGGACCGTCAGCGAGGTGTTCGAGTCCCTCGCGCGCAACATCTTCGGGCTCGGAGACGTTCATACCGGGGATGTCGAAGTTCAATCCGGCCCGAACCATCGCGGGCGTGCGGGTGACACCGAGTACGAGTTCGACCACGTGCACACCGAACGGTTCGAGTTCGAGCCACAAGCTCTCGGCGAAGATGCGGCCGAAGGCCTTTGACGCCGCATAGATGCTCTGATGTTCGGCACCCATGTAACCCGACAACGAACCCAGCAGCATGATGCCGCCGCGTCCACGGTCTTTCATCTTGGCACCGAAGTGATGCGAGAGGGTCAGTTGTGAGGTGATGTTCAGGTCGATCACGCCCTGGAATCCGGCCAGTTCGCCGGTGACGAACTCGTGGCCGTAGCTGTTTGCTCCGGCGTTGAAGATCAACAGTCCGACCTCGACATCGTCGGTGGCCTGACGGATCTGGTCGAAGGCGTCGGGAGCCAGCAGATCGAGGGCCAGGGTGCGGACCTCGACGCCGTTGGCCCGCGCCTTCTGTGCGGTTTCCTCGAGCGGGCCGGGCTTGCGGGCGATCAGCACGAGGTTGATCCCCACCGCGCTCAGTTCGTCGGCGAACGATGCGCCGACACCTTCGGAACCGCCGGCGATCACCGCCCACGGACCGTAGTAACTCTTGTCGATCAAGACATGCTCCTTCAAATCTGCGTTACCGGGCGAATCTGCTGTGCCGGCGAATGACTCAGTGCAGCGAGCCGAGCGGGCGAACCGGTGTGGGATCGAGCACGGCAACCGAACCGGCGTGCGCCGCGGCCTCGATCGCCTCGGTCAGGAAACGACACCGCTCGCGGGGCGCGCCGGACCGGCGGGCTGCGCCGGACTGTTCACCCGAGAAATCTCGGCAGGCGCTGCGGGCAGCGGGGTTCCACTGCACCGACGTGTGTTCCCAGCTGTTCTTCTGGACCAGGACCTGAGCTGCGCACTCAGTGCACTGCAACGGTTGCATCGGTCTCGGTTGCCTTCCGTTCGAGATTTGCTTCCACTTCCTTCTTCCACGATTCAACCGCACGGGTCGTGTCGAGTTCGAACTCGAAGCGTTCGGTCATCTCCGGTGTCACGTCTGCAATATCGACATAGAACTGCTCGTACCAGCGGCGGAGCTGGTACACGGGGCCGTCTTCTTCACACAGCAGTGGATTCTCGATGCGGGTCTTGTTCTTCCAGATCTCGATGTCCTGCTCGAAACCTTTGGCGATGAAGACACCGAAGTTCTTGGCCATCTCGTCGGCGGCGTCGCCTTCGAGATGGCTCGACTTCTTGACGATCATGCCGTACTGCAACACGAACTTGTCGGCGCTCACCGGATAGTGGCAGTTGATCAGAACCGACTCGACGTCGTGATCCTCATACTGGTAGACCAGGTCATCGACCATGAAGGACGGACCGAAATAGGTTGCCTCCGAACGGCTTCCCAGCATCCTCGGCTGACCGGCAGCGTGCGGGCGCATGTCCTCGCGGGCCTGTCCGCGCATGAACTGGCTGGCGACGTGACCCTCGAAGACGTTCTTGAAGAACGTCGGGAACGAGTAGTGCACATAGAAGAAGTGAGCCATGTCGACGATGTTGTCGACCACCTCGCGGCAGTTGGTGTCGACCTCGATCCGGTACCAGACCCAATCCGACCACTCGTCGCTGAGCGCGCCCTCGATGCGGGGGATGGTGACGTCGGCCGGCGGCGGATTGCCCTCGGGATCGTGCCAGACGAACAGCATGCCGTCCTGGTCGAGCACCTTCCACGACCGTGTCTTCGCCACCGGCGGTACCCGACGGGCGTAGGGGATGTTCTTACAGCGACCGTTGGCAGCCCAGCGCCAGTCGTGGAACGGGCAGGCCACCTCGTCGCCCTTGATGGTGCCCTGGCTCAGGTCGCCACCCATGTGCCGGCAGAACGCGTCGAGGATGGCGAGCTCTCCGTCACTCTTGGCGAACACCACCAGTTTGGTGTCGAAAGCGTGGATGGCATGGGGTTTGCCGTCCCGGAAAGAATCGGAAAGGCCGAGGCAGTGCCAGCCTCGGGCGAACCGCGCGGGCGGTGCCCCGGTCTCGATCTCGCGGATCTCAACTGATTCGGACTGCGATGTGGTCACGATGCGTCCGTCCTTTCCATGGAGAGTTGTGGCTGCAGAGCTGTTCTCAAAACGCTAGGTGATCACGCACACATCCAAAGCTCATGTCCCACTAACCGAGACCTACCGCGCCGAAGGTTCGGTGCCGGGCACCGGCCTACCATCGTCAGGAGGGCCCGCAACACACCGATGGAGTTTTCTGAACATGACCAACGAGGTCTTGCAAGCAGTTCGCACGTTGTTACCGACCATCGCCGACCGGGCACGTGAGGTCGACGAATCGAGGCATGTGCCGGTCGAGAGCATCACCGACCTGCAGCAGGCGGGCGTGTTGAAAATGTTGCAGCCCAAACGATATGGCGGCTCCGAAAGTGACCCGGTGGAGTTCTACGAGGTGATCCGGGCCATCGCGGGGGCTTGCGGATCCACCGGATGGGTCGCATCGGTGCTGGGGGTACATCCGTGGCATCTCGCGCTGTTCGATCAGCGGGCCCAGGACGACGTGTGGGGCGAGAGCACGTCGGAGCTGTTGTCATCGGCCTATGCCCCGGTGGGCAAACTGACGCCGGTCGACGGCGGATATGAACTCTCGGGCAGCTGGCGGTTCTCCTCGGGATGCGAACACGCGTCGTGGGCGCTGCTCGGTGCCCTGGTGTTCGGTGCTGAAGGCAGACCGGTCGATTTCATGACCGTCCTGGTGCCGCGGACCGACTACGGCATCAAGGATGTGTGGGACGCGGTCGGGATGCGCGGGACGGCCAGCAACGAGATCACCGTCACCAAGGCGTTTGTCCCCGAATACCGCACCATCCGGAACTACGAGACCGCCCAGTTGCGTGGTCGGGGACAGAAGGTCAACGGAGGTCCGCTGTACCGATTGCCGTTCGCAACGATCTTCACCTCGGCCGTCGCCGCCCCGATCGTGGGCGTCGTCGCCGGATGTCACGAGTCTTATCTGACGATGATGCGCGAGCGGGTGCGGCTCAGTCTGGGCGGCGGTCGGTTCGCCGAGGATCAGGCAGCGCAGGTGGCGGTGGCGCGTGCGGCGTCGGAGATCGATGCGGCGATCCTGCAGATGGACCGCAACGTCCGCGATATGTGGGAGCTGGCCCGCGCCGGCGAGGATCTGCCGATGTGGATGCGGCTACGGGCCCGTCGGGACCAGGTCCGCGCGGTCGAACGATCGCTCGAAGCCATCGACCTGTTGTTCAAGACGTCCGGCGGTAACTCGCTGACCCGGGGTAATCCGATCGAACGGGCGTGGCGGGACGCCCATGCGGGCAGCGTCCATGTCGCCAACGAACCCGAACGCGCCCTGGCCCTGTTCGGCCGGGGAGCGTTCGGGTTGACGGTCGAGGACAACCTCGTCTGACCCGGCGATCAGTCCAGCATGTGCTGGACGGCGCGGTAGGAGAACGTCATCGCGGTACCGAGCGGAACACCGGGTCCCGGGTAGAACGGGCCGCTGAGTGATGCACTGGTGTTGCCTGCGGCATAGAGACCGTCGATCGCGGTCCCATCGGTGCGCAGCACCCGGGCGTCGGCGTCGGTACGGACGCCGCCCTTGGTGCCCAGATCGCTCAGGATGATGCGGGCCGCGTAGTACGGACCGGTCGTGATGGGACGCAGGGCCACGTTCGGAAGCTCCGGATTCGGCGGGCAGAAGAACGTGTCGTAAGGGTCTTCGCCGCGCTGGAAGTCTTCGTCGACGCCCCGCTTGGCCTGGTCATTGAATCGTTCGACCGTGTGCCGCAGGGTGTCGGCGGGCGCGCCGATCTTCTCTGCGAGTTCCTCGATGGTGTCCGCGGCCACCCACGTGCCGGCGGCGAAGTGTTCGTCGGCGGAGGCCGCGGGGATCGACATCGACGGGAGCACCGGGCCGCCTTCGGCGGAATCGAAGACAAGGTACGACGGCACGGACGTATCGGCGCCGTGCGCGATCATGGCGCGGCCGAACTGGTCGTAGGGCAGGGACTCGTTGAGGTACCGGTTGCCGGCCTGGTCGACCAGGACACCGCCACGAACACAGACCATGAATGCGCCTGACCCGTCGGGCATTTCGACGCCGGGGCACCACCACGCCTCGTCGAGCAGGGCGGTGTCGGCACCGACCGCGACCGCGGCCCGGATCAGGTCGCCGGTGTTGGCGCCCTGCGGACCCATGCTCCACTGCGCGCGACCCGGTGTGTGGTTGGCCTCGCGGAGTTCGGCGCTGCCTTCGATACCGCCGGCGGCCAGCAGGACGCCGCGCTTGGCGTGGATGCGCAGGACCTCACCGTCAGCGGTCTCGGCCTCGACCCCCACCACGCGGTCGCCCTCGGTCAAGAGCCGACGCGCGGCAGTCCCGGTGCGCAGATCCGCGTGGCCGGTGGCCTTCAGCGCCAACAGCAGCCGGCCGATGAGGGCACGCCCGGCGATGAGGGTCATGTCCGGATGCTTCTGTCCGGCCCGGTCGATGTGTGGTTCGGGCCGGACCAGCTCCCGCAGATCGCCGATCTCGTCGCTGGGCAGATCGATGGGATTGATCGAGCGGCCCGCATCCATCCGGCCCGGTGCCTTGAAGTAGTCGGGGAAGGGCTGGTACCTGAACTCGATGCTCGGGCTGCGTTCGAGGAAATCGACCACCGCGGGGGCAGTGGTCACGTAGGCCTCCTGGCGCTCGAGTTCGCTGTCGCCGACCACGGCCCGGAGATAGGTACGGGCCTTCTCTGTTGAATCATCGAGTCCGGCGCGCTCCTGGACGACGGTTCCGGGCAACCAGACCGACGCACCGGAATATGACGACGTACCACCGAACAGACCGGTCTTTTCCAATACGATGGTGTCCAAGCCGTTCGCTGCCGCCGTATAAGCGCCGGTCAGGGCGCCGCCGCCAGATCCCACAACGAGCACGTCGCATTGAATGGTCCAGTCTTGCATCGTCATTCCTCCATCTGGTCGAGTCGGTGTCCCACGCAATCGCATTCCCGCTTCAGACACACCGAAGATCCCACTGAGTGGGCAGAATGTGATCGTTTCCTAGTCTGGTGAGACAGTCAGATGTTCAGTTCGCACAGCAGCGCACGATGAGGAGGTTGGACGGTGCCCAGGATCGCCGAGGCGCGAGACGCTGCGGAACCCAGTTCCGACCATCAGCGGGCCCGCCATGTCCGGATACTCGAGGCCGCGGCGGAGTTGGCGAACGAGAAAGAATTCGCGCGCGTCCAGATGCAGGAAGTGGCGAAACGCGCCGGAGTGGCGATCGGTACCCTGTACCGGTATTTCCCCTCGAAAACGCACCTTTTCGTGGCCGTGATGGTCGAGCAGATCGAGCAGATCAGCGACAATCTGGCGCAGCGCCCACCGGTGGCGAACGGCGGCAAGGACGCCATCTATGAAGTGCTCGTCCGGTCGACACGAGGTCTGTTGCGCAGGCCGGCGTTGTCGACGGCGATGATCCAGTCGAGCAGCACCGCCAACGCGGCGACCGTGCCCGATGCGGGCAAGGTGGACCGGCTGTTCCACGAGATCGTGATGTCGGCGGCCGGGATCGAACATCCCACCGAAGACGACCACACCGCGGTCCGACTCTTGATGCAGTTGTGGCTCGGCGTGATCCAGTCGTGCCTGAACGGCCGGATCTCGATCCCTGACGCGGAATCGGATATCCGCACAGCGTGTGACCTACTGCTGGCGCGCATGTCACCCAGCGACCAGGCTCGGATGTCGCACAGCGATTTCTGACTGAAATACATTCTCGTCTCGCACCCCAGCACCCATCCGTCGAGCGTGCCGAAATCACCGTTGACCGTGCCAAAACGGTTGCCGCACCAGATTTGAGACTCACCGACGCACCCGTGGGTGGCACATTGCTCGGCACCAAAAAATAGAATACATTCTAGAAATATCGATCTTGGCGCTGGAAGTCCTCGCGCCATCCAAAGGAGCGAACATGAGCAATGTCGTCATCGTGGAAGCAGCGCGCACACCGATCGGTCGTCGTCGCGGCGCGTTGGCAGGCCTTCATCCGGCCGTCTTGCTGGGTGCTGCTCAGCAGGCCGTGCTCGACCGCACGGGCCTGCCCGCAGCCGAGGTCGGTCAGCTCGTGGGTGGCTGTGTCACCCAGGCCGGGGAGCAGTCGAACAACGTCACCCGCCAGGCATGGCTGCATGCCGGACTGCCATACACGACGGCTGCGACCACGATCGACTGTGCGTGCAGCTCCTCGCAGCAGGCCGTTCACATGGTTGCCGGCCTGATCGCCTCCGGTCAGATCGACGCCGGTATCGGTTGTGGAGTCGAGGTGATGAGCCGGGTGTTCCTGGGCCAGGCGAATGCCCCCGGCACCGGAAATCCGTACCCGGATGACTGGACCATCGACATGCGTGATCAGTTCACTTCGGCTGAGCGCATCGCCGAGCGTCGTGGCATCAAACGCGGCGACGTCGATGCGCTGGGCCTGCAGTCGCAGCTCCGTGCCGCCGCTGCGTGGGCAGAGGGTCGCTTCGACCGCGAGATCGTGCCGGTGCAGGCACCGGTTGTCGACAAGGAGGGCACGCCCAGTGGTGAGATCGCCACGGTGACCCGTGACGGCGGACTGCGCGACACCACCGCAGAGGGACTGGCCGCGCTGAAGCCGGTCATCGAGGACGGCATGCACACCGCAGGCAACTCGTCGCAGGTCAGCGACGGCGCCGCGGCGGTGCTGCTGATGAGCGAGGAGAAAGCCGCACAGGCGGGCCTGCGCCCCCGTGCACGCATCGTCTCCTCGGCGATGGTCGGCTCCGACCCGTACTACCACCTCGACGGCCCGGTCGACTCCACCCGGATGGTGCTCGAGCGCACCGGAATGTCGTTGGGCGACATCGACATCGTCGAGATCAATGAGGCGTTCGCGTCTGTGGTCCTGTCGTGGGCGCAGGTGCATCAGGCGGACATGTCCAAGGTCAACGTCAACGGTGGAGCCATCGCCCTCGGACATCCGGTCGGTTCGACCGGCTCGCGGCTGATCACCACCGCGCTGCACGAACTCGAACGCAGCGACAAGTCGACTGCGCTGATCACGATGTGCGCCGGCGGTGCGTTGTCGACCGCAACCATCATCGAACGTATCTGACACCCCCCCCCACCTGACTCGCCCGACCCGGCAGCGGCCTGAACAACATGGGAATTGAACGACATGGGAATTGAACTCACCGACGACGACCGCGAACTGCGCGATTCCGTGCGGGGATGGGCGGCGCGTCACGCGACCCCGACCGTGATCCGGGATGCGGTGGAAGCCAAAACCGAACTGCGCCCGAGCTATTGGCCGTCACTGGCCGAACTCGGCATGCTCGGACTCCACCTGCCCGAAGAATTCGGTGGTGCCGGCGTCGGACTTGTGGAGCTGGCCATCGTCACCGAGGAACTCGGACGCTCGATGGTGCCCGGACCGTTCCTGCCGACGGTTGTCGTCTCGACGGTCCTGCACGAAGCGGGCCGGACCGCCGAACTCGCCGGGCTCGCCGACGGATCGATCTTCGGAGCCGTTGCACTACAACCGGGGTCGCTTCGCCTGACTCGGGACAACGGCACCGTGACACTGTCCGGAACCTCCAGCCACATCCTCGGGGGACAGGTCGGAGACCTCTTCCTGCTGGCAGCCGACGACAACGGCTCCCTCGCGTATGTCGTTGTGTCGCGGGACCGCCTCGACATCACCGACCTGCCGAGTCACGATCTGGTTCGACGCAACGCCGAGGCCAGGGTCGACGGTCTCGAGTTGTCCGAGATGGACGTACTCGGCCTCGATTCGCAGCGAATCCTCGACATCGCGGCAACCCTGCTGTCGGCAGAGGCGGCCGGTCTGGCCGACTGGTCCACCACCACCGCGGCCGAATATGCCCGGGTACGACAGCAGTTCGGCCGGGTCATCGGCCAGTTCCAGGGCGTCAAGCACAAGGCTGCGCGCATGCTCGGGCTCACCGAGCAGGCGCGGGTGACGGCATGGGACGCTGCGCGTGCGATGGGCCCGGACACTGATCGTGTCGAGGGTTCTCTGGCAGCGGCGGTCGCCGGCGCGGTGGCGCCCGAGGCCGCGTTCACCGTCACCAAGGACTGCATTCAGATCCTCGGCGGTATCGGGTACACGTGGGAACACGACGCGCATCTGTATCTGCGTCGCGCCCAGACGCTTCGGATCATGTTGGGCTCGACCGCCACCTGGCGTCGCCGGGTCGCAAACCTCACCATCGATGGCGCCCGTCGCGTCCTGGGCATCGAACTGCCGCCCGAGGCCGAGAAGATCCGCGCCGACATCCGGGCCGAACTCGCCGGAGCCGTCTCGTTGGACGACGCCGAGCGCAAGGCGTTCCTGGCCGACAAGGGTTACACCGCACCACATCTGGCCGCCCCATGGGGCAAGGGTGCCGACGCCGTCACCCAGCTCGTCATCGCCGACGAGCTCAGGGCCGCCGACCTCGAGCCGCACGACATGATCATCGGCAACTGGGTGGTCCCCACCCTGATCGCGCACGGCAGCGAAGAACAGTTGCAGCGTTTCCTCCCGCCGTCGCTGCGTGGCGACATCGTCTGGTGCCAGCTGTTCTCTGAACCCGGTGCGGGTTCGGACCTGGCCGGACTCAGCACCAAGGCGACCAAGGTCGACGGTGGCTGGAAACTGCAGGGCCAGAAGGTGTGGACCTCCATGGCTCGCGACGCACACTGGGGCATCTGCCTGGCGCGCACCGACGGCGATGTGGCAAAACACAAGGGCCTGTCGTACTTTCTGATCGACATCCGGAACAGCGAAGGCCTCGACATCCGGCCGCTGCGGGAGATCACCGGCGAATCATTGTTCAACGAGGTCTTTTTCGACGACGTGTTCGTACCCGACGAGTTGCTGGTCGGGCAGCCCGGTGACGGCTGGAAGCTGGCTCGCACCACATTGGCCAACGAGCGGGTCTCGCTGTCCAACGACTCGTCGCTGGGTTCCGGTGGGGAAGCGCTGCTCGAACTCGCGGCCACCATGCCAGGCGGCCTGGACTCCGAACAGATGACCGTGCTGGGAAAGGTTTTGTGCGACGCGCAGACCGGCGGGCTGATGGGTCTGCGGACCACGTTGCGGTCGCTCACCGGTGGGCAGCCGGGAGCCGAGTCGTCGATCGCAAAGTTGCTCGGTGTCGAGCACATCCAGCAGGTCTGGGAGGTCGCGATGGAGTGGTCCGGCCCGTCCTCGCTCCTGGGCGAGCAGGATCGATGGTCACCTACACAGCAGTTCCTGAACTCGCAGTGCCTGTCGATCGCCGGAGGTACCACCAACGTCCAGCTGAACATCATCGGCGAGCGGATCCTGGGCCTGCCCCGCGACCCGGAGCCCGCGAAACCAGTTCGGGCATGACCACACAGAAGGAGTCCTAGCCGTGGGTATCGACCTGAACGTGGCATTGTCCGCCGATCCGACCGTCCGCGACGTGTCCTGGACCGAGCGGGACGTCCTGCTCTATCACCTGGGCCTCGGCGCGGGTATGGACAATCTGGATCCGGCCGAATTGGCCTGGGTGTACGAGAAGAACCTGCAGGTGGTCCCGACATTCGCGATGGTTGCCGGACAGGGCGTTTCGGCCGGTGCAATTGCCGCGCCGGGTATGAACCTGCCGGGCATCGACATCGACCTGCGCAAGATCCTGCACGGTGGACAATCGCTGCAACTGCATGCGCCCATCCCGGCGTCGGGCACCGCGCAGATCTCATCGCGGGTTTCCGATGTCTGGGACAAGGGCAAGGCTGCGGTCATCGTGCTCGAACAGGCGGCCACCGATGCCGACGGAAACCCGTTGTGGACCAGCTCGATGCAGATCTGGGCCCGCGGCGAAGGCGGCTTCGGCGGACCGGCCGGTCCTGATGCGGCCACCGCCATTCCTGACCGGGAAGCGGACAAGGTGCTCGTCACCCCGACGACCGCACAACAGGCGCTGGTGTACCGGCTCAGTGGGGACATGAATCCGCTGCACGTCGACCCGGCGTTTGCCGAGATGGCCGGTTTCGATCAGCCGATCCTGCACGGACTCGCCTCGTACGGCGTCGTGTGCAAGGCCGTGATCGATGGCGTCCTCGACGGTGATCCTGCAGCGGTGCAGTCCTATTCGGTACGGTTCGCCGGATCGCTGTGCCCGGGGGAGACGATCGAGACCTCCGTCTGGCGGGAAGGCAACCAGTTGATCCTGCAGGCCGTCTGCGTCGAACGCGAGCAGCAGCCGATCCTCACCCACGCGACGATGGGCATCCGATGAGCCAGGACCCGGCAAAGCACCCGACCGTCGGAAACGCGCCGGACGGCATCGTCCTGACGTCCCTGCCCAACGGTGAACCGGTCGACCTCGCGGCCAATGCCGCGCGCCGCGTTGTGGATGCACTGTTGCGTACCGATCGCAGCAACGCGAACCTGCAGCGGGTTGCCGAGGAATTGAACAGTATCGCCGAGCATCTCGAAGAACACGCTCCGGAGGTCGCCGACCGCCTGATCGACATGTGGCACGGCGAAGGTGTCACCCGACACGATCCGGCCACCGGACCCGAGAATGCGATCGCACCGCCGCTGACGCTGGTCGGCCGCGACGACGGTTACGTCGAAGGTGATGTGACGCTGACGTTCCCGTACCAGGGTCCGCCCGGACACGTCCACGGCGGCGTGGCGGCGTTGCTGCTCGACCACACGCTCGGTGTGGCCAACGCCTGGTCCGGCCGCAGTGGTGCCACGGCTCAGCTCAATGTGCGCTATCACGCTCCGACCCCGCTGTTCGAGCCGTTGACGGTGCGCGGCAAGTTGATCGAAGAGAACGGCAGAAAGATCACCACAGTGGGTGACATCCGTACCGCGGACGGAACAGTCTGTGTGTCGGTTGAGGCATTGTTCATCGACAAGACGGTGCCCCGCCCTCGTTAGGCGGAACCGGCGAAGGAGTCTTCATGGCCAAGTTGGACGGCAGGGTGGCTGTGGTCACCGGAGCTGGTATGGGCATCGGTCGAGGGATGGCCGGAGCGTTTGCGCGCGAAGGCGCCTCGGTGGTCGTTGCCGAAATCGACACCGCTGCAGGCGAACAGTCCGCTGCGTGGTTGCGTGACGAATGGGGCGTGGCAGCAGAGTTCGTCCGCACCGACGTCACCGACAAGGCCCAGGTCCTGGCCATGGTGGACGTTGCGGTGGAACGTTTCGGGCGGCTCGACATCCTGGTCAACAACGCCTGGCGCGGCTCCGGCTATGCGCGCTTGGAGAACATGACCGACGAGCAGTTACGCGGTGGTTTCGACATGGCGGTGATGGCCGCGTTCTGGGCCATGCAACGAGCCCTGCCCGAGTTGCAGAAACACGGCACCGGCCGCGTCATCAACCTGTGTTCGCTCAATGGTGTCAACGCGCACATGTACTCGGTGCAATACAACGCTGCCAAAGAGGCCCTGCGCAGCCTGACCCGGACCGCGGCCCGTGAGTGGGCACCGCATCAGGTGTGCTGCAACGTGATCTGTCCGGGTGCACAGAGCGAGGCCTATAAGCGGGTTGTCGAGGCCAACCCGGAGATGGCCGCCGGCATGGCCGCGGAGAACCCCATGGGTCGCATCGGTGATCCGCTGGACGACATCGGTCCCGTTGCCGTCTTCCTGGCCGGTGATGACAGCCGTTACCTCACCGGCAACACCCTTTTCGTCGACGGTGGTGCCCACATCAACGGTGTCCAATGGGCGCCGGCGGTCGATTAGGGTCGTCTCTGGCATTTTTCGGGCTCCTGCGGTTGCTACCTGCGCGGCCGCAGCGATTTCGCCGCGTTGTTGCCCTTCACCGCTGAATAGAGCAGGACGACGAGCACCACCAGAAACATGACGGCTGCAGCGACAGCTGACACCACAGATCCGAAACCTGTGATGACGCCGATCGCGACCTGTATGCATAACCCCGCCAAGGCTGTCCAGACCGCCCGGCGCAGAAGCGGCCGCGCAACCTGATGGGCCAACTGCCACGCTTCAGGGCTCGACAAAGTCGCCTTGGTGCGTATGCCCATGACGGGATTCGGCTCGTCACCGACGAGTCGCGGCATCAGTCCGGCAGCGAACGCGACGATGAGCGTCGACGACGTCAGTGACGCCGTCAGACCCAGTAGGTCAGATGATGCCACCGGCCGGCCTCTACGTCAGATTGCGTGCATCGGAGTTCCCGGCGGGTGCCGCTGGAACACACCTGACTGTATGCGAATCGATGCCGACGCGGCTGTCCGGGGTGACGCGATCCAGGTGTTGGCGGATGAGTAGCGGGGTAGTTTGCGGGCGGGTTACCAGCGGCAACAGCGTCTTTCATCTCTGGCGCGACGGCCCTCAACGGGCAAACGCGGGCTCGGGTGTCCACGCTGCGTGCGGTGAGGTCGAGGTTCGAGGGCTACCACGGTATTGGGGAAGGCGCTGCTGATCCGGGGGTCGGCACCCTTGCCAACGTCGTACCTGAACTCAACGGCCGCCCACGCAAACGCTGCGACTGGAGAACTCCGCCAAAGAACGACAAACTACTGCAATTGGTGCAGGGCAGGCCGAATCGGCATTGGTTCCTGCAGTTACAACACCTTGTCTATTGGGCTGTTCGATCGAGCTTGAGGTTAGATATTTCGTCTTGCTACCGAAAGGCGTTGGGTCCGAGCGGAATTGATTCACAAAAACCATTGCGAACGTATGTTCGATCGACTAGGCTGTAATTAGTCGGCCCCGAGCATCACGTATCTGACGCCTTCCCCGCAGGGACACCCGGTCGACGCCCCGGTTTGTGTGTTCTCTCCTTGGAAGGTGCTGTGCTATGCGACTTCTCGAGATGGTCGACGATCTGGTCGACCTGGCGATACCCGGATGACGCGAGCGCGGTGTTGGGGGTGGTGAAAGATCTGATCACGCTGCGTAATGCCACCGAGCATCAGCTGGCGGTGTGTGCGGCGGTGATCGACGAGTCGGGCATTGCCCGTGAGGCGGGTCGACGACGTCGAAGTTGTTGCAGGCCAACGGTGCGGCACCAGGTTCGGCGTATCGCTGGTTGCGCATCGGATTTGGTTTGGTCGGGTTGGATCGTACGGCCGGGTATTCGAAGGATGGGTTTCTGTCCTCTGAGCATGTCGATGCGGTAGTCAAGGGTGTCGCCCATGTGTCGGGCGGTCGGAGGATCCGGTCGCCGCCGAGCAGCAGGTCGGGTTCGAGCGGAAACTGTTGAACCACGCCATCTCCGGAGCACCGCCGGCGGAGATCAGCACCGCAGCCCGCGCGCTGGGCAACGAGATCGCCGCAGATACTGGTGGTCCGCCGCCGGCCGAAGACCGGTCGTTGAACAGTCTGGAATACAAAGTCCGCGAGGGCCGCTGTGTCGGCACATTCGATCTTGATGCGGTGATCGGGGAAAAGTTGCACTCGGCGTTGGATCTCTGGTCCCGGGCACGTCCTGAGCCAGATGGTTCGGATGATCCGCGGTCCCCAACCCAACGCCGCGCGGACGCGCTACATCAATTGTTGGACTGCGGCGGTGGTGGACAGACGCTGGTGTCAGCGCCGCGCACCGAGGTGATGGTCACCGTGCCTGCCGATCATCCCGAGGCTGCCACCCTGCCGTGGATGGGTCCGGTCACCGAAGCGACCGCTGCGATGTTGGCGTGTGATTCGTCGATCACCTCCATCACCCTCGACGGGCAGGACGTCCCGATCGATCTCAGTCCACCCAAACGGCTCTTCACCGGTCTGGTCCGCAAGGCCATCATCATTCGCGACACCTGCTGTGTGAAATGCGGTGGACATGCGAGCTGGTCGGACTGCCATCACATCGTGCACTTCGTCGACGGCGGTCTGACCACTCTGGAGAACGGGTGCTTGCTGTGCCGCACCTGCCACATGGCGGTCCACAACACCGGCTGGGACGTGATCATGGGCTCGGACGGACACCCGTGGATGATCCCGCCGGCCGATATCGATCCGCAGCGAAAACCTCTACCGGCCTACAACCGACGCACCCTGACCCTGGCCGCCTGACCAGATCAAACTCTCCACCACTTCACCAAAGCTTCCCACCAGCGCACCCGAGATCGTGTCGGGACCGCGCACGCATCTTTGACAACTTCACAGTGTGAGCGGCTGTGGTGTCGGCGCCGGGACATGCCGAGCGCCGACACCACGGTGGTCAGCCTTGGTTCGTCAGACCGTGATCGCGCGTCGCATCATCTTGCCGGTTGCGTTGCGGGGCAACGGATGTTCCGTGATCCGCCACTGCGTCGGGACCTTGTAATACGAGAGCCGCTCGGTCGCGAAGGCGCGCAGGTCGTCTTCGGTCACGGAGGCTCCGGGCCGGGCGACGATCACGGCAGCGACTTCTTGGCCCAGGTCGGGATGAGGCACGCCGACCACTGCGCACTCGGCCACGTCGGGATGCTCGTCGAGGCACTGCTCGATCTCGGTGGGGTAGACGTTCTCGCCACCGCGCAGGATCAGATCGGAGCGGCGGCCGGTGAGCTGCAACCGTCCACCGTCCATGCGGCCGAAATCGCCTGTGCGCAACCATCGTCCGGGCGCGATGGCGGCGGCGGTGGCTGCCTCGTCTTCCCAATAGCCGAGCATGACGAACGGACTGCGTACGCAGATCTCACCCTCGGTGCGCTCGGGAAGCACTTCCCCGAACGGATCGCGGATCTGCAGGCTCACGGTGACGATGGGGCGGCCCAGGGTGCCGGGGAACGCCTCGATGTCGGCGGGGGTCGCGACGGCGATGGCCGTGCTGCACTCCGTCAGTCCATAGCTGTCGACCAGTGCGTTGCGGGCGAACGCGAACTTGGCCTGCAATTTCTCCTTGAACGCGACGGAGGAGGGTGCCGAGGCGAGTGCGAACGACTTCAGAGATGACAGGTCGTACTTCTCGACGTTGTCGTGCTCGAGGAGTCGGGTGGCCATCGTCGGCACGGCACCCCAGTTGGTGACCCGTTCCCGCTCGATGAGACCCAGGATGGTGTCGGCGTCGAACGCACCCTGATTCAGGATCACCGCGCCACCGGTCGCCAGACGCGGCACCACCAGGTTGTGCAGGCTCGCGATGTGGAACAACGGCGAGGTCAGCAGGTGACGCGCGGGACTGGGCCGGCTGGGATCGTATGTCTGGCCGTCGAGTTCGGCCATGAACGCGTCACTGAAGCGCTGATAGTCGACCACGGCCACGAGATTGCGCTGTGAATGCAGCGCACCTTTCGGCCGCCCGCTGGTGCCGCTGGTGTAGAGGATGACGGACGGGTCGTCCTCGTCGACGTCAGGAACTGGCAGATCGGCGCCGTCGTATTCGGCGATGAGTGCGGGAAGGTCTTCTTCCATGGTCAAGACGGTGACCGTACCGGGGACCTCGGGGAGTGAGGCGGCCCGCTTCGCGTCGACCACGAGGACCATGGGCCGGCTGTGCTCGAGGCCATAGGTGACCTCACGCGGCACCCACCAGCCGTTGAGGCCGACGGTGATGGCGCCCAGGGCCTGGGTGGCCCAGAACGTCATGACCCATTCGGGCGTATTGGCCGCGAGAATTCCCACCCGATCGCCCTTGCCGACGCCGTACTTGTCGCGCAGCGCAGTGGCCAGCGCGGCGACGGACCTGGCGTGCTCGGTGTACGAGATTCGACGGTCGGTGGTGACGAGATAATCGGAATCGCCCCAGTTCAGCGACTGTGGAAGATGCTCCGCCACGGCGCGCCGACGATTCTTCATCACCTGCATGGATGCACCGAGTACATCCTCTTCGACCAGCTCGAACGGTCCGCCGGGGCCGGTCAGACGGGTCATCACCGCAGTGATGTGCAATTGCGGATCGGTGGAGGCAGACATCAAAAGCCTTTCGTTACGTACTGCGATGTACACCACAAAATCTCACGACCCGCGGTATCCATGGTGACGGTTACCACTCAGCGAGACTGGGCTCTTATGCAGACGTTGGCGACGATACCGTTCGGCGAAGATTCGCAGTTGGAGGAGTATCACCATGACGGCAACTTACGGCGGCACACACTGTGCGCTTCGAGCACGATGAGGACTGAAGTTTTGAACGCGACCACACCCGTCACGACAATTCCCCGCGACGATGTCGCGCAGATGCTGATGGACCGGCTCGGTGATGAGCACCTCGGACTGCGCACCCGTACTCGGGACTGGACCTGGGACGAGGTCGTCCGGGAGAGCGCGGCGCGTGGCGCCTTCGCGCAGTCACTGCGGCAGCCGGGTCCCTTTCACATCGGGATCCTGCTCGAGAACACCCCTGAATTCATCTTCTGGCTGGGCGGCGCGGCGCTGACCGGCGCGACGATCGTCGGTATCAACCCCACCCGTCGCGGCAAGGAGCTCGAAGCCGAGGTCCGGTACGTCGACTGTCAGCTCATCGTCACCGACAGCGCCGGTATGGAGAAGCTCTCCGGCCTCGACCTCGGACTCAGCGCCGACCGCTTTGTGCTGGTCGACGACGCCTCGTACGCCGATTCGGTTGCCGCCCAGGCCACCGAGCCTCAGGTGGCGGACGGGGTGGATGCCTCGACACTGTTCCTGCTGCTGTTCACCTCCGGCACGACCGGGATGTCAAAGGCGGTGCGGTGCAGTCAAGGTCGCATCACCCGTCTGGCCTATGCGAACTGCGAAAAGTACGACGTCGACCGGGACGACGTCTGCTATTGCTGCATGCCACTGTTCCACGGCAACGCACTGATGGGACTGTGGGCACCGGCATTGTCCCAGGGCGCGACCATCTGTCTGGTCCCGAAGTTCACCGCATCCGGGTTCATGTCGGACGTGCGGTACTACGGCGCAACATATTTCACCTATGTCGGCAAAGCGTTGGGTTACCTGATGTCGACCGCGGAGGCCCCCGATGACGCGGAGAACACGCTGACCCACGGGTTCGGGACAGAGGCGTCGCCAGGGGACAAGGCCGAGTTCATCCGCCGCTTCGGGGCAAAGCTGTACGAGGCCTACGGTTCCAGTGAGGGTGCCGGGTCGATCCGTCTCGATCCGGCCGCACCCACGGGCGCTCTCGGGCGGCCCGCCAACGAGAACATCGTCATCGTCAACCCCGAGACCCTCGAGGAATGCCCGCGGGCGATCCTGGACGAACACGGCCACGTCCGTAACTCGGACGAGGCGATCGGCGAGATGATCGACAAGGCCGGCGCCGGACGCTTCGAGGGCTATTACAAGAACGAATCGGCGGTTGCCGAGCGAATTCGTAACGGCTGGTACTGGACCGGCGACCTCGGGTACGTCGACGAGGCCGGGTTCATCTACTTCGCCGGCCGCAAGGGGGACTGGATCCGGGTCGACAGCGAGAACACCTCGGCGCTGATGATCGAACATGTCCTGCGACGTCATCCGAAGGTGATCGCCACCGGTGTGTTCGCGGTGCCCGACCCGCGCTCGGGCGATCAGGTCATGGCCGCTCTCGAGGTCGCCGACCACAGCGACTTCGATCCCGAAGAATTCGCGGGCTACCTTGCCGCACAGGCGGACCTGGGAACCAAGGCCGCTCCCCGGTTCATCCGGGTGTCGACCGCCCTCCCGGTCACCGGATCGAACAAGGTCCTCAAGCGTGCACTGCAGGCAGAAGGCTGGCGATGTGACGAACCGGTGTACCACTGGGTCGGTCGCGGCGCGCCGACATACACGCTGATGACCGATGCCGATCGGGAAGCCCTCACCAAGGAATTCGAAGAACACGGTCGCGCCCGGTTCCTGTGAATCCACGACCGACGAAAGGCCAGATGCGATGAAACTCGGGATCGTGATTCCGGTGGAACTCGGCTGTCCCTGATCCGGTCTGCGCCACCGTCTGCTGGTACGTCACATGCCACGTCGCGTGCAGGTGTGCCAGTGCCGAGTGCGGTCAGATCGATGCGGTCTGCAGGTTCGATATTCCTCCTCCCGCTAGGCGGGACTTCGGTACCGCGATCCGTGGCGCGCAGTTAGCGTCGGCGAACATTGCAGCGATAGCCATAAACGTCATAGGAGAACCACGATGGATTTGACTGAATCGCCCGAGCAGCAGGAGCTCAGGAGGGAGTTGCGCGCATACTTCTCCACGCTGCTGCCCGAAGAGGAGCGCCGTGCGGCCGGCGAGCAGGGTGTCGGTGGTCCCCGCTTCCGCGAGATCGTCAAGATGCTCGGCAAGGACGGTTGGCTCGGCATCGGCTGGCCGGTGGAGTTCGGCGGCCAGGGCCGTTCGATCGAGGATCAGTTCGTCTTCTTCGACGAGGTCCAGCGGGCCGGGCTGCCATTCCCGTTCGTCACGGTGAACACCGTCGGGCCGACGCTGCAGAAGTACGGCACCGAGGAGCAGAAGGCCCGGTTCCTACCCGGAATCCTCTCCGGCGACATCGTTTTCGCCATCGGCTACACCGAACCCGACGCCGGTACCGATCTGGCCTCCCTCAAGACCCGGGCGGTCCGCGAGGGCGACGAGTGGGTGGTCGACGGCAACAAGATCTTCACCTCGGGCGCGAACACCGCCGACTACGTCTGGCTGGCCTGCCGAACCGATCCCGAAGCGCCCAAGCACAAGGGCATCTCGATCCTGATCGTCCCCACCGACGATCCCGGCTTCTCGTGGTCGCCGATCCCGACCGTGGGCGGTCTGATGGTCACCTCCACCTACTACACCGGTATCCGGGTCGGCCCCGAAGCCCTCGTCGGTGAGGTCAACGGCGGCTGGCGCCTGATCACCGCGCAGCTCAATCACGAGCGCATCGGCCTGGCCGCACTCGGCGGGCGGACCGAGGGCCTGTGGCATCAGGTGCTGGAATGGGCCAAGGAGTCCGGTGCCATCGAGATCCCTTGGGTTCAGCAGGATTTCGGGCGTACGCATGCGAAGTTGGTCGCCATGCGGCTGATGAACTGGAAGATGACCGCCGCGGTCGCCGCCGACACCCTCTCGGGCGCCGATGCCGGTGCCACCAAGGTGTTCGGCACCGAGACCCACGTCGACGTCTACCGGACCCTGCTCGGAATCCTCGGTGCCGCAGGACGTATCCGGCCCGACAACCCGGGTGCGATCCTGGCGGGCCAGATCGAGCAGATCTCCCGGCAGGGTGTGGTCAACACCTTCGGTGGTGGCGTGAACGAGGTGCTGCGGGACATGGTCGCGACCATCGGCCTGGGTACCGCCCGCATGGGACGTGGAAAATGAGCGGGATCGACGCGGCGCTGAGCAATCTGGTCGGTCAGGAGCTGGTGCCCACCACCTGGGCACAGGATCCGGTGAACACACCGATGATCCGGCACTGGGTGGAGGCCATGGCCGACGAGAATCCCATCTATCTCGATGACGACGCGGCTCGCAGCACCGGACGCGATGGCGCGATCGCCCCTCCGACGATGGTGCAGGCCTGGACCATGCGGGGCTATGCGGCAACCGCGGCGGGCAGCACCGGTTCCGAGGTGGCGGTCGAACTCTTCGGTCTGCTGGCCGACGCCGGGTTCACCTCGGTGGTCGCCACCGACTCGGAGCAGGAGTACTTCACCGAGCTGCGGGCCGGCGACCTGATCAACGTCACCGAGGTCATCGAATCGATTTCGCCGGAGAAGAAGACCGGCCTGGGTACCGGGCACTTCGTGACGACGCTGAAGACCTACCGCAACGCCGAGGGCGACGTCGTGGCCACCCAACGGTGGCGCACACTGCGTTTCCGTCCCGCGGAGAAGCCGGCACCCCGTGCGCTGCGGCCCCGGCCGGCACTCAACCAGGACAACGCCTTCTGGTTCGACGCCGCCAAGGAACACCGACTGGTCATCCAGCGGTGCACCGCATGCGGAACGCTGCGGCATCCGACGGGACCTATGTGTGGACACTGCCGGTCACTGGACTGGGACACCGTGGACGCCTCGGGCAAGGGGTTTGTCTACAGCTTTGTCGTCAACCACCATCCCAAGATCGATGCGTTCGACTATCCGCTGATCGTCGCCGTCATCGAACTCGAAGAGGGCACCCGCTTGATCGCCAACATGGTCGGTATCGAACCGGACCAGGTGGAGGTCGACATGCCGGTGGTACTGGACTGGATCGACGCCGACCCGGATCTGACGCTTCCCGCGTTCCGGCCGGCCGCACCCGAGGAGAACTGATGGATTTCACCTTCAACGAAGAGCAGACCGCGATCGGTGACCTGGCCGCGGACATCTTCGCCGGCAAGTCGGGCATCGACCGTGTCAAGGCCGTCGAGTCCACCGATGAACGCATCGACCGTGAGTTGTGGCGCGAGCTTGCCCAGGCGGGGCTTGTCGGGATCGCGTTGCCCGAGGAGTTCGACGGCGGTGCAATGGGTTTGACCGAACTATGTGTGCTGCTCGAGCAGCAAGGCCGCAACGTCGCCCCGGTGCCACTGTGGGAGACCGCGCTGGGCGCCATGGCGATCGCGGAGTTCGGTACACAGGAACAGAAGCAGGCATATGTGGGTCCGGTCGCAGCCGGTGAGATCTTCCTGACCGTCGGTCTCGAAGAGTTCGGTCCCACCGACCCGACCGCACCGACGACGGCTGCGCACGCCGGCGCCGACGGAACCTGGACGTTGACCGGCGCCAAGGCCGTGGTCCCGGCCGCCCACATCGCCACGCGCGTCGTGGTGTCGGCCGCGACGCCCTCGGGCACAGGGCTTTTCCTGGTCGATCCGACCGGTACCGGGGTGGTATCGGAGAACAACGAGACAACGACCCGCGCAATCGCGTCGAACCTGACCTTCGACTCGGCTCCGGCCGAGTTGCTCGCCGAGGGCGAAGCGGTGCAGTGGCTCGTCGACCGGGTCGAGGTCGCCCTGGCCGCCCTGCAGGTCGGCGTCGGCACCGGTGCGGTCGCGCAGGCCGTGACCTACCTCAACGATCGTCAGCAGTTCGGTCGTCCACTGTCCACGTTCCAGGCGGTCAGCCATCAGCTCGCCGACTGCTACATCGACCTCGAGGCCATGCGCGTGACCCTGTGGCAGGCGGCATGGTTGCTCGCGAACGGCCACGACCCGGAAACCGCAGTGCTGGTGGCCAAGTGGTGGGCCACCGACGGTGGTCAGCGCGTGGTGCATCGCACCCAGCACGTGCACGGCGGCATCGGCGTGGACACCGACTACCCGGTGCACCGGCACCTGTTGTGGGGCAAGCAGATCGCGGCAACCCTGGGCGGTTCGAGTGCCGACCTGAGCCGGCTCGGCGCACAACTCGCCGCCGGGGTCGCATCATGACCGTCGACGACGCGGTGGGGCAGACCGTTCCCGGCCCGATCGTGGTGGGCCAGGTCCTGCCGGAACTCGCCATCCCGCTCACCCGGACCATGATCGTGGCCACGGCCATCGCGAGCCGGGACTACCAGGATGTGCATCACGACCCCGATCTCGCGGTCTCGCGCGGTTCCAAGGACGTGTTCATGAACATCCTGACCACGAACGGGCTCGTGGGCCGGTTCGTCACCGACTGGGCCGGACCACGTGCATCGCTGCGCAAGGTCGCGATCCGGCTCGGGGCGCCCAACTACCCCGGAGACACCATGACGCTCACCGGAACGGTGACGAGCGTCGAGGACGGTCTTGTGTCCGTCCAGGTCCGGGGCGCCAACAGCCTCGGGGACCATGTCAAGGGCACCGTCACGTTCACATACCTGGAAGGAAGTCTGTAGATGGCGATCAGCCCCCTGTCCGGCGCGGCAGCCATCGTCGGAATCGGTGCCACCGAGTTCTCCAAGAACTCCGGACGCACCGAACTCCAGCTGGCGTGTGAGGCGATCATCGCCGCGCTGGCCGATGCCGGAATCGATCCGTCCGAGGTCGATGGCCTCTCGACCTATACCGCCGAGACGAACGGTGAGGTGCTCGTGGCCCGCAACTGCGGGCTCGGCGAACTGAAGTTCTTCTCCCGCATCGGCTATGGCGGAGGCGCCGCCTGCGGGACCGTGCAGCAGGCTGCGATGGCGGTGGCCACCGGTGTCGCCGACGTCGTGGTCTGTTACCGCGCCTTCAACGAACGCTCGGGTGTGCGGTACGGCCTCGGCCAGCACGACCGGCCGATGGACAGCACCGCCGACCGTGCGGCATACGCCTGGATGACGCCGCAGGGGCTGTCGACACCCGCGCAGTGGGTGGCGATGTTCGCCCGGCGGTACATGCACCAATATGGCGCCACGAGTGAAGATTTCGGGCGCGTGGCCGTGGTGGCGCGCAAGCACGCCGCAAACAACCCCGCCGCTTGGTTCTACGAGCGGCCGATCACGCTCGAAGACCATCAGAACTCTCGGTGGATCGCCGAACCGCTGCACCTGCTCGACTGCTGTCAGGAGACCGACGGCGGCCAGGCACTGGTGATCGTCTCTGCCGAACGGGCCAAGACCCTCACCGGCACAGCGGCATTGATCAAGGGCGCCGCACAGGGCAGCGGTAAAGATCAGCACATGATGACCAGCTATTACCGTCCCGACATCTCCGGGATCCCGGAGATGGGCCTGGTCGGCCGACAGCTCTACGGTCAGAGTGGGCTCTCACCGGCCGACATCAACGCCGCGATCCTGTATGACCACTTCACGCCACTTGTGTTGCCGCAGCTCGAAGAACTCGGCTTCTGCGCACCGGGCGAGGCCAAAGATTTCATCCGCGACGGCAACCTGGAAATCGGTGGACGGCTCCCGTCGAACACCCACGGTGGTCAGATCGGTGAGGCGTATCTGCACGGCGTCAACGGCATTGCCGAAGCCGTGCGGCTGTTGCGGGGTACCTCGACGAATCAATTCGACGGTGTGGAGAATGTGCTCGTCACCGCAGGAACCGCGGTGCCCACCAGTGGCCTGATCCTCGGCGCCGCGTGAGACAAGGAGCTTCTCTGTGACCTCTGACAGCATGACCGGAACAACCGCCAAGACCGCGGGGCAGTGGCGCGGTGAGGATCTGGGCACCCGCACCGTCTCCTACGACGAGCGCGATGCCATCCTCTACGCATTGGCCGTGGGCGCCAGGGCCACCGAACTCGACCTCGTGTTCGAGGACCGGCTGCGGGTACTGCCGACATTCGCACTGACGTTGGCGCAGTGGGCTCCTGACGAACTGGGTGCACGCGGCGCGTTCGACATGACCACCGCGTTGCACGGTTCACAGCAGTTGACGGTCCTGGCACCGTTGCCACGTAGCGGCAACGTGACCCTGTCGGCCGCGGTCGGAGAGGTCTGGGACAAGGGCGCGGCTGCGGTGTTCGAGGTGGTGGTCCGCAGTGACTACTTCGTGGCAACCTGGTCGATCTTCGCCCCCGGCGCAGGCGGATTCGGGGGAGACCGCGGACCGGCCCGTCCGAAGGGACCGCAGGGCGATCCGGCGCTCGAAGGCGTGGTGCACACCACGGAGAATCAGGCAGCGCTGTACCGCCTGACCGGCGACCGTCATCACATCCACATCGACCCCGAGGCCGCGGCCAAGATCAATCAACCGCGCCCGATCATGCACGGGCTGTGCACGCTGGCCGTCGCGGCAGTGGACGCTGCGCGCCTGACCGGTGCTCATCCGGCCGACCTGACGACCCTCGAGGGACGTTTCGCCTCGGCGATCCACCCGGGCGAGACCGCAGACCTGCGCGTGTGGGGCGATGCGGCTGACCTGGCATTCGAGCTCGTCAAGGACGGCAGTGCGACTATTTCCGGTGGCCGTGCCGGCTTCACCCGATGACCATGGCACGACCCGTTGATCCCGTTCAGCGAGAAGTCGGTGTGCTCGGACACTTCTGGTGCCCTAGTGTCGTCGAGTCCGGTTCACGTATGGAGAGGCAGCGCTCGCGATGACAACTGCTGAAATGTCGAACAGCTCGCGTTCTGCGAAGGTGACCGTCGCGGCGGTCGTCGAAGAGACCAGCGATGCACGGTCACTGGTCTTCGAGGTCCCCAGCGACCGCGTGGACGAGTTCGCCTACAAGCCGGGACAGTTCCTGACCCTGCGAGTTCCGAGTGACCAGACCGGTTCGGTCGCGCGGTGCTACTCGCTGGCCAGTTCGCCGTTCGCCGACGATCTGCCGAAGGTGACGATCAAGCGGACCGTGGGCGGCTACGCCTCACATTGGCTGTGCGACAACGTCGAGGTCGGTGACGTGATCGAGGTGTTGCCACCCGCGGGTGTCTTCACCCCACCGAACTTCGATGACGATCTGCTGTTGTTCGCCGCCGGTAGCGGCGTGACCCCGGTGATCTCGATCCTGAAGTCGGCGCTGAGTCAGGGCGCAGGCAAGGTCGTCATGGTGTACGCCAACCGGGACGAGAACTCGGTGATCTTCGCGCGCGAGCTGGCCGAACTCACCGCGCTACACGGCGGCCGGTTGACGGTGATCCACTGGCTCGAGAGCCTGCAGGGCCTGCCGTCCGCGGACCAGTTGGCCTGCCTGGCCGCCGGGTTCAGCGACCGCCGAGTCTTCATGTGTGGGCCGAAACCCTTCATGGACACCGTGCATGAGGCAACCGCGCGGGCGGGCTTCCCACGCAACCGGGTACATGCCGAGGTGTTCACCTCACTTTCCGGTGATCCGTTCGCCGACGTGGTCCTGCCCGAGCTCACCGAGGAAGAAGCCGGAGACGCGGCAACGGTCTCGGTCACCCTCGACGGCGAAGCCCACGAGTACAACTGGCCGCGGTCATCGACCCTGGTCGATGTGCTGCTGTCCAAGGGCATCGATGTGCCGTTCTCCTGCCGCGAAGGTGAATGCGGCTCGTGTGCTTGCACATTGGTCGACGGGAAGGTCGACATGGGCAATTCTTCCATCCTCGATGACGACGACATCGCCGACGGATACATCCTGGCCTGCCAGGCGCGTCCGATCAGCGACCACCTGAACGTGGAGTTCTGAAAAGACCGAATCTCGTTCAACGGGAACAACACTGTGATCTCGGTAACTCTTGGGTACCGTGCCCGAGATGACAGAATTGTTTGCCGGAAAAGTTGTTCTGATCACGGGCGCGGCGCGGGGGCAGGGCCGTAACCACGCCGTGCGCTTGGCGCGCGAAGGCGCAGACGTGATCGCAATCGATGTGTGTGCACCGATTTCAGATGATGTCGGGTACGCGGCGGCCACTGTGGAAGACCTCGATGAAACCGCTCGGCTGGTCCGGGCCGAAGGGCGCGAGATCGTCACGGTGGTCGCCGACGTCAGGGACCTCGGGGCCATGCGCGCGGCCGTCGCCACCGGTGTCGAGCGTTTCGGACGACTCGATGTGGTCATCGCCAATGCCGGGATCGTGAACTGGAACCGATTCTGGGAGATGTCCGACGAGCAGTGGTCAACTGTGGTGGACACCAACCTCAACGGGGTCTGGCGCACCATGGCCGCAGCTGTTCCGGCGATGATCGAGGGCGGTCGTGGCGGTTCGATCGTCATCATCAGCAGTGCTTCCGGAGTCGCGACCTCGCCTGGCTGCGCGCACTATTCGGCGGCCAAACACGGATTGGTCGGCTTGGCGCGGACCGCCGCGACCGAACTGGGCGACCACAACATCCGGGTCAACACCGTTCACCCGGGCGCAGTGGACACCGAGATGGGCAATGATCCCGAGGTGGCCCGGCTGTTCGCAGATCACCCGGACTACATGAAGTCCTACGGCTGGCCGCTCACCGCGCTGGAGCGCACAAGCGTCGACGACATCACCGAGGCCGTGGTGTACCTGGCCTCGGATCTGTCCCGCGCGGTCACCGGCTCGAAGATCGTGGTCGACATGGGGCAGACGATGGCGTGAGTCGCCCGAGTGCAGGCCGCTGTCTGACGGTCAGATGCACTGTGGCGTTCGGTTTTTGGCAACCCCCCGCGGAGAGGAAGCAAGTATGGGAACGCTTGATGGCAAGGTGGCGCTGGTGACCGGCGCCGGTCAGGGAATCGGCCGTGGCATATCGCTGGCGCTGGCGAAGGAGGGCGCGGCGATCGCGGTCGCGGGACGAACGGAGTCCAAGCTGCTCGACACCTGTGCGCTTCTGTCGGACCTGGGTGCGGTCGCCGAGCCCGTCGTGTGTGATGTCAGCGATCGCGCCAATGTCGCGGCGGCCGTGGAGAAGACGGTGTCGGTGCTCGGCTCGGTGGACATCCTGGTCAACAACGCGAACGACTGTAAGCCCGGACCGATCCTGTCGATCGATGACGACGAGTACATGAAGTCGTTCGCGACCGGCCCGTTGGCCACGCTGCGCCTGATGCAGCTCTGCCACCCGCACATGAAAGCCCGTGGTGGGGGCGTGATCATCAATCTGGTGACCTCGGCCGCGGTGCGCTGGGACGCGAGCAATTATGGCGCGTACGGCTCGATCAAGGAGGGCATGCGGTCGCTGACCCGAGCGGCCGCCTGTGAGTGGGGCGTGGACAAGATCCGGGTGCTGTCGGTGGCGCCGCATGCCAGCACGCCGGCGCTCGAGGGCTGGATGGAGCGCAACCCGGAGGAGTCGGCGGCGTTCGTCGCAGGTATTCCACTGGGCCGGGTCGGAGATCCGGAGACCGATATCGGGCGTGCGGTTGTCTTCCTGGTCGGCGACGACGCCGGATATCTCACCGGCGCAACGATTCCCCTCGATGGTGGGCAGTCGCGGTGGGGCTGAGGTTCCAGCGTATTTCATGAACAGACAAACAATCGAGGTTGCATCGCCCAGGCGATGCAACCTCGATTGTTTTGTGTTGGAGCCTTGCTGAGATCAGTGCGCGTATACGCTGCCACGGCGAAGCAACAGTGCCAGGCCGACGGTGAGGATGGCCCCACCGAAGATGATGCCGGCGATGGCATTGAGCCCGGCCACAGTGGGAGCAACACTGCCCGCCACTGCTGAAGCGGCCAGTACCGTCGTCGCGACCGAGGTGCCGATACCCTGGCCCGCGGTACGGAGAACAGTCTGCAATCCCGTTGCCTCACTGGTGTTGCTGACCGGGACGGCCTCCACGATCAGGTTCGGGAGAGCGGTGTACGCGAAAGCGGTTGCGATGGAAGCCGTGGTGACCATGGCGAACATCCCACCCTTTGAATCGTGGGCGGTGACCAGCAGGATCGCCACGATGACGTAGAGCAGACCACCGACGATCAACGATGCGCGTGAACCCACGGTGCGCGTCAGGCGGCCGCTGAGCGGCGTGAACGCGAAACCGATCAGCGCGCCGACCAGAGCCATCAGGCCGGCGTCGGTGGGCGACATGCCGAGGCCGTAGGGCGCCGTGGTCGGGGACTGAAGTACCAAGGGCGTGACCATGTTACCGACACCGAAGGGGCCGATGGCCGCGGCCAGCGTCGCAAGCATCGTCAGCGCCACCTTACGGTTGGTGAACAGCCGCACGTTGGCGATCGGGTCGGTCACGCGAAGTTCCCAGACCACCCACAGCCCCAGGGCCACCACACCGGCAATGATCAGGCCGCTCGTCTTCGGATCAGACCACCCCCACGTGCTGGACTTGTTGATACCCAGCAAGATCGCGGCAATGGCCGGCGCGAATACGATGGTGCCGATGTAGTCGACCTTTTGGGTGGTGCCGACCGGCGGGCGCCACGGGAGTGCGAACAGCACCAACAACAATGTGAACGCTGCGTAGACTGCCGCGACGATGAAGATCATGTGCCAGCTGTAGTGGTCGATCATCAGGCCCGCGACGTAGGCGGACGCGGCGCCTGCGGCCACCGCCGACCCCGAGATGATCGCGATCGCAACGGGAACCTTCTCTTTGGCGAGGTGTTCACGTGCCAGGCCGAGGCAGAGTGGGAGAATCGCGCCTGCCACGCCCTGGATCGCCCGACCGACGATGATCGCGGTGATGCTGTCGCCGAGGGCGCTGACCAGCGAACCGATCGTGGCCATGGCCAGGATGACCACCAGGACCCGTTCTCGTCCGAACATGTCGCCGAGCCGGCCACAGACCGCAGCCGAGGCGGCGGCGACCAGAAGGAACGCCGTCACTGCCCATCCGACTGTGGCTGCGTCGCTGCCGAAGTCGGCGATGATGGTCGGGATCGCGGCGAACACCATCGAGGTCTCGAAGGCGCTGATGATCTCGACCAGCACCAGGATGGTGATGATGAACCCCGCCGAGCGGCGCCGGTTGTAACGCCCACCGGTGGGCAGCGGTGGCGGCGGCTTGGGGGGAGCAATCGGATCGGGGATGGTGGTCATCGAACTCCTCCAAGAAGGCGACGTGTCATGGGCATGGTCGTCGCGCTGCAACACCGTGGGAGCAGAAGCCGTGGGGCCGGTGCTGTGCCGTTCAGCATTGTGTGGTCCTTACCTGTATCCGAGGCGGAACGTGACCGCCGAGTGCCTAAACAAATACAGTGACGCAGGGCACACACGGGGTTCAGTCTCGCTGAGTGGAAACTAGATGCGAGCTTCAGACCGGTTGTGGCGGTGGGCCGTTAGGTCAACACCGCCACCCTGCCGCGGAGTCGGCCTGGCGCGCCGATAGGCGACCGAGAGCTGTGGCCTCCGGTGATCGAAGCACCAGAGGCCACAGCGGAGGCAGGGTTGGGAGGGCGTCAGCCGGTGACGCGTGCGGCGTTGCCGGCGTCGACGGGGATGACCGTTCCGCTGATGTGCGCACTGCCCTGTGCGGCCAGGAATAGCACCACACGGGTGATCTCTCCGGCTTCCAGCCACGGCACGGGCTGGGCATGAAGGGAGGTGAAGATGGGCGCCACGTCGTCAATAGTCGGCGTTTCGAGGTCGGGCCGCATCATCGAGTAGAGCTGGGCGTTGTGGATCATCGGGGTCGAAATATTGCCGGGCGCAATCGCATTGACGGTGATCCCGTGGCCTGCGAGGTCAAGCGCCGCGCTCTTGGTCAGGCCGATGACGCCCCACTTGGCGGCCGCGTAGCCGACCATATTGGTGTTGCCGGCCCGGCCGAGCATGGACGAGATGGTGACAATGCGACCGAACCCGCGCTCGATCATGCCCGGTGAGACCGCGCCGACGGTGTTGAAGACGCCGGTCAGATTCGATGCGATGACCTCGGACCACTGCGCCTGCGTCATCGCCTGGACCGGGGCCGCAACGGACACACCGGCATTGGCGACCGCGATGTCGATCCGCCCGAACTCGGACTCTGCCTCTGCGACAAGCGCATCCATCGCGGACCGGTCGGCGGTGTTGGCCTTGACGGCAATACATCTGCGTCCGGTGGCCGTGACGAGGCGAACGGTCTCGGCAAGGTCGGCTTCCGTCGCGAGCGGGTAGCCCACCGCCGGGCTGTCCTCACATCTGTCGCAGATGACCACATCGGCGCCGCGCTCGGCGAAGGCGATCGCGTGGCTGCGCCCCTGTCCGCGGGCGCCGCCGGTGATCAGTGCGACCTGTCCTTCAAAACCGTCTGTCACGATGTCTGCTCCTTGTTTGTGCTCGGGGCCTAGCGAAGTTTGATGATGCCGCCATCGGCCATCAGGGTCTGTCCGGTCATGTACTTGGAGTCCTCGGAAGCGAGGAAGACGGCAACGGGCGCGATATCGGTCACGGGGTCGCCGATCCGCTGTAGTGGAACTTTGGCCACGGACTCGGCGGCACGCTCGGGAAAAGCCTTCTGCCAGGCCAGCACACCTTCGGTGGCTGCGAACGGGCAGAGGATGTTGACCCGGATGCCGTCGGGTGCCCATTCGTTGGCGGCCACCCGGCTCATACCGCGGATGGCTTCTTTTGCGGCTGCATACGAGGTCTGGGTCGGCATGCCCTCGAGACCGGAACCGGAAGCGAAGTTGATCACCGAACCCGACGATGCCTTCAACTGCTCGTAGCAGGCCTGCATCAGATGCACGGTCGGATAGAAGCCGGTGTTGAAGGACAGTTCGAACATCTCGGCCGTGTGGTCGACGAGTAGGGCTTGGCGAGACGCGTGCGCGTTGTTGACCAGGATGTCCACCGATCCGAATGTCGACACCGCGGCGTCGCGTATCTTCTCCGCCGCACCGGATTCCGAGATGTTGATGTTGAGAAACCTTGACGCACTGCCCAGTTCGCTCTCCAACGCGACTCCGCGTTCGTCGTCGATGTCCACGAACAGGACGTTGGCCCCCTCCGCGGCGAAGACGCGGGTGATCGCCCCGCCGATTCCGCCGGCCCCACCGGTGATGATTGCTGTCTTACCTTGCAGTCTCATTGCACTCCCTCGTGCTCGATGCCTCCGCGTGAGCCCGTCGGATCGGTATGGCGTCGGCGACCGCGTCGGAGACGGATGGCTACCTGGTCTCCAGAATAGAATCAATTCTATTCGTATGCGCCACAATGGCGATTGTGCAATCAATCCCGTTCAGCGGGACTGCGCCGGTGCGCCCCGACCACCGCCGAACGCTCTGCTGACGGGCGGCTGCGGGCCCTGATGTCCGGCCTGAGCAGCGGGGTCCCGCTCACCGAGACCGCCCGGCCCGTTCACCGAGAGTGATCTTAGTCTCGTGCGATGACCGCGAACATCACAACCACCGTTGCTTTTGACGACGCACTTCACCTGCAGCGACGGGCGCAGCGCGCCAGCGGACCCGCGACGGCTGCGCAGCGCCGGGACAACCTCCAGGCCGTTATCGACCTCGTGGTTCGGCACCACGAAGAACTCGCAGAGGCGATGGACGCCGACTTCGGTGGCCGCCACCGGGGGTTCTCCCTCATGAATGACGTCGTCGGTTCGCTCGGGGCCCTCAAGCACGCCCGGGACCACCTCGAGTCGTGGATGCAACCCGACGGACGGCCGGCGTTCGCGCCGTACGACGCGCTCGGCGCAGTCGCGGAGGTCCAGTTCCAGCCCAAGGGGTCGATCCTGATCATCGGGACCTGGAACGCGCCGCTGTTCACGCTGTTGAGCCCCCTGGCCGGTGTGCTGGCCGCCGGCAACCGTGCGGTCCTCAAGCCGTCGGAGATCACCGGTCGCACCGCCGAGGTGTTCGCCCGGGCGGTGGAAGCCGAACTGGACCCCGCGGTGGTCACCGTGTTCACCGGGGGAGTCGACGTCGCCGAGGCGCTGACGTCCCTTCCGTTCGATCACATCGTGGTCACCGGGAGCGGGACTGTCGGCCGGGCCGTGATGGCCAATGCGGCGCGCAATCTGGTCCCGGTCACACTCGAACTCGGCGGGAAGTCCCCGGTGATCGTGGGCCGGTCGGCGGACCTGACCGACGCGGCAACCAAGATCGCAATTGCCAAGGCCACCAACGGTGGGCAGATCTGCGTCAGCCCCGACACCGTGTACGTCCCGCGGGAGTACGTCGAGGCGTTCGTGGGCGCTGTCGCCGATGCGTTTGTGGAACTTCATCCGACAGTGTCCGGAAACCCGGACGTCGTGGCGGCGGTGAACGAGCGCCACCTCGAACGGGTCGACGGGTATGTGCGAGAGGCCGCCGACCTCGGGGCCCGCGTGGTCACCGCCCCGGACGAGGAGTTGTCCCGGGCTGATCGGCGCAGGCCCCTTCGCATCGTGGTCGATCCACCGGCACAATCACGGATCCGCACGGAGGAGATCTTCGGCTCGGCGATGGTGGTGTCGGCCTACGACGACATCGTCGACGTCATCGATACCGTCAACGCGGGACCGAAACCGTTGGCGCTCTATTACTTCGGCGCCGATCAGGACGAGCGTCGGACGGTGCTCGGGCGCACCAGCTCCGGCGGCGTCACCGTGGACAACGTAATGATGCACCCGGGCATGATGGACGCCCCATTCGGTGGTGTCGGCGCCTCGGGGATCGGACACTACAACGGACGCGAGGGATTCCTCGAATTCAGCCATGCCCGAACGGTATTCATCGCTCCGGCCGCCGATCCCCGGCGCGAGTGGGGGATGCTGCCGCCCTACGGTGACCATTTTGTCGCGGCGATGACCGCTCAGATCACGCCCTGACCACTGTTCGGACCACCTGACCCGGCCGACGTCTCGGACGTCGCCGGCACCCTCGAAGGGAACAATCACATGAAGACACGCGGCGCGATCATCCGCCAGGCCCCGGGCACTTATGAGGTCGCCGAGCTCGACCTCGACGAACCACGGCAGGGTGAGATCACCGTGCGGATGGTCGCCTCGGGTCTGTGTCACTCCGACGACCACATTGCCTGCGGAGACCACGCGGTTGCCTCCTATCCGATCTGCGGTGGTCACGAGGGGGCCGGCGTGGTGGTGGCCGTGGGCCCGGAGACCCATGGCTGGGCAGAAGGCGACCACGTCGTGTTCTCCTTCGTTGCCGCTTGTGGCCGATGCCGTTGGTGTGCAAAAGGTTTGCAGAACCTGTGTGACCGCGGCGCGGCGATCATGGCAGGGACTCGGCCGGATGATCCGACGAGCTTCCGGCTCAGCCTCGACGGGGCGCCGGTGGCGCAGACCTGCGGTCTGTCCACCTTCAGCGAATACACCACCGTCAGTACGGATTCAGCCGTCAAGATCATCGACAAGGATCTGCCCTTGGAGGTACTGTGCCTGCTCGGCTGCGGCGTGGTGACCGGTTGGGGGGCCGCGGTCAATTCCGCACAGGTATACCCCGGGCAAACCGTCATCGTCGAGGGCATCGGCGGTATCGGGATCAACGCCGTCCAGGGGGCCGCGCATGCCGGCGCCGCGCACATCATCGCGGTTGATCCGGTCGGGTTCAAACGGAGCAGTGCGCTGGAGTTCGGTGCCACTCATGCAGTTTCGGGTATGGAGGAGGCCACGGAGATCGCGCGGTCATTCACCAATGGGCAGGGGGCCGACGCGGCGATCGTCACCGTCGGCGTCACCACGGGCGAGCACATCGCGGCGGCGTTCTCGGCGATCCGGAAGGCCGGGATCTGCGTGGTCACCGGACTTGGCAAGATGACCGACGTGGGCATTCCGATCAGCCCGATGGAGCTGACCCTCTACCAAAAGCGTTTGCAGGGTTCGCTATTCGGATCCTGCGCGCCCACGGCGGACATCCCGTGGATGATCGATCTGTACACCTCGGGCAAGCTCGAGCTCGACAAACTGGTGACCAACACCTACAAACTCGACGACATCGCTCAGGGCTTTGCGGATATGCACGCAGGCAAGAACCTGCGCGGAGTCGTCCACTTCTGACAGCTGCAGTTTCAGACTCGGCGCGGGTGTCGAGTTCACCAGGTCAGACGGTGAACTCGACGCCCTCGTCCGTTGCGAGTCGATGGAGCTCTTCGGCCTGTTCGCAGTAGTGTTCGGCCGTTTGAGCCACCAGTGAGGTGCCGACGATGGTCGCTCCCGCATCACGCAGTCGCGCCAGGGTGCGAACGGTCTTGTCAGGATCATCCAGCGGATCGAGGGGGAACCCGGCCGACAGGACGACCTCGAAGGACGCGGGGAGAGTTACGGCTTCCAGCATCGTCTTGAGTTCGGATGCGCTGAGCCCGAACGGAACCCACCCATCGCCGTGTTCACACGCCCGGCGCAGCGACCGTTTGGTGCGGCCGCCGATCCAGATCGGGACCCGCTGCGCCGCGGCATGTGGCTCGACAACGAAACCCTCGTAGTCGTAGAACTGGCCGTGATATTCCGGCTGCGATGTCGACAGGGACATCCGAATTGCGGCAAGCGCGTCATCGGCACGGGCCCCGCGGTCATCGAACGGCGCGCCGATCAGTTCGAACTCCTCTTTGAGGGTTCCCACACCCAAGCCGAGGATCAGACGGCCACCGCTGATGCGATCGAGAGTTCCGTAACGCTTGGCGATTTCGAGCGGATGATGGTAGCCGAGCACCAAAACCTGTGTGGCCAGCCGTATTTGCCGAGTGCGGGCCGCCAGGTAGCCGAACGTGGCCAGCGGATCCCAATACGTCCCGCCACGCTCGGCTGCCACATCGACCGGCACCGCCACATGTTCACTGCAGGTCAGATGGTGAAACCCCAAACGATCAGCGCATTGCGCGATCTCCGCCACATCGTCGATGGTTGCGGTGGCTTCCCACGCCGAACGGGTGCTCGGGTGCTGGACCAGGACCGGTGTTGAAATGCCAAGGCGCATATCGTTGCAGCTTTTCTGTGGTGGTGTCGGCCGACGATTCAGCTCAGGCGCTCGAGAACCATCGCCATGCCTTGTCCGCCGCCGACGCACATGGTTTCGATGCCGAAGGTCTTGTCGTAGGTCTTGAGGTTGTTGATCAGGGTGGTGGTGATCCGGGCACCGGTCATGCCGAACGGGTGGCCCAGGGCGATCGCGCCACCGGAGACGTTGAGCTTGTCGTGGTCGATGCCGAGTTCGTTGGCCGATCCGAGGACCTGCGCGGCGAAGGCCTCGTTGATCTCGAACAGGTCGATGTCGTCGATGCTCATGCCGGCGTGGCGTAGTGCTTTGCGGACCGCTTCGATGGGGCCCAGGCCCATGATCTCGGGGGACAGGCCGGTGGCTGCGGTGGCGACGATCCGGGCGAGCGGGGTCAGGCCGAGGGCTTTGGCCTTGGTGTCACTCATGATGACCAGTGCGGCGGCACCGTCGTTGAGGGGGCAGGCGTTGCCTGCGGTGACGGTGCCGTCGGGGCGGAAGACCGGCTTGAGCCCACTCAGCTTTTCGTAGGTGGTGCCGGCGCGGGGGCCGTCGTCGGTGCTGACAAGCGTGCCGTCGGCCAGGGTGATGGGGTCGATCTCGCGGGCGAAGAACCCGGAGTTGATGGCTTCTTCGGCGCGGTTCTGACTGAGAACGGCCCAGCGGTCCTGGTCTTCACGAGAGACCTTCGAGAAGGAGGCGACGTTCTCCGCGGTCTCACCCATGGGGATGTAGATGTCGGGCAGCAGTCCCTGCTCACGGGGATCGCTCCACGTGGAGCCACCCTCGGCAGCTTTGGCGGTGCGCTCCATCGCCACGGCGAACTCGGGGTTCTTGGTGTCGGGCCACCGGTCTGCACTGCCGAAGGCGAAGTTCGAGACGCTTTCGACGCCGCCGGAGATGAACACATCGCCTTCGCCGGCGCGGATCGCGTGCAGCGCCATGCGGGTGGTCTGCAGCGAGGACGAGCAGTAGCGGTTCACGGTGACACCGGGAAGGTGATCCATTCCGGCCAGGACCGCGACGACGCGGGCCATGTTGAAGCCGGCCTTGCCTGCGGGCTGTCCGGAGCCCAGGTGCAGGTCGTCGATGTCGGCGCGGTCGAGTTCGGGGACCTTGCTCAACACGGTCTCGACCATCTGGCGGGCCAGTTCGTCGGGGCGGACGTCTTTGAGTGAACCTTTGACGGCCCGGCCGATCGGTGACCGGGCGGTGGCGACGATAACTGCTTCTGGCATGGGGAGTCCCTTCGAAAAACGTGAGCGCGTAGAGCATCGCGGGCGTGCCGGTGGTCGGTTTGCTGACATGGCCGCCAGACGTCTGCTCAGACCAACCTAGCAAGTGCTTGGTTGGCGAGCTGAGTGAGCCTGGTCAGCGCCGGAATGCCACGCGGGACCCGCGAGGGGTCACAGTGGAACAGTGTTGACGTCGTTCGGTGACCAGAAGGCGCGCATGCTGGTGATGAGTCCGTCGTCGTCGAAGGTCATGACATCGATCGGCTCGATGGTGATCACCGCATCCGCCGTGGTGGTGGCGACCCGGAAGTGAAACGCTGCGGAGTTGCCGGCGACCCGGACGGTGATCAGGTCGGCCGTAGAGCTCGTACCGTCCATCTTCGAGTAAAACGCCCGGATGTTCTCGCGGCCTCGGCGTGGCTCGGAACCCACCGGGTCTTCGAGCGTTCCCTCCACTGCGTAGAGAGCGGCGATGTCGTCCGCTGTCCCGGTCCCCAAGAGCGAAACATACTGGGAGACAGTGTGAAGGATCTTCTTCGGCAGGTCAGCAGGACCGCTGTTCGTTGACGTCACCGGACGAGATCACCAGTTTTCGCAGAGATTTTCCAGCAGGTTCCCGGTGGGTGGGAGATCACTCGGTCAGGAGAGGGCGGAAAGGATCTCCTTCGCCAGCGGTCCGGAGGAGGCCGGGTTCTGGCCGGTGAAGAGATTCCGGTCGACGACCACCTCGGGCTCCCAGGGTGAGCCGTGCTCGTAGTCGATGCCGAGTTCGATCATCCGGTCCTGCAGCAACCACTTTGCCTTCGCGGCGAGCCCGACCTGCTCTTCTTCGGTGTTGGAGAATCCGGTGGCCCGGTAGCCGGCGAAGGTCGCGGTCCCATCGGGCCGGTGAGCTGCGAGGAATGCGGCCGGGGCGTGGCAGACAACACCGAGGGGGCGACCCGAATCCAATGCCTCGGTGAGGAGCCGGCCCGAGACCTCATCGACCGCGAGGTCTTCCATCGGCCCGTGGCCACCTGGATAGAAGACGGCTGCGTAGTCGTCCAGATTCACGGTGTCGAGTGGGATGGGTTGTTGCAGTGCCTGGTTGGAGCGCACCTTGGCTGCGACGGTATCGGCGCCTTCTTGGCCGCCGTTGACATCCGGGCTCAGGCTGGCCTCATCGACGACCGGGACCACACCACCGGGCGTGGCGACCACCACTCGGTAACCGGCGTTGGTGAACTCCTCGTAGGGCGCGACGAATTCCTCGGCCCAGAAACCCGTTGGATGTTTGGTCCCGTCGGCGAGTGTCCAGTGCTTGGCTCCGGTCAGGACGAACAGTATGTCTGCCACGGTGTGCTCCTTTGCGCGTAAATGGCGGAGTCGATGCTTCACCCCGGTGTCTGCAGGGCACTGCCTGGTTCAAGGTCTTTAGGGCCGCTTGATATTCCTCGACGCCCGCCCGCGTTGACGGCGACCAGCCCGGCCAGCAACACACCCGCGCCGATGAGCTGGGCGAACGCCATCGTCTGGCCGAGAAGCCACCACGAGAACAGGGCCGAGGCGACGACCTCGACCAACGCGATGAACGAGGCGGGCGTTGCACCGAGCAGGCGGACCGCCTGCACCCCCGTGACGTACGCCAGGCTCGTCGAGATGCCTGCCACCGCCAGGGCCACCAGCCACCAGGGGATCTCCGTGTGGGCCAGGACCGCGGAGTCGGTCGCGGCGGACATCGGCAGCACCCCGATCGCACCGGAGATCGCGATCACCACGGTTCCCACCATCAGACCGCCGGCGGCCAGCGCCAGCGGGTCGACGCTGGTGCCGGACTTCGTGAAGTCGTCGGTGGCCAGGATGAAGTAGGCGGCCAGCCCGATCGCGGCACCGATTGCCCACAGCAAACCGACCGGGTCGATGTCACCGATGCCTTCCCCGCCCAGGATCACCAGGAACAGGCCGCCGAGCGCGACCACACAGCCCAGTCCGGTGAGCAAGCTCTGCCGTCGCCTGCGGACGAGCCAGTCGTAGACGACGACCAGGATGATGCCCGAGTATTCGCAGAGCAGGGCGATCGGGACGTCGAGATACCGCACGGCGTTGAAAAAGCTCAATTGCACGACGGCCACACCGAGAACCCCGTAGGCGACCACCAAGACCGGGGCGCGCCGCAGATTCTCGAACAATCGGCGGCGCAACAGGATCAGCGGAATGGCCAGGAGTAGCGACCCCAGCCCGAGGCGGACGACTGTGACCGAGGCCGACGACCAGCCGCTGTCGATGAGCGCCTTGGCCAGCGGACCCGACGTCCCGAAGCAGATCGCCGAGGTCAGTGCGACCAGTACGCCGTACGCCGGACGGGCCGTGCTGTCCGTGGGCATCGCTTTTACTCGACCGGTCATGCCAGTAGTAAAGCCCACGCGCCGACCCTGCCGAAGCGCGGACGATACCGAACCGCGCAATCAGAGGCGGAAGAGCATGGTCTCCGCGGTCAGGCCGGGGCCGAAGGCCATGGCGCTACCCATGCCCGTCGGTCCACCGTCGGCGGCTTGCCTCATCATCTCGGCCAGCACGAAAAGCACTGTCGCCGAAGACATGTTGCCGTAGTTCTCGAGGATCTGACGCGACACCGCCAGGTGCTCGGGTGTGAGTTCGAGTGCGCTTTCCACCGCGTCGAGAATGGTCCGGCCACCCGGGTGGATGGCCCAGAGGTCTATGTCTGCGGGTGTGCGGCCGGCCAGGATCAACTTGAGGTTCTCCGCGTTGAGGGCTTTGCCCAGCTGTCCGGGCACTTTGCCCGAGAGCACCATGTCGAAGCCCTCGTTGGCGATCCGCCAGGTGATCAGCTCGCGGGTCTGCGGGACCATGACCTGCTTGAACGAATCGAGGGCGATGCCGGTCTCGTCAGCGGAGATGATCGCCGCCGCGCAACCGTCACCGAAGATGAGGAAAGACAACATCGACTCCAGGCTCTTCGGCTTCTGCAGGTGGACCGAGCAGAGCTCGACCCTCACGAGCAGCACCTTGGCGTCGGGGTTTGCCCGCACGATGTTATTGGCCGTCTTGAGTCCGGTGATACCGGCAAAGCAGCCCATGAAGCCGATCTGGGTGCGATCGACGTTCGGGCTGATGCCGCAGTTCTCGATCAGGTCGTAGTCGATACCCGGCGAATAGAAACCGGTACAGGTGACCAGTACCAGATGGGTGATGTCGGCGGCCGCATCGCCCAGATCCAGTCCTTCGACGGCTTTCTGCGCCAGCCCGGGTGCCTTGTCCTCGTACTCGATCATTCGGGTCCCGGTGTCGACGGAGCTGGGGTTCGCGCCGTAGAACCGCACCGGATCATCCACCGACGACCACCGGTGGCTGATCTGCGCCCGTTCGGCCATCCGCTTGAACAGCAGCTTCTTGCCCCGTTCCTCGATCACCTCGGGGGCGTACCGGACGAACAGGTCGTGGCAGTCGAATGTCGGTACCGCAGTGCTGATCTGGTTGACGTAGGCAGTTGGCATGAGGAGGTCCAAGTCTTGTTCGAAAGCGTTGGGGGAGTCGCGCCGTCGCAACCCATGTCTGACTCAGGTGGCCCTGGTCTGTCCGATACCGTCACCAACGTAGGTCGGGTCCTGCCCGCCTCGCAACAGTGGTGTCCGTCGGATGACTGATTCTTCGGCTTGCGTCGGCGCGGTTTCGGCCGTGATGGTGTCGAATGGAAATGCCCTGTCCGCCAGCGGGTTAGCAGTTGGTTGCCAGAAGGCAAGCAGATGTGGGCCAACATGGGAGCCGAGGTATGACGCGATGAAGGTGGTCCTCTGTAGCGCCCCACTGACCGGACACGCGACTCCGATGATCGCGATCGGCAGGCAACTGGTCCAAGACGGTGCGGCGGTCACGATGCTGACGGGGAGCCGGTTTCGTGACCGCGTGGAAGAGGCCGGTCTGGAGCATGTATCGCTTCCGCCCTCCTGCGACTTCGACGAACGAGACCTGGACGGGCACTTCCCGGGTCGGGCACGGATGCCCGGCGTCCTGCGCTCCCGCTTCGACCTCGAGCACCTCTTTGCCCGGGCAATCATCGACCAGCACGACGGCCTGACCGCTGTGCTCGACGACGGTGCCGTCGACGTGGTGCTGGCGGAGAATCTGTTCCTGGGAGTGTTGCCGCTGTTGAGCGCAAACCGCGACCGACCCCGGGTCGGTTCGGTGTGCACCTCTCCGCTGATGGCCGGCAGCGCCGACACCGCGCCCTTCGGACTCGGATTCCCGCCGTCGACAACACCTTTGGGCATGCTGCGGAATCGGGTGCTCACCGCCACGTCGATGTCGCTCGTGTTGCGGCGGGCCAACCGGATCGCGGACGACGCCGTACGCACGACGGTCGGGTGCGCCGCCGCGTCGTTTGTCCTGGACTGGCCGTTGCTGGCGGACGACATCTTCGTCTTGACCGCCGCCGCATTCGAGTATCCGCGCCGCGACCTCGACCCGGTGCTCCACTTCGTCGGGCCGATCCTGGGGCGTGGTGGTCCCGAACCGGAACCGCCGCCCTGGTGGGATCGGGTTCAGGGGCCCGAACCCGTTGTGGTGGTGACCCAGGGGACGCTCGACAATGAAGACCTGGGTCGACTGATCGAACCGACCATCGCCGGACTTGCCGATACCGGCATGGTCGTCGTCGCGACGACAGGCGGTCCTGCGGCAGCATCGGTGAAGACCACCGCCGCCAATGCGGTTGTCACCGAGTTCGTCCCATTCGATCTGATGTTCGGGAAGACGGACGTGCTGGTGACCAACGGTGGTTGGGGCGGTGTGCATTTCGCGCTCACGCACGGTGTCCCCATGGTGATCGTCGGCTCCACGGAAGACAAGAACGAGGTCGCCGCCCGGGTGGTGCGGTCGGGCAGCGGTGTCCGCCTGCGGTCCGCCAGGCCGTCGGCCATCCGGCGCGCGGTGCAGACGGTCCTCGACGACCCCTCATACCGCGAGCGGGCGCTGGCGCTGCAAGCGGAACTGGCCGGGATGGATGGTGCCCGCGGCATCAGCGAGGCGCTCACCCGTCCACCGAAGAACACACGCGAAGCCCCGGGCCCGTGGCAGCCCCGGTAGTCATCGTCGGTGCGGGACCGACCGGTCTGACGACCGCCTGTCTGCTTGCCGAATACGGCGTCGAATCGGTGGTGCTCGATCGCCGGCGCGGTGTCTACCCGCTGCCGCGGGCGGTCCACATCGACGACGAGGTCCACCGGATCATTCAAAGTGCCGGTGCGGCACCGGATTTTGCTCCATTTGAGTGCGCTGCCCGGGGGATGCGTCTGGTCGACGGCCGTCGAAGGACTCTGATGGAGTTCCGGCGCGAGAATCCGGTCGGTCATTCCGGGTGGCGGCAGAGCACGATGTTCGACCAGCCCGATCTCGAGCGGGCGCTGCGGGCGACCGCGTCGCGGCAGCGGTCCACAACACTCGTCGAGGGGTGCACGGTGACGCGGGTCCGGACGGATCCCGACGGGTCGGTGGCCGTCCGGGTACGTGACGATGATGGATCGGAGCGGGTGATACGCACCGGGTTCGTGCTCGGGTGCGATGGCAGGTCGAGTGTGGTGGGTGCCGAAATCGGTGGGGGTGACATCGATCTCCGCTTCGACCAGCGCTGGCTGGTCGTCGATGTCCGGGCGGCGACCGACCTGCAGATGTGGGCAGGGGTGCACCAGGTCTGCGCGGGCGCGCAGGCCGCCACCTTCATGCGGATCGGCGCCGACCGGTATCGATGGGAGTTCCGGTTGCCCGATCACGGCGACCCGGACCAGGCCGGGAGATACGGCGAGGAGAAGACCGGGCGTCCGGACGACGGCTGGGCGATCGATGCCATTCGGGCGCAGGTGCAGCACGAAGCGCCGGACATCGAGATCGTCCGGACCGCGACGTACCGGCACAGCGCCCGGGTTGCCAGGCGGTGGCGCTGCGGACCGCTCTTCGTGCTCGGGGATGCCGCGCACACGACACCGCCCTTCATCGGGCAGGGACTCGGCGCCGGATCGCGGGACGCGATGAACCTGGCGTGGAAACTCGCCGCGGTGCTCGGCGGAGACGCCGACGAGCAGTTCCTCGACACCTATCAGTCCGAACGTCGGCCGCACGTGCTGCGTGCGGTGGCCGCGGCCACCACGATCGGCCGGGTGATGTCGGTCCGCGCACCCGCTCGCGGCCCCCTCGACCTGGCACTACGCGGACTCCACCGGATGCCCGGTTCGGCGCAGGTGGGACCACGGGTGATCTATCCGCCGCTCGGCAGGTCGTCGATGCGGCTGCGGGATCGGATCACACCCGCAGCGCGATCGGTCGGCAGACTCTTTCCGCAGTTCGTCCGGTCGGGCCCGGCCGGCGCGTTCGAGGGCAGCGACGAAGTACTGGGCAACGGCTTCGCGCTGGTCCATATCGGCCCGCCGGGCCATGGGGTGTCGCGCCTGGCACCCGGTGGCCGGTCTGCGGTGCCCGCCGACTTCGGTGGGGCGTCACAGGAGGTCGGGGCGTGGTTGCGCCGGTGCGGCGCCAATGCCGTTCTCGTGCGCCCGGATCGGGTGGTGTGTGCGGTCGAATCGACCTCCGGCAGGGTGTATCGCGGAACACTCGCCGATCGGGACCAACCTCGCTGTCGCCGGTAGCGATCGCTGGTAAATTGCGGCAGTGGGATTTCCGAGGCGAGGTGTGGCCGCCATCTGTGCCGTATTGGTTCTGGCCGGGTGTGGCGATGCGTTCTCGGCATCGATGTCCGAGCAGGCGCAACCGGTACCGCAGGCGCACTGGCAGGTGAAGCTCCCGATGCCCGGTGAAGTGGTGCAGACCGAGGACTGGGTCTCGTCGGCCGCCGCCGGTTGGCAGATCTCCGGCAGCAAGATCCTGTACCGCTCAACCGATGTCGACGATCAGGGCGTGATCGTTTCGGGGACGGTCTTCAAGCCGGAGGGCGTTGCGCCCGCCGATGGATGGCCGGTCCTGGCGGTCGGGCACGGTTCGACCGGGATCAACACCAACTGTGCGCCTTCGCTGACCGACAATCTGTACGGTCTGTCCGGGCTGGTGAGGCGCTACCTGGACGCCGGATTCGCGGTGACGTTCCCGGATTTCTCCGGGCTGGGCACCAACAGCGGCCCGCATCCCTACCTCGACTCGTATGCCGCTGCCCGGACGATGATCGATTCGGTGCGCGCGATCGGTGAGGTCTATTCGGATATATCGGAAACCTGGGTGTCATACGGGATCTCGCAGGGCGGCGGCGTGACGTGGGCTGCCGACGAGATCGCCGGACGGTACGCACCAGAACTCGACTTGGTGGGCGCGGTCGCCCACGTGCCGTCGACCACCAAGGTTCCGCTGGTCGACGGTGCGGTCGCCGGGAATCTGACCGTCGAACAGCAGGGCGTTCTCCAGTGGCTGGAGGAGTCGCTCGCGCGCCGTCATCCCTCCCTGAACCTCAATGAATTGCGCAGCCCGGCACTGGCGGCGCAGTGGAATGCGCTGAGCGACTGCGGCCGATCGCCGGTACGCGGTGCGGCGCTGAGCAAGGTCTCGGCCCAGGATTTCCGGCCGACGACCCCTGCGGCCACCGAGACCCTGCGCTCCCTGCTGCAGGAGATGGCTTTGCCCAGAGCGAGTCTGAGCGCCCCGCTCTACGTGCTCTACGGCGGCAACGATCGGTTCAATGATCCGAGGTGGACCGGCGACGCGATCGGCCGGGCCTGTGAGCTGGGCGGACCGATCACGGTCAACTTCCAGCCCGCCGCCGGCCACGTCGACGTGAACACCGCCGACGTCGAGCAATATCTCAAGGATCGGATCGCCGGGCTCCCGGTCAGAAATGACTGCCGCAGATGACCGGATCATCGACGAAGCGGTGGGCGCTGTTGGCCGGTGCCATCGTTGCCGAGGTCAGCGCGACCCTGGCGTTGCGGGCAGCGGTCGATCACGCGGCCTGGGTGACGTTGGTCGTGATCGGGTACGTCACGGCATTCGCGTGCCTGGCACTGGTTCTGCGTGAGGGCATGCCGATCGGCGTGGCGTACGGAGTCTGGGCCGCCTGCGGTGTGGCCTTGACCGCGGTCTTGGCCGCAGTGCTGTTCAGCGAACCGTTCACCTGGGTCATCGGTCTGGGCATCGCGATTGTGATCGCGGGTGTGCTGTTGGTGGAACTCGGTTCCCACCCTGCCGAGCAGTCGCCCCGATCAGAGCCGGAGCAGTAGCGCCGATGCAATGGGTTTATCTGGCCATCGCCATCGGAGCCGAACTGATCGGGACAATGTCGCTGCGCGCCTCGGACGGCTTTCGGAAGATGGTGTGGCTCATCCCGACCGTGCTCGGTTACCTCACCGCATTCGGTGCGCTGGCGTTGTCGCTTGCCGAGGGCATGCCGGTCGGGATCGCGTACGGGATCTGGGCGGCAGTCGGCGTGGCACTGACCGCGGTGGTGGCGTGGATCCTGTTCAACGACCCGCTCACCTGGCTGATGGGGGCCGGCATCGCCTTGATAGCCGGGGGAGTACTGATCATCGAAATCGGTGCCGCGCACTGACGTCGACTCCCGATGTTGGTGGCCCCGGTGGGCAAACCCGCAGGTCGGTCCCGCCTGAACGCACCACGGCCGGGGGTGACGAGTGGTTCGGCGCCGCTGCGGTGTTGACTGATTGCGTAGCGATCGCTGCGTCAACTGTGAACCCGGATAGAGGATTTGTGACTGCCGTGGACCGACCCCCGATGGGCTCCGATGCGATCGGGATCGGCGGGACACCGCGACGTCGGTTGCAGTGGATCGCGTTTCCCGCGGTGGTGTTCGCGTTCACGGTCGTGATGATGGGGACCACCCTGCCCACCCCGCTGTACCCCGAGTACGCACGCGAACTGGGCTTCGGAAGCGCGATGACCACGGTCATCTTCGCGACCTATGCGATCGGGGTGATGGCCGCACTGATCGGGGTCGGCCGGTTCTCGGACACCATCGGCCGTCGTCCGATGCTCTATGCCGGACTGGCCCTGTCGCTGGCCAGCGCGGTGCTGTTCATCATCGGTGGCAGCCTGACGATCCTCTTCGTCGGCCGGGTGATCTCGGGATTCTCGGCGGGCATCTTCACCAGTACCGCCACCGCCGCAGTGATCGAGGCCGCGCCGAAAGGTCGCCGGACCATGGCCACGGCGGTCGCCACTGCGGCCAACATCGGTGGTCTCGGGCTCGGCACACTGCTGGCGGGTCTGGTCGCCGAGTTCGCGCCCGGCCCGACCCGCACGGTGTTCGTCGTCCATGCGGTGCTCCTGGTGATCGCCGGACTTGGGCTTATCACCGTGCCGGAAACGGTGAAGGTACTCACCGGCGCGCGCCCCAAGCTGCAACGTGTCAACGTCCCGCCGTCGGTGCGTGGCGTGTTCGCTCTTGCCGCGGTCGGTGCGATGGCGGGATTCGCGGTGTCGGGGCTGTTCAGTGCCGTCGGGCCCAACTTCCTGGCCCACGTGCTCGACGAATCATCGCCCGCGCTCGCCGGAATCGTCGTCTTTGTGACCTTCGGTGCCTCGGCCGTGGCCCAGATCGTGTTCATGAGAGCGCGCGTCCGCCCCTCGCTGCTGTACGGGTATCTCGCGCTGGCGGTGAGTATGGCGATTCTGATCGTGAGCTTGGTTGCCGAGTCGCTGCCGGGGCTGCTTCTCGCGTCGGCCATCTCGGGTGCCAGTCAGGGTGTGTTGTTCGCCAAGGGTATTGCGGCGATCGCAGCCAAGGTCGAGCCGTACCGTAAGGCCGAGGCCACATCGGCGTACTTCGTGGTTGCCTACCTGGCGATCTCGGTCCCGATCATCGCCGTCGGGATCGCCTCCTCGGCCTGGGGCCTGACCACCGCCGGCGTCGTCTTCTCCGCGGTGATCGGAGTGATCGCGGTGGCCACGGTGACCGGTCTGCTCCTGCGACCGCGTAGCGCCACCTGATCAGGCAAGAGGTGCATTACGCGCATCATCGCCGAACGCCTGATCGTGGTTTTGCCTGGGGCTATCGTGACTCACAGATACTGATCGACCTGTAACCCCTGTTTGCCTATCGGGACTGGATCTGGGATGTGACTTCCGTGGGCCCGTCCGAATCGCCGGAGGACGCCGCCGCCCCGGCGCGGAACCGAACGCAGATGATCGCGTTTGTGGCGGTGGTCTATGCGTTCACGGTGGTGATGATGGGGACCACGCTGCCGACTCCGCTGTACCCGGAGTTCTCCGAAGAGTTCGGGTTCGGCACCTTGATGACCACGGTCATCTTCGCCGTCTACGCACTCGGCGTGCTCGCTGCTCTCATCGGCGTCGGCAGATTTTCCGACACCATCGGCCGCCGGCCGATGCTCTATGCCGGCGTCGCACTGTCGTTGCTCAGTGCCGTGTTGTTCATCATCGGCGGAAGCCTGGAGATGCTCTTCATCGGCCGGGTCATCTCGGGGTTCTCGGCCGGCATCTTCACCAGTACCGCCACGGTGGCGGTGATGGAGTCGGCGCCACAGAGCCGCCGCGGGATCGCGCCGGCGGTGGCCACCGGAGCGAACATCGGTGGCCTCGGGCTCGGCACCCTGCTCGCCGGTGTGGTCGCCGACCTGGCCCCGGATCCGACCCACACGGTCTTCGTGGTGCAAGCGGTGCTGGTGGCGATCTCCGGTGTGGGCCTGCTCAGGGTTCCGGAAACGGTCGACGTGCGAAAGGGCGCTCGCCCGAAACTGCAGCGGGTCAGTGTCCCGCCTTCTGTGCGTGGCGTTTTCGCCCAAGCCGCCGTGGGTGCAATTGCCGGCTTCGCGGTCTTCGGTCTCTTCAGCGCGGTGGCGCCGGACTTCCTTGCCGACGTGCTCCACGAGAAGTCGCCGATCGTTTCCGGTGTGGTGGTCTTCGTGCTGTTCGCTTCGTCGGCGATCACCCAGATCGTGTTGTCCAAAGGGCCCATTCGGCCGTCCTTGCTCTACGGATATGTGGCATTGACCGTGAGCATGGTTGTGCTGATCGTCAGTTTGCACGCCGAATCGTTGGTCGCGTTGGTTGTTGCGGCGGTGATCTCGGGTGCGAGCCAGGGCGTCCTGTTCGCCAAGGGAATCGCGGCGATTGCCGCACGCGTCGAACCGCACCGTAAGGCGGACGCAACGTCGGCATATTTTGTGGTCGCCTATGTGGCGATCTCGGTGCCGATCATCGCCACCGGGTTTGCCGAGCAGGCCTGGGGCCTGAGGACCGCGAGTGTGGCGTTTTCGGTCGTGGTCATCGTCCTGGCACTGGGCGGATTGATCAGTTTGCTGATGCGGCCCCGCGAGTCGATCAGCTGAACGTGGCGTCCAGCGCCGCTGACAGATCGGCGATGATGTCGGCGGGGTCTTCGAGTCCGATCGAGAACCGGAGGTGTCCCCAGGTGCGGAATTCCTCTGGATAGTGCTGCACCCGTGGACCACTCGTACCGACGTGCACGATCAGCGTTTCGTCGTGACCGAGCGATACGGCCGAGGTGATCATCCGCAGATTCGAGACGAATCGGTTCTGGGTGTCGGAATCGCCGTTGACGGCAAACGCCATCATCGCGCCGTGGCCACGGCCACCGAACTGGGTGGTCGCCAGCGCGTGCTGAGGATGCGACTCCAGGCCGGGGTAGGCCACATAGGCCACGCGCCTGTCGCTCTCGAGGAACTCGGCGACCTGCGCGGCCGACTCCAGGTGCCGGGCCATCCGCAACGGAAGTGTGATCGACCCGCGACTGATCAGCCAGGCATTGAACGGTGAGATCACGCCGCCGACGTCAACCATCGCGTCGGTCTTGATGGGATCGATCAGTGCCTTGGCGCCCAGGACCGCGCCGCCCATCGCGTCGCCGTGGCCGTTGTAATACTTGGTCAGCGAGTGCACCACCAGATCCGCACCGTCGGCGAGCGGCCGGTACAGCGGCGGTGGTGTGAATGTCGAATCGACGACCACCAGCGCGCCTGCGGCATGCGCGATCTCGGCGACCGCACCGATATCGGTGACCTTGGTGGTGGGATTGGCGATCGCCTCGATGTGGACCAGGCGGGTGTTGGGCCGCAGTGCTGCCCGCACCGAATCGAGGTTCGAGGCATCGACAAATGTCGCCTCGATGCCGTATTTACGAGGCAGGAGTTCGGTGAACAACCGAAACGTCGCCTCATAGGTGACGTCGGCGATCAGCACGTGGTCCCCGGACTCGAGATGGGTGAAGAAGACCGCATGCAGCGCGGCCACCCCCGAAGCCAGGACGACAGCGTCCTCGGCACCTTCGAGTGCGGCCAATTTATGCTGCAACGCAATCTGATTGGCCCCGGAGTTACGGGTGTAGAGCGGGATCTCCGTGCCCGACCAACTGACCTGCGACGGATCATCGGGCAGTGCATACGAATTGGCCATCACGATCGGCGTACGGATCGCTCCGGAACCCTTGTCGATGCTGTTGCCGGCATGCACCGCTTGGCTGCCGAAGGCGAGTGTGGCGGGGTCGTGGCTGTCGGGGCGTGACATGTGCTCAGGGTAGGAGGGCGGCGGCCACCCCCGCCAACGCGACGCGCCCACGCCGTCTGTCGAAACGGCCCGGAGCAGATGACGACCCGAAAACGTGGTTGCAATCGGAAATTTGGTATCACAATGTTTGTGAGCTATCACAAACGTGGGCGGGCGGAGATGTCACATGAATATCGCGGTGCTCGGTGCCAATGGCGCGGTCGGGACGAGGGTGGTCCGTAAATTGCGCGACGACGGCCACGACGTCGTCCGGATCGGCCGCAGACCGGACGACAACGACGTGCTGGTCGATCTCGCCGACGCGGGCGGGGAGGCGTATCGCGCGGCGGTTGATGGCATGGATGTGGTGGTCAACGCTTCCGGGATCGAGGATCCCGCCCTCGCGAAAGAGGCTGGGGCAGCACGATTTGTCGACATCAGCGCCACCCCGCGATATCTCGAGGCGATCATGGCCGCGCCGGCCGCAGGTGGTGTGCTCACCTGTGTCGGGCTCGCTCCCGGCCTCACGACCATCTTGGCAACTGCACTGGCCGCCGACTCATCCGACGGCGTCGACATCGGATTGATGCTCGGGGCGGGTGAACGTCATGGCCGGGCGGCTGTGGAATGGACGGTCGACCTTCTCGGTACGTCGTTCACCGATTATGTCTCGGGTGAGCGGATCCGGAACATGGTCAGGTCAAGAATTCTCGAGGGCCCGCACAACAGTCGAAAGCGATATGTGCGAGCCGACTTTCCCGACTATCTGGCAATCGGCTCAGATGGACCGCATGTGGCGAACTACCTGACCCTGAGTTCGGTGTCGGCGACGCTGGCGTTGCGGGCTGCGGCGCTGATGCCGGTTCTGGGCCGGCCCATGCTGAGGAAGATCCACATGCCCGGAAGCGAAGAGTGGTCGGTGCTGGTCCGTAACCGGAACACCGGTCGATGGCTGTACACCGAGGGCCGCAACCAGTCCGAGATCACGGCCACGATGACCGTTGCTGCCATCGAAGCCGCGCAAGGACGCATCGATCCGGTGTTGCTCAGCTGCGATGTCCTCGACACCAACGCTCTACATGCTCACTGGGACATCATGATTCGAGCTGGTCGTTAGACCGTCCCGATGATGTGCCCCTTTGGCGATCAAAGCCCAGGTGGACGCCGCCAGAAGGGCACATCATCGGGTTAGGGGAGCAGGTTCATTCGCCGGGCCGTGACCACGGCTTCGTGCCGGTTGTGGACGCCCAGCTTGAGCATCGCGCTGCGCAGATAGCTCTTCACGGTCTCCGGTTTCACCGAGAGTGTCTTCGCGGCTTCGGCATTGGAACAACCCAGCGCCACCACCGCCAGGACATCTATCTCCCGGCGGGACAGGTCGACATCGGGTGCCGGTTCTGCCGCCTCGCCGCCGACGACGCGAGCAAGCCGGTCGGACAGGTCACGGGCCCGACCGCCCTCGACCGGTTCGATTCGCCCGGCAAGGTCACGGAGCCCGGCGTGGATGCTGCGCAACTCTTCCCGTGTCGCCGAGTCGGGACGCTCGGCGGTGTTCTCGGTGGCGGTGTTCTCGGTGGCGGAGGCGAGCATTCGGATTCGACGGTCCACCTCGTCGCGGATAGCGATCTCCGTCGCCAGCCGCCGGCACGCCGCGATCACCGACTCGGAGGTACGGCTGCTGATCGGAGCGGCGTCACGGCGCGCCGCATAGATCACCGCCCGGGCGGTGGAACCGACCACGACGGGCACCGCCAGGACCGACCGCAGGCCCTCGCCCAACACCGGCCCGTCGTAGTCGTGGGTGATCGCCGACGCGGTCCGGTAGTCGGACACCGACGCGGGTTGGCGTCGCTGCACCACTCGGCCACCGAGACCGGCCGCGGGGTTCACATTCAACCCCCGCAGCCCGTTGGTGCGGACCCCGAGAAACTCGGTGAGCAGCAGCGTTCCGGCAAGAACCTCGCCGCCGAACAGGACCGGGGTCTGTGGCTCCGTCGCCAGTGCCCGCATCTCGTCCCGGAGAGCGTCGGTATCGCGCGGTCGCAGCAGTGGGTGCCGGCCTGTCATCGGTGAGTCAGCCCTTTTCGGGGGTAGCGGGTGAGTTACTGTGACGTGGATCCTACTCCGGAGTAGAAGTGTCCTGACCAGTGAGGATTCAAAGGGAATATGTTTGCCACAACTGAGCGGGTCAGCGAGATGCTGGCACAGTACGACCGCCCCGACGCAAGTGCCGCTGACCTGCTGTGTGATCGCCACCCAGCCGACGCGGTGGCGTTCACGGTGATCGAGACCGACGACGCCGGAGAACTCGTCTCCGTCGATCTGACCTACGGAGAGCTGCGCGAGCAGTCGTCGAAGTTCGCGGCAGCGCTGGCCGGGCTCGGCGTCGAGCCGGGTGACCGTGTCGCAAGTCTGATGAGCAAGTCCGCCGACCTGGTGGTCGCGGCGTTGGGCATCTGGCGACGCGGCGCTGTCTACGTCCCGTTGTTCACCGCCTTCGCGTCTCCGGCGATCGCTTTCCGGCTGACCAACAGCGGGGCCAAGTTCGTGATCTCCGATCTCGATCAACTACCCAAGCTGGCCCCCGGTGACGACATTCCGGCCGATGCACCGTGGCAGGTCATCGCTGCCGGTGAGTCCGCGGAGCACGAACTGCAACTGGCCACGCTGATCGAGGCCCACGAGGCGGACGAGCCCGGTGGGCAGGCGGTCGCGGTCGGTGGCGAGGGACTCCTCGTCGAGCTGTTCACCAGCGGAACCACCGGGGCCCCCAAGGGCGTGCCGGTCCCGGTTCGGGCGCTGGCGTCGTTCCACGCGTACCAGGAGTTCGGGCTCGACGTCCGCCCCGACGACGTGTTCTGGAATGCGGCCGATCCCGGATGGGCGTACGGCCTCTACTATTCGTTGCTCGGCCCGCTCGCGACCGGCACCCGGAGCCTGCTGCTCCACGCCGGTTTCTCCCCGGCGTTGACGTGGAAGGTGCTCGAGCAGTTCGGTGTCACCAATTTTGCCGCCGCGCCCACCGTCTACCGCGCGTTGCGCGCCGACAGCGGACCGGTCCCCGAGTCGATCGGACTGCGGCGCGCGTCGTCCGCCGGTGAACCGCTGACACCCGACGTCGTCGGCTGGTCGAAGGATGTCCTGGGTGTGTCCGTACGTGATCAGTACGGACAGACCGAACACGGCATGTTCATCGTCAACGCCTGGCACGACGATCTGCGCGCCGACGTGCCCGCGGGCTCGATGGGACGGCCATTGCCGGGCTGGTCCTGCGCGGTACTCGCCGAGGACTCCGATACGCCTGCTCCGGTGGGGACCGTCGGCCGGGTTGCGATCGACACCACCGCCAGCGACCTGCTCTGGTTCACCGGATACGTGGACGCGCCGGAGAAGACGGCGGGCCGGTACACCGAGGACGGCCGCTGGTACGTCACCGGGGATTCCGGGTCAGTCGACGAGAACGGCTTCTTCACCTTCTCGTCCCGCGATGATGACGTCATCATCATGGCCGGTTACCGCATCGGCCCCTTCGACGTCGAAAGCGTGCTCGTGATGCATGAGGCCGTGGTCGAGGCTGCGGTGGTGGGCAAGGCAGACGAGCTGCGCGGCGAGGTGCTCGAAGCCTATGTGGTGCTCAGGGATCCGGCGGACGCGTCGGCCGAACTCGAGGCCGAACTCCAGCAGTTGGTCAAGAAGAAGTTCGCGGCCCACGCCTACCCGCGCACGGTGCACTTCATCGAGGCACTGCCGAAGACCCCCAGCGGCAAGGTCCAGCGCTTCCAGCTCCGCAAGCGCTGATCCGCATCGGGCGACCACCAGCGTCGTCGGGACTGTGACCAGAAACACACAACAATGGCCCGCCGATCATCGGCGGGCCATTGTTCTATCCGGAGATATGAGGCGAACGGGGTTCGTCGCTCAGCGCGGTGTGCGCTCTTGTGCGCGCTGCACCGCGGGATCGACCACCTGGTCGGAAAAGACCGGCTGCGGGATCCGCGGCGCGTCTTTGGAGCTCTGTGCGGCGGGCTCGGAGCGGATCGACTCGCGGTGCGAGAAGAGTTCGGTTTCGGGCATGCTGGCTTCTTTCTTTGTTTCGGTGCGGCTCTCGTGTTGTCGTGCGATGCACGGGATCTGCGCGAGAGCTGCCGGGTGTCGCCGGCGATCGTGGTCTGAAAAGACTCATTGGGAGAATCTCTTCGAGATGTTCCACGGTGCCAGGAAAAATGTGATCAAACGTCTACCGGCTATCGGCGATTCGCAGGGTTCCGAGGTATCGGATTCGAGGAGGTTCGACGAAGGTTGCCGGTGGTGGATGTATCCGACGATACCAAGTGTACGGGCAATTCGGCCGAACCGGTTGTATTGGGCACATATGCCCTACATCGACGTGGCGAAATGTGGTGCAGTAGATGTGCGGCGCGCGTTGACTGGGTGAAGCCCGGCGCGATTGTATGGGGCCGACGTGAACAAGGAGGTTCGACCATGAGCACCACGATCGTTGTAGGAGTAGACGGTTTGGAATCCGCCCTCGAGGCGGTGGCCTGGGCAGCGAAAGCTGCTGAGCGGCAAGGCGAATCCTTGTCCATCCTGGGCGCGTACGAAACCCAGGGCGCGCTGTACGCGCCGGCACTGGTCATCCCGCAGGATGTCGTCGACATCATCCGGCAAGAAGCACACGACAACGTGGACAAAGCCGCGGCAATGGTCCGGGATATCGCACCCGGCGTCGACGTGAAAACCAAAGTCGCCGAAGGGCGCGCAGGGACACTGTTGATCGAAGAATCGCACCATGCCTCGATGGTCGTGGTGGGCAGTCGAGGTCTCGGCGGCGTCAAGGGACTGTTCCTCGGTTCGGTGGGTGTCGATGTCGCCGCCCATGCCACGTGCCCGGTCCTCGTCTACGCAGGTCCCAGCGGGACCGGACCGGTTGTGGTCGGTCTCGATGGATCCGAATTGAGCGAGGGAGCGGTCGCCGCGGCGTTCGAACAGGCGTCATTGTTGAAGGCCGATCTGCTTGTGGTCCATACCTGGACCGACCTGGCCTCCGATGCGCTGTACGGATACGGACTCGAGCCCGATCAGCTGCAACAACTGTCCGATGACGCGCATGAGGTTGTTGCCGAACGGATCGCCGGCTTCGGCGCCGACTATCCCGACGTCGAGGTCAAGCGGGTGATCGTGCCCGACGGCCCGGTGCACCAGCTACTCGAGCACGCCAAAGATGCGAAACTGCTGGTGGTGGGCAGTCGTGGGCGTGGCGGATTCAGGGGGCTGCTGCTCGGCTCCACCAGCCAGGCGATCCTGCACAGGGCCCACTGCCCGGTCCTGGTCGTCAAGCCGTCGACCAAGGACTGACTCCGACGATTCAGCCGGGCTCAGCCGAGAGTTCTTGAGCGCCGGCGTTTTCGATTCCGGCGGTGCCGAGCGCTAGGACAGCTGCCACCTTTTGTACGCAGGTCCATGGTCACGCTGCGCCTCGATCCCGATGGTTGCGTTCGGGTTTGAGCAGTTCGGCCCACCAGACGAGTTCGTCCATCGCGCTGCGTGCCGAGACGATCGCGGTCTCGTCGAGCGTGAGGCGACCGTCGGTCACGTGGTCCCAGGGAGCGTGGATGACCACACCGTTTCTGGTGCCGACCGAATACAGTTCGGCGAACACGGCGCGTAGATGTTCCACTGCGCGTAGACCTCCCGACATGCCGCCATAGGACACGAAGGTCACCGGTTTGTGTTTCCACTCGAAGCGGTGGGCATCGACGAGAATTTTCAGCTCGCCGGGGTAGGAATGGTTGTATTCCGGTGTGACCACGATGAACCCGTCGGCGGTCGCCAGCAGGTCGGTGGTGTGCGGTCCGGTGGGTTCGGCGAGGTCGATGACCTCGATGTCGAGCCCATACGGATTGACTTGTTCGACAAACCATTCGGCCACGCGTGGGCCGATGCGACCGGGGCGGACGCTCGCGATGATCAGGGCGAACCCGAGGTGTGTTGCTTGCATGGTCATCAGTCTTCAAGTTCAAGGGCACTTGAAGTCAAGGGGGTACGATGCGAAAATGGCAGTGAACAAGTTGGAGTTGACGGTAGGGGAGTTGGCCATCCGGGCCGGCGTGGCGCCGTCGGCCGTGCGATATTACGAAGATCGCGGACTGATCTTCAGTCGCCGTACCGCTGGTAACCAGCGGCGCTATCACCGCGCGATGTTGCGGCGGCTGGCCTTCATCCGGGCCTCCCAAGCCGTCGGGATACCCCTGGCGACCATCGGTTCGGTCCTGGAGGTGCTCGGTGAACACGAGTCGCCGACCAAGGCGATGTGGCACAAGGCCTCGGTGCGGTGGATGGAAGACCTCGACGAGCGGATCGCGCTGCTGCAGCGGATGAGGGACCTGATGGACGGCTGCGTCGGCTGCGGCTGCCTGTCGATGAAGGCGTGCCAACTCCTCAACCCCGGCGACGTGTTCGCGCAGCAGGGAGTCGGCACCAACCGGTTGCTCACGCAGGAATGTGAAGAGAAACTCGAAGGTCATGAGCCGGCCGGCTGCGCCAAACCCTCGCCGCGCGCAGGTGGTCCAGCCGGCCGGGTCGGTCCCGTCCGCTCAGGCGGCTGAGTCGGCGCCGGCCTCCAGATCGGCGATCACCAGCTTGCCGTGGGTTTTCATCATCGCTTCACTGGCGCCCCGGGCGCGGGCCGGATCCGGATCGGTCAACAGTTCGTACAACCTGTTCGGCACGATCTGCCAACTGAGACCGAACGGGTCCTTCAGCCAGCCACACTCGGATTCGGAGCCGCCATTGGCGGTCAGCGCGTTCCAGTAGTAGTCGATCTCCTCCTGTGATCCGCAACGAACCACAAACGACACCGCCTCGCTGAAATGAAATTCCGGGCCGGCGTTGATGCCTTCGAAGCTGTTGCCGGACAAGGTGAACATGGCGGCGAGGATGCTTCCTTTCGGTCTCGGATCATCCTCGCCGACGTACAAAATCTGGTCGATGGTCGAGTCGGGGAAGGTCTCGGTGTAGAGCTTCATGGCTTCTTCGATGTTCTGGTTGAACCAGAGCGAAGGGGTGATGGCGGGCATGTCCGGGTCCTTTCGGGTGTAGGAGGCGAGCAGACGGCCTGCTTGCCTCCGGCGCTGCGTCCACAGGTACCGACTGCGCCGGCGGTGAAAACTCACCGCGGAGGCCCAGCCGGTACTCGGGGCCGATCGGCTCGGGGTTCGAATCGTGACCTTGCCGCCGCCATTTCTTGGCATTTCTCGCACTGTGCGATCGGTTGGCGCGGATTACCCTGTTGATACCGCCTCGGCATGGATCGGAGGGCGAGCAAGATGAGTGCACAATCGCTTCCCGGACTGCACGGGCACCTCTGGCCGACAGTTCAGACGGCAGATATCGGTGAGTATGCGCAGGTCATCAGCAAGCTCGCGCAGAATGTGTCCGCCGATTCGCTGACGGATCCGCAAGATTTCAGCAGGCAGGCCCGACTGTCGGCGGCGCTGTTGCCCGCGCCGATCCGGGAGCTGCTGCTCGACTTCCTCGTCGAGGGTGACGGAGGATTGCTGTTGCGTGGGCTCGACGTCGGTGACATTCCCGAAACCCCGGCCGCCGCGGTCGGTGCTCCGACACGGCACACCGCGATCGCGAGGCAGTCGGCGCTACTGCTCTCGAGCATTGTGCATCTGGTGGGATATCGACCGGAATGTGGCGGTGAACTCGTGCAGACCCTGGTCCCGATTCGTGGTCATCAGAGGCGGCAGATGTCGACCGGTAGTGCGGTGAACCTCGAAAGCCATACCGAGCAGTGCCACAATCTCCGGACCCGACCCGACTTCATCGCCCTCGGATGCCTGCGGGGTGATTCGACGGCGGCGACTTATCTGTTGTCGGCTCGGCAGTTGCAGAACCTGCTTCCCGCCGAGACCGTCGCCTTGCTCCGGGATCCGGTGTTCTACACGCGCGTGGACGGATCGTTCGTCGACGGTGGCGTTGCGGACGAAACCCGAGGACCCATCCCGGTACTCAGTGGTTCCTGGGATGACCCGGTGATCACCTACGACGAAGATCTGATGTCTGCAGATGACGACGACCACGTTGCCGCTCTGGCGGCGGTGAGGTCCGTATGGCGGACACACCATGACGAAATCGTCCTGCGCCCAGGCGATTTATTCATCATCGACAACAGCCGGGCCATCCACGGTCGTAGTTCTTTCGCGCCGCGTTGGGATGGGGCCGATCGATGGTTGTGCCGGCTGCAGGGGCTGTGCAATCTGGCGGTGTCACGGTTCGCTCGCGAGGATCGGTCGCCGATCATCGAGGTCGAGGGTTGCTGAAGGCCGGTGCCTGTTCAGCCGGCGGCACTGACCGTCACCGGTACCCCGTTCAGCGCCGCATTTCCCGAGATCTCGTCGAGGCGAAGGGGATCGGTGACGTCGTTGGCGCTCGGGGCATCGACGAGTGCGGCCACGGACAGACGAACGCCGTCTTTGTTCTGACCGAAACCATGGGGCAGACTCACCACGCCCGGCATGATGGTGTCGCTTTCGGCAACAGTCACTTCCACACTGCCTGCCGCGGAGCGCAGCAACGCCCGGTCGCCGGAACACAGCCCGCCGGAGGCCAGGTCCGCTGGATGCATCAACAGGTGATGGCGCGCATGACCTTTGGACAATCTGGGTGAGTTGTTCATCCACGAATTGTTCGATCGCAGGTGCCGCCGGCCGATCAGCAACAGTTCGTCACCGGTCGTCGCCACCAGGTCGGTGTGCATGCGGCCCAGGTCCGCGGTGATCGGCGGTGGTGCCAGATCGACCTGGCCGGAAGCGGCAACGAGTTTGCGGCGCAGGCCGGGGCGCAGTGCACCGAGGTCCCGGCCGGACGGGGTGGCAAGGAGTTTGCGCACCGTCAGTTCTCCCGGCCCGGTGTGCAGCAGCAGATTCAGCAGAAACCGTGGACCGACCGCCGCGCGGATGTTCGGAACCAGTTGCTTCGGAATCTGCCGGAGACGTTGGAGCACGGGCCGGTCTGCGGAGCGGGCCCGGGACAGGCCGCGGGTGAGGTCTCCGAAGATCTCCCAATCATGCTTGGCATCAGCCGATTTGGTGACAACCGGCGCGGTGAATCGGGCGGTGTTGCGAACCGCGAGCTGGTGAAAGACGAGGTCGTAGTGGTCGCGTTCGAGGATCATCGTCGGTGGCAGGATCACGTCGGCGTGCCGGGTGGTCTCGTTGATATAGAAGTCGACGGACACCATGAAGTCGAGACCATCGAGGGCCGGTCCCAGATTGCCGCCTCCGGGTGCTGAGGAGACCGGGTTGCCCGCGACCGTGATCAGGGTCCGGATCTGGCCCTTGCCCTCGGTGACGATCTCGTCGACGAGTGTGGCGACGGGGAGTTCGCCCGCGAATTCCGGAAGCTGACGAACCCGGCTGCGCCACTTGTCGAAATGGCCCCGGCCACTGAGTTTGCGCCCCACCAGGTCGATCTCGGGGTCGGGCAGGAGTGCACCGCCGACGCGGTCGAGGTTGCCGGTGACCGCATTGATCACCTGGATCGCCCATTGGCACACGGTCCCGAATCGCTGGGTCGACACACCGGTTCGCCCATAGATCACCGCGCGCGGGGACGCGCCGAAATAGGTTGCAATCGAACGGATGTCGGTGATGTCCACACCGGTGATCGGGGCCGCCCATTCCGGCGTGGTCGTCGCGCAGAGCGTCCGGACCGTATCGAGTCCGGACAACGGGAGGTGCTCGATGCGCTCCGGCGAGATCCCGCGCTCGTGGACGAGCACGTGCAACATGGCCATGAGCAACGCCGCGTCGGTGCCCGGGCGGATGAAATGGTGCTTGTCGGCTATTGCGGCGGTCTCGGTGCGGCGGGGGTCGATGACCACCAGCTGCCCACCGCGACGGCGTAGTTCGCGCATGCGGTTGCGGAAGTCGGGCGCGGTCATCATCGAGCCGTTGGAGACCACCGGATTTGCGCCGATGACCAGCAGGTGGTCGGTGTTGTCGAGGTCGGGTATCGGGATCTGCAGCTGGTGCCCGTACATCAGATGGGCGGTCAGTTGGCTGGGAAGCTGATCCGCCGAGGTCGCGGAGAAGACGTTGCGGGTGCCGATTGCTTTCACAAAAGGCAGTCCGTGGGTGACGAATCCGAGACTGTGCGCGTTGGGATTGCCCAGATAGATTCCGACGGCGTTGCGACCGTGCTGTTCTTGGGTCCCGGTGATCTTGCCGATGACCAGTTCGATCGCCGCCGGCCAGCTGATGGGCTGCCATCGACCTTCGGGTGTCTTGCGCAGCGGCGTCCGCAACCGATCAGGATCGGCGTGCAGGTCGGCCAGGGCCGTGCCCTTGGGACAGATGTGGCCACGGGATAGGGGGTCATCGCGATCGCCACGGATATCGACGACGCGGTTGTCCTTGACGGTCACGTGGAGACCGCAGATGGCCTCACACAGATTGCAGACGCTGTGGCTGGGCGGCATACGACGTGAGTGTAGGCCTGGTCGCGGTCTCAGAAGACAGCAATTCCGAACCTGCGCCGGATTCGCAGGTCGGCCAGCATGACGTCGTTGAGCCCTTTGATCAGGCGTGAGGACGCCCAATCGGTCTGGCGATACACCTTGAGGACCCGGTGGTATCGCCGATCGTCCGCGGCGGTCCACGACCAGCCCATCGCCTCCCGGAAAGGCTCGGGAAGGGCGCCTTTGGTCATGAACAGCTGTGGTCCGCCGAACGCCTTGTGCAATGCCTTCCCGCTGATACCCAACGGGCCGGTGAGGAAGCTGAGATCGGCGAGCGAGGTCAGCATCTCCCTGACCGGTGGATCGATGTGGATGTCCGCGATCTGTTTGTCCCAGTACTCCTCGAATGCGGCGCGATCGGGCGGCCACATCGCGGGGCGCACGTTCAGCGTCGTGCCGAGCCGGGCCGCGTCGGCGTAGACGGCGTCGGCGGCGTCGGAGTCGAGGGGTCCGTACAGGAACTCGTACTGGTCGACGTAGAAGCGGTACAGGCACGCGGCCACCCACAGTTGCAGTTCGGGGCTGTTGGCGCTGTAGGCGACCTCGGCACCCGTTTTCGAGGCGACCTGACCGTGGACATGATGTAGCTGTTCGCGGACGTAGGCGACGTCGTCGTCGGAACCGCTGATCGCCACGGCCAGATACTGGCCGGTGGTGCGCGCTCGCTTGATCGGGTGCTTGAACGTGCTGCCGCGTTCGACCGGGCTCTCGAGGACGCCGTGGCCGATACCGGGGGAGGCGAGCTGCATGATGACGTTTGCTGCGGCCATCGTGCCGCCCAGTGAAGTGATGAGGTCTAGCGTTCTCCGAGGCTTGCTGCGCATCACACGGCTCCTGGACCCGGGTGCACCGCAGTGTGCACACATCGGCGTTTTTCGATGATAGCTCCGATCCGCACCGGACCGTCGGACTCGGCCGGGGTTGATCATCCGGTGGGTGATCGGAGGGTCCGATGTGACCGGCTCAAGGCGCGACGGTAGTTTTGTCCCGTGAAGCAGATACCCCGGGAGATATGGGTTCTGCTCGTCGCCAACGTCGTGATCGCACTCGGTTTCGGCCTGATCGCCCCGGCGTTGCCGATGTTCGCACGCAGTTTCAACGTCGGCATCACTGCGGCGTCCGTGGTCATTTCCGCCTTTTCGGTCATGCGACTGTTGTTCGCACCGGTCGGCGGACGGCTCGTCCGGGTGCTCGGCGAACGCCGGATCTACCTGACCGGACTACTGATCGTGGCGGCCTCGACGCTGGCATGTGCGTTTGCGCAGAACTATTGGCAACTATTGGTCTTCCGCGGGCTCGGTGGCATCGGATCGACGATGTTCTCGATCTCCGCGACAGCGTTGATGATCCGGTTGGCGCCGCCCGATATCCGCGGCCGGGTCTCGGGCTTTTTCAGTGCGGGATTCCTCGTCGGCAACATCACGGGCCCGCTACTGGGCAGTGCACTGATCGGTTTCGGGCTGCGGATGCCGTTCGTGGTGTATTCCATCGCGCTGATCGTGGCCTCCGTGGTTGTCGCCACCCAGCTCCGGTCGGTGGGTGGGCGCCCGTTGCCCGGCGGCGACGACGACCAGGTCGCGATGCCCATGGCCGAAGCGCTGCGCGACAGCGCATACCGCGCGATCCTGGCATCGAGTTTCACGCAGGGATGGGCGTCGATGGGCGTGCGTGTCGCGCTGGTCCCGCTGTTCATCGTGGAAGATCTCGATCAGTCCGATGCCATGACCGGCGTGGTGCTCGCGGTCTACGCCGCGGGCAATGTGCTGGCGATCATCGTCGCGGGCCGGCTGTCGGACTCGCTCGGGCGACGCCCGATCATGCTCCCCGGCCTCCTGCTGATGGGGACGTCGACCGCCTTTCTCGGGTACAGCGGCAACATCTGGATCGCGGCCGCACTGACCTTCGTGGCGGGGATCGGTTCAGGACTCTTCGCCCCGACACACCAGGCTGCACTTGCCGACGTCCTCGCCGGTAGGGGGCAGGGTGGCCCGGCTCTGGCGACCTATCAGATGACCGCGGACGTCGGAGCGATCAGCGGGCCGATCATCGCCGGTGTCATTGCACAGCAGTGGGGGTTCGGTCCGGCATTCCTGGTCACGGCCGGGGTGGCATTCGCCGCGACGATCCTGTGGATCGCGGCGCGGGAGACCTTGCCGAAGCGCATCGCCGACGACAACCTGCAGGCGAACGACGCCTGACCGCACTACCGTTGACTGCATGTCACAGACGGCAAGTTCGCAGCAACCGGTTCTGGGTTCGGACTCCGAGGTCGGCCGATTGCGCACGGTGTTGTTGCATCGTCCGGGTGACGAACTGCGCAGGCTCACACCACGGAACAGTGACCAGTTGTTGTTCGACGGTCTGCCCTGGGTGGACCGGGCGCAGGAAGAACACGATGCATTCGCCGACGTGCTGCGTGAGCGTGGAGTCGAGGTGCTGCTCCTCGGCGACCTGCTGACCGAGACCGTTCAGATCAGTGGCGCGGCGCGGATGCAGGGGATCGCGGCCGCGGTCAGCCCGCGCCGACTCGGCCATCATCTGGCTCAGGACCTGTCCGCGGAATTGCGGCGTTTGCCGGCCGGTGATCTGGCCCGGGTCCTGATGGCCGGGATGACGTTCGACGAATTGCCCGAGTCGGCGGCGACGGTGCGGTCCTCGCTGGTGTGGCGGATGCACCACGGTTCCGAGTTCGCGATCGAGCCGCTACCGAACCTGTTGTTCACCCGTGACAGTTCGTTCTGGATCGGTGACCGGTTCGCGATCACCTCGTTGGCGCTGCCCGCCCGGGTTCGAGAGACGTCCCTGACCGATCTCATCTATGCACATCATCCGCGGTTCCTCGGGGTCCGCCGGGCGTACGAGTCGCACACGGCACCGGTGGAGGGTGGCGACGTCCTGTTGTTGGCACCGGGCGTGGTGGCGGTCGGTGTGGGGGAGCGAACCACTCCGGCGGGCGCGGAAGCGTTGGCGCGCAGCTTGTTCGACGACAATCTCGCGCATACGGTCCTGGCGGTGCCGATCGAGCAACGCCGGGCCTCGATGCACCTCGACACCGTCTGTACCATGGTCGACACCGACGCGGTGGTGATGTATGCCGCGATCCAGAACACGTTGTCCGCGTTCACGATTCGTGCCGGTGGGAATGTGTCGATCAGCGGACCGGAGCCGTTCGTCGATGCGGCGGCCACGGCGATGGGCATCGACAAACTCCGGGTCATCGATACCGGACTCGACGCGGTCACCGCCGAACGGGAACAATGGGACGACGGGAACAACACGTTGGCGTTGTCCCCGGGGGTGGTGGTCGCATACGACCGTAATGTCGAAACCAATCGGCGACTTGAGGATTCGGGCATCGAAGTGCTTCGGATCGCCGGCAGTGAGCTGGGTTCGGGCCGCGGTGGCCCCCGCTGCATGTCGTGCCCGGTCTCACGGGATCGGGTGTAGGCATGTCTCCTGACCTTCGCATCGACATCACGATCGACCCGGATTCCGACGTGGCGCCGTACGAGCAGGTGCGCCGCGGCGTCATCGAATTGGTCAACTCCGGTGAACTGCTGGCCGGGAGCCGGATCCCCACCGTCCGGGCGCTCGCGTCGGTGCTCGATCTCGCGCCGAACACGGTGGCGCGTTCATATCGCGAGCTCGAGGCCGAAGACATCATCGAAACACGGGGCCGTAAAGGGTCGTTTGTGAAGGCGCATGCAGATTCCACGCTGCAGCGCGCGGGGGAACTGACCGTCGAGCATGTTTCGGCGTTGCGGCAACTCGGCATCGACGACGACCGGATCAGACTGTTGCTCGACACCGCCCTGCGTCGGTGAGTGGCCTGGCGTCACGTCCGATTCTGTTCAGCCGCATACTTTCCGCGAGATCGCAAAAGGATAGCGAATGTTGATCAATAAGGGTTGATGCTGCTTTGGTGAGTACATGGCATTGAAGACCGAACGTTCTGACGCAGTTCCGCCAGCTGACCCCGGAAGTGGAAAACCCCGACTCGATCTGGTGGTTTTCGGGGTCACCGCGGTGGCTGTGATCGCGTTCGTGGTGTGGGGTCTCGCCGACGGATCGCATCTGCGGTCGATCACCGCGGACATGCTGGCCTGGATCACCGAAAACCTGGGATGGATCTACATCCTGTCCGCCACGTTCTTTGTCCTTTTTGCGTTGTATCTCGCGATCAGCAAATACGGCAAGATCCCGCTCGGGCGCGACGGCGAAAAGCCGGAATATCGGACGATCAGCTGGATCGCGATGATGTTCAGCGCCGGTATGGGTATCGGCCTGATGTTCTTCGGCGCCGCGGAACCGCTGGCTCACTATGTCGACGCCCCGCCCGGAACCGAAAGTGAAGATGTCGGTGTCGCCATGGCGACAACGATGTTCCATTGGGGATTCCATCCCTGGGCGATGTATGCCGTTGTGGGCCTGGCGATTGCCTACAGCACCTACCGCTGTGGCCGGGGCCAGTTGGTGAGCGCGGTATTCGCGCCGATCCTCGGGCATCGCGCGAACGGGTGGGGCGGCAAGTTCATCGACATCCTGGCCATCTTTGCCACACTGTTCGGGACCGTCGCGTCGCTGGGGCTCGGTGCGGCGCAGATCGGCTCGGGCATGGTGGAGATCGGATGGCTCGACGACCCGTCGAAGCTGTTGCTGGTGGCCATCATCGCGGTGTTGACCGCCGCGTTCGTCGCCTCGGCGGTGTCGGGGGTGGCCAAGGGAATCCAATGGTTGTCGAACACCAACATGGTGCTGGCCGTGATCCTGGCGATCTTCGTGTTCGTCGTCGGGCCCACTGTGTTCATCCTCAATGTGCTGCCGACGACGATCGGCACATATCTCGGTGACATCACGTCGTATTCGGCGCGATCGGGTGCCACGGTGGACAGTGCCGGCGAAGAATGGCTCGCCGGCTGGACGATCTTCTACTGGGCGTGGTGGGTGTCGTGGACGCCGTTTGTGGGCATGTTCCTGGCCAAGATCAGTCGCGGCAGGACAATTCGGGAATTCGTGGTCGGTGTGATGCTGGTGCCCACGATCGTGTCGTTGGTGTGGTTCGCGATCTTCGGCGGTACCGCGATCAGACAACAGATGGAGGGTAAGGACCTCGACGTCTCCGGAACGGAGGAAAGCCTGCTCTTCGACATGCTCGGCAACCTGCCGCTGACCGGTGTTGCGTCGGTGCTGGTGATGTTCCTGGTGGCGATCTTCTTCGTGTCGGGAGCCGATGCGGCGTCGTTGGTGATGGGGACGCTGTCGGAACGCGGTGCGCAGAATCCGAGCAAAACGGTCACGATTTTCTGGGGGACGTTGACCGGTGGGGTCGCCGCTCTGCTGTTGTGGCTCAGTGGCGACGATGCGTTGGAAGGCATCAAGACGATGGCCATCATCGCAGCACTACCGTTTGTGATCGTGATGCTCGGTATGTGTCTGTCGCTGTACCTGGATCTACGACGAGACCCGCTGATCGTGGCGCGCCGTACGTATAAGGGTGAAATCGACCGGAAACTGCGTGTGAAGGCGAATATCATAGCCGCCGAAGATGATTCCAGCGACGTCATGCCGTCCGACCAGTTCCCCGCCATCACCCCGGACACGTTCGACGACTGACCACCGCCGCCGAGCGTGCCGAAACAACCGCCCAACGTGCGAAAAACACCGCCCAACTGCCCAATCTGCTGGCGGCGCGGCAGTTTCGGCCCGCTCGACGGTATTTTGGGCCCGCTCGACGGTGATTAGGGCCCGGTCGACGGGTGGGGTGGGGGGTCAGTGTCGGAGTGCAGGGGTCAGGCCCAGCTGGGGAGCCAGATCTGTAGGTTCCACAACTCGCGGCTGATCGGGGATCCGGTGAGGATCGGCCACATCCACATGAAGTTGAGGACCACCAGGCCGATGTAGATGCTGATCCCGACCGCGCCCGCGAGCCGCCACTCGTAGGCGTTCTTGCGTGGCTTCCGGCCGGCCGCCAGGATGTCGCCGACGCAGAGGGCCAGACCCATGATCAGGAACGGGGCCATCGCGGTTCCGTAGAAGAAGTACATCTGCCGATCGAGGTTGGCGAACCAGGGCAGATAGGCCGCGCCGTAGCCGGCCAGGACCACCGCGTATCGCCAGTCGCGCCGGAAGAACATCCGCCACAGGGCCCACGCGAGCATGGGCAAGGCCAGCCACCACAGGATCGGCGTGCCGATGAACATCATGGCGCGAACGCATTCGGATTCGCCGCACTGGTCGGGGCCGTACTCGATGTAGTACAGCATGGGGCGCAGGCTCATCGGCCAGGTCCAGGGCTTGGATTCCCAGGGGTGATGGTTGCCCGCAGAGTTGGTCAGGGTCGAGTGGAAGTCGAGCACGCCGGACTCGTAGTACCAGAGCGAGCGCAGCGCGTCGGGCACCCAGGCGAACGGCCCGTCGGTACCGATCTGCCTGCCGACCTCATAGCGGTACACCGCCGTCTCGGAGGCGAACCAGGGTGCGAAGGTGGCCAGGTACACCAAGATCGGCGTGAGGCCCAACGAGAATCCGGTGGGGATCAGATCGCGTACCAGGACTCCGCGCCATGGCCGCCGGACCTTGTAGGCGCGCCGGGTGGCGACGTCGAAACCGAGCGACAGCACGATGAAGAAGGCGACGAAGTAGATGCCGGACCACTTGGTGCCGCAGGCCAATCCCAGCAGGATGGCCGCGCCGAAGCGCCACCACCGAAAGCCCAGGCGGGGGCCGTAGACGGAATCTCCCATCCGTCCTTCGAGGTGGACCCGGTGCATCCGGGCGCGCATCTGATCGCGGTCACAGACGATGCAGGACAGCGCGGCGACCACGAAGAAGATCTGGAAGATGTCGAGCAGCCCGGTGCGGGAAGCGACAAAACTCACCCCGTCGCAGATCAGCAACACCCCCGCGATGGCCCCGACCAGGGTCGACCGGGTGAGCCTGCGGACCAGGCGGATGACGATCAGGATCATCAGCGTTCCGCAGACCGCGGACATGAAACGCCAGCCCCAGGCGTCGTAGCCGAAGATCCACTCGCCGATGGCGATCATCCATTTGCCGACCGGGGGATGCACCACCAGGCCGTAGGCGGGGTTGTCCTCGAGCCAGTTGTCGCCGGTGAGGACCTGCCAGGCCTGTGGGACGTAGTGCTTCTCGTCGAAGACCGGCGTGCCCTTGTCGGTGGGTGTGCCGAGGTTGATGAAGCGGGTTGCCGCGCCGATGGCGGTGAGGATCAAGGTGACGATCCAGCCGCGCCTGCGGTCGGTGGCACCGAAGACCGGTGCGGGTACATCACGGGCATCGTTCGGGGTGTTGCCGAGGTCCTCGGCATGCGTGCCCGGCAGTTCTCCCGGGAGTCGACGGGTGTTGATCGAGTCCTCCGGCGTGGAGATCTCGAGCGGCGGGGAGAACGTCACGGGGCCAATCGTAGGCTGTGCAGTGATGAACTCTCCGGAACCGCACGGCCAACTGGTACTCGCAGCAACCCCGATGGGGCACCTCGACGACGCCTCACCCCGACTACGGCAGGCGATGGCCAGCGCCGATGTGGTCGCCGCCGAGGACACCCGCCGGGCGCGGGCCCTGGCCGCGGGTCTGGGGGTGACCATCACCGGGCGGGTCGTGAGCTATTACGACCAGGTGGAGGCACAGCGGACACCGGCTCTGGTCGAAGAGGTCCGGTCCGGTGCGACTGTGTTGGTGATCACCGACGCGGGGATGCCGTCGGTGTCCGACCCCGGCTACCGCCTCGTGGTGGCCTGTGTCGAGGCGCAGTTGCCGATCACCTGCCTGCCGGGCCCGTCGGCGGTCACCACGGCGCTCGCGGTCTCGGGACTGCCGGTCGAGCGATTCTGCTTCGACGGCTTCGCCCCTCGTAAACCGGGTCAGCGCAAGAAGTGGTTGGCCGCCTATGTGGAAGAGCCGCGCACCGCGGTGTTCTTCGAGGCGCCACACCGTCTGGCCGAGTGCCTCGGCGACGCGGTGGAGGTACTCGGACCCGACCGTCGGGCGGCGGTGTGCCGGGAACTCACCAAGACCTACGAGGAGGTGCGCCGCGGGACGCTGGCAGAGCTGTCGCGGTGGGCTGCCGATGGGGTCCGCGGTGAGATCACGGTGGTGCTCGAGGGTGCCGTCGCCGGTGAACCCGACATCGATGATCTGGTGGCGCGGGCCGAAGAGCTCGTGGCGTCGGGTGTCCGGCTGAAGGACGCCTGCGCGCAATTGGCGGCTTCCTCTGGTGCGTCCAAGCGTGAACTCTACGAAGCAGTGCTGGCCGGCCGTCCGGACGAGTAGGCGCTTCCCGCCCGCCGGGTTTATGTGATCGGACCGTCATTATTTGGCCGATCGTTCAAAGTCGGCTGAGACGACGGCGGCGGAGGCGTAATGTTCGGCCCATTGTCAGTGGTGTGCCTGGGTGTGGCACCTCGGGAGGGGGCGATCGCATGGCGGCCTTCGATCATGTCGACCTGGACGCGATGCCCAACCCGGTGTGGGTCGCCGGCCGCGGCGGGACCCGGGGGCATGGCAACCGGGCGTGGTCCGAGTTCGTCGGCTGCGCGGTCGGGGCCCTGGCCGACTGGACGGACGTCGTCCACCCGGCGGATCGGGAACGGGTGGTGCAGGCCTGGGAGTACGCCACGGCGCATGGCGAGACCTTCGGCGATGAGTGTCGCCTGCGCGAGCGTGACGGCGGGTACCGCTGGTTCGTGATGATGGCCTATCCGCCGGACGCATCGCGGGATTCGTCGGAGCAGTGGGTGATCAGCTGCGCCGACATCGACGAGCGGGTGCGTGCACACCGAGCGCTGGTGGTGAGCGCCGAGATCCAGAACACCATGCTCGATGCGAGCGGCGATTGCATCAAGATCCTCGATACCGACGGCGTCGTGGTGCACATGAACAAGGCGGGGTGTGCCGCACTCGGGCTGCCAATCGAGACGACCATCTTCGGGATGCGTTGGCTCGATCTGCTGCCGGAAGAATTCCGCGGGCGCGGACAACGCGCCATCAATGCGGCCAGGAGCGGCGAGAACGCGCATTTCGCGGGTTCGCTCCCGACGGAAGGACCGTCCCGGCAGTACTGGGACAACCTGCTGACGCCGATGAAATCCGCGGACGGGACAACCGCACGGATCCTGTGCGTCTCGCGCGATGTCACACTGCAGCACGAGGCCGAAGCCCGACTGCGCAGTGCCGGGGAGATCGACGACCTCACCGGCCTTCCCAACCGCAGATCGTTCAAGATCCACCTGAAGCGGGCCCTCGGCCGTGCGCGGAACACGAACCGGCCGGTGGGCCTGCTCCTGATCGACCTCGACCACTTCAAACTGGTCAACGACACCCTCGGACACCCGGCCGGTGACCATCTGCTGCGGGTGTTGTCCCGGCGCCTGCGATCGTGTCTGCCGGACAGTGGGTACGTCGCCCGGCTCGGTGGTGACGAGTTCGGTGTGGTGATCGAGGACGTGAACGGTGATGCCGAACTGCAGGCGGTGGCAAAATCCGTTGCCGCGCAGACGAACACGCAGGTCACCTACGCGGGCAAGGTGATCAACGGTGGAATGAGCATCGGCTGCGCGACGTATCCGCGCGATGCCGCAGACGCCTCTGGACTGTTGAGGTCGGCCGACACCGCACTCAACGACCTCAAGGCGGGCGGACGCGGCGGGGTCCGGATGTTCAGTGCGGAGATGATGGCCGGAACCGAAGACGCGGCGGCGCAGCGCGGGCGCGCCCGTCAGCTCATCCGCGACAACGCCATCGAACCGCACTACCAACCCAAGGTCCGCCTCGCCGACGGAGAAGTCGTCGGATTCGAGGCTCTGTTGCGCTGGCGGACACCGTTGGGCCTGCAACTACCCGGCGCAGTGGCCGAAGCGTTCAAAGACTACGAGCTGGCCACCCGGCTGGGCGCTCTGATGCACCTGAAGATCTGCCGCGACATCGCCGCCTGGATCGACGCGGACCTGCCCATCGTGCCGGTGTCGCTGAACGCCTCGCCGGTCGAGTTCCTGCGCGATGACTATGCCGAGAGACTGTTGCGGCGGTTGGAACTCTTCCGGATCCCGACCTCGCTCATCGAGGTCGAGATCACCGAACACATTCTCACCGATCGCGGATCGGAACATGTTGTGCGAGCACTCAATGCGCTCAAGTCGGCCGGAGTGCGGGTGGCACTGGACGACTTCGGTACCGGGCATTCATCGCTGGCCCACCTGCGCGACTACCCGGTCGACTGCGTCAAGATCGACCGTGGGTTCGTTCGGCGACTGAACGATGACCCGGCCGTCCTGGCCATCGTCCGGGCGATAGCCCAACTCGGGCCCGGCCTCGATCTCGACGTCGTCGCAGAGGGCATCGAGACCGAGCTGGAGTGCTGCGCGCTGGCCGATGCCGGATGCGCCTTCGGCCAGGGCTTTCTGTTCGCCGAGGCGATGGATGCGGCAGCGGTGGTGGCGCTGCTGCGGTCTGCCGACGGACTGAATCCGGACCGTCGTCAGCCGTCGGCGCTGGTGTGATCGGGCCGGTGTTGCAGGCCGATGATCGCGGCCGCCTTGTCGAGGCATTCCTGCCACTCGCTTGCGGGGTCGGAATCGATGGTGATGCCGCCACCGACACCGAGGTGCACCGAGCCCTCGGGTGAGACCTCGACCGTGCGGATCGCGACATTGAGGTCGAGGTCGCCGTCGGGGGAGGCCACTCCGATCGCGCCGCAGTACAGCCCGCGGGGATGCTGCTCCCAGTCCGTGAGTAGCTCGCGCGCACGGATCTTGGGGGTTCCGGTGACCGAGGCAGGCGGAAAGGTCGCGTCGATCAGGTCGCTGTTGGACACTGTCCGACCGAGCGTGGCCTGCACCGTCGACACCAGATGCCAGACCCCCGGGGCCGGATGGACCTGCAGCAACTCGGTGACCGTGACGGTGCCCGGGACGGCGACGCGGCCCAGATCGTTGCGGACCAGGTCGACGATCATGATGTTCTCCGCCACATCCTTGGCGGAGCCGAGCAGTTGTTTCGGGTCGAGATCGATCGGGAGTGTTCCCTTGATGGGACTCGAGTGGACCACTGCACCGTGCCGCCTCAGGAAGGTCTCCGGTGAGAACGACACCACCGAACCCCAATCACCTTGCAGGAAAGCAGATTTCCTGGGCCGGGTGACGTCGACACCGTCGGAGAAGTAATTGGCGACGGACCCGTCGAGCTGCCCGGTGAACCGCGTGCAGATACACGCCTGGTACACCTCGCCGGCTGCGATGGCGTCGAGGCACTGCTCGATGGCTCTCACGTGTGGCGCCTTGTCGGGCGGTGTCCACCGCACCGCCCAGTTGTCCCGGTGCTGTTCGGTCAGGGCGGCGAGAACCCAGTCGGGACACGGGCGGCCGGTGACCGAGGTCCACCACCAGGTGCCCAGTCGGTCCTGGTGCAGGATGGCGTCCGTCGATCCGCCCGCGGTGGCCGGCAACGGGCCCTCGTCGGCGCGATCCGGAAAACCCAGGTACCCGAACCAGAACTGGTCCGGGTGGTCCGGAACCGCGGTGCCCGCGGTCAGCGTGATCGACGGGGCGATGACGGCATCGGACCCGAGCCAATCGCCGATCAGTGCCGCCGGACCGGGCAGGCCCAGCCGGCGCGTGTGAAAATCCAGCGCGCGCACCACATCCGGGGCGGCGGCGGGACCGATCTCAACGCTGCGCAACACACCGCCCGCATTGGTCCGTACGGGCGATGGGCCGTTGGGGCACTGAGGGCTCAGCTCTTCGGTGCTTCGTAGCGCGGGAAGATCGGTGTCGGCTTCGGCAGGGACGTTCCGGCGGTGAGCCGCTGGGCGATCGCGTCGAAGTCACGTGAATCTGGCTTGACCACAAGCTGATCCAACAGACGTGCCGACGAATCCGGCATGGCCGGCTGGGTGAGCAATGCCGCGATCCGGACCACCTCGGCACAGATGTAGAGCACGGTGCCGGTGCGTTCGAGATCGGTCTTCGCCAGCTTCCACGGCTCTTCGACGGAGATGTACTTGTTGGTGTCGCCCAGAACGTCCCAGATCGCTTCGAGTCCGGAATGGATTGCCTGCTGGTCGAATTCAGCGCGGACCCGGTCGAGAAGTCCGTCGGCCTTGGCCAGCAGGGTGTTGTCGGCCTCGGTGAGGTTCACCGGGGCAGGCAGCACGCCGTCGAAGTACTTGCCAACCATCGAGAGCGTCCGCTGGGCGAGGTTGCCGAGTTCGTTGGACAGATCGGCGTTGACCCGCGCGACGATCGCGTCGTGACTGTACGAACCGTCCTGGCCGAACGGCACCTCGCGCAGGCAGAAGAACCGGATCGGATCGAGACCGAACTCGGCGATCAGGCCGGCGGGGTCGACCACGTTGCCGACCGACTTGCTCATCTTCTCGCCGCTGTTGAGCAGGAAGCCGTGTGCGAAGACCCGTTTGGGCAGTTCGATCCCGGCGCTCATCAGGAATGCGGGCCAGTACACACAGTGGAACCGGATGATGTCTTTGCCGATGATGTGCAGGTCGGCGGGCCAGTACTTCTTCCAGGCCGCCGAGTCGGTGTCGGGGAAGCCCGCGGCGGTGATGTAGTTGGTCAGCGCGTCGACCCACACGTACATGACGTGGGCGTCGTCGCCCGGTACCTTCACGCCCCAGTCGAAGGTGGTGCGGGAGATCGACAGGTCCCGCAGGCCTCCGCGGACGAAGCTGACGACCTCGTTGCGGCGGGTGTTGGGTCCGATGAACTCAGGGTGCTCGTCATAAAGAGCGAGAAGCTTGTCCTGGTACGCCGAGAGCCGGAAGAAGTACGACGCTTCCTCGGTCCACTCGACCGGTGTTCCCGACTCGGTGGCGATGCGGCTGCCGTCCTCGAGGACGGTCAGTTCGGCATCGCCGTAGAAGGCTTCGTCGCGGACGGAGTACCAGCCGGAGAACTTGTCGAGGTAGATGTCGCCGTTGGCGTTCATCCGCTCCCAGATGGCCCGGGACGCGACATGGTGGTCGGCGTCGGTGGTGCGGATGAACCGGTCGAAGCTGCTGCCCAGCATCTCCTGCAGTTCGCGGAACGCGGCGGAGTTGCGGTCGGCCAGCTCGCGGGTCTCGACGCCCTCGTTCTCTGCGGTCTGCTGCATCTTCTGGCCGTGTTCGTCGGTGCCGGTGACGAACAGCACGTCATAGCCGTCGAGCCGCTTGAATCGTGCCAGTGTATCGGCCGCAATGTACTCGTAGGCGTGCCCGATGTGCGGTGCCCCGTTGGGGTATGCGATGGCCGTTGTCATGTAGAACGGCGGTTTTGTTGCAGAAGCCATGGTGTCGACAGCTTATCGGCAGGCCGAGCCTGCGCGGACTCGGCCACTACAGTTGCCCGGTATGGGTGACCCCACCGGCACGCGAGTGCCGCTCGAGCGATTTGCCGCCGCCCGGTCGGCCCGGCTGGCGACGGTGTCGGCCACCGGAGGTCCGCACCTGGTCCCGGTCGTCTTCGCCGTCGACGGCCAGACGATCCACCTGGCCGTCGACGGCAAGCCGAAATCGACCCGGCAGCTGCGGCGGCTGGCGAACATCGAGCGCAATGCCCAGGTCTGCCTCCTGGTCGACGAGTACACCGAGGACTGGGAGCAGCTGTGGTGGGTGCGCGCCGACGGCCACGCCGCGATCCACACCGAAGGCCCCGCGGTGGACCGGACGTATCAACTCCTGCGAGCCAAATACCCGCAGTACGCGACCGTGCCGCTCGACGGCCCGGTCATCGTGGTGGCCGTGACCCGATGGTCGGCCTGGAGTGCAACCGGCCGGGCCTGACTACTCCGCCCGGGCGAAGTTCTCGGTCAGTTCCAGGATGATTCGCGGCCACAGGGGTTCGGGGATGTCGTGCGCCATGTCCTTGAGCAGGACGAGCTTCGAACCCTTGACCGCCTTGGCGATCGCCTTGCCACCCGTCGGGCGCATCAGACCGTCCGCGGTGCCGTGGATGACGACGGTCGGTGCGGTGATGGCGCGGGTATAGGGGAGCAGACTGCCGGTACCCATCACCGCGGCCGCCTGTCGCACGACGCCGGCCGGGTCGTGGGCGCGGTCGTAGGCCAGGGTGGCGCGACGCAAGGACTCTTCCCAGGGCAGTGCGTATTTGGCGCTGCCGATGGTGCGGGCGGATCGCGCGGCGTTTTCGATGTACTCCTCGCGGGTGGCGCCGATGCCCGGCCCGGAGAGCAATGCCTTGAGTTTGCGGGGATCCGGTGGCGGGAGGAAGGCCTGGTTGGTGCTGGAGAACATGATGCCCACCGACAACACCCGGTCGGCATACTTACCCGCCACGATCTGGGCGATCATGCCGCCCATCGAACCGCCGACGATGTGGGCCTGCCGGATCTCGAGGGCGTCGAGGAGGCCGACCGCGTCCGCCGCCATGTCGACCAGGGTGTACGGCACCTCACTGGCCTTGCCGAGTTCGTAGTTGGCGAGCCGTTTGAGCAGCGACCCGTCGACCCGGACGCCGTCGAGGTGTGTCGACAGACCGATGTCGCGGTTGTCGAACCGGATGACGCGGTAGCCCTGATCGGCGATCTTCATACAGAACTCGGTCTGCCAGAACGTCAGCTGGGCGCTCAGGCCCATGATCAGCAGCACTGCCGGATCGTCGGGATCGCCCATGTCCTCGTAGGCGATCGTCAGGTCGCCGACCTGCTTCGTGCCCACCCGGTGGTTGGTCTGTGTCACATCGCGCCACTTTAGTGCACCTGCTGTCGAGCCGGTCGATTTCCATTCGCCAACCGCGGGGGCGGACGGGCACAATCCACACATGTCACCTCGCCGGTTCGAGCAAGTCGATGTCTTCGCGTCCGGGCCGCTGACCGGTAACCCCGTCGCCGTCGTGTTCGGCGCCGACGACCTCACCGACGACCAGATGCGCACGTTCGCGCGGTGGACGAATCTGTCCGAGACGACGTTCGTGTGTACCCCGCGGGATCCGGCGGCGGATTACCTGCTCCGGATCTTCACGCCTGCGGGGGAACTGCCCTTCGCCGGACACCCGACCCTCGGTTCGGCGCACGCCTGGTTGCAGGCCGGTGGAGAGCCGAAGGGCGAGAAGATCATTCAGGAATGTGGCGTGGGACTGGTCGGTATCCGCGCGGTCGGCGACGCGCTGGCGTTCGCGGCCCCACCGCTGATCCGGTCGGGCGCGGTCGAGGCCGACGACCTCGCCCTCATCCGGCAGGCCCTGGGTCTGCGCCCGTCGGATGTCGTCGCCGCGAACTGGGTGGACAACGGACCGGGATGGATCGGATTGCTGCTGACCTCGGCCGGCCTGGTACTCGACGTCGAGCCGGATTTTGCCGCGCTCGGGGCGTTCAATGTCGGCCTCATCGGCCCCTACCTGGGCGAGACGGGACCACCTGATCGACCAGATTACGAAGTCCGGGCCTTCGCCCCCGGCGCGGGCGTCGCGGAGGACCCGGTGACCGGCAGCCTCAATGCCGGCCTGGCGTGCTGGCTGCGCGGGCTGGAGATCGCGCCCGCGACATACGTCGCGGCGCAGGGGGCGGCGCTGGGCCGGTCCGGCCGTGTCCTGATCAATGACGACGACACCGACGTCTGGGTCGGCGGTCGCAGTGTGTCGGTCATCGTCGGCGAGGTCGATCTCTGACATGACCGATCAGACGACGCCGGGACCCATCGCGCCGGACACGAGCAACGGCCAGGAGAAGAGCAACAAGGAACTCAAGAAGGAGCGGCGGCGCACCCCGCCGCCGGATCCGGAGCCGTTGCCCCCGCTGATCGACGCCCACACCCACCTGGCCGCCTGTGGCGGGCGGGATGCCGAATCGGTGCGGCAGATTCTCGACCGTGCCGAGGCGGTGGGTGTTCTTGCCGTGGTCACCGTCGCCGACGACATCGTCGATGCCCGCTGGGCCGTGGACGCGGCGCGGTGGGATTCGCGGGCGTACGCCGCCGTGGCGTTGCACCCGACCCATGCGCACGAACTCGACGACGCCACCAAGGCCGAACTCGAACAGATGCTGACCGACCCGCGGGTCGTCTCGGTGGGGGAGACCGGCCTGGACTACTACTGGCCGGGCAAGTCGGACGACTGCGCGACCGTCCCACAGCAGCATGAGGCGTTCGCCTGGCATATCGATCTCGCGAAACGCGTCGGCAAGCCGCTGATGATCCACAACCGCGAGGCCGATCGCGACCTGCTCGATGTGCTCGAACGCGAGGGTGCGCCGCAGACGGTGATCATGCACTGCTTCTCCGGGGACGAACGCGTCGCCGCGGAGTGTGTCGAGCGCGGGTATCTGCTCAGTTTTGCCGGGACGGTGAGTTTCAAGAACTCCACCACCTTGCAGGCCGCCGCCGCTCTGGTGCCCGACGATCAGCTCCTGATCGAGACCGATGCGCCGTTCCTGACACCCCACCCGTATCGAGGCCAACCGAACCAGTCGTACGTCCTGCCCTACACCGCGCGGGCGCTGGCGGAGGTGCGGGGGCAGGAGCCAGCGGGGCTCGCCCGAGCTGTTACCCAAAATGCGATCCGCGCATACGGATTGGACCTGCAGGTTTAGCGATAGCTTTGCACAACGCACACCATCTCGTTATCTTGTTGTGATCATGTCTGTGCTTGCTCGTATCAACGAATCGACCTCCCGCACCCCACGCATCGCAATCGCGCTACTGCTCGCAGTACTCGTCGCAGGCGGTGTGATGGGGATCGTCGCCCACAAAAGCGTGACGATCGACGTCGACGGCGAGGTGGTCAGCGTCGCCACCATGCGTAGCTCGGTCGACGCCATCCTGGACGAACAGGGTTACGACCCGGCCGACGGCGACCTGGTGTTGCCGGCACCCGACGACCGGGTGGGCGATGGCGAGACCATCACCCTGCACCGGCTCAAGACCCTGACGGTCAACGTCGACGGTCAGCCCCGTGAGGTCAAGACCACCGCCACCACGGTCCAGCAGGCGCTCGCGCAGATCGACCTCGACTCGGCGGCCAATGACATCGAAGGTCCCATCACCGAGCATCTGCCGGTGTCCGGTGGCACCGTGAACGTGGTGCTTCCCAAGAAGGTCAAGCTCACCGACGGGACGCACACCTCGACGCCGCAGATCGCCGCGAAGACCGTCGCCGAACTGCTCCATGACACGGGCAACCCGCTGACGCCGACCGATCAGGTCACACCGGCCGCCGACGCGCCGGTGACCAACGACATGGACATCACCGTCACCCGGATCCGCACCGAGACCGTGACAGTGACCGAACCGGTCGCACCGCCGGAGAACAAGGTCGACGACCCCGAACTGACCACCGGCCGTACCGAGGTCAAGAACCCGGGACAGCCCGGCTCCGCCGAGGTCACCTATGAGGTGACCACCGTCAACGGCAAAGAGACCGAGAAGGTGAAGCTCGATTCCGTGGTGAAGGTCGAACCGAAGCCGGCCACCGTGGCGGTCGGCACCAAGCCGGGTGCGCCGTACGTGCCGCCGGGCTCGGTCTGGGACCGGCTGGCGCAGTGTGAGGCGACCGGCAACTGGTCCATCAACAACGGCAACGGTTTCTACGGTGGCGTGCAGTTCGACCAGAACACCTGGGACCGCTGGGGTGGCCAGGAATACGCGCCGCGCGCCGACCTCGCGACCCGCGAGGAACAGATCGCAATTGCAACCAAGACCCAGGCCGCGCAAGGATGGGGCGCATGGCCTTCTTGCTCGTCCAAACTCGGACTTCGTTGATCTCACCGCAGCACGCCTGCCCTCGTGGGCGGACGCTGCGCTGAGTAACGTACCCGCGCTGCTCGGTCCGGCGGAGATCCGTGAACTCGCCGCCGAACTCGACATCCGCCCCACCAAGACCCTCGGCCAGAACTTCGTGCATGACGCCAACACGGTGCGGCGCATCGTGACGGCCTCCGGGATCGGTCCGGACGATGTGGTGGTCGAGGTCGGCCCCGGACTCGGCTCGCTGACCCTGGGACTGCTCGCGGTGGCCAAAGAAGTGATCGCCGTCGAGATCGATCCCCGGCTCGCCGGCCGGCTGCCCGCGACCGTCGCCGAGCGTGCGCCCGACCAGGCCGATGCGCTGACCGTGGTCACCAAGGACGCCTTGCGGGTGACCGCGGAGGACCTGCCGACCGCGCCGACCGCGCTGGTGGCGAACCTGCCCTACAACGTCGCCGTGCCGGTGTTGTTGCACCTGATGTCGGAGTTCCCCAGTATCCGCACGGCATTGGTGATGGTGCAGCTCGAGGTCGCCCAGCGGCTGGCTGCCGGTCCCGGCGGGCGCGTCTACGGGGTTCCCAGCGTCAAGGCACGGTTCTTCGGGGAGGTCTCCCAGGCCGGCTCGGTGGGGCGGCATGTGTTCTGGCCCGAACCCAAGGTCGAGTCCGGTCTGGTCCGGATCAGCCGGTACGCCGAACCGCGCTGGCCGGTCGACGAGGCCCATCGCCGACGCGTCTTCTCGGTGATCGATGCGGCTTTTGCCCAGCGGCGCAAGATGTTACGTGCGGCGCTGTCCGGTCTGGCCGGTTCATCCCCGGCGGCCGAGGAGCTGCTGACCGCCGCCGGTATCGACCCCACCCTCCGGGGTGAGCGCCTGGCCATCGACGACTACGTGGCGCTCGCCGCGCAGCTCGATTAGCCGGGCCGCATAGACTTGGCGATCGTGTTGTCTGTTGTCCCACGTCCCGTCACGGTTCGGGTACCCGCAAAGGTGAATCTGCACCTGGGCGTCGGTCTGCCCCGCCGTGATGGCTATCACGAATTGACGACCGTGTTCCAGGCGCTGTCACTGTCGGACACCGTCACGGTGGCCCCGGCCGACAACCTCTCGATCGTTGTCACCGGAGACAGCGCCGCCGAGGTCCCGGTCGACTCGACCAACCTGGCGTGGCGGGCCGCCGAGTTGATGTCGCGGGCGGCCGGCCGGCCGCCCGAGGTGACGATCACGATCAACAAGGGCATCCCGGTCGCCGGGGGTATGGCCGGTGGTTCGGCCGATGCCGCCGGCACACTGCTGGCGCTGTCCCGGCTGTGGCGCCTGGAGATCGACCGCGCCACCATGACATCCCTCGCCGCCGAATTGGGAAGCGACGTACCGTTTTCCCTGCGCGGTGGCACCGCGCTCGGCACCGGCCGCGGCGAGAAGCTCAACACCGTCCTGTCCCGCGGTGAGTACCACTGGGTGCTGGCCGTCGCCAAAGAAGGTCTGAGCACCGCGCAGGTGTACCGCGAACTGGACCGGTTGCGCGAGACGAACGAGTCCGCCGACGACACCGGCACCTATACCGAATCTCCCGACGAGCTCCTGCAGGCGCTCGCATCGGGTGACCCACAGAGAGTTGCAACATTGCTACACAACGACATGCAACCGGCAGCGCTGTCCATGCGCCCGGCTCTGCGCCGAACACTGCGCGCCGGCGTCGACGCCGGAGCCCTCTCCGGAATCATCTCCGGGTCGGGACCGACGTGCGCGTTCCTGTGCGCCGATGAGGCCGCCGCGGTGGCCACCGCGGCCGAGTTGTCCGGCGCGGGTGTGTGTCGCGCGGTCCGTACCGCCTCCGGCCCGGTCGGCGGCGCACGAGTGATCGAGGCAGCACTGTGACCGCACCAGGAAAACGTCAGGGCACCAACCTGATCTCCGTCGAGAAGATCAGCAAGTCGTTCGGCATCAAGCCGCTGCTCGAATCGGTCAGTCTCGGCGTCCAGGAGGGCGACCGCATCGGAGTGGTCGGGCTCAACGGCGGCGGCAAGACGACGATGCTCGAGATCCTGGCCGGGATCGAGCCGCCCGACGAGGGCCGCGTGGCCCGCGCCACCGGGTTGCGGATGGCGGTGGTGACCCAGCGTGGACACCTTCCTCCCGAGCAGACCATCGGGCAGATCGTTCTCGGACCACTCGGGGTCGCCGAACACGAATGGGCCGGCGATGCCCGCATCCGGTCGGTCCTGGCCGGTATCGGCATCGGCGAATTGGGGCTCGATACCCTCGTCACCGACCTGTCCGGTGGACAGCGGCGCCGGGTGGCGCTGGCGGCCGCGCTGGTGCAAGATCTGGATCTGCTGATCCTGGACGAGCCCACCAACCACCTCGACCTCGAGGGCATCGCCTGGCTCGGTCAGCATCTGGTCAACCGGCGCAGCGCGCTCGTCGTGGTGACCCACGACCGCTGGTTCCTCGACACGGTCGCGACCACCACCTGGGAAGTGCAGAACGGCAAGGTCGAGAGCTATGAAGGTGGCTACAACGACTGGGTCTATGCTCGCGCGGAACGGACCCGGCTCTCCGATGTCGCCGAAGAACGTCGACAGAACCTGGCGCGTAAAGAACTTGCCTGGCTCCGTCGTGGGCCGCCGGCCAGGACGTCCAAGCCGAAGTACCGGATCCAGGCTGCCGAGAAGCTGATCGCCGATGTGCCACCGCCGCGGGATTCGGTGGCGCTGGCCAGTTTCGCCAAACGACGTCTGGGCAAGGTGGTCATCGAACTCGAGGACGCCAAGCTCACCACCCCCGACGGCCGCGTGCTGATCGACGACCTGACCTGGCGTCTGGCGCCGGGCGAGCGCATCGGTCTCGTCGGTGTCAACGGCTCGGGCAAGTCGACACTGCTACGGACCCTGGCCGGTGAATTGCCGCCGGCCGCCGGTCGTCGCATCGAAGGGCAGACGGTCTCGATCGGCTGGCTGCGTCAGGAACTCGACGACCTACCGGTCGACATGCGGGTGATCGAGGCCGTCGAAGATGTTGCCGGACATATCGAATTGGGCGGCAAGGACGTCTCGGCCGGGCAGCTGGCCGAGCGTCTGGGATTCAGTCCGGCCCGGCAGCGCACACCGGTCGGCGACCTCTCCGGTGGTGAGCGTCGACGGCTGCAGCTCACGCGCGTGTTGATGGCACAACCGAACGTGCTGTTGCTCGACGAGCCCACCAACGACCTCGACATCGACACACTGCAGCAACTCGAGGATCTTCTCGACAACTGGGCGGGCACGCTGGTGGTGATCAGTCACGACCGTTTCCTGATCGAGCGGATCTGTGAGAGCACCTGGGCTCTGTTCGGTGACGGCAAACTCACCAACCTGCCCGGTGGCATCGAGCAGTATCTGACGAAACTCTCCAACGGTCCGGCCGCTGCCTCGGCCGTTCAGTCGTCGGGACCGGCCAAGGCTGCCGCTTCGGCCGGCGGCGGTCCCGCCAAAGGCTCTGGCGCTGAGCGTGACATGGAGAAGGCTCTCAAGAAGGTCGAACGTCAGGTGCAGCGTCTGGTCAAACAGGAGGCCGAGTTGCACAACAAGCTCGCCGACGCGGCCACCTCACCGGATCAGCTGATTGCCCTGGGCATCGAACTGAAATCTGTGGTGGCGCAACGTGAAGCGGCTGAAGAGTCGTGGATGGAACTCGCCGAAGCAATCGGCTGACAAGGAGATCATCGGTGTCGTTCATCCGTACGCAGGTCGGCAATGGTGTCGGCGAGATCGTCTTGGATCGCCCCAAGGCCCTCAACGCGCTGGATCAGACGATGGTCGACGACATGTTCAGGGTCCTGTCGGATTGGGCGGACAATCCCGAGATCGAGACGGTCCTGGTCACCTCGTCGAACGATCGGGCGTTCTGTGCCGGCGGTGACATCCGGGCGATCCGGGATGCGGTGCTGGCCGAGGACTTCGCCGCCGTGACAAGGTATTTCAGCGCGGAGTACGAACTCGATCAGCTGGTGGCGGATTTTCCGAAGCCCTATGTGGCATTGATCGACGGACCCGCGCTCGGCGGTGGTCTGGGCATCAGCGTGCACGGTGAGATCCGGGTGGTCAGCGAGAAGGCGATGATCGCGATGCCGGAAACGGCAATCGGATTCATGCCCGATGTCGGTTCGACATATTTTCTGCCGCGGCTGCCGGCGGGTGTGGGGCTGTGGATGGGATTGACCGGCGCGCGTGTGCACGGGGCGGATGCGGTGGCCGTCGGCCTGGCGACCCACTATGTTCCCAGTGCCAAGTTCGGTGACCTCGCCGATGACATCCGGTCGGGAATGTCACTGTCGCAGGCATTGTCGGGCCGGACCGAAAAGGTCTCCACGACGGAACTGCCGCTGGCGAAGATCGCCGAGTACTTCAGTGATGATCCGGTCGCGGCGATCGTCGGCGGCCTGCGCGGCGCCGTCGGTGATGACTGGGCAGCGCAGACCGTCGCCCAACTCGACGCCGCATCACCGACAAGCCTGGTGGTGACCGCTGCATTGATCGAACTCGGTGGGCGTTCGACGCTCGACGAATGTCTCGAGCGCGAGCTACATGCCGCCGAGCAGATCACCCGGACACCTGACTTCGCCGAGGGCGTACGGGCGGTTCTGGTCGACAAGGACCGGAATCCGACGTTCAGTCCGGCCGCGTTGGCCGACGTGGACCTCGAGGTCGTCACCCGCATCATCGGCTGACACCGCGCCGATCCTTCGGCGATCAACGAAGTGATCCGGCTCTAGTGTCGAGTGATGACCGCACACACCGATCTGGTCCTCGAACCAGTGATCGAGGTGCCGTGATGTTCGATATCGAGATCGCGGCGCCGCACGGCGCCGACTCCCTCGCCCGAATCGGCCGCACGCTCGGGGACGCGGGTGTTGGGCTCGAAGGCGGCATCGTGGTCGTTCCTGCTACGACCACCTGGCCGGAGACCTCGGCTTGAGAATCGCCGCGTGTTGATCCGTTCCGGAGTTGTGACCGAACTGGTAATCGGGCAGCCTTCACATCCGCCGGAGCCGTTCCCGCGCGGACCTGTCGCGGCAGCGTTCGGCATCCGGCCTCCGGTGGGCTCGCGCCCGTGGGCCATGGGCTGTTTGGACTGGACCGGTCGACGTGCTCATGCCGCCGGTCAGGTCGGCGTACAAGTCCTCGGTGCGCTGGAGTCCCAGGGTTGGGTCACGCGCCGACCGAACCGCCGGGCTGTTCGCGTCACCGACGTCGGCGAGGCAGGCCTTCGAGAACTCGAATCGGCGCTCGACTGATCCGCTCCGTAACGTTTTGGCGTCTTCGGGCGTGTCGTAGTCGAATATCCTTGTGAAACTCCTCACGGTGGGGTATAGGGACAAAACCGCAGCGTAGACGGTATTTTTGCATACGTCGGCGGGCGCAAAAAGTACTTTGCAGGCCTTGTCAGGCCGCTTTTTACTGGACTTTTTCGGGTTCGTATACCAATCTGTTATCAACCAGTTACGCAGATGCAACGTCTGCAGGACGAGAAGGTTGGTGATCATGCGGCTTCATCCCGCATGCGCAATCCGAGGTCTCGCTGGGCACCTGGAGGCTGAGACCGCCACCCGGGCCGTGTAGCGAGTCTCGTCTGGACCCTGACCAGACGGATCGGATGCGACATGCGCCGGGGCGCCAGCGCCCCTGGTTTCACAAATCCATCGACAGCAATGACCCACATCGCCGCGAGTGTGACCGCACCTGGCGAGGTTGTCTGCTGCCCGCCGTCAGTCGGCCGAATCAAATCTAGGAATCAGTTACATGTTCGCTTTTTCGAAGTTGCTCCAGGATGCCCGGAGCGGCGCATCGCACACGCACGCCCGCTACGTCGGTGGCGCCGCCACGCTGGCGATTGCCGCCACGCTCACGGCCGGGGCGTTCATCACCGATGAGCCCGCCAGCGCCGACACGGCCGCGGTCACGAAGTCTGCCACCGAAACGGCCGTCGTCGAGACGACGACCGAGACCGAGACCGAAGCCGCGGTCGCCGCCCCGGTCGAGCCCGCAGTCGTGGAGCCCGTACCTGCTGCCGCCGAGCCCGCACCCGAGCCAGTTGCGGCGCCGGAGCCACCCCCGGCCCCGGTTTACGAGAACAACCTCGACGGCTGGATCCGTCAGTCACTCGACATCCTGTCCGCGAATAACATCCCGGCGAGCTACGACGGGATCATGCGCAACATCATGCGTGAATCGACCGGTAACCCGGCCGCCATCAACCTGTGGGACTCGAATGCCGCGGCCGGCATCCCGTCCAAGGGCCTGCTTCAGGTGATCGACCCGACCTACGCGGCCTACCACGTCGAGGGCACCGTGTTCGACATCTGGGATCCGGTCTCGAACATCGTCGCCGCCTGCAACTATGCAGCGCACAAGTACGGCTCGATGGACAACGTCAACGGCGCATACTGAGGCCGGCTGACGGGTCCGCCGTCCCTCTGAGCAGTAACCCCCCAGCGCTCCGCCTGTACGAAGACTCTCCGCAATTCCTGTGGAGGGCCCGTACAGACGGGGCGTTCGTGGTTTCTGAGGTAGCGCGTTCGGTCGACGGGACCAGGCTCACAGTCCCCGCACCCGTTCATTGTGCGGCGATCATCGTCCAGATCGACCTGTGAGACGCGGATTCAGTCGGTCGCGGAACTATAACCATTGCGCGGCATTGTGGGCTTTTCATACCCGTATGTCGTCAATTAATCATGTGAGACCTGTCACGAGGGTGTTTCGGCGAATTCGCAACGCACACCGCTTTTTAGGGAACACAAGGGCCGCAGAAGGTGCTTCGCAGACCTGACTTGACGAGTCTTTCTCAGGTATTTCTCAGGTGTGGATACCAATCTGTTATCGGAGCGAAACGCAGACGTAATATCTGCCGCACGAGAAGGATGAATAGCCATGCCCATGCGCCTCGCATGCGCAATCCGGGGTCCTGCCACGGCCATCGGGGCTCACATCGCCACGTGGTCGCCGCCGTGATCCTCGGCCGTACCCGGTAGTCGGTTGGCTCGATTGCGCTATGCGCCCGGGACACCAACGTCCCCTGTTTAACAAACCGATCGACAGCGTTGGCCGACATCACCGTGAGTGCCACTGCGTTCTGGAGGCCTTCTGCTGCCTGCCGAATCACACCAGGAACCCGGTTAAATGTTTGATCTATCTAAGTTTTATATATCGAAGTTTAATATCTCTAGGTTTGATATCTCGACGTTGGTCCGGCGTGCCCGGGTCGGCGCATCACGTTCACGCGTCCGCTACGTCGGTGGCGTCGTCACGGTGGCGATCGCGGCGACGCTTGTCACCGGGGCGATCGTCACCGACGAACCGGCCGGCGCCGACCAACCCGTCGCGGCGGCCAGGACTGCTGCCGAGGCCGCGATCGCAGCGCCGACCGAGACCGAGGCGCCTGCTGCTGCCGAGGCCCCGGTGGAGGAGGGGTCGGTGGTCGAGGAGCCGGCCCCTGATGCGGTTGTCGCCCCGGAAGCGCCGCCGGCCCCGGTGTACGAGGACAACCTCGATGGCTGGATCCGTGAGGCACTCGACATCCTGGCCGCACACAACATCCCGGCGAGTTATGACGGGATCATGCGCAACATCATGCGTGAGTCGACCGGTAATCCGCAGGCCATCAATCTCTGGGACTCGAACGCCGCGGCCGGTATCCCGTCCAAGGGCCTGCTGCAGGTGATCGACCCGACCTACGCCGCCTACCACGTGGAGGGCACCGTGTACGACATCTGGGATCCGGTCTCCAATATCGTCGCTGCCTGCAACTATGCGGCCGACAAGTACGGTTCGATCGACAACGTCTACGGCCCTTACTGAGCCTCCGGGATGGCTCTGACCCCTCCGGGCCGTAGTGGATTACCCTCATCGCTCTGCCTGTACGAATCTTCTCCGCAATTCATGTGGAGGGCCCCGTGCAGGCGGGGCGTTCATGGTTTCTGCGGTAGCGCGTTCGGTCGTATTCGCCTACCCTCGCACGCAACAGTGGGTCGTTTGACCCACATCGGGCAGGCGGGGGACTGCGTGGCACGGATGTCTGTGGAGGTGCGGCGTGACCTGCTGGTGCGCGCTGCGTTCCGGGTCATCGCCGATCATGGGGTGGAGGCCGCGACGACCCGCCGGATCAGTGCGGAGGCGCGGATGTCGCTGGCCAGCTTCCACTACGCGTTCGAGTCGCGGGATGAGCTGCTCGCCGAGCTGGTTGCGCGGGGCACCTCCGACGAACTGGCAACGCTCACCGCACCGCTGGGCCCGCCGGACACCGCGGGGGCGCTCGACACGGATGACTGGAAGTTGCCGGACGACATCGGCGCGCTGATCAGGGCCGGTCTGATGTCGTACCTGGAGAGCGTCGTCGCCGATCCCGGCCGGGAAGCGGCGATGATCACGCTCGGCCAGTACGCCCGACGAACCGACGGCCTCGAACACTTCGCCACCCGCCTGTACACCCGGTACTACGAAATCGCTCAGGTGTCACTGGAGGCCGCGGCCACCGCGATGGGCGCCACCTGGGCCACTGATCCGGAGTATCTGGCGCCGCTGGTGGTGGCCGCCACAGACGGTCTGACACTGGCCTATCTCAACACCGGCGATCGTGAGGTCGCCGAACGCATCATCGACGCGACCGTTGCCGCCCTCCTGGGCCACCTGACAGATCCGTCCGCCTCATGAACGTCGACGTGAACATTCCTGACCTGGATCTGGCCACCTCGACCATGCGGCCCGATTGGCCGTGGGCGGCCGATCCGGAATCGTATTGGGGTGCAATAGATTCAGCGGTCCGGGATCGCGGTGACCCGGATGGTCCGATTGCGGTGCTGGAGCTGACGGCACTGCGGCACAATCTGGCCGATCTGCGGTCGCGGGCCGCGGGGGTGCCCATCCGCGTCGCCTCCAAGTCGCTGCGGATCAGGTCGGTGATCGAGCAGATCCTGGCGGTGGACGGATTCGCCGGTGTGCTCGCATACGATGTGGCCGAAGCGCATTGGCTGGCGACAGCCGGTGACGTCGCCGATGTACTCGTCGGATATCCCAGTAGTGGTCGGCATGCGATCGCACGCCTGGCGGCCGACCCGGTCGCCGCGCAGCGGGTCACCCTGCTGGTCGATTCGGTGGCCCAGCTCGACCTCATCGAAGCGGCCAGAACTCGCTCGGGCCTGCCCGGAGCCGCCGGCCCGCTGCGGATCGCCATCGACCTCGACGCCTCGTACAGAGCACCCTTGCTCGGACATGTCGGCGTGCGCAGGTCCCCGATCCGGACGGTCGCCGAGGCGGTCGACCTGGCCTCCGAGATCGTCAACCGCTCCGGGATGACGTTGGTCGGCCTGATGTCGTACGAGGCGCAGGTGGCCGGTGTCGGCAACGAGATCGTCGGGAAGCGGTTGCGTAACAACCTCATCTGCGACATGCAGCGCCGTTCGATGGAGGAGCTGGTCGGCCGCCGAGGTGAGGTCGTCGCCGCGATCAGGCAGATCACCGACCTCGAGTTCGTGAACGCCGGTGGTACCGGTTCGATAGAAGTCACCGCCGCCGATCTGTCGGTGACCGATATCGCCGCCGGAAGCGGCTTCTTCGGTGGGCACCTGTTCGACACCTATGCCCATTTCAAACCCGCGCCGGCGATGGCGTTCGGTCTGTCGGTGGTCCGGATCCCCAGCCGCAGCATGGTGACCTGCCTCGGTGGGGGATGGATCGCGTCGGGTTCGCCGGGGCAAGACCGGCTTCCGCTGCCGGTCTGGCCTCCCGGTCTGAGCTATCTGCCTCGGGAGGCCGCCGGCGAGGTGCAGACGCCGCTGCGTGGTAAGTCTGCGCAGACGCTGTCGGTGGGAGACTGGGTGTGGTTGCGGCACACCAAGTCCGGTGAACTCAGTGAACATGTGAACACGGTTTTGGTGGTCGACCACGGCGTGGTCATCGGCGAGATGCCGACGTACCGCGGCGAAGGGAAGTCGTTTCTGTGAGCGGGCCCCTGGTCTGGCGCAATTGGGGCGGTACAGAATCGGCGATTCCCGAACGGGTTGTCCGGCCCTGCGGTCGCGACGAGATCGCCGCGGTGGTCGCGCAGGCCCGCGCGGACGGGTCGACGGTCAAGCCGGTCGGGTCGGGTCACAGCTTCAGCGCGATCGCGGTGGCACCGGGCATTCAGCTGGACCTGTCGGCGATGTGCGGTCTGGTCGCTGTGGACACCGAATCGATGCAGGTGACCCTGCAGGCCGGGACAACACTGCAGCAGATCCCGGGACTACTGGCGCCACACGGGTTGGCCATGGCGAACCTCGGAGACGTCGATGCGCAGACGATCTCTGGCGCCACCTCCACCGGAACACACGGAACGGGGGTGCGATTCGGCGGCATCAGTACCCAGATCGTCGGGTTGACGTTGGTGACAGGTACCGGGGACGTGCGCACGCTGGGTTCCGATGAGCCGCGGTTGTTGTCCGCCGCAGCACTCGGTCTCGGCGCGCTGGGTGTGATCACCGAGATCACGCTGCAGTGCGTTCCGGCGTTCGCCCTGCAGGCAACCGAACGGCCGGAACCGGTGGACAAGGTCCTCGAGTCATTTCTGGACACCGTCGAAACACATGATCATCACGAGTTCTTCTGGTTTCCGCATACCGGATATGCGCTGACCAAGACGAACACCCGGATGCCGATCGACACCCCGCGGTCAGGTCCTGGGAAGCTGCGGCGCTATGTCGACGACGATCTGGTCAGCAATCACCTGTTCGGGGCCATGTGCGCGCTCGGTGCCAGGTTCCCCGCGGTGGTGCCGAAGTTCAATTCCCTGGCCGGCAACGTCCTGTCGGCGCGCACGTACACCGATACCTCGACCGCGGTGTTCGTCTCGGCGCGCAACGTCAGGTTCCGGGAGATGGAATATGCGATACCGCTCGAGCGGGTTCCGCAGGCACTCGGCGAGATTCGCCGAGTGATCGAGGCCCGCGGCTACCGGGTCAGCTTCCCGGTCGAGGTGCGCGCGGCGGCCGCCGACGATCTGATGTTGTCCACCGCGTCCGGGCGCAAGAGTGGCTACATCGCCGTCCACCGCTATCACGGCGACCTGCAGGACCGGTACTTCGACGACGTCGAACAGATCATGGTCGCCCACGGTGGTCGGCCGCACTGGGGGAAGATGCACACGCAGAGCAGTGCATATCTCCGCTCGGTCTATCCGAGGTTTGATGAATTCCTTTCGGTGCGAGAAGAACTCGACCCGGGTGGTGTCTTCGTGAACCCGTACCTGGAGTCGGTGCTCGGATCGGTGATCAACAGCGAATAGGGGCGGATTGTATGAATGGTGTTGGACCACAACTGTCGAGGCGTCAGATGCTCGGCACCATGGCGGCGGGCACGGTGGTCGCGGGGGCGGGCAGTGCTTTCGGCGCGGTCGGTGCCGGTTCGGCCGGAGCCGATCCGGCCGGCGGGTATCTGGTCGGGGCCGGGCGGGCCGACATGACCGGCGCCGTGGCCGGACAGGGCATGATGGGTTATTCGCAACCGGCGCAGGTCGCCGAAGGTCTGCACATGCGTTACTGGTCAAGGGCTTACATCATCGTCGACAACGCGACGGGTAACCGGGTCGTCTTTGTCACCGCCGATTCGGCCTGTCTGTTCGAATCGATCCATTTCGGGGTGCTGGCGAAGCTGAGGTCACGATTCGGTCCGCTCTACACAGAGTCGAACGTCAATCTCAATGCCACCCACAATCACAACTCGTGCGGTGGGACGGCGTGGGACTACGCCTACTCCCTCGCGGCGTTCGGATTCAAGAAGAACTCATACCAGGCCGAGGTTGACGGTATCTACGATTCGATCTGCCGAGCCCATGATTCGCTGGCGCCGGGGTCGATCAGCCTGGGCCGCGGTGAACTCCACAACGCCAGCGCGCAACGGTCCCGGACGGCCTTCGACCTCAACCCCGACCCCGAAAAGCGTGTGTTCCCCGACGGCATCGATCCGGCGGTCACGGTGCTCCGGCTCAGCCAGGGCGGCAACGACATCGGCGTCATCACCTGGTTCTCCACCCATGGCACGTCGATGGCCGATCACAACAAGTTGATCACCGTCGACAACAAGGGATACGCCAGTCATCGGTGGGAGCACGATGATCCGGGTGTGGTCGCGGCGTTTCCCCAGACCAACGCCGGCGACATGACACCCAACCTGAATCTGGTGCCGTTCTCGCCGTCCGGTCCCACCAAGGACAACCGGGCCAACTGCGCGATCATCGGTGAACGGCAGTATCAAGCCGGCCGGCAGGCGTATTCCGCCGCGTCCGGAATGACAAGGTCCGGTGTCGAATCGGTGATCCAGTACGTGGATTTCTCCGATGTCGCCATCGACGGTTCGTACACGCCCGACGGCAAACCCGCCCGAACCTCCCCGGCGATGATGGGGGCCGGTGCGGTGGCCACGAGCACCGAGGACAACTACGAGCAACCGTTGCCGTTCTTCTATGAGGGCCAGGTCAATCCGCTGGTCGCGGCGGTCGGTGGCCTCGACGCCCCGATCTCACCGTGGATTCGGGATGTGCAGGCGCCCAAACTGATCGCTGCACCGCTGGGGTTGCTCCCGCCGGCGCCGTGGATTCCGCAGGTGATGCCGATCCAGATCATGCGGATCGGTGATCTGGTACTGGCCGCGGCGCCGGCGGAGTTCACGATCGTCTCGGGCCTACGGGTCCGGCAGATCGTCGCCGTTGCGCTACGGGTTTCGCTCGACGATGTTCTGCTGCAGGGTTATGCCAACGGATACAGCCAATACGTGACCACGCCCGAAGAGTATGTGGCGCAACACTATGAAGGCGGTGAGACACAGTTCGGCCGGTGGACGCTGCCGGCGTACATGCAGAGTTTCGACAAATTGGCCGGTGCGCTGGCCGCCGGTATACCACCGCCGCGTGGTCCGGCGCCGCTGAACAAGTCGGGATTTCAGCCGGATCTGGTGCCGGCGCCGCCGCCGGACGCGCCGGTGGCCGGCCGCAGGTACGGGGATGTGCTCAAGGCGCCGAAGTCCGGATATCGTGCGGGCCAGACGGTGTCGGTCGAGTTTGTCGGGGCGCATCCGAACAACAACCTGCGCCGCGCCGACACCTACACGGTGGTCGAGCAGTGGATCGACGGGACCTGGCAGCGAGTATTCGATGACAACGCGTGGTCGACGGAACTGCGGTGGTCGCGGCCACCGGCAAGTCTCGACGCCTCCGTGATCACCGTCCTGTGGAACACGAACGCGGGAACAACGGGCCGGTACCGGATCCGGTACCAGGGGGACCATCGCACCGGTGACGGAAAGGTCCACGGCTTCACGGGCACCTCCCCGGCGTTCGACGTCACGGCCTGAGTTGTGACGATCGTTCCGTGGCTCGGAGTTGTCACGGCTCGGTGGCGAACCAACCCGTGATCGAGGCGATGGGCAGAGGCGCTGACGTCGACGGTTCGGTTGCGGGGTCGTCCAGTGGCGCAAGGGGATTGCCGAACACCGCGGTGGCGGTGGGGCAGGAGAACGAGCCGGCGACACCGGCGCTCGACAGCGCGGTGAGATCCATGCTGCAACCCTCGCCCTGATAGGTGGTTCCACCGATCGACACGGCCACCTTGGCGACGACCTTGGTGCGCTGGGTGAGGTCGCCGACGGCCATGTCGATGGTCACGCCATCCGAACCCGGACCCTTGAACAGGAACAGCAGACTGTCGATGGGCACGGCCGGGTCGGCGTTGCCCCACCGTGGATAGCTGTGGCAGCGGGCGTCCCGACCCGGCGCCGTCACCGAGACCGTGGCCGAGCCCGAATCGAAGGCAAACCCTTCCAAGGTGTGATCGACGGGACCGCGGGGCGAGGACTCCTGGCACCGCGCCGCCGCCACTTCGGCGCTCACCGTGTGCGATGCGGCCGACGCCGGGGTCGATGATGTCGCGGTGGCATCGGCGGGTCGGGACCCGTCACTGCAGCCGGACAGGATCGCGGCGGCGGTGACGAGTCCGGCGGCCAGGACGGAAGCCGACCGTGGCATCAATCTGCCGCCGCCACCAACGGTTCCAGGGTGAGGTCGGCGTGTTCCTTCTCGATGTACTGCAGGCGCCACTTGTCGCTGACGAGCGCGAGCAGCGCACCGTCGCTACGGGTGAAGACCTCGACGCCGCGCTGGCGGTTCAGTTCGTCGACGCTGGTCTCGTCGGTACGGCGCGCCAGCGTGTACGGCAGCGGCTCGAAGCGTGCCTCGATACCGAACTCGGTCTTCATCCGGGCCGCGACGACCTCGAACTGCATGGGTCCGACGGCCGCGAGTACCGGAGCCGCGTCGCCGCGGATCTCGTTGCGCAGGACCTGGACCACACCTTCGGAATCGAGTTGGTCGATCGCCTTGCGGAACTGCTTGTACTTGCCTGCCGACTCGGCCCGGCACACCGAGAAGTGTTCGGGCGCGAACGACGGGATCGGCGGGAACTGCACCTTGACGTCGGTGTACAGGGTGTCGCCGGGTGCCAGCGCCATCGCGTTGACCAGTCCGACGACATCACCGGGGTAGGCGGTATCGACCGTCGAGCGGTCGCGGCCGAACACGGCCTGGGCGTACTTGGTGGCGAAGGGTTTACCGGTCTGGGCGTGGGTGACGACCATTCCGCGGTCGAACACGCCGGACACAATGCGCATGTACGCCAGGCGATCTCGGTGCGACGAGTCCATGCCGGCCTGCACCTTGAAGACGACGGCGCTGAACGGATCGGTGACCTCGCGGACGGTGCCGTCGATCGCTGCGCGACCCTGGGGCGGGGGAGCGAGCTCGACCAGGGCCTGAAGTAGCTGCCGCACACCGAAGTTGAGCATCGCGGAGGCGAAGATCATCGGTGAGGTCTGTCCGGCCAGGAACAGCTCCTGGTCGTGGTCCTGGCCCATCTCGGAGAGCAGTTCGCTCTCCTCGACGGCGGTCGCCCACTCTTCGCCCTCCTTGGCCAGCGCGGCGTCGGCGTCCAGAAGCTCTTCGGGGGCGATGGTGGCGCCGCCCGCGGTCCGGGTGAAATGGATGTACTCGCCGGTGCGCCGGTCGAGCAGGCCACGGAAATCTCCGGCGATACCGACCGGGAAGTACAGGGGCGTGGGGGTCAGGCCGATGCGCTCGGTGATCTCGTCGATGAGTTCGAGCGGGGTCTGGCCCGGGCGGTCCCATTTGTTGATGATGGTGATGATCGGGATACCGCGGTGGCGACAGACCTGGAAGAGCTTGAGTGTCTGCGGCTCGAGGCCCTTGGCGGCGTCGATCAACATGACCGCGGCGTCGACGGCCGTCAGGACGCGGTAGGTGTCCTCGGAGAAGTCGGCGTGACCGGGGGTGTCGACCAGGTTGATCACGTTCACCTCGTCCACGTCGCCACCTTCGAGGCGATAGTTGAACTGCAGTGCCGTCGAGCTCACGGAGATACCGCGCTGCTTTTCCATCTCCATCCAGTCGGAGACGGTGGAGCGGCGGCCGGCCTTGCCGTGGATGGCACCGGCCTCACTGATCATCCGGGCATGCAGCGCCAGCGCCTCGGTCATCGTCGACTTACCGGCGTCGGGGTGGGAGATGATCGCGAAAGTGCGGCGACGCGCCACCTCGCGGGCCAAAGCGGCCCGACTGGTTGCAGAACCGGTACCGGACGACGTGCTGACTTCAGAACTCACGAGGAAAGGCTACAGACCTCGCCCTATGCAGGACCAATCGCACATCCCCGCCACCCCCGTCGAGCGTGCCGAACCGACCGTCGAGCGTGCCGAACCGACCGTCGAGCGTGCCGAACCGACCGTCGAGCGTGCCGAACCTCGCTTGGTGCCGGGATCGACGTGCATTTTCGGCCCGGTCGACGGTGATTAATGCACGGTCGACGGTGTTATGGGCACGGTCGACGGGGGTGAGGTGGGGGACTACTCGAAGGGGACGGGCGGGAGTTTGACCACCTGGGCGGCGTAGCTCAGGCCGGCGCCGTAGCCGAGCAGCAGTGCGGTGTCACCGGGCTTGGCCTTACCGGTGGAGAGCAGGTCTTCCATCGCCAGCGGGATCGAGGCAGCAGAGGTGTTACCGGTGTGCTCGATGTCGTTGGCGACCACGGCACCCTCGCGCAGTTTGAGGCCGCGCGCGAGCAGCTCATTGATCCGAGAGTTGGCCTGGTGCGGTACGAACACGTCGAGTTCTTGTGCGTCGATCTTGGCGGCCTCGAGGGCGCGTTGGGCGACCTTGCCCATCTCGAACGCGGCCCAGCGGAACACGCTGGTGCCCTCCATGCGCAGGTACGGTCGCTGTTTGCGGTCGCCTTCGAGGAAGGTCAGCCAGTCGATGTCCTGGCGGATGGCGTCGTACTGCGAACCGTCGCTGCCCCAGACCACCGGGCCGACGCCCTGTTCTTTGGTGGCGCCCAGCACGACTGCACCGGCTCCGTCGCCGAAGATGAAACAGTTGCCGCGGTCGGTCATGTCCAGAGCCACGGACAGCTGCTCGGAGCCGATCACCAGGACAGTCGAGGCGCTGCCGCTGCGGATCATGTCTGCGCCGATGCCCATGGCGTACCCGAAGCCGGCGCAGCCGACGGTCACGTCGAAGGCCGGGACGCCGTTGGCACCGAGGGCCGTGGCGACCGCGGTGGCCGCGCCCGGGGTGAGCAGCAGGTGGGTGTTGGTGGCCACGATCACCGCGTCGATGTCGGACCCGCTCAGCAGCGCGTTGGCAATGGCCTTACGGCCCGAGTCGATGGACATCGTGGTGACGGATTCGTCGGGCGCGCAGAAGCGACGGCTCTTGATTCCGGTGCGGGTGTAGATCCACTCATCGCTGGAATCGATGTGTTCGCAGATCTCCTCGTTGGTGACCACCCGAGCAGGTCGGTAGGCGCCGATGCCGAGAATCCCGACGTTGTTGATTCCGGTCTGGTCAGCGATGACTGGCATTCGATTCCTCTTCTCAGTGCGGGCTTGATCTGTGTTTCGGCCGCAGGTGGTGCTCACAACAGGCTAGTTCAAACCCAGGTCGACGACGGAGGTCGCCTCACCAGGCGTGGACGCGGTTCTGTGCGTCTTCCAGGCTGTACTCAATCAGCAACTCGATCGCGTCGGTGGCATTTTCAAGCAGGAGGGGTACTTCGGCGCGTTCGGTGCTGGAGAACGGTTTGAGAACGAAGTCGGCGGGATCTTGCCGCCCGGGAGGACGACCGACACCCAGACGTACGCGCAGGTAATCCTTGGTTCCCAGGGCCTGCGAGATCGACCGCAACCCGTTGTGACCACCCTCGCCGCCACCGCGTTTGAGCCGGACCGCACCGAAGTCGATGTCGAGCTCGTCGTGGACCACGATCAGCGATTGTGGTGGTGCCGAATAAAAGGCGGCCAGCGGGCCGACCTGGCGTCCGGATTCGTTCATGAAGCAGGTGGGCTTGGCCAGGACCACCGGTTTTCCGGCCAGACGGCCGACGGCCACGGCCGCACCGGACTTCTTGTGGACCTTGAACTTCTCACCGAGCTTGCCGGCCAGATGGTCGATGGCCATCGCGCCCACATTGTGGCGCGTCTTCTCATAGCGGCTGCCGGGATTGCCCAGCCCGACAATCACGATGGGATCTGTCACCGGGCCATTCTGTCATCCGGTGTCAGAAGGACCTCGGCGGTCCGGCGTGCCAGCGCCGAGGCATCGCTCTGGGCGCCCGCGGTCCGGGCGACGATGCTGCCCTCATGGAGCAGTGTCAGTTGTCCGGCCAGGACGTCCGGCTCGGCGTAACCCCCTGCGGTGCAGATGTATTCGAACAGACCCCGCACCCATGACTTCTCCTCGACGATCACCGCTACGCCGGGATGCTCGGTGCCGCCGAGTTCGGCATAGGCGTTGATGAAGCCGCAGCCGCGGACCCAGTTGTCCATCCACTGATCGGTCGCGTCGAACACCGCGAGTGCCTGGTCGCGGCCGGGGGACTGTTCGGCGATGACATCGAGCACCAGGGACCGCCACCGCAGACTCCGGCGACGGAGATACGCGACGATGAGCCCGTCCTTGGACCCGAATCGGTCATAGATCGTCTTCTTGGTGGTACCGGCGGCCTCCGCGATCGATTCGACCCCGACCGCGTGGATTCCGCGGCCATAGAACAGCGTCCCGGCGGCGGTGAGAATACGGTCGGCGGCCGGTGTCATCGGCGGCTCGATCGGCAGCTGTAGTGCGGCGACGGTGGTCATGGGGTGTCTCCGATCCCGGTCCGGCAGCGATCTGGGCGAAACTACACTGCAAGTATACCGACCGGTGTGTTTACCTAGCCGCATGGTTAAAGCGTCCATCCTGTTGGTCCTCACGTGGAGCTCCGGGTACCTCGGTGCCGAGCTCGGCGCCAGGTACTCGTCGTGGCACATGCTGCTCGCCTGCCGGTTCTTGGTCGCAGGGGTGCTGCTCGTCGGGTTCTGTGTCGTCATGAACCGGACTTACCGGAGACGAAGCGAAGCGGAGGTCAATCCGTGGCGGGTGACGCCCAGGGGGATGGCTCGGCAGGCCGGCCTGGGTGTGGTGATGCAGGGCATGTATCTCAGTGCGATCTGCGCGGCCGTCCAGGCCGGTCTCAGTGCCGGGATCACCGCCCTGATCTGTTCGCTGCAGCCGTTGGTGGTCGCGGCCTGTGCATTCCCGCTTCTCGGAGAGCGGATCGGTCGACGGGAGTGGGGTGGTCTCGTCGTCGGCATAGCGGGCGTGGGGTTGGTTGTCGGGGGGAAGCTGAACACGGGCGGCGCGCCGTGGTGGGCTTTTCTGCTGTGCGTCTTCGGGATGTTGGCGCTGTCCGGGGGAACGCTGGCGCAACGAATACTGAAAGCGCCCGAGCCGATGGCGGTGGCGCTGGCCGTTCAGTGCACGGTGGGCGCGGTCATGTTCTGGTCTGTGAATGTGGTTGCGGGCGAGCTGGTTCCGCCGGTCACCGTCGAGTTCGCCGGGTCGGTCATCTGGGTCGTCGCACTGTCGACGTTCGGCGGCTGGGGTGCCTACATGTGGGTGAACCGACAGGCCGGGCCGGTGCTGTCGAGCACTTTGCTGCTGCTGGTTCCGCCGACGACTATGTTGATCGGCTGGCCGATGTTCGGTGACGCATTCGGACACTGGGAGGTCACCGGAGTGGCGGTCAGCGCGCTGGGCGTGGCGATCAAACTGCTCGGGGCCAGCGGCAATCGGGAGGCGGGCGAAAAAACTCCGGCCCGCAACACCGAAGTGTGCGGGCCGGAGAAGGTGCAGACAGCGTCAGGGCTGTCGCAGACCGGGCGGGAGTGATCCCTACTCTTCCGGAGCTGCTTCGGCGGCTGCTTCCGCGGCATCCTCGGCGTCGGTCGTGGTGTCGGCGGTCTGCGACTCGTTGACGGCAACGATCAGCGTCTCGGGGTCGGAGATCAGCGTGACACCCTCGGGCAGTTCGATGTCGCCGGCGGTGATGGTGCTGCCGGCGCCGAGGCCCTCGACGGAGATGGTGAGGTGCTCGGGGATCGACAGTGCGTCGGCCTCGATCTCGATGCTGCTGGCATCGTTGGTGACCAGGCTGCCGGGGATGGCGTCGCCTTCGACGACGATCGCGACCTCGACCTGGACCTTTTCGCCCTTGCGGACGACGACGAAGTCGGTGTGCTCGATGTAGTTGCGGATCGGGTGAACGTCGACCTGCTTGGGCAGGGCCAGCTGCAGTTCGCCGTCGATGTCGAGCTCGATGATGGCGTTGAGGCCGTTGTTACGCAGGATGGCTGCGAACTCGCGGGCCGGGACGCTCAGGTGCTTGGGGTCGGTGCCGTGGCCGTACAGAACGGCGGGGACGTTGCCGGCGCGACGTGCGCGACGAGCGGCACCCTTGCCTTTTTCGGTGCGGATGGTGACAGCAAGCTTGCTGGCGGTATTGGCGGTTGCCATGAGATGACTCCTCGTTCGGGTACTGGGATTCGGGCCCGACAAGAAACCGAGACAGCCACAGTGCACCCTGGAGGGAGAACCACGCCGCGCCGATTACGGTGACCACCGATCACCCTCGCCGAGACAACGGCGCAAACTATACCGTAGCTGCCGCAAAATCCCACTTCGCCGCTTCTACCAGCGGTTTCTCGGCACCTTCGAGACTGTTGGCGTAGCCTCGGGCGGCATGACGGGGAACACAGAAACAGAGATCACGCAGGCGGGGAACGTTCCGGTGGCAACCACGCCGTCGGACACGGTCCGTAATTTTCTCGACGCGATGGCACTGGCCGACTCCGTGGGCGCGTTGGAGTTGGTCCATCCGGACATCGAATACGCGAATGTCGGTTACACCTTCACGCGTGGAAAGAAACCGATCGCCGGATTGTTCCGGGCGATGGAGAAGACGCACCTGGGTTTCGGCGTGAAGTTGGTCAACATCTCATCCGACGGGTCGGTGGTGCTGACCGAGCGGGTCGACGAACTCTCGCTCGGCAGATTCCGGATGCAGTTCTGGGTCTGCGGCCGGTTCGAGGTCGAGGCCGGTCTGATCACGGTGTGGCGTGACTACTTCGACTTCGTCGACACGACGAAGGCGCTCGTGCGCGGACTGGTGGGAATCGCGATTCCGCGGATCCAGAAGCCGTTGCCGAAACCGGCGCAACCGTAGTCCGACACAAATCGGCCCCGTGGTTCGGTGTGGAGGGACGTATGCCCTCGACACCGAACCACGGGGCCGATTGTGGATTGCCTCAGAGGATCTCGTCGACGGACTCGACCGGCCGGGTCAGGCGGGTGCCCTTGTCGGTCACCACGAATGGTCGCTCGATCAAGATCGGGTTCGCGACCATCGCGTCGAGGAGCTGATCGTCGGTGGCGCCGGCGAGGTCGAGTTCTTTGTACAGCGACTCGCGCTTGCGGACCGCTGCGGAGACCTCGATACCGGCGTCTGAGATCAACTTCTCGAGTTCGGCCCGCGTCGGCGGCTCCTCGAGGTACTTCACGATGGTGGGTTCAACCCCGGCGTCACGCAGGTGCTGCAACGTCTTCCGTGACGTCGAACACTTGGGATTGTGGTAGATCGTAGCCGCCATCGCGTGTGTACTCCTATGCGTTTCCGTTGAAAAGACTTGTCACCGAGCCGTTTTCGAAGACCTCGCGGATTGTACGTCCCAGCAGGGGGGCGATGGATAGCACGGTCAGGTTGTCGAACTGCTTCTCGGGCCCGATCGGCAGGGTGTCGGTGGCGATGACCTCGCGGGCGCCACAGTTGGCCAGCCGCTCGGCGGCCGGATCGGAGAAGACGCCGTGGGTGGTGGCGATGACAACGTCGCCCGCACCGGCATCCTTGAGGACCTGGACCGCGCCTGCGATGGTGCCGCCGGTGTCGATCATGTCGTCGATCAGCACGCAGGTGCGGCCTGCGACGTCACCGACAACCCGGTTCGACTTCACCTGGTTCGGCACCAGCGGATCGCGGGTCTTGTGGATGAACGCCAGTGGTGCGCCGTCAAATGAGTCGGCCCACTTCTCGGCAACGCGCACACGACCGGAGTCCGGCGAGACGATGGTGATGTTGGCGGTGCCGTACTTGCCCTTGACGTACTCGGACAGCTGGCCCTGGGCGTGCATGTGGTCGACGGGTCCGTCGAAGAAGCCCTGGATCTGGTCGGTGTGCAGGTCGACGGTGATGATGCGGTCGGCGCCTGCGGTCTTCAGGAGGTCGGCCACCAGGCGGGCGGAGATGGGCTCGCGGCCGCGGTGCTTCTTGTCCTGGCGGGCGTAGGGGTAGAACGGCAGGATCGCTGTGATGCGCTTGGCCGATCCGCGCTTGAGCGCGTCGATCATGATCAGCTGTTCCATCAGGTGCTGGTTGAGGGGGAACGGGCAGCTCTGCAGGACAAACGCGTCGGAGCCACGCACCGACTTCTCGAAGCGAACGAAGATCTCACCGTTGGCGAAGTCGCGGGCGGTTTGGGGGGTCACCTCGATGTCGAGCTCTTTGGCGACCGCTTCGGCCAGCTCGGGATGTGCACGACCAGAGAACAGCATGAGGTTCTTCTGATTGTGGGTGTTCGTCCAGGTCACAGCGAGTCACTTTCTTGTTGCACGTTCTCGGTGGCGGAGAGTGCATCGGCAGCAGCTTGTGCCGATGGCGTACCAGGCCGCTTGGCCTGCACCCAACCGTCGATATTTCTCTGTTTCCCACCTGAGACCGCCAGGGCTCCAGGGGGCACATCCTGCGTCAAGACGGTACCTGCTCCGGTGTAGACGCCATCACCGACATTGAGAGGGGCGACGAACATGGTGTCCGAACCGGTTCGGCAATGTGCCCCAATTGTGGTATGGCTCTTGTTCACGCCGTCGTAGTTCACGAAAACGCTCGATGCGCCGATGTTGGTGCCCTCGCCGATGGTCGCGTCGCCGACATATGTCAGATGCGGCACCTTGGCGCCCTCGCCGATGTTCGCGTTCTTCGTTTCGACAAACGTCCCGATCTTGCCTGCCTCACCGAGAACCGAGCCCGGTCGCAGGTATGCGAAAGGTCCGACCTGCGTGTTCGCGCCGATGATCGATTCCGACGCGTGGGTTCGGATGATCGATGCGCCGGCGCCCACGGTGACGTCGGACAGTGTGGTGTCCGGTCCGATCTGTGCGCCGGTGGCCACGCTTGTCTGCCCGTGCAATTGGGTTCCGGGCGCGATGGTCACGTCGGGCTCGATCGTCACGTCGACATCGACCCAGGTGGTGGCCGGGTCGATGATCGTGACGCCGCCGAGCATGTGCCCGGCCAGGACGCGCCGGTTCAGTTCGGCGCCGAGGTTTGCCAGCTGCAGCCGGTCGTTGCAGCCGGCAACCAGGGCGGCGTCCTCGATGTGCTTGGCGCGCACCACTTTTGAATGCCGGTTGGCGATTTCGATGACGTCGGTCAGATACAGCTCGTGCTGGGCGTTGTCGGGGGACAGTTCGGCCAGGGCGCCGCGCAAGGTGGCGGCGTCGAACGCGTAGACACCGGAGTTGACCTCGGTGATGCGGCGTTGCTGTTCGGTCGCGTCCTTCTGCTCGACGATGGCGGTGACGGCGCCGTCCTGGGTGCGCAGAACGCGCCCATATCCGGTCGGATCGGGTGCGGTCGACGTGAGAACTGTCACTGAGGCGGCAGGCTCGGCGGTGTGGCCGGCGATGAGATCGCCGAGCGTCGGGCCGTCGAGGAGCGGGACGTCGGCGGCGGTGACGAGCACGGTGCCGTCGAAGTCGTCGGGCAGTGCGCCGAGTCCGGCCCGCACGGCGTCGCCCGTGCCGTTCTGTTGCTCCTGGACGGCGATGTGGATGTCGCGGCCGAGGGTGGCGGCGAGTTCGTCGCAGGCGGAGCCGACCTTTTCGCGGTCGTGACCGACGACGACAACAAGGTGATCGGGCTCGATACCGGATGCGGCATGCAACGCATGCGAGAGCAGCGAACGCCCACCGATCGCGTGCAGGACCTTCGGGGTGGCCGACTTCATGCGGGTGCCGGCGCCCGCGGCGAGGACCATCACGGCGGTTGGCCGCTGGGCCGAGCGCGCGGATTTCGGTGCCATGGACATAGGACTCCCTTGGCGGTTGGTATCGGGGAACGGCCCGATCCTACGCACCTTTCGGAGGCGCTTGATACAACTGGTGAACCATCGGCAGGGTGTTCGGACCGTTGTTGTGGGTCACCTGGCGATCGTCATCGGTAGTTCTACGACAAGGGAGTTGTTTGTGAGCGAGCAGAGGACAGCGATCGTCACCGGCGCGGCACGCGGGATCGGGGCGGCGGTCGCGAAACGACTGTCGGCTGACGGATATGCAGTGGCGGTCCTGGATCTCGACGAGTCGAGTTGTGCCGACACCGTCAAGGCGATCACTGATGCCGGTGGCAAGGCGATCGCCGTCGGCGCCGATGTCGCCGACGAGGCCGCCGTCGCCGCGGCCGTCGAGAAGGTGGCCGGCGAGCTCGGTGCCCCGACCATCCTGGTCAACAACGCCGGCATCACCCGCGACAACATGCTGTTCAAGATGTCGGTCGATGACTGGGATTCGGTCATGAACGTCCACCTGCGTGGCGCGTTCCTGATGTCGCGGGCGGTGCAGCAGCACATGGTCGCGGCGAAGTTCGGCCGGATCGTCAACCTGTCGAGCGTGTCGGCCCTCGGTAACCGTGGACAGGCGAACTACTCCGCGGCCAAAGCGGGCATGCAGGGGTTCACCAAGACCCTCTCGATCGAGCTCGGGAAGTTCGGTGTGACGGCCAACGCCATCGGCCCGGGTTTCATCGAGACCGAGATGACCGCGGCGACCGCCGAGCGCGTCGGTGTTCCGTTCGAGGACTACAAGGCCGCAGCGGCGTCCCAGATCCCGGTCGCCCGGGTCGGTCAGCCCGAGGACATCGCGCACACCGTCTCATTCCTCGCCAGCGAAGGTGCGGGATTCGTCACCGGGCAGGTCATCTACGTCGCCGGCGGTCCGCGCGACTGACCCCATCCGCCCACCACAAACGAGCCACCTATGCGAAGACGAGCCACAAATTTGTGGCTCGTCTTCGCATTACCGGCTCGTTCGCCGGAGGTGGGGTCGGGCGTCGCGAGCCGGTTGTGGATTCTGATGACTCTCATGGCACAATCGTGAGCGCAATCCGCCATGGTGTAATCGGCAACACTCCTGATTTTGGTTCAGGTATTCCAGGTTCGAGTCCTGGTGGCGGAGCTCTTACCGAATCCGGTTGACGGTCAGCACTCTTCGATATTCCCGCGCTGTTTCCAGCTAACTCACAGCTACCCTTCAGCCAACTTCCAGTCCCGATGGTGATCGTGGAGTCATCCACCTGACCAACAGGGGTCGGTGAAGAGTGAAAGGGCATGAACGTGTCTGGGCAACAGTTCCCAACTTCTCAGAGCCAGAATGAACCCGGTGGCCGGCCTGCCGGCGACAAGGGGGTCTCGAACGACGAGTCCGTAACCGAGCAGATGGCCACCGCCGACGGATCCACCGAGCAGACCCGCCCGGCCGGCGAACAACCGCCGGCGGATCCGGCAGCGCCGGCACAGAGTTCGTCGCGCTGGTATCAGGGACGTGGCGCACTCGTCGCCGGAGCGGTCGCAATTGCGGTCGTCTTCGGGGTGGGCGGACTCGGTATCGGCCTCACCGTCGCTGACGACGGTGGCCCGAGCGGTCCGAGTACGAGCCAGGAATTGCGGGGTGGACCCGGTGGCAACGGCCCCTTCGGTGACCTGCGTGGTGACGACCAGCGCGGTGGCGACATGCGAGGTGGCCCGGGGCGGATGCTCCCTGACGGCACCGCACCCGAACAGGGGGACGGGACTCAGAACGGTGACGAGCAGGAACGCCCGGAGCGGGGCAACACCGAGTCCGGCCAGACCGGCGACGAACAGCCGGCCTGATCGTCACGTATTCGACGATTTTCTCGGGCTTCTTCTTGTCGAATGCCCTCTTTCAAATAGATCTGGACACCAGTCGTCGGCGCCGGGTTCGAACTGATTTGAATGCGGTCCGCATATAGTTGGACTCGATGTCCATTTTTGCGAGGGGGTAGGCGACGATGACCGTTGATCGCCCGACCACCAAAGCAGACCAGGTGCAGCGGGTACCGCGTGCCCGGATGACCGGTCCGCAGCGGCGCCATCAGCTCATCGAGGTCGCCCGGGGTCTGTTCGCCGAACGGGGTTTCGAGGCCACCGCGGTCGAAGAGATCGCGCAGCGCGCCGGAGTCTCCAAACCTGTTGTGTATGAACACTTCGGCGGCAAAGAGGGTCTGTACGCGGTGATCGTCGACCGCGAGATGGAAACCCTGCTCGAGATGATCACCTCGTCGCTCAGCAAGAACCGGTCGCGGTACCGCGTGCAGCAGGTGGCGCTGGCGCTGCTGACCTACATGGAAGATCGCACCGACGGCTTTCAGATCCTGATGCGCGGCTCGTCCACGGCCGGCGATGCCGGCAAGTATTCGAGTCTGCTCAACGATGCGATCAGTCAGGTCGAGCACATCCTGGGTTCTGATTTCGAGCGGCGCGGCCGCGACCCCGCCCTGGCGCCGCTCTATGCGCAAGCCCTGGTCGGGATGGTCACGTCGACCGCGCAGTGGTGGCTCGCCGTGCGGGAGCCCTCGAAAGAGGTGGTCGCGGCCCATCTGGTCAACCTGTGCTGGAACGGCCTGGTCAACCTCGAGGACGACCCGCACCTCGTCGAGCCGAGCGAGCCGTCCGAGTCCGATGGGCGATCGACCTAGGCCAGCTGCAGGCTGCGTTTGCTCAGGCCCATCCAGAAACCGTCGATGACCTGATCGCCCTGTTGTTCCGGGTCGTCGCCGGCGCCGAGGGCGACGAACAGCGGTGACCAGTGTTCGACCGTCGGATGCGCGTAGGGCATGCCCGGCGCCAACTCACGGAATCGAATCAGCGATTCGACGTCGCCGGCGGCAAAGCGCTCGCCCGCCCAGGCATCGAATTCCCTGGACCACGACGGTGGGATGGCGTTCGGTCGCATGTCGCGCAGGAACTGCAGACCGTGCGTGGTGAAGCCCGAACCGATGATCAGCACACCCTCATCTCGGAGTGGCCTGAGCCGGCGGCCGAGGTCGAGGAGCTGCTGCGGATCGAGAGTCGGCAGGGAGATCTGCAGGACCGGGATCTGTGCCTCTGGATACATCACCGTCAGCGGGACATAGGCGCCGTGGTCGAGACGTCGGTTGCGATCGTGGCGGACAGGCTGTTTGTCAGGCATCAATGCCTCGATCCGGGCGGCGAGATCGACAGCACCGGGCGCGTCGTAACGCACGCGGTAGTAGTGCTCGGGGAAGCCGCCGAAGTCGTAGGTCAGTGGCACGGTGGAATCGGTGGCGCCGATGGTCAGCGGCGCCGACTCCCAGTGCGCCGACACCATCAGGATCGCGGTGGGTGTTGGCAGGTCCGCCGACCATTGTTCGAGCTCACCGACCCAGCGGGCGTCGTCCACCAGTGGGGGAGCGCCATGGCTCAGAAACAGGGATGGCATGCGCGTCACGGACATGATCCCTTCAACCGGACCTCGGTCCGTTTTGTTCCCCGGTGGCGAATCGCTGCCGGATCAAAACGGGGGCCGGTCCGAATCGACGACGTCGTACTGCATCACGATGCAGTCCACCCAGGAACCGTGTTTGTAGCCGATCCGCCGGAGACGCCCGACCTCGTAGAACCCGGCTTTGGCGTGCAGCGGGACCGAACCGGAACCGGGGATGTCCGCGATCACCGACACGACGCGGTGGGCCGGTGACTCCTTGACCGCGTCGAGAAGTCCGGTCAACAGTGTCGCCCCGTACCCCTGGCCGGTATACGCCGGGCTCAGGTAGATGGTGTTCTCGACGGTCCACGCGTACGCCTGCTTGGGCCGGTAGTGGGCCACATAGGCGAACCCGACCACCACGTTGTTCTCGTCCGCGGCCACCAAAAAGGGAAAATGCTCGGAGATCAGGTTGGCGCGCTTGATCTTCCAGTCGGCGGCGGTCGGTGGCACATAGTCGAAGGTGACCACCGTGTTGTCCACGTAGTGCTTGTAGATGGCGGCGACATCGACGCAGTCGGGCGCGGTGGCCGGCCGGACGGTGATGGTCACAATCGGTACCTCGTGTCGGTTGCGAACTCGGCGAGTTCCCAGAGCAATCCCGCTGTTCGGATGTCGCAGGCCGCCGCGGATCGTCCGACCAGCACCGGGCCGCCGCGCAGACCGAAGGGCCCGTCCGGGCCGACGTATGACCCCGACGGGATGTCCGGGGTCAACGCGCGCATGGTGATCGCAGCACCTTCGGCCGGTGTGTTGGCCAGGATCCGGCCCGCACCCGAGATGACGCTGTCGATCGCCCGCAAACCGGTGACGCCGAGGATCCCGGTGGTGGCCCACCCCGGATGCGAGATGGCGGTGCTGGTCAACGACCCCGACTTGCGCAGCCGGCGGTCGAGTTCGAGTCCCCAGAGCATGTCCGCGAGTTTCGATTGGGCATACGCTGCCGGACGACTCCAGGCGCGCCGCTCGAAATGCGGATCGTCGAGATGGATCTGCCCGGTCTTGTGGGAACTCGAGCCCACGATCACCACCCGGTCCCGGATCCGGGGCAAGAGCAGATTGGTCAGCGCGAACGGGCCCAGAAAGTTTGTGCCGAACGATGTTTCAAAACCGTCGACGGTGAAGCTGTGTTCCCGCGCCATCACACCGGCGTTGTTGACGAGGACGTCGATGTCACCGAGACCGGCCGCGCAACGCCATACCGACGACAGATCGGCGACATCGAGTTCGATCACCTCGGCGTGCGCACCGGGGGTGTCGGCAGCGATCTCGGCGGCCCGTTCTTTGCCGCGGTCGACGTCGCGAACCGCGAGGACCACATCCGCACCGACTCGCGCCAGGCCCCGCGCGGTCTCCCAGCCCAGGCCGTTTGTCGCGCCGGTGACGACGATTCGTTTACCGTCCAGGCGCGGTAGGTTGGCTGCCGACCAGCGTGACTTCATGCAGTCACAGTAATGTGCCGGCAAGTCGACCGGTTCGTCCCTTTCGATGATCAACCGATCGCACCACCCGGGCCGGGGTCGGCGACGAGGCCCATCAGCGTCGCGGCGTGTCGTTCAGGCGAACATCAGGTGCTCGTGGTCACCGCTGTCGGGGCGCACCCGTAAACTGTTCGTGTGACTGGGCCCTCTGCTGCAATTTTCACCGGACAGCTATCTGGTTTGGCCCAGATCGCCGCCTCTGACGCCGCGCTGACGGGGGTGACCGGACAACTCGACGCCCCTGAACTCGAACTGGTGGGACCGCCGGCGGCGCGACCGTTCCTCGTCTCCGCGCTCGCCGCTGCCGCAGCCAAGCCGTTGCTGGTGGTGACCGCGACCGGACGCGAATCCGATGAACTGACCGCACAGCTGCGCGACATCATCGGTAAGCGGGTGACGCAGTTCCCGTCGTGGGAGACGCTGCCCCATGAGCGGTTGTCGCCGTCGGTGGACACCGTCGGTCAGCGGTTGCGGGTCCTGCACCGGCTCCGGCACCCCGATGACGAGAGCTTCGGCCCACCGCTGAAGGTGGTGGTGACAACAGTTCGCTCCCTGGTGCAGCCACTGGCCCCCGGATTGGGTGAACTGGACTCCATCACCCTGCGTGAAGGCGCCGAAACCGACTTCGACGGTGTGATCTCCAAGCTGGTCGAGTTGGCCTACACCCGCGTCGACATGGTCGGAAAACGGGGCGAGTTCGCGGTCCGCGGCGGCATCCTCGACGTGTTCCCGACCACCACCGACTACCCGGTTCGCGTGGAGTTCTGGGGCGACGAGATCACCGAGCAACGGGCGTTCTCGGTCGCCGACCAGCGCAGCCAGCCCGAAGTCGACATGAAGCTCGTCCACATCCATCCCTGCCGCGAACTGTTGCTGACCGAGGGTGTGCGCGCCCGGGCAGCCGACCTCGCGGTCGACATGGCCGCCGATTCGTCGGTCGTCGAGATGCTGACCAAACTCTCCGAAGGCGTCTCTACCGAGGGGATGGAAGCGCTCATCCCGGCACTGGTCCCCGGACAGATGCAACTGCTCACCGAGGTCATGCCCGTCGGTACCCATGTGGTCATCCTCGATCCGGAGAAAGTCCGGACGCGGGCGTCGGATCTCGCCCGGACCGGTGCCGAGTTCCTCGAAGCGTCGTGGACCGCGGCCGGGGGCGGCGGGCTGGCGCCGATCGACCTCGGGTTGTTGCATCTCGAGGACAGCTCGTACCGCTCACTGGATGAGGTACACGAACAGACCCTCGCCGCGCAGCGCACCTGGTGGTCGTACAGCTCGATCGGCATCGGCACCGAGCTGAAACTGACCCCGGGCCCGGCGCCACGCGGCGACGAGAAGGAAATCGCCAAGACCTTCGCCGGGCTGCGGGCGCATGTCGCCTCCGGCGGCCGGGCAGCGGTGGTCTCTGCCGGCGCCGGAACCGCCGACCGCATCGTCGAACGCCTCGGTGAAGCCGAAGTTCCGGTGCGCCACGGTGATTCAGGGGCGACCCCGGAGCCGGGGATGGTGACGGTCCTGCGGGGCTCGCTGTCCTCGGGATTGGTGTTGCCCGATGCGGAATTGGTGATCATCACCGAATCCGATCTCACCGGCGCCCGGATCACCGGAGCCCAGGATGGTCGCCGGCTCCCGGCGAAGCGACGCAACCAGGTCGACCCACTCGCGCTCAGTGCCGGTGACATGGTGGTCCACGATCAGCACGGCATCGGCAAGTTCGTCGAGATGATCGAGCGCACCATCGGCGGGGCGCGGCGTGAATACCTGGTCATCGAATATGCGCCGAGCAAGCGTGGTCACCCCGGCGACCGACTGTTCGTCCCGATGGACTCGCTCGATCAGCTGTCCCGGTATGTCGGTGGCGAGACGCCCTCGTTGTCGAAACTCGGTGGCTCGGACTGGCAGAACACAAAGCGCAAGGCGCGCAAGGCTGTTCGCGAGATCGCCGGCGAGCTGGTGCAGCTGTACGCGGCCCGGCATGCCGCTCCGGGTTACGCGTTCGCGCCCGACACCCCGTGGCAGCGCGAGATGGAAGATGCCTTCGGATTCACCGAGACGATGGATCAGCTGACCGTCATCGGTGAGGTGAAGGCCGATATGGAACGTCCGGTCCCGATGGACCGCGTGGTGGTCGGCGATGTGGGTTACGGCAAGACCGAGATCGCGGTCCGGGCGGCGTTCAAGGCCGTGCAGAGCGGTAAGCAGGTGGCCGTTCTCGTTCCGACAACCATTCTCGCGCAACAACATCTGCAGACCTTCACCGAGCGGATGCAGGAGTTCCCGGTGACGATCGCGGGCCTGTCGCGGTTCACCGATGTGGCCGAGTCCCGCAAGGTCGTCGAGGGGATGGCCGATGGCACGGTCGACATCGTCATCGGAACCCACCGTCTGCTGGCCACCGGAATCCGTTGGAAAGACCTCGGATTGGTGGTGGTCGACGAAGAGCAGCGTTTCGGTGTCGAACACAAAGAGCACATCAAATCGCTGCGGACACACGTCGACGTGCTCACCATGTCGGCGACACCGATCCCACGAACACTGGAGATGTCGATGGCCGGCATCCGCGAGATGTCGACGATCCTGACTCCTCCGGAGGAGCGGCATCCGGTGCTCACCTACGTGGGTCCGTACCAGGAGAAGCAGGTCGCGGCGTCGATCAGGCGTGAACTGCTGCGTGACGGACAGGTCTTTTTCGTCCACAACCGGGTCAGCACCATCGACAAGACGGCGGCTGCGATCCGGGCGATGGTGCCGGAGGCCCGGGTCGTCGTGGCGCACGGACAGATGGGGGAGGACCTCCTCGAACGCACCGTCACCGGATTCTGGGACCGTGAGTACGACGTTCTGGTGTGTACGACCATCATCGAGACGGGTCTCGACATCTCCAACGCCAACACCCTGATCGTCGACCGGTCCGAGGTCCTGGGTCTGTCGCAGCTGCATCAGCTGCGCGGACGCGTCGGTCGAAGCCGGGAACGCGGATACGCGTACTTCTTGTACAACGGCGACAAGCCACTCACCGAAACGGCACACGAGCGGCTCGCGACCATCGCGCAGAACAACGACCTCGGTGCGGGTATGGCGGTGGCGCTCAAGGACCTCGAGTTGCGTGGTGCGGGCAACGTGCTCGGTGCCGAGCAGTCCGGACACGTCGCGGGCGTCGGCTTCGACCTGTACGTGCGGCTGGTCGGTGAAGCCGTCGAGGCCTACCGTGCTGCCGCCGACGGCCGGCCGATCGCCATGGAGGAGGAGAAGGAGGTGCGGGTCGATCTCCCGGTCGATGCGCATATCCCGCCCGACTATGTCGATTCCGATCGTCTGCGACTCGAGGCGTACCGCAAGTTCGCGTCGGCGACCACCGATGACGAGCTCACCGGTGTGGTCGAGGAACTGCTCGACCGCTACGGCCCGCTGCCCGAAGAGGTGCTGCGCCTGGTCTCCGTCGCGAAGTTGCGTCTGCTGGCGCGCCAGCTCGGTGTCACCGAGGTCGGGATCGCGGGCAACCAGTTCAAGGTGTCGCCGCTCAAACTGCTCGATTCGCAACAGGTTCGGCTCAAGCGGATGTATCCGTCGGCGACGTATCGCGGCACGACCGGTGTGGTCGGGATCCCGATACCGCGCACCGGTGGTGTGGGCAGTGACCGGGTGCGCGACGTCGAACTGGTCCAGGTGGTCGCGGATCTGCTGCTGGTCATCGACGGGCGCAATCCGGGCAGCGTCAACATGCGGGTCGATGCCGGGCAGGGTGCCGATGTCTGATCAGGCGAAAGACGTCGGCGCCACCGAACGGCCACCGAGCGGTTGGGAGTTGCTGGCGTCGGTCGAGTTGATGGACCGGCTGCGCCTGGACGGGCCATGGGAGCGAGACCAGACCCACGAGTCGCTACGCCGGTATCTGGTGGAGGAGACCTACGAACTCCTCGACGCGATCGATTCCGGCGACCGTGATCATCTGCTCGAAGAACTCGGCGACATCCTGTTGCAGGTGCTGTTCCATGCGCGGATCGCCGCGGACCGCGACGAGGACCCCTTCGACATCGACGATGTGGCAAGGGCTTTCACCAACAAGGTCTCGGCGCGTACCCAGGGTGTGCTCAGCGGCGAGCGCATCGATCTGCAGACCCAGCTCGAGGAGTGGGAGACGCGGAAGGCGGCCGAGAAGGCGCGCGGTTCGGTGCTCGACGGTATCGCCACCAATCAGCCGTCGCTGGCCCTGACCCAGAAGGTGCTCGAAAGGCTTGCTGCGGCAGACTTTCCAGAAGATCTGATCCCCGCCGATGTCACCGAGGTGCGGATCACCGCGGACGGCCCCAGCGTCGAGGATCAGCTGCGCCGCAATGTCCTGGCCTTCATGGCCGACATTCGCAGTGCCGAATCCGCCGCCCCGGCCGGCGAACCCAAAACCGCCGAGATCTGGCGCACTCACTTCCCCCGCTGACCCCCCCGCAACTCCCGAAAGTGTGCCCTTTTGGCGAACAAAAGCCCAGGTGGTCGCCGCCAAAAGGGCACACTATCGGGGTGTGGGGGCGTTCATTCGAAGAGGTGCTGGCCCCAGTATTGACCCTCGGATAGGCCTGGGGGACAGGCGAACAGGGCCGTCCCGGTGTGCATCAGATATTCCATCATTGCATCTTTGGAGGCCAAGGCCCGCTGCATCGGGACGAACTGGGTGTGGGCGTCCCGGCAGTACGCGATGAAGAACAGGCCGGCATCGAGGTGTCCGAACCCGTCGGAACCGTCGGTGAAGTTGTAGCCGCGACGCAGGATTCGCACCCCACCGAGATTGTCCGGATGGGCCAGGCGCACATGGGCATTGCGAGGGACGAGTGGTCCGGCGCCGTCGCCGATGTTGAAGTCCATCTCGTCGAACTCGTCGACCTTTCCCAGTGGTGCGCCGTTGCCCTTGAAACGTCCGACGATCTGTTCTTGTTCGAGCAACATCGCCCGGTCCCAGGGTTCGATGTCCATCCGGATCCGCCGGGCCACCAGATATGAACCACCGGTCATCCACTGGGCGGCCGGCGGGTTGTCGCCGGCGGCAACCCAGACGTGTGTGTCGAGCGCCTCGGTGTCATCGGCTTTGATGTTCGCGGTTCCGTCCTTGAACCCGAACATGTTTCGCGGTGTGGCCTGCGATGTGGTGGTGGACGACGTGCGTCCGAACCCCAGCTGGGACCAGCGCACACTGACCACCCCGAACCCCATCCGGGCCAGATTGCGGATGGCGTGGACGGCGACCTGGGGGTCGTCGGAGCAGGCCTGTACGCCGATGTCGCCGAAGCTGCGCGAACGCTCGATGGCATCGGCGACAAACGCCGGAAGGTCGGTGAGCGCAGCCGGCTTGCGGTCGGCGATACCGAAACGGTCTGAGCCGGTCGGGTTCGCGGCGCTGGGACCGAACAGCCCGGGCCCGAATCCGATGGTGATCGTCAGCGACGACGCCGTCAGGCCCAGGGCCTCACCGGTGTCGGCCGGCGGGGTGTAATCGCCCATCCCGAGCGCGCCATCCTCGACGGTGTCCAGACCCCTGGTCATGCGCTCGGCGGCCGCCGTCCACCGTTTGAGCATTTCGACCAGCTCGTCGCGGTTGTCGGTGATCACGTCGAACGCCGCGAAGTGCAGTCGGTCCTGGGCCTCGGTGACGATGCCGGCCTGGCGTGATCCGTAGAACGGGACGATGTGATCGGCCGGGTCGGCGCTCGGTTCGGATGCGGTGGCGCGGCCGACGGCGAGACCACCGGCCGCTGCCACGGCGGCCGCACCCACCCCGGCGGCACCGAGCACCGCGCGACGGCTGACGCCGGTGCGCTCGCTCGGCTGGTCCGGGGTGGGTGCGGTGCCCTCTGGTTCGGTCACTATTGCGTCATCACCAACCCGGGAACCAGCGACAGCGACTGCGAGAGTGCGTCGATCTGATCGGAGAACGCCTTGCGGGCCTCTTCGGGGACCTGGTCGTAGGACTGATACCCGTCCGCCGTCTGATACTCCTCGATGGATGCGCGCACGGCCGCGAACTGTGCGGTGATCTTGTCCATCAGTTCGGGGTTCTTGGCCGCGATGATGGGTTGCATCGCTGCGATGAGGGTTTCGGATCCGTCGACGTTGGCGGCGAAGTCCCACAGGTCGGTGTGGCTGTAGCGGTCCTCCTCGCCGCCGACCTTGGTGGCCGCGACCTCATCGATCAGTGCCTGCGGGCCCTTGACGAACGAACCGGTCTCGAAGACGAAGTCGGGTTTGTCGACTTCGGCCTTGAGCGCGTTGACGTTTGCCAGCAACTCGTCGGCCGCCTTGTCGGCTTCGGCCTTGTTGTCGGTCGCCAGCGCATTGTCGTAGTCGGCCTGGCTCACATCACCGGGGTTCTCGCCGATGTCGCTGGTCTGCGGTGCCCACAGGAAGCGTTCGATGCGATGGAACCCGGTGAACGGGGCGGCGCCGTCTTCGGTGTCGTCCCAGCGCATGTCGATCGCGGGATCGAGGTCGGGGAACGATTCGGCAACCGGTTCGATGCGTTCGTAGAAGGTACGCGTCTGACCGAACTGCGCCCGAGCGGCGTCGAGGTCACCGGCCTTGACCGCCGCGACGAACACGGCGGTTTGATCAGCGAAACCGTTGACCTGCCCGCGGACGTAGTCGAGATAGGAGGCCTTGGCCTGTTCGACATCGGCCGGAATCTTTGCCTTCTCCTTGGTCTCACCGGTCACGTTCAGCTCTTCACGGATACCGGTTCCGACCATACCGGGCTTGCAGGCTGTCTGATAGGTGCCCGGCTCCACGATCTCGACCGTCAGCTTGCCGGTCAGACCCGGCCCGATGTTCTCGACCTCGCCGAGGACGCGATTGTTGTTGCCGTACACATAGAACTCGGTGATCTTGTTGCCGTTGTTCGTGACATTGAACGACACGTTCCCCGTCTCGGCATCCGTGGTGGCGAGATCGCAGCTCGAATCGGTCGAGGTGACGGCGATATCGCCTTCGGAGGCCTCGGTCTTGTCGGTACAGGCCGCCAGGGCGAGCGGGCCGATGACCGCCGCGCACAGCAACGCGACCGCCTTGGCGGATCGGGTGGGGTTCATGTGGAGGTGGAGCCTTTCTCAAGGTGGGGGATCAGGCGGTGACGGGTGTCTGTTGCGGTCTGGCCGGCGCCGGTTTACGGGGCCAGAGGAAGAAGGTCATCACGATCAGGAGATAGGCGGCCCAGCCGAGGACCTGGAGCACCGTCGGATCGGGCCGGAAGTTGAAGATGCCGGCCAGAACGGTTCCGTACCAGGATGATTGGTCGTACTGTGCGGTGACATCGAAGGCGGTGTTCGACAGCCCGGGCAGCCATCCCACGGTCTGCAGTGCCCGGATCGCGTACGCCAGCATCCCCGCGGCGACCACCACCAGAAACGCTCCGGTGTAGGTGAAGAACTTCTGAAAGTTGATCCGGACCGCACCGTGATACAGGAGCACCGTGACGATCACGGCGATGACGACTCCGAGCACCAGCCCGACCAGCGGCCAGTTGCTGCCCGAGGTGTTCTCGGCGTACCCGACCATCAGCAGTGCGGTCTCGACACCTTCTCGTCCCACGGCGAGGAATGACAACAGCACCACCGCGCCCGCGCCGACCTCCAGTGCGCGGGCCATCGATTCCTTGAGCTCGCCGGAGATGGACGCCGCTGCCGTGCGCATCCACAGCACCATGAAGGTCACGATCGCCACCGCTGCCAACGAGGTGACGCCGGCGATGGCTTCCGCGGTCAGGCCGGTCACGGTCGACGTGCCGTAGTGGATGACGGCGAAGATGGTCAGCACCATCGCGATCGCGGAACCCACGCCGAGCCACACCCACTTGAGGGCGTCCCTCCGGTCCGATTTGACCAGGAAAGCGACCAGGATCATCACGACGATCCCGGCCTCGAGTCCCTCGCGAAGACCGATGAGCCCGCTCCCGAACAACTGGGTCGCCACCGAGGGTGCCGAACCGGCGTCAGCGACGTACAACTGTGCTCCCTCTGTCTTCGAGCCTGGTTAGGGTCGGGTTGCCTAAGACGCGACTGTACAACGGAATCCGGGGAACTCCGAGGGGTAATTGTGGAGTTGGGACATGTTGGGGACTTTGTGCCCTCACCCGCTGCGACCTGGGCATTCGGGCAAATCGGACAAAGCTCACCCAGGCTCGGTGTGTCGTTCGGCGATTCGGTACCGGGCAAGCGCGGCGTGGTCGGGCACAGTGGAATGGGGACCCCACTCGAAGTGGTGGGTCGATGGTGACGAAGTGAGGATGACGGTGGTGCGTGGGCGTCGGCGAGAGCCGCGAAGTGATCGGCGAACGATGAGCCGGCGGTTGGCGGTCGTGGGTGTCGCCGTGGGTGTGATGGCGGCGACCGCCGGATGCCTCGATCTTCCGTCCAAGCCGGACGTGGTGATCCCGGAGGGCATCCCGCCCAACCCGGGGGCGCCCGTGCCCTACTTCGACATCAATGCGCCCGGCCGCACCGCCGAGCTGGTGCGTGAGTGGGCGACCCCGATCTCCGAGGAGAGCCGGATCCCGCTCGTCGCCCTCGAGGCGTACGCCAATGCGGCGGAGATCCAGCGGCAGCAACACCCCGAATGCGGTATCACCTGGACAACGCTCGCTGGGATCGCCGGGGTGGAGAGCAAACACGGTCAGTATCGCGGGGCACAGATCGCTGCCAGCGGCGACGTCTCGCCGGAGATCCGGGGTGTCCCGCTCGACGGGACGGCGGGCAACGCCAAGATCACCGACACCGACGGCGGACTACTCGACGGCGACGATGTGCTCGACCGGGCGATGGGTCCGTTCCAGTTCATCCCGGCGACCTGGGAACGCTTCGGCGTCGACGCCAACGGTGACGGGGTGGTGGATGTGGACAACATCGATGACGCCGCGCTGTCCGCGGCGCGCTACCTCTGCGTCTCCGGTGGCGACCTGACCACCCCCGAGGGCTGGGAGAAGGCGGTCAAGGTCTACAACAACTCGATGCAGTACGTCCTCGACGTCCGCGACCATGCCAACGCCTACTCGGTGAACGTCGCGTACTGAGATTTTCTGTGCAGATCGCATCTGCATCGACGTCGGTGCGGCAATCGTTATCTGGCTGGGTTGGGCATTAGGCTCTAAGGCGATACGCGCCACCTTCTCGGTGCGGGCGTGAACGTGCAGTGATCAACATCTGAAGGAGATGAGCCGTGGCCAGCATCGATCAGGTCGGAGCCCGCGAAATTCTGGACTCGCGGGGTAACCCGACAGTCGAGGTCGAAGTTGTTCTGGACGACGGAACATTTACCCGCGCGGCGGTGCCCTCGGGCGCCTCGACCGGTGAGCACGAAGCAGTGGAACTCCGCGACGGTGGCGATCGCTACGGCGGCAAGGGTGTCCTGAAGGCCGTGGAGGCCGTCCTCGGTGAGATCGCGCCTGCCGTGATCGGTATCGAGGCCGACGATCAGCGACTGGTCGATCAGGCCCTGCTCGACCTCGACGGAACCCCCGACAAGTCCCGCCTCGGTGCCAACGCACTGCTCGGTGTCTCCCTGGCCGTGGCCAAGGGTGCTGCCGAGTCGGCCGGACTCCCGTTGTTCCGTTACGTGGGCGGACCCAACGCGCACATCCTGCCCGTCCCGATGATGAACATCGTCAACGGCGGCGCGCACGCGGACACCGGTGTCGACGTCCAGGAATTCATGGTCGCGCCCATCGGGGCGCCGACGTTCAAGGAGTCCCTGCGGTGGGGCGCCGAGGTGTACCACTCGCTGCGGTCCGTCCTGAAGTCCAAGGGCTTGTCGACCGGTCTCGGTGACGAGGGCGGCTTCGCGCCGGACATCGCCGGGACCCGTGCGGCGTTGGAGCTGATCAGTGAGGCCATCGGTAACACCGGTCTCAAGCTGGGTACCGACGTTGCGCTCGCGCTCGACGTCGCCGCCACCGAGTTCCACACCGAGGGCAAGGGTTACGCCTTCGAGGGAAGCATCCGTACGGCAGCGCAGATGGCCGAGTTCTATGCCGAACTGCTCACCGAGTTCCCGTTGGTCTCCATCGAGGATCCGCTGTCCGAGGATGACTGGGATGGATGGATCGCGCTCACCGAGGCCATCGGCGACAAGGTCCAGCTGGTCGGCGACGACCTGTTCGTCACCAACCCCGAGCGTCTGGAAGACGGCATCAACCGCGGTGCGGCCAACGCACTCCTGGTGAAGGTCAACCAGATCGGCACACTGACCGAGACCCTCGACGCCGTGGCGCTGGCACACAACAGCGGCTACAAGACGATGATGAGCCACCGTTCGGGTGAAACCGAGGACACGACCATCGCCGATCTGGCAGTGGCGTGTGGTTGTGGACAGATCAAGACCGGTGCACCGGCTCGCAGCGAGCGCGTTGCCAAGTACAACCAGTTGCTCCGCATCGAAGAGGGCCTCGGAGACGCAGCCCGCTATGCCGGCGATCTCGCCTTCCCGCGGTTCTCCTTCGAGGGCTGAGCCGCACCGAAAGTTGATGGACGCCTAAACCATGGCCGAAAGACGAAGTCGCCGAACGGGATCGCCAGACGGATCCCGGCGTGAGCGCGGCCGTGGGCAGGCGGACGGTGCGCATGGACCGGCTCGGTCGGGGTCGCGCAGTCGCGGCGGCCCCGGCCCTACCCGGGCCCGTGCGGCATCGCGAGCGTCCGCCTCACCGACGATGACGTTGCCGCGGACCGCGGCAGCGTTGTCGTCGCGGTGGGAGGCGATCAATCCGAAGCGCGCGGTGGTACTCGCCGCGGTCCTGAGTCTGCTGGCGTTGTCGCTGGCGGTGCCGATGCGGACGTACTTTTCACAGCAGACCGAGTTCGACGAGTTGCGGGCAAGCACTGTGCAACTCGAGCAAGAGGTTCGGGACTATGAAGAGAAGGTCGCCGAGCAGAGTGACCCGGCCTACATCGAGGCGCAGGCGCGCGAGCGATTGCAGTTTGTGATGCCAGGGGAGAAGCCCTTGGTGATGCAGTACCCGGAACCACCGGGCAAGACGGACGAAGAGCGTGAGGCGGAGAAGCAGGCACAGAACCCCTGGTACACCAACCTGTGGGAGTCCGTATCTGTGCCCGAGAAAAAATGAGTAACCCAGAATCCAATCAGCAGGTCTCCCAAGATGATCTCGACGTCATCGCCAAGCAGCTCGGGCGGGTGCCGCGCGGGGTGCTCGAGGTGAGCTACCGCACTCCCGACGGTCGGCCGGCGGTCGTCAAGACCGCGCCGCGCCTGCCCGATGGCACACCGTTTCCCACCCTGTACTACCTGACCGACCCGCGGCTGACCGCCGAGGCGAGTCGGCAGGAATCGGCCGGGGTGATGCGGGAGATGACGGCCCGGCTGGCCGAGGATCCGGAGTTGGCGGCGCAGTATCGCCGGGCTCACGAGTCGTATCTGGCCGAACGCGACGCCATCGAATCGTTGGGTACCGACTTCACCGGCGGCGGGATGCCGGACCGCGTCAAGTGCCTGCACGTGTTGATCGCCCACTCTCTGGCAAAGGGCCCCGGCCTCAATCCGTTTGGTGACGAGGCGGTCTCGTTGGCTGCCGCGGCCGGTCTGCGCGGCAGTGCAATTCCGGCGGATTGGCCGGAACTACCTGCCCGCGAAGAGGATTCATGACCGAGGTTGTCGCGGCAGTTGACTGTGGCACCAATTCGATCCGGTTGTTGGTCGCTGCCGCAGGAAACGACGGACTGATCGATCTGCATCGCGAGATGCGGGTGGTGCGTCTCGGGCAGGGCGTGGACGCCACCGGCGCATTCGCCGACGAGGCGATCGAACGCACCCGCGTGGCCCTGGCCGACTACGTGACCGTCATGCAATCGCACGGTGTCGGGGCGGTTCGGATGGTGGCCACTTCGGCCACCCGGGACGCCGTCAACCGGGACGAATTCTTTGCGATGACGCGTGACCTTCTGGGCGCGGTGGTACCGGGTGCGGTCGCCGAGGTGATCTCGGGCGACGAAGAGGCCCGGTTGAGCTTTGCCGGTGCGGTGGGCGACCTCGACCCCGCGCAGGGTCCGTTCGTGGTTGTGGACCTCGGTGGTGGCTCGACCGAGGTCGTCATGGGTGACAGCGATGGCGTGCACGCTGCGTATTCGGCCAACATCGGTTGTGTCCGGCTGACCGAACGCTGCCTGCACAGCGATCCGCCCACCGAGGCCGAGATCGCCGATGCCATCTCGGTCATCAAATCGCTTCTGGGCGAAGCCTTTTCGCATGTCGACATCGACGGCGCAAAGACGTTTGTGGGTGTGGCCGGAACGATGACCACCCTGGCCGCCCTGGCCGCAGAGCTGCCGGAATACGACTCCGAGCGGATTCATCTCTCCCGAATCGGCTTCGACCGGTTGTCGCAGGTGTGCTGGGGTCTGGTCCGGATGCCGCGTGCGGAGCGGGCTGTACTCGGGCCGATGCACCCGGGCCGCGTCGACGTCATCGGCGGTGGATCGCTGGTGACGCTCGAACTCGCCGAGATGATCGGGGAGCGGACCGGTATCACCGATCTCGTTGTCTCCGAACATGACATCCTCGACGGGATTGCACTCTCGCTGTTCAACGTCGGCTGACGACGTTCGTAGGCTGGTGCCTGTGGCAGGTGGATGCCGGGGGCGGGTGAGCGGGCTCAGGTCGACGGCCACCGGGGTGAGCGCCCCAGTAGTGCCAGCGTCCGGTCCAGCGCGGTCGCGTCGGCCGGGGGGCCGATCCGTGGCCCGAACGGGGAACCGGATTGCCTGCGGCTGTTGGTATCTGGGATCTGCTCGGCGATTCGTAGCGCGAGATCGGTCAAATTCGGGTCCGGTTCGATGTGACGACCGACGGTCCGGGCGACGTCCCAGGCGTGGATGAAGCAATCGACCAGGTGCATGGTGATCGCCTGTGAACCGATGAAGGTCCGATCGCGCGACAGCTCCGGCAGGGCGAAGTGACGATCGGCAACGCCGGGCTGAGTGAATGCCTCGGTCACCACGGCGGCCGACGTCAGGTAGTCGCTGACCGGATCGCCGCGCGGTGTTCCGGTGGCCCAGAGTGCGTCGTCGTGACCGTTGCCGGCGGCGGCGGCTGCGAAACCGTTGTTTTGCACGGTCATGTGGTCCAAGAGCTGCTCCAGATCCCACTCGGCGCAGGGGGTTTGTCGCGTCAGCTGGTCGGGGGTGATCGGTCGTGCGGCGTCGATGGTGAGTTGTATCGCTTGGCTGTGTGAGATCAGTAGGGAATTCATATGCATGATCATATCGTATGCGTACTGCTTACGAATAGGCCTGAGGGGATAGTTTGGGTACATGACTGAGCAACCGCGTCCAGATCTGGCAGCGATGTTGTTTCCGGTGGTCCGCGCGCTGATCGAGGTCGAGGAACCGATTTTGGCCGAGAACGACCTCACCATGTGGGCATATTCTGTGCTGCTCGAGCTCGGGGACGGTCCGGTCCGGACCCAGCAGGCGCTGGCAAGTGCCATCGGCGCAGACAAATCGCGGCTGATCCCGATCTTGGACAACCTGCAGGGCAGGGGGATGATCACGCGCCGACCCGATCCGGCCGACCGTCGCGTCCGTCTGGTGGCCCTGAGCGCGGAGGGGCAGCAGCTTCGGGATCGGACCCAGTCGTCGATTCAACGCGCGGAAGAAAAGATCCTGGCGCCGTTGGCCCCGGCTGAGCGGCAGGACTTCATCCGCATGGCGCGCGTCCTGCACGAATCCGTGCGAGGTGCAGCTGCGGACCCGACCGCGCAGTGACCCGCTTGCCGGCTGTGGGTGGGGGGTTACTGGCTGACAGGCGTGCGCAGCGAGATGTTGTTGCAGGCCTCGCAGACGCTCTGCGGGATCACGCCGGCCCGCTGGAGGAAGCCGAAGACGGTGCAGCCCAGGCAGAAACCGAGGACCGATTCCAGAAGTGCGGCAACCACGAGCAGTCCGGTCACGATCTGGGCCGCCACTCCGAGGCCGAGTAGCGACAGGATCAACGCCGACCCACTGAAGACGAGTCCGATGGTCTGAGCGAAACGCTTCGGCGGACCGGGGACCAGCTTCGTCTTCTTGATCAGGTGCGGTGCGATGACCCGCACGGAGAGTTGTCCGAACGGTGAGAGCGTGGGGCCCGAGGCCACCCGCAGCGCGAACCCGATCGCCAGCAGCGTGTACACGACGGGATTGTTGACCACGATCGCCACCACGGCGAGCACTACGACCAGGCCCGCCGTCGACCGCGCGGCGTACTCGTTGACGGGATTCGGAAAAGTCAGCACCGGCCCAGGCTACCGGCCCCCCGATGATGTGCCCTCAGTGTGACTCTTGTGTTGCCGCCTGAGCGGTGGTTGGGTCCTGGTCACCTGGTGTTTGGCTCTTGATGTGCCTGCCGGCATCGCATTGATGCGCATGTCTGGTCTTGCAAAAGTTATGCCAACACCAGGTGGGAAGGACCGGCCGATGTGGCTTGATAGGAGCGTGGCAACGCCCCCAACTGAGGATTGCCCACCGACCGGCCCAACCGTCCCTGGTCCCTGTTTCTGAAATCAGGAGGCAACCACCATGGTTGTAGTTGGAGTCGATGTACACAAGAGCTCACACACATTTGTTGCCGTCGATCCCGTCGGCAAAAAGCTAGGCCAACTCACCGCCCCGGCCACCACCGCCGGCCATCATGCCGCGATGCGATGGGCCCACACCCAGTTCGGTACCGACCTGCTCTGGGGCATCGAAGACTGCCGACAGATGTCGACCCGCCTCGAACGCGACCTACTCACCGCCGGCCAGACCGCCGTGCGGGTACCCACCAAAATGATGGCCCACACCCGTGCCTCGGCACGTACCCGCGGCAAATCAGATCCCATCGACGCTCTGGCCGTCGCGCGGGCAGTGCTGCGCGAACCGAACCTGCCCGCCGCCGGCGCCGACCCCCGATCCCGCGAGATACGTCTACTAGTCGATCGACGCGAAGTGTTTGTCGCACAACGCACCTCAACAATCAACCGACTGCTGTGGCGAGTCCATGAAATCAACCCCGCCTACGCCCCCAAACCACGCTCGCTGAGCATGCACAAACACCAACAGATCCTCGCCGCACAGCTGGCCACCGAGACCGGACTGCTGGCCGACATCGCCCGCGAAGAACTCGACGAGATCATCTCCCTGACCACCCGGATCAACACCACGGCCACCGAGATCGGCAAACGAGTCCGCGAACTGGTTCCCTCGCTACTACAGCTACCCGGCTGCGGGGAACTCACCGCAGCCAAAATCGTCGGCGAAACCGCCGGCATCGCCCGCTTCCACTCGGCCGACGCCTACGCCAACTACGCCGGCACCGCCCCCATCCCGGTCTGGTCCGGCAACACCGCCGGCCGCGTCCGGCTACCGCGCTGCGGCAACCGACAACTCACCACCGCCCTGCACCGCATCGCCCTGACCCAAACCCGACTCGAAGACAGCGACGGCTACACCTACTACCGCAAACGCCGCGCCGCCGGCGACTCCACCACCGCAGCCCTCCGAGCACTCCGACGCCGCCTGGTCCGCACCGTCTATCAACGCCTGATCACCGACACTGCGCCCCAACCACGAGCCATTCAGACCGCCGCCGCTTGACATAGGAGCAACTTTTGGCG
>NZ_JCANWX010000010.1:0-202021 GCF_059553375.1 Williamsia sp. z71
CTGAGCTGGGTGTGGTCGCAGAGACCAGAGAGAAGCGACTGTTTACTAAAAACACAGGTCCGTGCGAAGTCGTAAGACGATGTATACGGACTGACGCCTGCCCGGTGCTGGAAGGTTAAGAGGACCGGTTAATCACTTCGGTGGTGAAGCTGAGAATTTAAGCCCCAGTAAACGGCGGTGGTAACTATAACCATCCTAAGGTAGCGAAATTCCTTGTCGGGTAAGTTCCGACCTGCACGAATGGCGTAACGACTTCTCTGCTGTCTCAACCACAGACTCGGCGAAATTGCATTACGAGTAAAGATGCTCGTTACGCGCGGCAGGACGAAAAGACCCCGGGACCTTCACTATAGCTTGGTATTGTTGTTCGGTTCGGTTTGTGTAGGATAGGTGGGAGACTGTGATACATGCACGCCAGTGTGTGTGGAGTCGTTGTTGAAATACCACTCTGATCGTATTGGACATCTAACTTCGGACCATGATCTGGTTCAGGGACAGTGCCTGGTGGGTAGTTTAACTGGGGCGGTTGCCTCCTAAAATGTAACGGAGGCGCCCAAAGGTTCCCTCAGCCTGGTTGGCAATCAGGTGTTGAGTGTAAGTGCACAAGGGAGCTTGACTGTGAGACGTACATGTCGAGCAGGGACGAAAGTCGGGACTAGTGATCCGGCACCGGCAAGTGGAAGCGGTGTCGCTCAACGGATAAAAGGTACCCCGGGGATAACAGGCTGATCTTCCCCAAGAGTCCATATCGACGGGATGGTTTGGCACCTCGATGTCGGCTCGTCGCATCCTGGGGCTGGAGTAGGTCCCAAGGGTTGGGCTGTTCGCCCATTAAAGCGGCACGCGAGCTGGGTTTAGAACGTCGTGAGACAGTTCGGTCTCTATCCGCCGCGCGCGTAAGAAACTTGAGGAAACCTGTCCCTAGTACGAGAGGACCGGGACGGACGAACCTCTGGTGTGCCAGTTGTCCTACCAAGGGCACCGCTGGTTAGCTACGTTCGGAAGGGATAACCGCTGAAAGCATCTAAGCGGGAAGCCTGTTCCAAGATGAGGTTTCTCACCCTCTTAGCAGGGTTAAGGCCCCCTACAGACCATGGGGTAGATAGGCCAGAACTGGAAGCCCGGTAACGGGTGCAGGTGACTGGTACTAATCGGCCGAGGACTTACAACCAAAACAAACAAAGTTTGTCACGCATCCACTGTGCAATATCTGAAACAACACACAAACAAACAAATGATCAGCACTAATCATTGACTTGATTTGTGACGATGGTTGTTTCACATTGTTACGGCGGCTATAGCGGTAGGGAAACGCCCGGTCCCATTCCGAACCCGGAAGCTAAGCCTACCAGCGCCGATGGTACTGCACCCTAATCAGTGTGGGAGAGTAGGACACCGCCGAACACAATTTGCGAATACCCTGTATTCGATTCCAGTAATGGACTCGAATACAGGGTATTTTGCTATGTCCAGACCAGTTTGGTACATGAACTTGATGGGTGGCCGGCTACTGTGCTGTGGGGCTCGACGATCGTGATAGGTGCACGTTGGCCTTGCGAGAGCTCCTACCTCGCAACACATTTCGTCGGTGTTGTGTTGTCGGATGTGGGCATTGCCGGAGCAAATCGGCAGGCGACTGGCGGCTGGGTGCGGTAGCAGCATAGGGTGCGGAGAGACTTGGACGACTACAGGGGAATTGGTGGGGGCTTGATGCGGCGACTGTTGGCTATCGTGACCGGATTTATCGCGTTGATCGGAGTGTCCGGGATGACCGCCACAACCGCCAGTGCGGCCCCGCCCGTGGGGCTCGGTGGTGGTGCCGGGATTGTCATCGCAGACAACGCCGTGTGCACGCTGACCACCATCGGGCATGACCGCGCGGGACGGCTGGTGGGTCTGACCGCCGGTCACTGCGGCGGACGCGGGAGCGCGGTCAAGGCAGAGAAGAGCATGGGCTCGGGCGTACTCGGCGTGATCACGGAGTCCAACTTCCGCTGGGACTATGCCGTCATCGAGTTCGACAAGTCCAAGGTCACGCCCCAGCGCAGCTACCGGGGACTGACCATATCGGGTACCGGCCCTCGGCCGGTTTTCGGCCAGTCGGCCTGCAAGGCCGGCCGCACCACCGGCACCACGTGCGGCATCGTGTGGGGCAATGACCCGCAGGTACCGACATTCACCCTGAGCCAGGTCTGTTCCAACCACGGTGATTCCGGCGCGCCGATCGTGGTGGGGGACAAGGTCGTCGGATTGCTCAACGGTGGTCGCGTCATCCGCAACATCGGCGGCACCGGCCTCGAGATCGACGTGCCCTGCACCAACCCGAACTTCCCGATCCACAACCCCGCCATCAGCACGCCGATGACGACGATTCTGGACGACCTGAACGGCCGGAATATCGTGGGCAGCGGCTTCCGGTCGATCTGACGGTCAGGTCCGTTTCACCACGGCGGCGATGCCGGCGATCACGACGGCGATGCCGGCGAACAACGTGAGCCACAGGCCGAAACCGACCTCGAAACCCAACCCCCAGGTGTTCTCGGCGTCGAGGACGTCAAAGATGTCGATGACCGCGATCAAGGTGATCAGGGCGCCGGCCACAACAGCGATGATGCCGGCGGTGAGGTGTAGGCCCGAGCGCTTGGCGATCGCCGCACTGACCACCCCGAAGATCCCGGCGACCACACCGAGGGTCGCGGTCAGAACGCCATCGGTGGCCCCGGTATCTGAATCACCGATGCCGTTGACACTTACGGTGCCGGAGATCCACGGCAGGAACGCGGCGATGACGGCGAGGACCGCAAACCCTGCGATCGCCCAGCCGATGACGCGGACCGTGGAAGACACCGGTCCTGCCGAATCCGCCTGGGGCTGTGCGTACTGGGGCGCCTGTCCGTACTGAGGCCCCTGTCCGTACTGAGGTGTCGGCCCGGACTGCGGTTGGGCGCCGTAGGGATTCTGTCCGTATTGCGGCGCGGGTGGCCGTGATTGTTGTCCGTACGGCGGTGCCTGTCCGGGCTGGGATTGCCACGCCTGTGGCGGCCCGCCGTATTGCGGCTGTGGTGCGCCGTAGGGTTGCTGCGGCGGGGGCCCACCATACTGCGCAGGGCCCTGGCCCGATCCTGAATCGGCGGGCGGCGGAGTGGGTGGCGCCGAGGCGGGCCTGATGCGGGTCTGGTCGTAGGGGTCTGGCTGCCCGGGCGATTGCGTCATTGGATTTACCTTTTTCAGCTGATCGGATTCCTCACGGTAAACCCGTTCGGACCCTCATAACAGCATTATCTCCGCCGTTCGAGCGACACCAGACCTGCTTTTCATGCGGCTGATCGACACCCGGGAACACTGCTCACCCTGACGCCGTCACGGGGTGTCGGAATCGGAGGCCAGAGAACTCGGCAGTTGCCTCAGGATCAGATCGAGCACCCGAACGGCGCCGGCCTTGTCCAGCGGATCGTTGCCGTTCCCGCATTTTGGGGACTGCACACATGACGGACAACCCGATTCACAAGCGCAGTGCGACACGGCATCTCGCGTCGCGCGGATCCAGATCTCGAAAGCTTCGTGACCGCGGTCGGCGAATCCTGCCCCGCCGGGATACCCGTCGTAGACGAACACCGTCGGCAGTCCGGTATCGGGATGGAGGTTCGTCGACAGTCCGCCGATGTCCCACCGGTCGCAGGTCGCGACCAGCGGCAACAGTCCGATGGCAGCATGTTCGGCGGCGTGCAGGGCGCCGGGGAACATACCCACGGTGACGCCGACCGCCTCGAGGGCGTCGGGTTCGATCGTGTACATCACCGCCCGGGTCGAAAGGGTTTGGGCCGGCATGTCCAATTCGACCGAATCGAGGATCTCTCCGGTGTGCAGTTTGCGCAGATATCCGACGACCTGGTGGGTCACGTCGACCCTGACCAGGGCCACCGTCAGCGATCCGAACGTATTGGTCTCCATCACGTCGGTGATCTCGACCAGAGTGGTCTCTCGCGCGCTGGTGGTCCAGTCCGGTTCTTCCGGGTGAACCAGCGCCAGACCGTCTTCGAGGTCGAGCTCGTCGACGACGTAGCTCTCGCCGCGATGGATGTGAACCGCTCCCGGGTGCACAGTCGACATCGCCCGGCCCGAGTCGACGGTCCCGAGTAGCTGGGCAGTGGTCTCGTCGACGATCATCACCTGTCCACCGATACCGCCGCGGATGTCGACGTCGGCGTGCGGCTCGACGCCAGGGGCGACGTACCACCCCGCCTTGCGGTGCCGGATGAGCCCGCGGACGGCCAGGTCCTCGAGTAGTTCGCGTGCGCCGAAGGCATCGACCTCCGATTCTTTGAGCGGCATTTCTGCTGCGGCACAGAGCAATTGCGGTCCCAGGACGTAGGGATTGGTCGGGTCTGTGACCGTGGCTTCAACGGGCTTGTCCAACAGCGCTTCCGGATGATTGACGAGATAGGTGTCGAGCGGGTCGTCGCGGGCGACGAGCACCACCAAGGATCCCTCGCCGCGACGTCCGGCCCGGCCCGCCTGTTGCCAGAAGGAGGCGACCGTACCCGGAAACCCGGCCACCACAATGGCATCGAGTCCGCTGATGTCGACGCCGAGCTCCAGTGCGTTGGTGGTGGCGACCCCGAGAAGCTTCCCGTCGGCCAGATCGCGTTCAAGTGTCCGGCGATCGTCGGCCAGGTAACCCGCCCGGTATGCGGCCACTCGCGGAGCCAACTCCGGGTCGACCTGTTCCAGAATGCGTTTGGCCGACAACGCGGTGAGTTCGACGCCCCGCCGGCTGCGCACGAAGCAGAGCGTCCGTGCACCTTCGAGCACGAGGTCGGCGAGGATGCGCGCGGCTTCGGCGCCTGCTTGCCTGCGGACTGGGGCACCGTTCTCGCCGCTGATCCCGGGGATGAACGCGGGCTCCCACAGTGCGACGGTGCGCGCGCCGTGGGGTGAACCGTCCTCGGTGATCTCGGCACAGTCGGCTCCGATCATGCGGCTCATCGCGGCGCCCGGACTGCCGGAGGTGGCACTTGCGCCGATCACCACGGGGTCGGCCCCGGCCGCGCGGGCGATCCGTAACAGGCGTCGTATGACCAGTGCGGTATGTGAGCCGAATACGCCACGGTAATGGTGGCATTCGTCGACGACGATGAAGGCCAAACCTCTCATGAAATGCCGCCAACGGGCGTGTGAAGAGAGGATTCCGATATGGAGCATGTCCGGATTCGTGAATATCCATCGGGAATGTTCTCGAGCCCATTGCCGAATGGCCGGTTCGGTGTCGCCGTCGTATGCACAGGGCTGAAGATGTAAGAACTCTTTACGACCGGCCAGTAGCGAACTCACCGAACGCAACTGGTCGGAGCCGAGTGCTTTGGTGGGGGAAAGATAGAGAGCAGTTGCTCGCGGGTCTTCCAGGAGCCGGGTGAGGATCGGCACCTGGTACGCAAGGGATTTGCCTGAGGCGGTGCCGGTTGCCAGGACCACATGGCGTCCGGCGCGGGCGTGTTCCGCGGCGGCGACCTGATGGGACCACGGTCGGCGAATACCGGCATCGATCAATGCCTGCCGGACCGGGTCGCCGACCCAGGTCGGCCATTCGGTGAAACTGGCTGTCCTGCTGGGGATCAGGGCCTTGTGGGTCAAGGGTGATTCGTCAGGTCCGACGCCCGCCAGCGTGCGGGCGAGCAGTTGGGAGCCGAAGTCGGAGCTAGTCATCGATCCAGTTCATCACCTCGTAATATTACCTACTGTGAAGTGTCGATTGCGAAGTCGACCATGATTTGAATCAGTTTGACTTCCTGACTGTTGTGTACGCCCAGAACATGATTGACTTGTTGTGGTCGCAGCTTCTGGGGGGCGGTTCAAGATAACGGCCAGTCTCTTGGGATCGTGTTGCGAGCGTGGTACTGAAGGTCAGTGTGCGGGGGGCACCCGTAAACGGCGCCAGAAGGTATGGCGGTCGGAACCGGCCCGACGTGGGTAACTCCCCGTCGTATCCGGTGAAAGAAAAGGAATACAAGAATGGCACAGGGAACTGTGAAGTGGTTCAACGCGGAAAAGGGCTTCGGCTTCATTGCGCCAGATGACGGACCCGACGATGTGTTTGTCCACTACTCCGAGATCCAGGGATCCGGTTTCCGCACTCTCGAGGAGAACCAGCGGGTCGAGTTCGAGGTCGGTCAGGGAACGAAAGGTCCGCAGGCCACGGGTGTTCGAGGGTTGTAGCGGCACCCTTCATCAGATCGCCCCTCGTGGGCACTCCATCGAGGACCTTCGCATTGCGTGAAGTACCTCTGATTCATCTCCGGCACCACAACCCGGTGTCGGCGTCTTACCCCCGGTTTGTCGTGAAACGGCGTCGGGGGTCAGTCGTTTTCGGGTGAAAATACCGTACGGTTCTAACGTGGGTCAGCTGTCGATGTTCTCCGCGGAGACCGACGAGCCGTCGATTGACGATCTCGCCGGGATCTTGGCGACCGCCGGCCAGATCTCGGTGAACCCTCAGGGCGCACGTCTGTCGGTGGTGGTTCCCGATGACTGGCGTGCCCGGGCCCTGGCCGACGAGTTCGAGCGCTGCGGCGTCGCTGCGGAGATCTCGCTGTCGTCTGAGGGTTCCCCCCTCGTGGGGACGGTCACGACCCCCGAACTCGAGGATCTCTATCGCGCCTGGACGAAGGGTGCGATCAAAACGATGCCCCCGAACTGGGTACCCGGACCCCGCGCGCTGCGGCTGTGGGTCATCGCGGCCGGTCGTCGCGACGCCGAGCGGTACGTACTGGGCCTTGATCCGCACGCTCCCGACTCACACGGTTCTCTGGCGACTGCGGTGATGCGGGCGGGGATCGCGCCGACGCTGGTGGGCACACGCGGCGCCAATCCCTCGTTGCGGATCGCCGGAAAACGGCGTCTGACGCGTCTGATCGAATCGGTCGGTGAACCACCGGACATTCCGGGCGCGGCGGCACATTGGCCATTAATTTGATCAAATTTCTCGCAATTCACTATCTGAACTGCGAATACACCCTGTTCAAAGCTGGGGTGCCGACGGCCTGATCAGGCTCTTCTCGGGTGCCAGGCGGCATACTCGGATGCCACTACCGCTATACATAAGGTACAAACGGCCAGAAGAACCATGAAAGGTGCAGGCAACTACGGTGGCGGATTCAGATACAGCAGCTCGCGGGACAGGTAAGGCAGTGCGCCGTCTCGTGATCGTCGAGTCCCCGACGAAGGCCCGCAAGATCTCGTCGTATCTCGGCCCGAACTACGTGGTCGAGTCCTCGCGCGGTCACATTCGTGACCTGCCGCGCGGCGCGGCCGATGTGCCCGCCAAATACAAGGGACAGCCGTGGGCTCGGCTCGGGGTGAACGTCGACGAGAACTTCGAACCGTTGTACGTGGTCTCGCCGGACAAGAAGTCGACCGTCACCGAGCTGAAGGCTCTGTTGAAGGACGTCGACGAGCTCTACCTCGCGACAGACGGTGACCGCGAGGGTGAAGCCATCGCGTGGCATCTGCTCGAAACGCTCAAGCCCAAGGTCCCGGTCAAACGGATGGTCTTCCACGAGATCACCGAGTCGGCGATCCGTGCTGCCGCCGAAAGCCCCCGCGACCTGGACGAAGACCTGGTCGATGCGCAGGAAACCCGACGCATCCTCGACCGTCTCTACGGTTATGAGGTCTCGCCGGTCCTGTGGAAGAAGGTCATGCCGAAGCTGTCGGCGGGCCGGGTGCAGTCGGTGGCCACGCGGATCATCGTCGAACGCGAACGCGAGCGGATGGCGTTCCGGTCGGCCGAGTACTGGGATATCGCCGCCACGCTCGACGCCGGAGAATCGGCGAAGCCACGTAGTTTCGGTGCCCGACTGGTCAGTGTCGATGGGGCCCGGGTGGCCAGCGGCCGTGACTTCGATTCGACGGGTGGCCTGAAGAAGGACGACGTCACCGTTCTCGATGAAGCCCGCGCGGTGGCGCTGGCCTCGGGTCTGCAGGGTGCATCGCTCTCGGTGGCCTCGGTGGAGGAGAAGCCCTACACCCGCAAGCCGTATGCGCCGTTCATGACCTCGACCCTGCAGCAGGAGGCCGGCCGCAAGCTGCGGTTCACCTCCGATCGCACCATGCGGGTGGCGCAGCGGTTGTATGAAAACGGCTACATCACCTATATGCGTACCGACTCGACGACACTGTCGGAATCGGCGATCATCGCGGCGCGGAACCAGGCCCGGGACCTCTATGGTGCAGACTTCGTGCATCCGACCCCGCGGCAGTACACCCGCAAGGTCAAGAACGCGCAGGAGGCGCACGAGGCCATCCGTCCGGCCGGTGAATCGTTCCGGACCCCCGGTCAGGTTGCCTCCGCGCTGCAGTCCGACGAGTTCAAGCTCTACGAGTTGATCTGGCAGCGTACGGTCGCCTCGCAGATGGCCGACGCGCGCGGTACCACCATGAGTCTGCGGATCAGTGGCAACGCCAATACCGGCGAGACGTGTACCTTTGCCGCGTCCGGTCGCACCATCACGTTCCCCGGATTCTTGTCCGCCTACGTGGAGACCGTCGACGAACAGACCGGCGGCACCGCCGACGATGCCGAGAGCCGTCTGCCGAATCTTGTTCAGGGCCAGTCGCTCACCGCGACGGAGCTCAAGCCGGACGGACACACCACCAATCCACCGGCGCGCTACACCGAGGCCTCTCTGGTGAAGACGTTGGAGGAGTTGGGGATTGGCCGTCCGTCGACGTACGCGTCGATCATCGGCACCATCCAGGACCGCGGATACGTGCACAAGAAGGGGTCGGCCCTGGTGCCGTCCTGGATTGCGTTTGCGGTGGTCGGTCTGCTCGAGGCGTACTTCAAACGCCTTGTCGACTACGACTTCACGGCCACCCTCGAAGATGATCTGGATCAGATCGCCCAGGGCGCCGAGAATCGCACGGATTGGTTGACCGGCTTCTATTTCGGAAAAGAAGGCGCCGAAGGCCAAGAAGGTACCGGCCTCAAAAAGCTCGTCGGTGTGAACCTCGAAGAAATCGACGCGCGTGAGGTCAACTCGATCCGCTTGTTCGACGACGAACAGGGCCGCCCGGTGTACGTGCGGGTGGGCCGGTTCGGTCCCTACCTCGAACGCACGGTCACGCCCGAGGACGGGGGAGAGCCGGAGTCGCAGCGCGCCAATCTGCCTGACGACATCACCCCGGATGAGCTGACACTGGATCTGGCCGAAAAGCTCTTCAGCACACCGCAAGAGGGCCGTGTACTCGGCGTCGATCCGCTCTCCGGCAACGAAATCGTTGCCAAGGAGGGTCGTTTCGGGCCGTACGTCACCGAGATCATGCCGGAGCCCGAAGACGAAGGCCCAGAAGGCGGCACAGTGCCTGCCCTGACCCCGCCGCCGGCGCCGACTCCGCTCGACGAGGGCGTCACGCCGCTGGACGCACCCGGCGACACGTTGACCGCCACCGCAACCAAGAAGGCGACGGCCAAGAAGACTGCCAAGAAGGCAGCGAAGAAGGCCGGGCCGAAGCCCCGTACCGGGTCGCTGTTCAAGTCGATGGACATCGCGACGGTCACCCTCGACGATGCGCTGAAGTTGCTGTCGTTGCCTCGAATCGTCGGCAAGGACGAAGAAGGTCAGGAGATCACCGCGCAAAACGGTCGCTACGGGCCGTACCTCAAGCGCGGCACCGACTCTCGTTCGTTGACCTCGGAAGACCAGATCTTCGACATCACCCTCGAAGAGGCGTTGAAGATCTATTCCGAGCCGAAGCGTCGGGGGCGGGCAGCTGCCGCGCCGCCGCTGCGTGAACTCGGTACCGACCCCGTGTCGGAGCAGCCGATGGTGATCAAGGACGGCCGGTTCGGTCCGTACGTCACCGACGGTGAGACCAACGCCAGCCTGCGCAAGGACGACGACGTCGCGTCGATCACCGACGAACGTGCATCGGAATTGTTGGCCGACCGGCGCGCTCGTGGTCCGGCGAAGAAGGCCGCCAAGAAGACCGCCAAGAAGGCCGCGAAGAAGGCTCCGGCCAAGAAGGCCGCAGCAAAGAAGACGGCGGCCAAGAAGGCCACCGCCAAGAAGGCCCCGGCGAAAAAGGCCGCGGCCAAGAAGGCTGCACCCGAGTCGGATTGACGCCAGGAATGTCCCGCAGGCGGGTGTCGAGGGAGTATTCCCGTCGGCGTCCGCCTGCGGGACGAACTTGGAATCTAATAGTTGATGGCGTAGTTCGGTCTGGCCAAGCGGGTCTCGATCCCACGGCCGCGCAATTCGATGCCCTCGCCGATGTCCCAGTGTGCGGCCTCGGCGGCGGAGGCGAGATACACCGCGCGGGCTGATCCCAGGACCCGGCTCGGCTCGTATTTGGCCAGCTCGGTCAGCCGGGCGGCCTCGTTCACCGGGTCGCCGATCACGGTGTATTCGAAGCGTTGGCTCGAACCGATGTGTCCGGCGATGGCCTTGCCCGCCGAGACCCCGATACCGATGTCGGTGTCACCGAGGGCGGCGTCGAGTTCCTTGCGCAGGATGCGGGCGGCCGCAAGAGCTTGCCCGGCGAAGTCCTCCATGTCGAGCGGTGCGCCGAAAATGGCCAGCGCCGCGTCACCCTGGAACTTGTTGACGAAGCCGCCGTGCCGTCCGACCACATCGACGATCACCCGGAAGAACTCGTTGAGCAGGTCCACGACCTCCCGCGGAGGCAGGTTGACGGCCAGGCTGGTCGAACCGACGATGTCGACGAACAGCACGCCCACGTAGCGTTCTTCACCACCGAGCTCGGTGCCGCTTTCGATGGCCCGTCGGGCGACGTCCTCGCCCACGTAGCGGCCGAACAGGTTGCGCAGTTCCTGGCGTTCGCGAACGTCGGCGACCATCTCGTTGAAGCCGGCCTGCAGCAGGCCCAGATCGCTGCCGTCGTAGATGCGCACGGAGGTGTCGAGGTTGCCCTCACGCACCTCGTGCTGCGCGAGGGTCAGCTGCTTGATCGGGTCGGCAATCGCCGAGACGACACGCACCACGCCGATCGATCCGAACACCAGGGCGGCGCCGGCCATCCACAGGATGGGCCGTTGCAGGCCTTCGGCGTCGGTGTCGATGATGCCGGTCTTCTGGCCGACGACCAGCGCGATGATCACTGCCAGCGGGGCGGCCACGCTGATCACCCAGAACAAGATGATGCGCTGGGTGACGCTGGGCGCGGTGGCGGCCTCGGGATTGTTGGCCATCGCCGCGACGGTGATCGGGCGCAGGATCTTCTCGGACTGCATGTACCCCAGCACCGAGGTCACCAGGGCGCCGACAAACGACCCCAGGGCCACCACGATCGCGGTGCGACCCGACTGGGACAGGCTCAGTAACGAGAACACCACGCCGCCGACAAGCCACAGCCCGCCGTGGACGAGCATCAGGAGCAGCGGCAGTCGAAGTGCGCGCCGCCGGGCGGCTTCGTTGTCGGGACGGGATCGTCGCCGATGCCAGACCAGCACCGGCAGGGAGAGCCGAATCGTGGCGTAGGCACTGACCATGCCGGCCAGGACGAGATAGACGACGAAGACCAACTGGCCGACGCCGCTGATCTGGGAGAGGCTGACCGAGGTCTGTTCGGGGAGTCCGAAACGGAGAAAAGCAAAGGTGAACAGGGCTCCGGCGATGTTCGCCCGAAGCATGTCCAGCGCCAGCACCGGCCAAGGTGTGCGCACCAGCCAGCGCAACATGTGCCACGCATGTTGCAGCTGTGACTGTCTCTGTACCACGTGCATACGGTAGCTGGCCGCTTGCAGGAGTTAAGCATCGCTGTCCGGCCTTCGAGATAGGGTTGACCTGTGACAACAGTGTTCGATCGGCTCGTCGGCCAGCATGCGGTCGTGGGCGAACTCACATCTGCGGCCATCGCCGCAGCCCAGCTGGCTGCGATACGTGAGCGCGAGTCTCACGGTGAAGTTGCGGTCACGGACCACGATGGACCGCGACACGGCTCGTCGGCGATGACCCACGCCTGGCTCTTCACCGGCCCTCCAGGGTCGGGACGATCGATCGCCGCGCAGTGTTTTGCCGCGGCCTTGCAGTGCGAGCGAATCGATGCGCCCGGGTGCGGCCAATGTCATGCGTGTACGACGGTGATGGCCGGTACGCACTCCGATGTCCGGCGGATCGTGCCGGAGGGCCTCTCGATCGGTGTCAAGGGCATGCGGGACATCGTCCAGACCGCGGCGCGGCGGCCGAGTGTCGGTCGGTGGCAGGTGGTTCTCATCGAGGACGCCGACCGGCTCACCGAGGCGGCGGGCAACGCGTTGCTCAAGGCCGTGGAAGAGCCGCCACCGCGGACCGTGTTCCTGTTGTGCGCGCCGAGCATCGACCCCGAGGACATCTCGGTCACCCTGCGTTCGCGTAGTCGGCACGTGCCGCTGGTGATGCCCAGCGCGGCAGCCATCAGCGAGGTCCTCATCGCGCAGGACTCCATCGAGCCCTCTCTCGCGCAGTGGGCGGCCTCGGTGTGTGGTGGTCACGTCGGCCGGGCCCGTCGTCTGGCCACCGATCAACAGTCGCGCGACGAGCGCACGCAGGCCTTGGGGTTGGCCCGGGCCGCGACATCGAATGCGCGGGCATATCAGGCCGCCGAAGAGCTCGTGAAGTCAGCCGAGGCCGCCGCCAAGTCGATCAGCGCCAAGTTGGACGAGGCCGAGACCGAGGAAATGCGGATGGCACTGGGTGCCGGCGGCACCGGCAAGGGCGCGGCCGGGGCGTTGCGTGGCTCGGCGGGCATCCTGAAAGACCTCGAGAAGCGACAGAAGTCGCGGCAGACGCGTACCAGTCGCGATCTCCTCGACCGGGCGTTGGTGGATCTGGCCGCGCTGTTCCGCGATGCGCTCGCCGCGTCCTACGGGGCCGCAGTGGTTGCGATGCATCCCGACATGGCCGAACAGACCCAGGGGATGGCGCGGTATGCGACCCGCGAAGAGTTGCTGACCTGCGTCGAGGCGGTGCTCGAATGCCGGGAGGTGCTCGCGTTCAACGTGAAACCCAAGTTTGCCGTCGACGCGATGGTCGCCAAGATCGGGATGGCTCTGCGGCATTGATCGTTCGGGGGCAGTGACGCGCGCCGGCGCTCAGATGAATCGACTGAGTGCGTCGAAGAGCATGCCGTGATTCTCGATTGTGACGGCCTTCTTGACGGGGTCGTACTGCGTGATCTGTTGTACCCGACCGCCGTACCAGAAAAAGGTGTGGGGGCTGATGCTGCCGCCGGGTGCGTCGGCGGCCTGTCTGTGGGTGGAACCGATGATCTCTCGGAGGGCGAGGGTTGACTGCAGATTGGCGACCGGATGGAGCATCAGGAGATGTCGGTGCGGGACGCTGAAAACGACGCCGTGCTCGGCGCCGCCCAAGACGGTCTCGACCACGTTCTGCATGTTCAGAGCTTTTGACGCGATGAAGAACGACTCGCCCTGAAGTATGGTGATCGCCCTGGTGCCGTCCACCGAGAGCTCTTCGGTGTCAAAGGGTTCGGCGTCGGTGTTGCGCTGGCCGGCCTGGTACAGCAGGTCGAGGTCGCGTGATTCGACGGTGCGGTCGGTCAGCGTTTCGACCGTGGTCGGAAGGTCCCGGCACAGGTACACCACCAGATCGCCGACGAAGGGGCGCGCATAGTTGGTGGTCATCGTGGGGTCGATGGTGGTGTCCGGCTGCAGTCGGGTGCGCACTTCGGAGAGCAAAGCCGGTTCGGTCAGTTCGTCGGCCTGGGGGGAACGCAGCCCCTCGAAGTGCTGTTGGAAATGGAATGCGATGTAGCCGGCCCATTCGTCCTCGGGCAACCGCTGACAGGTGGTGACCACGTTCTGGAGGAAGTATCGCTCGGCGTCGGGGCCGACCAGGAAGACGTCGCCGTACTCGGGGTCGTCGACGGGAGTCACCTCGACACCGAGTTCGGCCAGTGCCGAAATCGACAAGGCCACCACTGTCCGTTCCGTGCTCTCGGTCATCGAACCTCCTCTGACAACCTTACTGATCAGGCCGGACAGCCCTGTTGATCAGGCCGAAGGCGTTCATCGTGGTGGTCGGCGGCTTTACCATCGAAGGAAGTTCACACCCCCGAAGATGCCCTGGAGCCGGCCATGATCGAGCTGCCAACGCCCGACGAATCCACGCTCGGTGACGTCGCTCAGCGGTTGAGAATCGGGCAGTACATCGACCACCGCTCGGAGCCGCTCGAATTCGACGTCGCCGCACCGGGGACGGCCGGTCTGTGGCGGGTTTTCCTTCGCGGCGAGCAGGGGCAGGCGTCGGCGGTGGTCAAGGTGTTACGCCATCCGGCGAAGTGGCCGGTGCTGGCCGAGTTGGCTCCACCGGTTCAAGAGTTCTTCTTGCGCACGTTTCCCTGGTCGCAGGACCCGGACGTGCTGTCAGAGGTGGCGGCACGCTGCCCCGAGGGGTTGCGGACGGTGACACTGTTGGGCACGCAGTGGCACGGTTCGCACATGCGATCGATGTGGCTGGAGGATCTCGGTGATGTCCAACTGTTCTCCACCGCAGGTGAATTCGAGAATGCAGCGCGCCTGTTGGGCGAGCTGTCAGGCAACCGGGCAGCAGCCGGATCGCCATTGTCGCAGGAGTTCGATGACGGGTTTGCGCTGTCGATGATCGCGCGCAGTCGCGTTCAGGAGTCGGACCTGATTCTGCTTGCCGAGATGCTGGCCGAACCCCGCGACACCCCAATCCCGACGGACCTCATCAACGACCTGCTGTGGGTCGGCGATCACATCGAACTCCTCCTTGCCGACCTGAATGAGCTCCCTCAGACGCCGGTGCACGGCGACGCTGCTCCGGACAACCTTGTTGCCGATCCGAGTGGCGGTGGGAGGACCGTGCTCATCGACCTGGCCCAGATGCCACGCCATGCGGTCGGATTCGATCTCGGTCAGTTGGTGTTCGGACGCCACAGTCCCGTGGTGGGGCTGGGGGAGGACGTCATCGAGCGGATCGTCGGCGAATACACCGCCGGGCTGGCCGCCGGGGGCGTGCCGGTCGACGTCTCGACGGTGTGGGCCGGCTTCGTCGGTTCCGCGGTGATCCGAAACGGGTTCGAGGTCGCAGGCGCTACCACCGACCTCGCGGAGAAGATCGCGGCGGCGCAGTATCTGGCCCAAAAGTCCTTTGACCTGGGCTTGGTCCCCCCTCGCGTTCCGGTCACCTGAGCCGGTTTGGTCCTCGGCGTGACCGCTGGATAGACTGGCTGGCGCTGCCTGGTGCAGCACGCCGCCTTAGCTCAGTCGGTAGAGCGCTTCACTCGTAATGAAAAGGTCGCGAGTTCGATTCTCGCAGGCGGCTCCACGAAGAATCCCTTCTCCTGTAGTGACAGGGGAAGGGATTTTTGTTTCGATCGCGGTCGAGTCCATTTCTTGTCGGCAGTCCGGGCCGTCCCCGGGTGGTTATCCGGGGACGGCCGTCATGCCCTGCAAGGCAATGGTCACGTATTTCTCGACGATCTGCGTGCGGGCCTCGGGGGATTCGGGGATGGTGACCAAGAGGGCGTACATGCCGAGTAGGTAGAAGACGCCGTGGTGAAAGACGTCGGTTTCTGGTGGCAGTTCGCCGCGGTCGCGGGCTCGTTCCAGCTCTTCGATCACCGCGATGATCACCGGGTGATGTTCCCACTCTTCCTGGGGCGGTCGAGTGGTCGAGAAGTGCAGTGCCAGAAAATCTTTGAACAACCTGCCGCCCAGTCGCTCTTCGAGGTCCTCGAGCTCGCGGACCATCTGGGTCAACGTGTCTTGAACGGTGTGGGGAGTGTCGAAGAACTTTGCCAAGCTGTCCGCAATCCGAAGTTCTTCGCGCCGTTCGAGTTCGAGCAGGACATGTTCTTTGGTGGGGAAGTGGAAGAAAAACGTCCCGTGTGCCACGCCGGCCGCGGAGACGATGGCACCGATGTCGGCCGATGCCATCCCGTCGCGCTTGAACTCCGTCACCGCTGCTTCCAGCAGACGTTCGCGGGTCGCACGTCGCTTGGCCTCGCGGGCCGACACCTTGTCCGTAACCGAAATGGTCCACCTCCTGCTCGACCCCCGGCACGAGTCTAGCGCATTCACTGACTTGAGTCAGCAAAGCGTGGTTTCCTCGACGCATGCAGTTCCTCGTCGAGGCCGAAGATCTACCGAAGGCGACCAACATCCGGACGCAACTCGTCGCGCTGTGGACGGGACCGGTGTTCGCGGTGGTGATGCTGATTGCATTTGCTGCTTTCCCGGGCTTCTGGCCGCCGATGCCGCCCACCATGCCGGCCGACGAGGTCGCGGCGTTCTATCGCGACAACACAGCCTGGATCCGGTTCAGCATGGTCACCTACAACCTCTGTGGCGTGATGTTGCTGCCGTTTTTCCTGGTGATCGTGGTGCAGATGAAGCGGATGGCGACGCAAAGCCATGTCTTTGCGTACTGCTACCTCACCGCGGCGGTCAGCGGTGCGACCATTTTCGCCCTGTCGAACATCTTCTTCCTGGTCGCAGCGTTCCGGCCGGATCGCAACCCGGAATTGGTCCTGCTTCTCAACGACCTTGCCTGGATCACGTTCATCGCGCCGATCGGCATGGTGGTCGCCCAGTTCTTGCTCCTGGCGATCGCTGTCTACTTCGACAACGGACCCGATCCGGTTTTCCCGCGGTGGGTGGGTCATTACTCGCTTGCGACCGCGATCGCCATGCTTCCCGCCGCCGGTGCGGCAGTGACCAAGACCGGGCCGCTGGCCTGGGACGGTCTGCTGTCGTTCTGGCTGCGCAACGGCGCCGTCGCCGCATTTGTGGTGGTGATGTTCTTCGTGCTCCGCGCAGCGCTGCATCGCCAGGCCGTCGAGGAGGGTGTGGCCCGATGAGCATCCTGTTGTCCAGGCGGGGACCGCCGGGCGCCGGCCGCTCCGAACCGGTGGGCAAGCCGGACGTCTGGATCGTCTACTGGATCTTCCCGGCGTTCTACGCGATCTTCGGGGCGGTGTTCGTACTACTGGCCAGGGTCACCCCGCCGCCGCGCCCTGACGTGAATGATCAACAGGCGGTGGACTTTTTCCGGGCCCACGCCACCACCATCCAGATGGGATTCACGCTGCTGCTGGTGATCCTCGGCGGTGCGGCACTGACCAACGGCCTGATTTTCTATCACATGAAGCGGATGTCGTGCGGGTCGGTTTTCGCTTACGGCTACATGGGTGGCATGGCCGTCGGAGCAGTCCCGGGATTCCTGCTCGTTGCGGTCGTCTTCCTGACTGCAACCTTCCGTGCCGATCGGGATCCGCAGCAGCTGGGGATGCTGTACGACCTCGGTCTGTTGTCGTACAACGGATCATTGGGATGTTTCACGGCCGCCTACTTTGCGCTGGCTGTGGCAATCCTCTACGACAAGAACGAGATCTTCCCCAAATGGTTTGCTTACGTGACCATTTGGCAGATCGTCACCGAGGTCATCGCAACCCAGATGTTTGTCTTCGAATCGGGGCCCTTCGCCTGGAATGGCTCGATCTCATTCTGGTGGGCGGTGGTGGTCTTCAGTGTCTGGCTGGGCGGGATGATCGTGCTGCTGCGGATCGCCACCGCGAAGGAGCCCGTCGATTCTCCGCCGCTGGACTGACAACCAAGGACTTGACCAGTGACAAAACCTCTGTCGCCCACAAAGATCTCCCCGAACGAACGGGACGGACACCTGCCCGGCGATGGCCACATGTGGGTCATGGTGCTCGGCGACATGGTCATCTTCGGTGGCTATTTCATCGTCTTCATGGTGCACCGGTCCATGTCGCCGGATGCCTATCTGGCATCGCAGCAGCATCTCGACATCAACCTCGGTGTGATCAATACGATTGTGCTGCTGACGAGTTCATGGTTCATCGCGCACAGTGTCCACGCCACGCGAGCCGATGATCCGGATCGTGCGATACGGCTGGTCTGTGCCGGTGGCGCTCTCGGGGTCGTATTCGTTGGCATCAAGGCATACGAGTGGTGGTCGAAGATCTCACAGGGTTACACCAATTCTGATGAATTCTTCTCGTTCTACTACGTGCTCACCGGCGTGCACCTTCTCCACGTGCTGATCGGCCTGGTGGTGTTGGGAGTTGTCGTGCGCGACCTTCGCAACCCCCGGCGCCGACGGATCTCGACGGTGGAATCCGGCGCCACCTACTGGCACATGGTCGACCTGCTGTGGGTTGTCATTTTTGCGTTGCTCTACGTGATGAGGTGAACCGGTGACCGCGACAACTGATCGGGCCGGCCGCGGCGATCGATCGACCCGTGCCATCAATTACGCGTGGATCGTGTTGTGTGGCATCACCATCGGATCTTGGTGGCTGGCACCAGGACATGCCGGCGGTTCGGCCTCCGCCGGTGTCGCGATCACGGTCACCGTGATCGCGCTGGGTTTCATCAAGGGCCGGCTGATCATCCGGTACTTCATGGAGGTGCGGTCGGCGCCGAGATGGCTGCAGGTGGCCACCGACACCTGGCTGTTTGTTCTCTGGGCCGCGATCCTGGTGATCTATCTGGTCTAGTGGTGTCAGCAGGTGCTTGGTGCCGGGACTCCCCGGAACCGTTCATCGAGATAGTTCAACGCCGCGGGTGCGCCCAAGACCGCAGTCGTCAGGTGGTCGGGGCTCGGGATCTGGGCGGAGTAGACCTTTGCCCCCGCGGCGCAGTAACGCCGAATGGTGTTCTCGATCGCCACGACCGGGATCAGTGCGTCATCGGGGGCATGCCATTCGAACATCGGGATGGTCGGGATGCCTTCGTACAGTTCGACGCTGTTCTCGTCGAGCACGGCGCGAGCTCGCGGGTCCGAGGCCAGGGATTCCGACGTCGCGACCATTCGTGCACTCAGGCCGGCTCCGCCCGCGAGGATGTCGTTGGTGCACCCGTTGGCCATCTGATTGCGCAACGCCAAACCTCTGGTATTGAGCTGTTCGCTGATGGGCAGCCGGTCGGGATACTCCCGCTCCAGGCCGAGGGCCGCCGCAAACGCCAGTCCGAATGCCGGATGGGGTTGCAGACCAAGACCTTCGGCCATCTGGGTGAGGTTCATCGGCACACCACCCGCAGCGGCACCGGCGATGTCGAGGTCCGGCGCGTAGGAGGGCTGCAGAGCCGCCGCCCAGGCGGTCGCCATCCCGCCGCCGGAGTATCCGACCATCGCCACCGGGCTCTGGCGGGTATTCGACTGCGGTAGCGCTTGGACGGCCCGGATGCTGTCCAGGGTGATCTGTCCGCCGAGTTTGGCGGCGCCGTAGGCGCTGTTCGGACCGAGGTGGTCGGGCAGGACCACGCTCCAGCCACGGGCGAGTGCCACATTCAGGCCGGGTGCCTCTCGGATCACGAGATTCGGGTCGGAGGTGTACAACTCCTGCGACACAGCGCATTTGGTGCCGAGGCCGTTGATGATGTGTTGATAGGACAACAGTGGCCCATTGTTCTGGTGGCTCCGGGGGGTGAGCAGGGTGGTCGTCGCCGCGATCGGGTCGCCTTCTGAACTCGTGGACCGGAATTTGATGAGAGTGACTGTGGTGTCAGGGAAAGCGGGCAAACCAGGCATGGGACGGCTCGCGAGAACATCACCCGGTGCCTTGTCGGCGAGATCCGGGGGCTGGCTGTAGAACCGGTCCGGCAGCGGCGTGGGATACAGCGGTGCTGCTCCGGCCGGTACGGGTGACAACAGCGCTCCGGTCAGCGTGGCGATGCACAGGATCAGTGTTGTCGCCGACAGCCGGTGCCGGCAGGTGGTGTGTGAACGCGGCATGAGTGCGGTCCCCCCGGGGTGGTCTCATGGGTGGCGACTTCGCGCACAGGTTAACTGAGATTAATGTTTGTTTGCGGCGCTTCGAGTGAATTACTCCAGTGGCTAGACTGCATTGTTTGGTTCTGCGGTACCGCTGAGCAAGGGGTAGTTCATGAGTGTTCTTGTATGTTTCCACGCGCATCCCGACGACGAGGTGTTCGGGACCGGCGGGACCATGCGCCAGGCCTCCGAGGCCGGCCATCGGGTTGTGCTCGTCACCGCCACCGACGGCGCGGCCGGAGAATTCCCGGCAGGCATCTTGGCCGAGGACGAATCGCTGATCGAGCGGCGGCGTGATGAGCTGGCGAAGTCGGCGGAGGCGTTGGGTGTGAGTCGCGTTGTGATGCTGGGCTATTCGGATTCGGGCATGGCCGGAACGCCCGAGAACGACAATCCCAGGGCGTTCGCCAATCTGCCGGTGGAGGCATCGGCTCAGGCGCTGGCAGCCGTGCTTGCCGAAGAGGGTGCCGATGTCGTGACCTTCTACGACAGCTACGGCGGCTACGGACACCCCGATCACATCCAGGTGCACCACGTGGGGTTGAGGGCCTCACAGATCGCCGGGACGCCACACGTGTACGAGAGTGTGACGAACCGGGACCACTTCCAGGCGCTGGTCAAGGCCAACGACCAGTGGGATGCCCAGGACGCACCCAACATCGACAAGATCGGCGTCCCGGCAGATCAGATCACCACCGAGATCGACGTGGCCGAGTTCATCGAGGCCAAGCGGGCGGCGATGTTCGCGCATGCCACGCAGGTCGGCGACTTCGGGCCGTTCCTCGACATGCCCATCGACGATTTGCGGGCGGCCTTCGGCCTGGAGTGGTTCCGCCGCGTCGGCGAAACTCATCACTCCGGGCCGAAGGAGACCGCGCTACCCCTCTAGCCGGACCGTGAGTTCTGCGCCGGTGGCGGCGATGACGTCGTCGGCGGTCACTCCCGGTGCGAGTTCCTTGAGCACCAGCGTGCCGTCGCCGACGATGTCGATGATGCCGAGGTTGGTGATGATCTGGTCGACCACACCCTGGCCGGTCAGCGGCAGGGTGCAGGTCTCGAGGATCTTCGGGTTGCCGCCGCGATCGGTGTGCTCCATCAGGACGATCACGCGGGCGGCGCCGTGGACGAGGTCCATCGCGCCTCCCATGCCCTTGACCATCTTGCCGGGGACCATCCAGTTGGCGAGATCACCGGTTTTGGAGACCTGCATGCCGCCCAGTACCGCGGTGTCGATGTGCCCGCCGCGGATCATGCCGAAGGACAGGGCCGAATCGAAGAAGGCCGCACCGGGATTGACGGTGACCGTTTCTTTTCCGGCGTTGATGAGATCGGGGTCGACGGCGTCATCGGTGGGGTAACCGCCGGTGCCGAGGATGCCGTTCTCCGAATGCAATGTGACGCGCACATCGTCGCCGAGATACGTCGGGATCAGGGTGGGCAAACCGATGCCGAGGTTGACGTATTCACCGTCGATCATCTCGGCGGCCGCGCGGGCGGCCATCTGGTCTCGGGTCCATCCGGTGACCGTGGGGGCAGACATCACTTGGCTCCTTCGGTTGCGACGGTGCGCTTTTCGATCTTCTTGTCCTGAGGCCCGGTGTGCACGATCCGCTGGACGAACACACCCGGTAGGTGCACCGCACCCGGATCGATCTGCCCCGGCTCGACCAGACGCTCGACCTGCGCGATGGTGATCTTGCCTGCCATCGCGGCCAGGGGGTTGAAGTTCATGGCGGTCTTGTTGAAGACGAGGTTGCCGTCGGTGTCACCGAGTTCGGCATGGACGAGTGCGAAGTCGGCGTTGATGCCTTCTTCGAGGACGTACCGCTTGTCACCGAAGACGCGGGTCTCCTTGGGCGGGGACGCGATGGCGACCGAACCGTCGGCTGCGTAACGCCAGGGCATGCCACCGTCCGAGATGGGGCTGCCGACGCCGGCGGGTGTGTAGAAGCCGGGGATCCCGGCCCCGCCGGCCCGCAGGCGCTCGGCCAACGTGCCCTGCGGGGTCAGTTCGACCTCGAGTTCACCGGCGAGATACTGCCGGGCGAACTCTTTGTTCTCGCCCACGTAGGACGCGGTGACCCGCCGGATCCGGCCCAGGCCCAGCAGGATGCCCAGGCCCTGGTTGTCGACGCCGCAGTTGTTGGAGAACACCTCGAGCTCGGCGGCCTTCGTCTCCGCCAGGGCCTCGATCAGTGCGTCGGGGATTCCGCACAGTCCGAATCCGCCGACGGCCAGCGATGCGCCGTCCTTGATGTCGGCGACTGCGCTCGCGGCCGACTCGTACACCTTTGAACTCACCATTTCTCCCATTCGCTTCATCGGGCAATCGACAACGTTCACAGAGCAAACGCTGACGATGTCGGGTTTCAGTCAACAACGTCGCAGCTCGGGGGATCAAGTGAACCGGCGAAACGCTCGGAAACTGTTCGCGGAACGATCGGTGGCGTCAGGTACGTTCATCAGATGAACGCGATTTCGCCGACTCGCTCGCATGTGGTCGCCCGGGTCGGAGCGCTCCTGCGCGCGGTGGGTTCGGCCGAGCCGGGTGGCGCCTCGACCACCGAGTTGGGCAAGGCCACCGACCTGGCACGGCCCACCGCACACCGGCTGCTGACCTCTCTGGCCGAGGAAGGCCTGATCGACCGTGACCTCGAGACCGGCCGATGGCGACTCGGGCCCGAGTTGTATCTGCTCGGTGTGGGCGCGGCCAATCGCTACGACATCAGCGATCAGGCCCACGATGTGTTGATCACGCTCGCCCGGGAAACCGGGGAGAGCGCCTTCCTGTCGGCCCGGCGCGGTGACGAGACCGTCTGCCTGCTCTGGGAGGAGGGTAGTTTTCCGCTCCGGTCCCACGTGCTGCACGAAGGGATCCGGTTCCCCTTGGGGGTGGCCTCGGCGGGACTGTCGATCCTCAGTCATCTCCCGGATCGCGACGTCGACGACTACTTCTCCCGGATGAGGCCCGAGAAGGATTGGGGCCCAGCGCATTCAGAAGAAAACATTCGGGAGCGGATCAGGTCGACCAAACGGACCGGCTATGGGGTCAATCCGGCGCTGATCGTGGACGGCAGCTGGGGCATCGGTGCGGCGGTGTTCGATCGGACCGGACGTCCGGCCTGGGCCCTGAGTCTGACCGGGGTGCAGACCCGCTTTCGCGATGATCGGATCCACGAGATGGGGGTCCTGCTGCTCGAGCAGGCACATCTGTTGTCCGGCAGGCTCAAATCCTGACAAAGTCAATACTTTGAATCGTTCTGATCAACAGCCGCTCTGATCAATTGTTCCGGCGCTGGATATCTCTATATTCAGTGCCATGGCAAACCGGCCCCGGTCTTACCTTGTGTGCGCATCGCAGCGCAGTGGCAGCACACTGCTCGTCGAGTGCCTGCGGTACACCGGTATCGCCGGTGAGCCCGAAGAATACTTCCAGTATCTGCCCAGTACGTCGCGCGCACCGCAGCCCCGGCAGTGGTTCGCCGGTGTCGACGATCCTCAGATACTGAAACTGCTTGCGCCACTGGAACCGGGTACCCCGACCACGGAGACCAGCGACGAGTGGCGAACCCGGATCTCCAGTCACGGCCGCACCGGAAACGGTGTGTGGGGCGGCAAGTTGATGTGGAATCAGACGCCATTGGTCATCGAGCGTGCAGCCGGCCTGACCGGGCGCAGCGGGACCGGATTGCGATCGGCGCTGCGTGACGTCCTCGGCGAGGATCCCCTGTTCATCAAGGTGAATCGGGAGGATCCGGTGCCGCAGGCGGTCTCGTTCTGGCGGGCGGTGCAGACCCAGGTCTGGCGCGGTCAGGCGCCGCCGGCACTCGACGACACCGCAGAGTACAACGCCGACGGCATCGCACATCTGGTGTCCATCCTGCGTGACCAGGAAAAGGGTTGGCGTGAATGGTTCGCCGACGAGTCGATCACGCCGATCGAGGTGAACTATCGCGATCTGGCCCGTGAGACCACAACGGTCATCGCCGGAATCCTGACCGCGCTGGGCCTCGATCCGGCCTCCGCGCCACCTCCGGTCCTGGAACGGCAGGCCAACGGCCGTTCGAATGAGTGGGTACAGCGCTATCGCGAGGACGCAGAGCAGAGGGGACTGCCCACATGAGCAGCAGTGCGGGGATCGCCGGCGACATCACACACGTGGACGAACTGCGGATACTCGAAGCCGAGGCGGTGCACATCATCCGGGAGGTGGTGGCCGAACTCGAACGACCGGTCCTGCTGTTCTCTGCCGGAAAGGATTCCATCGTCCTGTTACGGCTGGCGGAGAAGGCTTTTCGACCATCGCCGCTCCCGTTTCCGGTCCTGCACATCGACACCGGTCACAACTTTCCCGAGGTCATCGATTTTCGGGATCGACGACTCGCCGAGGGTGGGCATCGGCTGATCGTGGGATCGGTGCAGGAATCCATCGACCGCGGCCGGGTGCAGGAGGTCGGCGGCCGCGCCGGATCCCGTAATCGCCTGCAGACCAGGACCTTGCTCGACGCACTCGAGGCGGGCGGGTTCGATGCCGCGTTCGGTGGTGCCCGCCGTGACGAGGAACGGGCGCGGGCCAAGGAGCGGGTGATGAGCTTCCGCGACGAGTTCGGTCAGTGGGACCCGCGGTCCCAGCGGCCCGAGCCGTGGTCCCTGTACAACGGCCGGATCCGGAAAGGTGAACAGGTTCGGGTGTTTCCGTTGAGCAACTGGACCGAACTCGACATCTGGCGGTACATCGAACTCGAAGGTCTGGAGCTGCCGCCGATCTACTTCGCGCACGAGCGAGAGGTGTTCGAGCGCGACGGCATCCTGCTCGCCACCTCGGAATACACCAATCCGGCCGACGAAGAGATCGCCCGGGTCGAGTGGGTCCGGTATCGGACCGTGGGCGACCTGACCATCACCGGTGCAGTCCGTTCCCGGGCGACCACGATTGCCGATGTGGTGAAGGAGATCTCGGCGTCGACGGTGTCCGAACGTGGTGAGACCCGCGCCGACGACCGGACCTCGGTCGCGGCCATGGAGGACCGCAAACGGGAGGGATACTTCTGATGACTCGCCAACTGTTGCGGCTCGCCACCGCGGGATCGGTCGACGACGGCAAGAGCACCCTGATCGGGCGCCTGATGCACGACACCGACAGTCTGCCCACCGACCATCTCGAATCCGTGACCGACACCGAGGGGGTTGCCGACCTCGCCGCCCTGTCCGACGGACTGCGGGCCGAGCGCGAGCAGGGCATCACCATCGATGTCGCCTATCGCTTCTTCTCCACGGCCACCCGCAATTTCATCCTGGCCGACACGCCCGGTCATGAGCGGTACACGCGAAACATGTTCACCGGCGCGTCGAATGCCCACGTGGCAGTGCTGCTCGTCGACGCCCGCGCCGGCGTGGTGCGTCAGACCCGCCGTCATGCCCGGATCGCGACGCTCCTGGGCGTCCCGCATCTGGTGGCCGCCGTGAACAAGATCGACCTCGTCGACTACAGCCAGGAGCGGTTCGACGAGGTCGAAGCCGAGTTGCACACGCTCGCAGCGCGACTCGGGGTCAAGGGGCTCACAGTGGTCCCGTTGGCGGCGAAGATCGGCGACAACGTGGTCACCCGTTCGGCCAACACGCCCTGGTACACCGGTCCGACGTTGCTGGAGTTCCTCGAAGGTGTCGAGTTGAGCGCACCGGCCCCGCTGCCCACCGAGGTCCGTCTTGCCGTGCAGTGGGTTTCGCGACCGGACGACAGGCAGCGGCGACGCTACACCGGACGATTGGCGGCCGGAACCCTGCAGGTGGGGGACCCGATCCTGGTGCTGCCCTCGGGATCCCGAAGCACCGTCACCTCTCTCGACACCTTGGACGCCGACCGCACCATTGCGGTGGCGCCGCTGTCGGTGTCGGTGGAACTGGCCGACAACATCGACGTCGGCCGCGGCGACATGATCGTCAGCGGCGCCGGCGACGCGCACCTGCCGGTGTCCGCCCGCGAACTCGACGTAACGGTCTGCTGGTTCTCGAAGACCCCGTTACGGGCCGGAGACCGGATCGGGCTCAAGCAGGCCACCCGGACCGTGCGTGCGACGGTGCAGGAGATCAGCGGTCGACTCGATCCGGAAACGCTTGGCGAAGAACAGAATCCGGTGGAACTCGCGCTCAACGACGTCGGAACCGTGACCCTGCGCACCAGTTCGATCGTGGTGGCCGACCCGTATTCGACGAACAAGGATGTCGGGGCGTTCATCCTGATCGACGAGCACTCCAACGACACCGTCGGAGCCGGCACGATCACCGAGGCCCGGGTGGTCAAACCCGGTGAACGCAAACGCAATGACATCAAGTGGCATCCGTCGGCACTGGAACGAAACCACCGCTGGAACGCTGTCGGCCAACGGGGCGCGGTCATCTGGCTGACCGGACTGCCGGCGTCGGGCAAATCGACGGTGGCGGTTGCGCTGGAACGGGAACTGGTCGAGGCCGGGCGGGTGGCGTACCTGCTCGACGGCGACAACGTCCGTCACGGACTCTCCGACGACCTCGGCTTCTCGGCGGGTGATCGGGCCGAGAACATCCGTCGGGTCGGGCATCTGACCCGATTGTTCGCCGACGCCGGGGTGGTGGCAATCGCCTCGCTCGTCTCACCGCTGCGTTCGGACCGGGAGATCCCGCGGGCACTCAGTGCGGCCGCGGACCTGCCGTTCATCGAAGTGCACGTGGCCACCCCGCTGGCGGAGTGCGAGCGCCGCGACCCGAAGGGGCTGTACGCGCGGGCCCGCGCCGGTGAACTCAAAGGGCTGACCGGAGTCGATACCCCGTACGAGGCCCCGGAGAACCCGGACCTCGTGATCGACACGACCGGCGCGGATTCGGATGCGCTGGTGCAGGAGATCCTCGGCATCCTGGCCGGTCGCGAGGGGCAACGATGAGTTCGGGCGGCAGTTCTGGTCTACCGTCGTATGACTCGAATCATCGCGGACATCTCGGTTTCCCTTGACGGCTTCGTCACCGGGCCCGGCGCCGGCCCGGACGACGGGCTGGGCGTTGGCGGCGAGGCCCTGCACACCTGGGCGTTCTCCGACGATCCCGACGACAAACGGGTTCTGGGTGAAGGGACCGCCCGGTCGGGGGCTGTTGTCATGGGTCGGCGGCTCTTCGACGTGGTGGACGCACCGGGTGGTTGGGACGACGATGTCGGGTACGGCGCCGGGGAGGTCGGCAAACCCTCGTTTGTGGTGGTCACGAGTACGCCGCCCGCATCGATGCGGCTCACCGACCTCGATTGGACGTTTGTCACGACGGGTCTGTCCGACGCCGTCGCTGCGGCACGGCGACGAGCGGGGGACCTCGATGTCGTCCTCATGGGCGGCGGTGCCACGACAGGTTCGGCGATCGCAGCGGGGTTGGTCGACGTGCTGAGCCTGCACCACGCGCCGGTGATCCTGGGTGCCGGGACGCCGTTGTTCGCCGGCGGCCCCACGCGCACGTTGATGCGGCAAAGCGTGACCCCGACCTCGACAGCGATACACGCCACCTACCAGGTCGTCTGATCGCAGCGGCTACGCTCTGGGATCCGTCCGGAGGAGGCCGTGCAGCACCACGTCGTGGCGTCGGCCGTCCTTACCCAGTGCCGCCGACCGCGCGACGCCTTCTTCGACGAACCCACACTTGCCGGCCACCGCCCGCGAACCGGCGTTCTCGGCGTAGGCGTCCAGGCACACCCGGACGGCCCGGATCTGCCAGGAGTAGTCGATGAGTAGTCGGGTCGCGCGGGTGGCGATGCCCCGCCCACGTGCCCACGGGGCGACCGCGTACCCGATTTTGGTGATCGCATCGTCGTCTTCGGAGTGCAGGCTGCACAGGCCGAGGAAACTGTTGGCGTCATCGACGATCGCCAGATCGAACCCCGGCCAGACCCGCACCGACCGACTCTCGACGAAGTCGCGGGCATCGGCTGCGGTGTACGGACTCGGCACCATCGTGAACGCGACGGTCAGCGGATCCTGGCTCGCGGCGTGCACGGATGGGATATCGGCACTGGTCAGAGGCCGCAGGGTGATCACCCGATCGGTCAATGTCGGGATATGACGTGGCCAGTCCATATGCTTCAACCTAGTGCGCAGAGGCCTCGTTTAAGGTTCTAACCGAACTTGATGGCGAGACTCGCAACCGACGGATGGGATCTGAATGCTGCTGGCCGCATGGGTCACGGTGGTCACGGCAGTGATCATGATCGTGCCCGGCGCACTTGTCGGCCGACGGATGTCGTTGCCCTGGCCGGTGGCCGTGGCGGCGGGGGCGCCCCTCACCTTCGGGATGGTCGGCCTGTTCACGGTGTTGTATGGCGTCGTCTCGATCCCGTGGAATCTGCTCACCGCGCTGCTCATGGTGCTGGTGTGCTGGCTGATCGCGTGGGGCTGGGACCGTGGTGCTCGCCGCCTGGGATGGCTCGCGCCGACCCCGGTCGCCGATACGCCAGGTCCGAGCCGTCGGTCGCTGCTGCTGATGGCCGGGGGTGTGCTGCTGGGCGCGGTGATCATCATGATGTCGTCGATCCGGCGACTCATGGGCACCACATTCCTCGGTTTGAACAACGTCTCGCAGGTATGGGATGCGCTCTGGCATGCCGACGCGCTGCGCTGGATCCATCAGACCGGCGATGCGTCCGCGCTGCACATGGGCGAACTGATGAACTACGACACCGGCGGGTTCAACTACTACCCCAACACCTGGCATTCGCTGGGATCTCTGCTGTACCCGCTGACCGGCGCCAACACGGTGGAGATCTACAACGTCTACTCACCGGCGGTGCTGGCGTTCACCCTGCCGATCAGCATCGGGGCGCTGGCGTACTGGCTCGGCCGGAGCCGGCTCGATCCCGACCGGGCCGCGGTATTCGCGTCCCTGGCCGCTGCGATCACCGCCGTGTTCCCCTCCCTTCCGTACGTCGAGCTGGCCTTCACGGCCGTTCCGAACGCGGTCGGTGTGTCGCTGGCGCCGGTCACCGCGGTGCTGGTCGCCTCGGCGATGACCGATCGGCGTCGGATACTTGCTGCTGCACTGGCGATCGCGGGTACCGCCGCGACACATCCGTCCGGCCTGGTCGTCGTCGCTGCCATCGTCGGGCTGTGGTGGGTCTTGCAGCGGTTGTGGGCACCCGTTCGCGGCAGGCTGGGTGACGTCGCCGGGCTGGCGGCGATCGGTGCGGCCGCGCTGGTGCTGATCAGCCCGGTGATCATCGGCACCCTCAAGATGTCGGACAACAACGAGCTCTCCGGATACGGGTTCCGCGATGCGGACGCGACCGCCGGTGGCGCGCTGGCCCGCGCGGCTTTTCAGGGCACCGATCTGCTCGAGAGCAACTATCCGCTGATCTACCTGCTGGTTCCGGCCGCGATCGGTCTGGTCTGGATGGTGTGGTCCAGAAGCTGGGGCATGGTCGCGGCGTGGATCGTGTTCGTCCTGACCACTGCCAACGCCATCTATGACTTCGGGGGATTGCCGTCGGAGTTGCTGGGCACCTTCGGCGGATACTTCTACAATTCGCCGCACCGTCTCACCTTCGTCGTGTCGATGTTCACCGCGGCGGCCGCGGGAATCGGTGTGGGCGTCGTGGTCTTGTGGGCGGCGGGTCTACTGAGCAGACGGGAACGGTTCCGCGGCAACGTCTTGGTGATCCCGGCGGTGACGATGGTCGGGTTGCTTCTGGTCCTCGGCGCCGGGGTCTGGCGTTACGCCGACAACGGCAAGATCGCCACGCAGTATCGGAGCGAGCTGCGCATCGGCGTCGAAGATGTCGAGGCCTACAAATGGCTTGCGCAACAACCCGATGCGCGCGACACGGTGATCCTCAACAACCTGGATCAGGGCACCGGCTGGATGTATCCGGTGGCAGGTCTGACGCCGCTCTTCCCGTTCTATCGGGCCAACGATTTCAGTGCGCGGCAGACCGAGCTCCACTGGAATGTGGCCAAGATCGGCAGTGACCCGGAAATCGATCAGATCGTGCGGGATCTGAACATCCGCTACGTCATCGACGCCCCGCCGAGTTATTGGCCGTTCCAGCAGGGTCCGCCGCGACCGGACGAGGGCATCTTCGGAGACCCCTATCTGCAATTGCGTGAGTCCGGGGCGCCGGGATTGCGGGAGATCTATCGCCAAGGCAATGTGACCATTTTCGAGGTCACCGAAGAAGTACGGAACGGGACGCGGTAATGCGCACATTGGTCACCGGCGGCGCCGGTTTCATCGGATCGACGCTGGTCGATCGGCTTCTCGACCAGGGACACGAGGTGGTCGCCGTAGATGACTTCTCGCGGGGGCGCCGCGAGAATCTTCAGGCCGCGATTGCACGTGGTGCCACGGTGGTCGAGGGTGACATCACCGTCGTCGATCTCAATGAGGTTGTCGCACAGGCCGAGCCGGAGGTCATCTTCCACCTGGCCGCGCAGATCGATGTCCGGGCGTCGGTGACCGATCCCCTGCATGACGCTCAGGTGAACGTGCTGGGAACGATCCGGCTCGCCGAGGCGGCCCGGCTGGCCGGTGTCCGCAAGATCGTCTTCACGTCATCGGGCGGTTCGATCTACGGATCGCCCGAGCACCTGCCGGTGGCCGAGACCGCGGCATTGGCGCCGATGAGTCCTTATGCCGCGGCCAAGGTCAGCGGCGAGATCTACCTCAACATGTACCGGTCGCTATACGGCCTCGACTGCACCCACATCGCGCCGGCGAATGTCTATGGGCCACGCCAGGATCCACACGGTGAAGCCGGTGTGGTCGCGATCTTTGCCAAGCACCTTCTTGCCGGCACGACGACCAAGTTGTTCGGCGACGGCGGCAACACCCGCGACTACGTGTACGTCGACGACGTGGTCGCCGCATTCGTGTTGGCGTCCTCCGAAGCCGGTGGTGGGCAACGCTTCAACGTCGGCACCGGGGTGCAGACCTCCGACCGGGAATTGCACACGATGGTCGCCGCTGCCGCCGGCGCGGCCGACAATCCGACCTTCGAACCGGCCCGCCTCGGTGACGTCCGGGATTCGTCGATCGACGGATCACTGGCCGGCGAGGTGCTCGGCTGGAGCCCGGCGGTGTCGTTGACCGAAGGCATCAAGCGGACCGTCGACTACTTCCGATAGGCCAATCCCACCCAAAATTCGCGCCACCTGCCTGCATTCGCGCCAGTTGCAACCGGCGCGTACGCAGGTACGTGGCGCGAATTCAGGTAGGCGGGTCAGTCGACCACTTTTTCGGTGGTGGCGTATTTGTTTTCGGTGGCTTGTTTGAGGGGTTGCCACCACCCGGGGTTGTTGCGGTACCAGGTGATGGTGTCGGCCAGGCCGGTGCGGAAGTCGAGATATTGTGGTTGCCAGCCGAGTTCGGTGCGTAGGCGGGTGGAGTCGATGGCGTAGCGCAGGTCGTGGCCGGGGCGGTCGGTGACGAAGTCGAAGGCGTCTGTGGGTTGCCCGGTCAGTTCGAGGATGGTTTCGATGACGGTGCGGTTGTCGGCTTCGCCGTCGGCGCCGATCAGGTAGGTTTCGCCGATCTGGCCTTTGTCGATGATGGTCCAGACGGCGTCGTTGTGGTCGTTGACGTGGATCCAGTCGCGGACGTTGGTGCCGGTGCCGTAGAGCTTGGGGCGGATGCCGGAGAGCACGTTGGTGATCTGGCGGGGGATGAACTTCTCGACGTGTTGGTAGGGGCCGTAGTTGTTGGAGCAGTTGGAGATGGTCGCTTGCACGCCGAAGGAGCGGACCCAGGCGCGCACGAGCAGGTCGCTGCCGGCTTTGGTCGAGGAGTAGGGGCTCGAGGGGTTGTAGGGGGTGGCTTCGGTGAAGCGGTGCGGGTCGTCGAGTTCGAGGTCGCCGTAGACCTCGTCGGTGCTGATGTGGTGGTAGCGGACGCCATGTTTGCGGACCGCTTCGAGCAGTGAGAAGGTGCCGACGATGTTGGTGTGGACGAAGCTGGTGGGGTCGGCCAGGGAGTTGTCGTTGTGGGATTCGGCGGCGAAGTGGACCACCAGGTCGGCGTCGGCGACCAATCGGTCGACGAGTTCGTTGTCGGCGACGTCGCCTTTGACGAACTCGATGCGGTCGGCGACCGGTGCCAATGATTGTGCGTTGGCGGCGTAGGTCATCGCGTCAAGGACGACTATCTGCGCATCTGGCCTGGTGGCCAGGGTGCGGTGCACAAAATTGGCGCCGATGAAACCGGCGCCACCGGTGATCAGTACCCGCATTTGCTGCCTCCATTCGCTGGTGCAACCCTACCGACCGGCTCAGTTCTGGGCAGTGACAGGACCCGCACCCTATGGTGTGAACCATGCGCGGAATCATTCTGGCCGGGGGAACCGGATCGAGGTTGCATCCGATCACTCAGGGTGTCAGTAAACAGCTGGTGCCGGTATACGACAAACCGATGATCTATTACCCGCTGACCACCCTGATGCTCGCGGGAATCCGGGACATCCTGATCATCACCACACCCCACGACGAGGCCGCGTTCCAGTCTCTCCTCGGCGACGGCTCCCAATTCGGTCTGTCGCTGACCTATCAGGTGCAGGCCAGTCCCGACGGACTCGCGCAAGCATTTGTGTTGGGCGCCGATCACATCGGCAACGATTCGGTGGCCCTGGTCCTGGGCGACAACATCTTCTACGGTCCCGGTCTGGGTGAACAACTCAACCGTTTCCAGAGCATCGACGGCGGTGCGGTCTTCGCTTACTGGGTCCGCAACCCCGAAGACTACGGCGTGGTCGATTTCGACGCCCAGGGCAAAGCCGTTGACCTGCAAGAAAAACCCGAACACCCCAAGTCCAACTATGCCGTGCCGGGCCTGTACTTCTACGACAATGACGTCGTCGAGATCGCCGCCGGTCTGCAGCCCAGTGCCCGCGGCGAGTACGAGATCACCGACGTCAACCGTACCTACCTCGACCAGGGCCGCCTGCAGGTCGAGGTCCTGCCCCGCGGCACCGCCTGGCTCGACACCGGCACCTTCGACTCGCTGCTCGATGCCGGGAACTTCGTGCGTACCGTCGAACAACGCCAGGGGCTGAAAATCGCTGTCCCAGAAGAAGTTGCCTGGCGCCGCGGATTCATCGACGACAACCAACTCGAAGCCGTGGCGAACAAACTGCTCAAATCCGGGTACGGCAGTTACCTCTTGGGCCTACTGCAGCGCGGCAAAGACCACTGACGACATGGAACACTGACCTCATGCAGATTGAACCCCTGTCCATCGACGGTGCCTTTGTGATCACCCCGAAGATGTTCGGTGACCCCCGTGGACTGTTCATGGAATCGTTCCGCGCCGACCTGCTCACCGAAGCGATCGGCCATCCCTTCGACCTGCAACAGGCCAACCTGTCGGTCTCCGCGGCCGGCGTCCTACGCGGAGTGCACTTCGCCGACGTCCCACCCGGACAAGCCAAATACGTCAGCTGCCCCAAAGGCGCCATCTACGACATCGTCGTAGACATCCGCGTGGGCTCACCGACATTCGGCCACTCAGAAGGCGTCCTGCTCGACGACGCCAACCGCAAAGCCCTCTACGTCGGCGAAGGACTCGGCCACGCCTTCGTCAGCCTCGAAGACGACTCGGTCGTGACCTACCTGTGCTCAGCCGGCTACAACCCAACCGGCGAACACGGCATCTCACCGCTGGACCCCGCACTGAACCTCAACCTACCCAGCACCGCCCGCGACGGCAGCCCACTGACCTTCACACTCTCCGACAAAGACACCGCCGCACCAACACTGGCCCAAGCCCGGGACTCCGGTCTACTACCGGACCACGGTGAGGTCACCGCCTTCTTGCAGGCACTGGCAGATCCGACCCTCGGCTGACGGTTTCTCCGAATCCGCCTCACAGCAGGCGGGCGAGTCGCTTCTTGCGCAGGTTGTTGGTGACGATCCACGCGATGTCGGGGTCTGAATCATCAAGGCGCTGAAACTCCGCCAGGCCAGGCCGGGGATCGGCCGCCACAGCCACGCTCCAGCAGTAGCCGAGTGCCTGCCGGAGGGTGCGTACCCCCGGGTCCCGGCGAGTCTGCAGCGACCGCGCCGCCAAATGTGCCGTGGCACGTTCGCAGGCCTCGATCGCCACCGCGGCAGCCGCCGGGTCACGCAGCAGTCGAGGCTCGCAGATCGCGGCAATGGCTGCCCGCTGCACCAGAGGGTGCGAATCGTCGACCCACTGTTTGACGATTTGGTGCAGGGCAGCCGGGTCTTTGTCGCCGAGGCGCTGCAGCCCGATGGCGACCCCTTCGCGGATCCGCCACCGGTCTTCGGCGGCCAAAGCCCGCATGCGCGCCGCCACGTCATTCTCCGCGGCACGAGCGCCGAGGCAGACTGCGCCGCAGAACATCCGGTACTCGTCACCGCTGCTGATCAGGGCGTCGACGAGCTCGTTGGCGGCGAGGTCCGCCAGGGCCATTGCCAGTTCGATGTTGCCCCGTGGTCCTGGAAGCCCCGAGTTCTCATCCAGGAATGCGGGCCACGACGACCTGTCCAACTGGTTCAGTTGTTGCTGCCAGTCGGCTTTGCTGACCATACGGAGACCTCCCGCGATGAATCCGGTACCGGAGCCCGCCACACTATTCAGTTTTCAAGGATCGCGCAGTACGCAGCTTCCGCTGCGTTGCTTTGCATCTGGAATCAAGCAGATCTGGGATTGCCTGCCTAGGCGGCGGTGAGTTCGGTGGTCAGGGTGCGGCGGGCGTTGGATCTGATCGGGGTCCTGCTGGCATCGTCCGGGGCGATGAACCACGGGTGTCCGTCGCGGTTGATGAACACCTCCCACCCGCGGTGGTGGATGTAGCGGTGGTGTCGACGGCAGAGCAGGACCATGTTGATCATGCTGGTGCCACCGCCGTGGCGCCAGAAGTCGATGTGGTGGGCATCCGTCCGGCCGGGAGGGCAGTCGCACCCGGGGAACGCGCAGCCTCGGTCGCGGGCGATCAACGCCTTGCGGATGGCCGGCGTCACGGTCCGTTGATCGCGGCCGACATCGAGTGGCACAGCGTTGTCATCCATCAGGATTTTGGTGATCACCGAATCACAGGCCACCATCTGCGCCGTCGATGCTGATGCGGGTCCGGTCCATTCGAAGGCCGGTGCCAACGCGGGAGCCTTGGCGCCCGGGATGCCACGTAGTTGCAGCTCCTGCAGGTGTTCCGGGGTCACCGTGACCACCACATGCGGTTTGGCGCCGCCCCGTGTCGGACGATCTTCCTGATCGAGATACGAATCAAGCAGGCGTTCCAGAGCATCGGCACGGATCTGGGCATTCGATCGGCGATCCGGTGAACCATCGGGTTCGGGTACCGGCCTCGATAAGGGATCGAGCGCGACACGAAGTTTCTCGCCCAGCAGGTTGTCCAGGTCCAGGGTGCCGTGGCTGCGTCCGTCGTCACCGTTGCCGAGGGTGAACTCGTTGAGCTCGTGGTTCTCGGCATCGGGGATCGGCTTGTCCGGCGGCGACAACACGATCGCCATCTGCCGCGCCCGTGCCGACACCGCCGCCGGACTCGCCATCAAGGCCTCGGTCAGTAAACCGCGCACACAGTCAGCGCGGTCCTCGCCGGCCAGATCCGGGTTCCGACGCTCAATGTGGTTGAGCCCTTTGATGATCGAGTCCACATGCTCACCCGACAACGCTCCGTCCACACCGTAGGCCGCTACTGAGGGGTTGTCGCCGAGCGCCTTACCTACCCGCACATAGCGATGGGCTGCTACCGGCGCCACCCCCTCCTTCTGGAGCAGTCTGGCGGTGGATCGCTCACCCGACTTCTGCGCCAACCCGCGCCGGTCGACTTCACCGACCAGTCGGAAAAGTATCTGTTCCACAACATGATTGAGTCGTATAACCGCCACCGTGCGAGCTGAAATCTCAGCATCATCTCCGGCGACCACAGCCGCATCCCCGGCAAGATCTGACAACCTGGCGAACATTCCCCCGAAGTCCATGAGTCGAGTTTACGCCGCCAGCGCTGGTTCGCACAAGCTTTCGAACAGACTTTATTTCGCTGTGGCGCACTATCTTTCGACAGACTCACGGCTGGGGCCGAGTAGTGTATCGAGGTGGTCTGACAACAGTCGCGAGGTGGCGGATGTGAAGGAACCTACTCGTTTGATGGCTTCACAACTGCAGTCGGGACGAGGTGCAGAGTCGATCGAGCAGTGTGTTGTCGTGGCTGACGAGCGCGATGGCCGTGCCGGCGTCGGATAGTTGTCGGAGCAGGTCGACGACGGCGGTGGTGGCGATGGGATCGAGCATCGCGGTGGGTTCGTCGCAGAGTAGAAACGCCGGTTCCCCGACGAGTACCCTTGCGAGGCAAGCACGTTGGAGTTGTCCGCCACTGACCTGGGTTGGAAATCTGGTGAACAATTCCGGATCGAGTCCGACGCGGTCGGCAACTGCGATGAGATCAACGCTGCGTCCGGCGATGTCGGCGGGCTCGGTGATGATCTGGGAGAGTGTCCAGCGCGGGTTGCAGACCATTCTCGGATGCTGGTCGAGCATGGCCAACGATCCGGGCGCGGTCTCGGGTTCGCCGTCGTAGGAGATCGATCCGGAATCGGGTATCTGTAGCCCGGCGATGACGCGGAGCAGGGTGGTCTTCCCGCTGCCCGACGGCCCGATCACGCCGGTGATCTCACCTGAGCGCAGCTCCACGTCGACGTTCTCCAGGATGGTCTGGTCGCCGAATCGAACCGAGATCGACTTCGCTTGCAGGAAATGGCTGTTCACGCTGAGATCCCATCGAAGAACTGGCTGACATAGGTGTTGTCGATGCGCAGCACCGACGTCGGTGTGCCGTCGGCAACGATCCGGCCGGATCGCATCAACGCAACGGAATCGCAGATCTTCTGTGCAAAAAGACTTCTCACGTCGTGGGTGATGACCAGAACCGCTGCGCCGGTGTCTGCGATCGAGCGCAAGAGTCCCCAGGTCGCCGCCGCGAGGTCGGGGTCGAGCGCGGAGGTGGGTTCGTCGGCCACCACGACCGACGGGTTGCCGGCCAACGCGGCAGCAATCGCGGCGCGCTGTGCCATGCCGCCGGACAGCTCGTGTGGAAACAGATCCAGCGCCGAAACCGGGAGTTCAACGAGTTCGGCCAACTCCTCGGCACCGCAGTTGCCATCCAAGACGCGAATACACTCTTCGATCTGAGAGCCCACAGTCCGCACCGGGGTGAAGGAGGTGGCGGGGGATTGTGGAATCAGGCCGACATGGCGTCCGCGGATCTGGCGCCAACGCTTCTCGTCGTTCGGCGCGATTGCCTCCCCGCCGATCTCGACGTCACCGCTGACCTGGCACCCGGGCGGGAGGAGGCCGCAGAGCGCCACTGCGACAAGGGACTTCCCGCACCCGGATTCGCCCATGAGCGCGGTCACCTCGCCGCGGCCAAGGGTCAGATCCACACCGGCAAGTCCGGTCACACTCGGTGACCCGCGACCGCCCCTGGTGGCGATCTCCACCTTCAGATCGCGGATGAGGGCACCGGCGCTCACCAGATCACTCCCGGTGGCGGTTCCATTCGTCGCCGTAGCCCGGACGCGGCGGCCGCAATGGCCAGGGCGGTGAGGACGAGGGCTCCGGCGGGCACCGCCAACGTCCACCAGGCGCCCAGCATCACGTCACCGCGTGCCTGCCCGAGAAGTGTGCCCAGACTGGCCCGGTCCGGCGACAGCCCGACCCCCAGAAACGACAGTGTCGATTCATGCCACACCGCATGGGGCAACAACATCACCATCGCCACCAGCGCCTGACCGCCGACGGCGGGCAGCAGATGGCGCCGCGCGACAAACCAGCGTGAGGCACCGGAGAGCCGGGCCGTGTGCACCCAACCGGACTCGGCGTTGGCCAACAACTCCGCGCGGACGACGCGCGCCACGGCCGGCCAGTGGGTCAGGGCGATGGAGGCGATGATCGCGAGCGGCTCGCCACGCCACATCGCCGCGATGACGATCCCGACCACAAGATGCGGGAGGGCGTTGAACCCGTCGACCACACGCATGACCACGGCATCGATCCAGCCACCCGCGGTTACGGATAGCAGGCCGATCACAATCCCGAGAACTGTTGCCACAACGGCACATATGGCTGCCATGAGCAACGAGATCCGGAGTCCTTCGGCGGTTCGGACCAGCAGGCTGTAGCCGGAATGATCGGTCCCCATCAGATTGTCGGCGCCGGGGGCTCGGAGGGATTTGCTGAAGTCGGCCACCTGATCACCGGCGAGCACCGGGATCAAGATTGCGAAGAGTGCGATGGCCGCGAGGAGCAGCCATGGCCAATGTCGGTGCGTCCGGTGCCTGATCAGGCTCTGTGTACTCATGCTGCCATCCCGATCCGTGGATCCAGTGCGGTGGCGGCGGCGTCGGAGAGTGCGGACCCCACCAGCACCGCGAGTGCCGATCCGACCGCCAGTGCGGCCATCAATGGAAAGTCCAGTGCGGCAGCAGAGTCCACCAGCACAGAGGCGACCCCGGGCCATCCGAAGATCGTCTCGACGATCGCCGCGCCGGCGATGACCTCGGGAAGCCGCGTTCCCAACAATGCAAGTGTCGGGGCCACGGAGGTGGGAAGGACGTGTCCGCGCATCAGGGCCGCGCCACCGATTCCGCGTGCGCGGGCGGCGTGGACCGCATCGGAGCCGATGGATTCGACGACTGCCGCGCGGGTGGTGAGAAGTAGCCACGGAATCTGCGAAAGTGTCAGGGCCACAAAGGGCAACACCGCGTGTACGAGTATTCCGGATGCGGTGTACGGATCCCCCGGTTCACGGGCCCCGGAGGTGGGGAACCAGCGCAATCCCACCGCCAGTACCGACACCAGGACGAGGGAGACGACAAACGGGGGAACCGACGCGAACAGTGCCGAACCACCGGAGCAGAGTTTGTCGATGAGGCCGCCACGGCGCATCCCGGCGACCGCGCCGAGACCGACGGCGATGAGCGTGGCGGCGAGCAGTGCGGCCGCGGACAGCCCGACGGTGAAGGGCAGTCTGCCGGTGAGAACCTCGGCCACGGGCAGGGATTGGGTCGATGACCAGCCCAGATCGCCGTGCAGCACATCGCGGATCCACTGCCACCACGCGTCGTACCAGGATTGATCGGTGTTGTAGGCGTCGGCGGTGGCCCGGCGCTGCGACGCGGTGGCGTTCTGGTAGTTGTCGCCCAGATAGGCGGCCAGCGGATCGAACGGCGAGAGCGATGCGAGCAGGAAGATGGCAGCGGAGACCGCGATGGTCACCGGGATCGCAATCAGGGCACGAAGTCCCAGCAGGCGCATCGCCGGGACCAGCCTTCGTCTGGCGGTGTTCACCGCTTCCAGGCCGTGATGTTCCACCAGGGGCCCCACATCACGCCATGGGAGTGTGGTTCGAGGATGGGTGCGCTCTGCTGCCAGCCGAGGTCGCCGTATGCGTAGGTGTGGTCGAGGAAGGCCAGGAACACCGACGACGGCTGCGCCATGTAGATGGCCTGGATCTCTCGGTACCGGGCGTCGTTCTCCGGTGTGGTCGGCGATTCGCGGGCCTGCTGCAGGAGTTCGTCCAGCCCGGGCGCGGTGAAGTTGCCCGGATTGGAGTAGGGCGACGAGTCCGGGACACGGGTGTGGAGTGTGTTGTAGACCTGAGAGTCGATGCTGTACGGCGTATCTCCGCCGCCGAGCAGGACCGCCGAAGTGTCCATTCTGGTCTCGATGTCGTCCCAGCTGCTGCCCCGTGGTGTGACCTCGATGCCCAGCGGCTGCATGGCGGCGGCAAACGCGACGGCAAGATCGCGTCGCAGGGTGTCCTGCGCGTTGTACAGCAACTCGAATGATGCTTGGACGCCGTCCTTTTCGCGGACGCCCCCGTTGGTCTCGATTCGCCAGCCGGCGGAGTCGAGGATCGCCGCGGCCTGTGCCGGGTCGTGCTCGAACACCGCATCCGGGTTGTAGGCGTCCCCGTAGACGTCGGCCACCGGGGTGCTGGCCGGCCGGCCGTGACCGGCCAGGACATCGGTGATCATCGCATCGCGGTCGACGCCGTGGTTCATGGCCAGGCGGGCTCGCGGATCGGTCGTGAAGGTGTTGCCTGCGGGAAACGACACCCCCCGCCAGTCGGCCGACCGGACCCCGACCGTCTCGATGCCGTCCCGGCCATCAAGGGCGGCGAGCATCTTGGGGGGCAGGGGACCGCCATCGACCTCGCCGGTCGAGATCTGCGCGGACCGGCTGTTGTCGTCGGGGCTGTGGGTGAAAACCAGTGTGCTCACCTGTGGTAGCGGCCCCCAGTAGTCGGAGCGGGCGATCATCACCGCCTGGTCGGCGTCCAGGCTTTCGAGCTCATAAGGGCCGGTACCAACGGGTTTGGTGTTCAGCGCCCAGTCGGCGGCCGGTGCATTCTCGATCATCTCCGAGGGTGCGATACCGAGCAGGAGGTACGGCGACGGATCGGAATCGGTGTTCATGGTGACTGTCACGGCATCCGGTCCGTCGGCGGCAACCTCCACGATGGGTTCGAGTCCGGCCGAGATCTCGGATGCGACAACCGGATTGCGTACCGCGTCATAGGTCGCGACCACATCCGCCGCGTCGAACTCCGAACCATCGGAGAAACTGACATCCGGGCGCAGGGTGAGCCGCCACTGCCGCGGCGCGACGAGTTCTGGGGCGCCGCCGGCGAGTGAGGGGACCAGTGCGGGCAGCGTGGTGTCGGTATCCGCCTGCGGTCTCAGTAGTCCCTCGTACAGCGGTGATATGCCCAGCGCGCCGTATCCCGATACCGGGTTGTAACCCCCGAGCGGACCGCTGTCGGCGAGCACGATGCGGGTCGAGTCCTCAGCCGACGGTGACGAACACCCGGTCAGGACCAGGGTCCCCGCGGTTGCAATCAATGCCAGACGCACGAACACCGTGGAACCCCTCGCCTCGATATGTGTCTGGACAGACACATTTGATGTGTGCCGTAGCCTAGCATCGTGAGCCATCCGAAGGGTGACATCGACGACTGGGCCAAACGGTTTGCCCTGCTGTCTGATTCCACCCGGCTGCGCCTGCTCACCCACATGCACGAACACCCCGGGGCAGTGGTGGCCGAACTCGCCGAGGCGGCGGGGATCACTGAGAACGCTGCGTCGCAATCCCTGCGGGCGCTACGGGATCAGGGCTGGGTGACCACCACGAAGACCGGTCGTTCCGTGCAGTATCGGGTGGTGGCCGACGCCATCGTGCACCGGATCCTTCATGACGTCATGGGTGCCGAGCACCCGCACCATCACTGAGCCGGATCGGCGGGGGGCTGCTGCGGTTCGTGTTTGTTCTCGTTCGCCGCGTTCTGCAGCGCCACCGAACGTGCCAGCCGCGCATATTTGATCTCGATATCCCGGAACCGCAGGTAGGTGCTGATCGTGGTGAAGGCGAATGCGACCACCAGTCCGTACAACACCAGGTCGGTGCCACGTCCGACGCCCACCCAGCCCGCGATCACCGTCAGATCGTCCGGCCGCAGCAACGCGTAGACGCCAAACGCCAGGAACGCCAAGAAGATCAGCTTCACCCACGCCGAGGCCCGGGCACTGCCGCGGCGGGTGATGAAGTAGCCGACCATCAGTAGTACGGCGAGGATCAGAAGTATCTGGATGACCAGCATGGGGTGCTACCGCCTCATCCGGCCACCGAGCAGGCCGTCGCTCAAGATGTTGACACCGTTGAGCAGCGACTGGCCCTTGGCCATCGAATACTCGGTGTAGAGGATGGTCACCGGTTGTTCGGCCACCCGCCACTTGTACTCATCGATGAGCGCGACGAACTCCGACGCGTGGCTCATCCCGTTCATGATCAGGTCGAGTTGACCGGCCACCGTGGAATTGAAGACGCGCAGTCCGTTGTGGGCGTCGGTCAGACCCATCCGGCGGGTCCGGGGACTGAGGAAGACGATGGTGCGCAGTGCCATCCGCTTGATCACCGGGACGCTCTTGCTGCGGTCTTCGGCAAAGCGGGTGCCGATCACGATGTCGAGTGGCTCGTTGCGCAGCTGTTCGAGCATGGCGACCACATCGTCGACCTGGTGCTGTCCGTCGGCATCGAACGTCACGAAGTATCGGGCTCCGGGCTGCGCCCTCGCATATTCGACACCGGTCTGGATCGCGGCGCCCTGGCCGAGGTTCACCGGGTGACGGACGAGATCGGCACCCGAGGCCCGAATCTCGGAGACGGAGTTGTCCTTGCTGCCGTCGTCGACGCAGACGATGTTCGGGAACGTCTTCTTCGCCGCGGTGATCACCGATCGGATCACCGGTTCCTCGTTGAACACCGGAACGATCAGCCAGACGTCGGAATTGCCGGTGCCGGCGGGTGAGACAGTGATGATCACACCTCCACGCGCACATCGACAAGGTACCGAAACAGGTCCCGGACAACCCAACCGCTGTCGGGCCGATAGGCAGTCTATCGGTCTCGCCGCTGTACGCTGCGGAGCGTGCCAGCTGTCGACGTCATGTTGCCGTTCTACGGTGACGTGGATCAACTGAAAGCCGCGGTCCGTAGCGTGCTGGATCAGACCTTCACGGACTTCCGGCTGGTGGTGGTCGACGATCAGTACCCCGACCCCGAGCCCGCTCGCTGGCTGCAATCACTCGGTGACGTCCGGGTGCACCACCTCCGCAACGACGTGAACCTCGGCGTCAACGGAAACTTCCGGCGTTGTGTCGACCTCGTCGAGGCTCCCGCGTTCACACTCATGGGCTGCGACGACATGATGGCGCCCGAACATCTGGCCACGGCGCTGGACGCACTCGAGGCGCATCCGGCTGCGGCGGTCGTCCAACCCGGTGTGCAGGTCGTCGATGTCGACGACTCCGTCGTGCAGCCGCTGGGTGACCGGGTGAAGGCCCGGATGACACCCCAGGCGCCGGCCGTCCTACAGGGTGAGGCGCTGGCCGCGAGTCTGTACCGCGGCAACTGGACGTACTTCCCGTCCCTGGTCTGGCGGACCTCGGCGGCCAAACCGATCGGCTTTCGGCCCGGGCTCGAGATCGTGCTCGACCTGGCCCTGCTGGTCGACATCGCGCGGTCGGGCGGTGCGCTGGTCCTCACCGACCGCGTCACCTTCTCCTACCGCAGGCACACCGGCTCGGTGAGCTCGCTGCAGGCCGTCGACGGCAGGCGTTTCGACGAGGAACGCGCCTTCTTTTCGGGCGAGGCACAGCGGTGTGTGGAGATCGGCTGGCCCGATGCGGCCCGTGCCGCGCGCCGCCACCTGACCTCCAGGTTGAACGCGGCGACCCTGGTGCCCGCAGCATTACTCGGCAGGCAGTGGCCGGTTGTCTCCGTGCTCGCGCGGCACGTTGTCCGCTGAGGCCGACCGCGCGGCCCACAGGTGCACGGCCATCCCGATCAACGGCCCGGCGATGAGGGCGACCGAGACCCGCACCTCGAGGTCGGCCGGTACGAACAGCAGGGCGACGCTCGCGGCGGTGGCCACCCACCAGCCGGCCGCGTAGAGACGGTGCTGCCCGACGGCCAGCGCCATCGCACCGGTCAGCGTGAGCACCGCCATCGCCACCGCGCCAATGGTCAGCGCGGCGATGGTGACACCCGAGAGGCGGTAGTCGCCGCCGAAGACGGTCTCGAGCAGCCACGGACCGACCAGCCAGGCCAGGGCCGCGCCGATCACGCCGACCCCGGTCACGATCAGCAGCGGGGTCATCAATGACGCCACCACCCGGTGGCGATTCTCGACGAACCGGCTGATCAGGACGCCCTGAAAGCTGTTCAGTGGCACCAGCAGTGGAGCCCGGGTCAGGGTCACCGCCAGGATCACGGCCCCGGCAACAGAGTCGAGGTCGCCGGAGGTGGACAGTTTGATCAGCACCGGGAAACCCATGACGAGGGCGGCACTGGCGAGCGCGGCGGCCATGGCCGTGAAGGTGTTTCGGGTCAATTCCCGGACCGCGACATCGCCGCGGGCACCCAGTGCCTCCCGGGCCGGCCGCAGGCACAGGACGACAATCGCCGACGACACCGTGCCCGCCACGGTCATCACCAGGAACGCGAACAAACCCCAGCCGGCGATGACGGCAATGATGGTCAGTGCCAAGCGGATCAGCGCATCGACGATGAGCAGTGCGGCAAAAGGTCCCCACCTGCCGAGTCCGGACAGGGCACCGCCGAGACCGGCGTAGACCCCGAACGCCGCGACACCCGCGGCGAGCAACAGCACCGATTCGATGCGGTACCACTCAAATACCGCTCCGGCCCAGCCGATCGACGTCGCCGCCACGACCAGGGCCAAGCCGATCCCGACCGCCGCGTTGAGCGGCATCAGCCGTGCGGCCTTCTCGCCCGCGTCCGCGATCCGGGCGCCCCGGATCGCGCGGGTCGTTTCCTGGAGCTGCCCGTTCTGGGTCCCGGTGACCAGTCCGTACGCGGCCCAGAACACCGCGAATGCCGCGTAGCCGTCGGCACCGAGGGCGCGGGCCGCGAGGAGCAGTACCAGATAGCCGGACACCGCGGCGATCACGGTCGCCAGGGCCACCCGACTCATCTAGACACCCGGGTACGCCGGCAGCGGCTTCTCGTCGAGCCAGCGCTGCCACAGTTCGTTCAGCGGCTCCGGGCTGTGTTTGGCGGCGAGGCCGGTGAAGTCGGCCGAGGTGACGGAGCTGTAGCGGTAGTCCCTCGTCCACTCCCGGAGAAGATCGAAGAAGTTGTTGTCGCCAAGTCGTTTTCGCAGTGCATGCAGAGTCAGTGCGCCACGTTTGTAGACCCGGTCGTCGAACATGTTCTTGGGTCCCGGATCGCCGATCACCAGATCCATGGGGGATGCCGCCAACCGCCCGTAGTATTTACGGGCCTGGGCCTCGGCACTGAGCCCGCCCGAGGCCTCCGACCACAGCCATTCGCTGTAGCAGGCGAATCCCTCGTGTAGCCAGATGTCTTTCCACCGACTCAGCGTCAGTGAGTTACCGAACCACTGATGAGCCAATTCGTGGGCGATCAGTCGCTCGGACGATCCGGAGCCGTCGCAGTGGTTGGCGCCGAAGATCGACATGCCCTGGGCCTCGAGCGGGATCTCGAGTTCGTCGTCGGTGACCACCACCGAGTACTCCGGGAACGGATAGGGCCCGAACAGGTCGACGAACACCTCCATCATCGACCGCTGCTTGACGAAGTCGAGGTCGAATTCTTTGCGCAGCCGCGGCGGGATCACCGCGTGGATGGGAACGGGCTTGGTGCTGAGTGTCTTTCGGGTGTACGCGCCGATCTGAACGGTGGCCAGGTAGGACGCCATCGGCTCGATCTGCTCGTACACCCAGGTGGTCTGAGCGGCCTTGGTGCGCTTGCTCTTGAGGACGCCGTTGGCGATCGCCATGAAGGGACTGTCGGTGGTGATCGAGATCCCGTACGCGGCTTTGGAACTGGGATGGTCGTCGCAGGGGAACCAGGATGCGGCGCCGTTGGGCTGGCCGGCGACCAGCGAACCCTCGGTGAGCTCTTCCCAGCCGACCTCGCCCCACTGGCCGCGGATCGGCTTCGGATTGCCGGCGTACTTGATGACGATGATCATCCCGCCGCCGGCCGGCAGATCGGTGGCCAGCGTGATGGTGAGTTTGTGACTGCGGTGTGTGTAGCGGGCCGGACGCTTGCCGTTGACGGTGACGCGTTCGACCTTGAGGGCCGATGACAGGTCGATACTGAAGCGGCTCAGGTTGCTGACGGTGGTCGCGGTGATGGCGGCGACACCGGCGAGCCGATTGGTCGCGACCTTGTATTCGAGGTCGAGGTCATAGCGGGAAACCCGGTATCCGAGATTGCCGTTGGCTGGCAGATACGGGTCGATTCCATCAGATGGGTCACCCAATATCGACTGTCCTGACCGTGAGGATCGCCTGCCGCATTTACCTGGCACAAATCCTCCTGTTCGGTTCCGATCTGCATCGTCGATCGAGTTCAATGGCTCCGGGGTGGGCATCTGAGACGTTGCAACGGCAATTCGTGATCGCTCGTGACGTTACATGGCCACCCTGGCGATGGTGTCTCAAGACCCGTGGGCACACGGCCGGCGAAGTCGACGTACTTTCTTTCGAGGATAAGGACCTACAGTCATGGTTACATCGAGAAGCTTCGCATCCCTGATCGCACGTGTGATCCTGGGCATAATTTTCATCTTCCATGGGTGGCAGAAGTTGAGCACCAACGGAATCGATGCCACCGAGGCGTACTTCAGGTCGCTGGACATCCCTGCGCCCGCTGCCGCGGCCTGGTACTCCGCGCTGGTCGAGTTCGGTGGTGGCATCCTGCTCATCCTGGGTGTACTGACGCCACTGGTCTCGCTGTTGTTGATCGCCGATATGATCGGCGCAATTTTCTACGCCCACATCGACAACGGATTCTGGAACGCCGACGGCGGGTATGAGCTCCCGCTCGCCCTGATCGCCGGACTGGTGGCCGTCGGACTCGCCGACACCGGCCGTGTCGGAGCCGACGGTTACCTGATGAACCGCCGCCGACGTCGCACCCGGGTGTAGCAGCACTAGTTCCACGGTGCGATCGGATTCCCTTGCCAGCGGGTGGAATCGGGGACCACATCGCCTCGCATGACCAGTGAGGCGGGTCCGACGGTGGCACCGGCTCCCAGCCCGGAGGCCGGGAGCGCGACGCAGTGTGGTCCGAGTGTGGCGCCGGGCCCCAGGACGACCTCGTCCATGGCCATCACCCGGTCATGGAAGAGGTGCGTCTGGACAACGCAACCGCGTTGCACGGTGGCGCCGTCGCCCAGGGTCACCAGATCGGCCTCGGGTAGCCAGTAGGTTTCGCACCAGACGCCCTTGCCGATGTGGGCGCCGAGCATCCGCAGCCAGACGTTGAGGATGGGTGTTCCGGTCGCCGCGTTCGCGAACCAGGGCGCGGCGACCGTTTCCACGAAGGCATCCGAGAGTTCGTTGCGCCAGACGAACGAGCTCCACAACGGATATTCGGTGGCCCGGATGCGGCCGACGACAATCCATTTGGCGGCGGCGGCGATGCAGCAGGCGGCGGCGCCGGCAATCAGCAGCACCAGCCCGCTGACGAGGGCCGCCACGTAATAGTTGGTCTCCACGACGACGTACTGCAAGGCGATCAGAACCAGTAATCCCAGGCCGAAGCTGACCATCACCGGGATCAGTCGCATCGTCTCCACCGTCGCGCGGGCGATCTTCAGTCTCGTGGGGGGATCGAATGTCCGGGACGTGTCGGTGCGGGCCGCGGACCGCCGCAGACGAACCGGTGGACTGCCCAGCCAGCTCGATCCCGATTTCGCCTTGCTCGGTGTCGCCGACAGGACGGCGACCAAGGAGTTCTTCGGGACCTTGCGGCCGGGGCCGGTCATGCCGGAGTTACCGAGGAAGGCACGTTTGCCGATCTTGGCCTCGTCGATGTGCATCCATCCGCCGCCGAGTTCGTACGACGCGACCATCGTGTCGTCGGCCAGGAACGCGCCGTCGCCGACGGTGGTGAACTTCGGGATCACCAGGGCGGTGGAGATCTCGGTGCCCTTGCCGATGTCGGCGCCCAGGATCCGGAACCAGACCGGGGTCAGCAGCGAGGCATAGAGCGGGAACAGAAAGGTCCGGGCCGAATCCATCAACCGCTCGGTCGCCCAGACCTGCCAGCCGACCCGGGAACGCACCGGGTGATAGCCCTTGTGCATTCCGATCGACAGCAACCGCACCAGGACCACGGTGATCACGGCGAACACCAGCAGGCTCAGCAGTGTCGCGGCGGGGAGCAGTGCCATCGCGCGCAGCGTCACCGACTCGAGGTCGTCGGCACGGCCCGCCCAACTGCCGATGATCGTCAGGCCCGCGGCCAACGAGACCAGCGGAACCCCGGCCAGCAACACCGACGACACCCCGAAGACAGGCACCCAGTAGCTGCGCCTCGCGGGCCGTTCCTCCGGCCAGGGGCGCTGGGCCTTACCGGTCTTGACCGCAGGCGAACCGGCCCAGCGTTGGCCGCCCTTGACCCGGCCCATCACGGCCGAACCCGGTGCGATCTCGGCGCCCGCGCCAATTCTCGCTCCCGGCAACAGCGTTGATCGCGAACCGATACTGGTGCCGGCACCGATCTCGATCTCGCCGATGTGGACCACGTCCCCGTCGATCCACCAGCCGGACAGGTCGACCTCCGGCTCCACCGAGCAGCCGTCGCCGAGTGTGATCATGCCCGTCACCGGCGGCAACGTGTGCATGTCGACGTCACGGCCGATCTGGGCGCCGAGCGAACGGGCGAAATAGATCATCCAGGGGGCTCCGGACAGATTCGCGGCACCACTGGCCTCGGTCAGGCGTTCGGCGATCCACAGCCGTAGATGGACCGATCCGCCGCGCGGATGATCCCCGGGTCGGACCCCGACCAGCAACAGACGGATGCCCGCCGCGGCGGTGAGCATCCGGCCCAGTGGGGTGATGAAGATGATGAAGGCGGCCAGAACGATCCACCAGTTCAGCGGCTGGATCCAGGACGAATCGAAGGCCGCCGACAGGACGTTGTTCACGATGGCCAACCAGGTCGCCCATTGCAGACCGGTCAAGGTGGTCAGCGGTACGGACAGCGCGACCTGGGCCAGTCCGGTTCGGCGCGGGGTCGGCTCTACGATCCGCGGTTCGACCACCGCGCCCGGGTTGAGGTCGTCGAGCATCTGCGCCAGTGAACCGAGCCGGGGGTGGTCGTAGAGGTCGGCGACGGTGACGGTGGGGAATCGCTGGCGCAGAACGGTCACCAGTTGGGCGGCCGCGAGCGAGCCGCCGCCTTCGGAGAAGAAGTCGGCCTTCGCGTCGGTGATACCGACGCCGAGCACCGTTGCCCAGTGCCCGGCCAGCCAGGCCTCGGTCGCACTGAGGTCGCCGCCGGCGGCCTCGCCGTCACCGGAGGGCAGCGGCCAGGGCAGTGCGTCGCGGTCGACTTTGCCCGAGGTCCGGGTGGGCAGGTCGTCGACCAGCACCAGGCGCGGGATCAGCGCGGCCGGCAAACGATCGGTGAGCTGATCGCGGGCCCGGGCCACGTCGAAATCAGGGTCGGTCGAGACGAGGTATCCGACCAGCAGTGAATTGCCGGCCGCCGATTTCCGGACGGCCGCGGCCGCACCGGCGACCCCGGGGAGATGTTGCAGGGCGTTGTCGACCTCGCCGAGTTCGATGCGGCGTCCGCCCACCTTGACCTGATCGTCGGCGCGGCCCATGAACACCAGGCCTTCGGGCTCGAACCGGACCAGGTCGCCGCTGCGGTACGCGCGTGCCCAGCCCAGGGTCTCCATCGGTGAGTATTTCTCGGCATCTTTGACCGGATCCAGATAGCGGGCGAGTCCGACCCCGCCGATCACCAGCTCGCCGATCTCACCGACGTCGACCTGTTTCTGTTCTCCGTCGACCACGGCCAGATCCCAGCCGGCCAGCGGCAGTCCGATCCGGACCGGCCGGCTGCCGTCGAGCCGGGCGGCGCACGCCACCACGGTCGCCTCGGTGGGGCCGTAGGTGTTCCACACCTCGCGTCCGTCGACGGCCAGCCGCTCGCCGAGTTCGGGCGGGCAGGCCTCACCGCCGAAGATCAGCAACCGGACCGCTTCGAGGGCTTCCGGGGGCCAGAGGGCGGCCAGCGTCGGGACCGTGGAGACCACGGTGATGTCACGCTGGACGAGCCACGGGCCCAGGTCCATGCCCGAGCGCACCAGCGAGCGGGGCGCGGGGACCAGGCAGGCGCCGTGCCGCCACGCCAGCCACATCTCCTCGCAGGACGCGTCGAAGGCGACCGACAACCCGGCCAGCACCCGGTCGCCGGGACCGAGCGGTTCGTCCTGCAGGAACAGCATGGCCTCGGCGTCGACGAACGCCGCCGCGTTGCGGTGGGTGACGGCCACACCTTTCGGCGTGCCGGTGGAGCCGGAGGTGAAGATGATCCAGGCGTCGTCCCCGATGGTCGGCGGGGTCGGGTTCGCAACGCCCGCACCGCCGGACAGACCGAGATCGGCGGGCCGCCTCAAGCCGTCGGCGCCCAGAACCGCCGCCACCCGGGCCTCACCGAACACCAGGGTGGCCCGCTCCGGTGGATCGTCCGCATCGACCGGCACATAGGCCGCACCGGCCGCGAGGGTCGACAGGATTGCCAGGTACAGCTCACGGGACCCCGACGGCATCCGGATTCCGACACGATCACCGCGCCCGATCCCTCGCGTCCCGAGCCAGGCCGCACCTTCGTTCACCAGATCCATCAGTTCGGCGTACGTCAGAATCGTGTCGCCGTCATCGATGGCCGGCGCATCCGGATGTGCCGACGCGGTCTCGGTCAGTACATCGATGAGGGTCCGTGCGGCTGGTGCCTGCGCAGACCTGCTGAACTGCGCGAGGGTCGGAGCTGTCACCAAGGGCCTTTCTGTCCACATTCGTCCGAACAAGTGTTGCAGTCCAGTCGTGGACTCACGATGCAACGAGACCACATCGGCCCGTCGCCAGGCATATCCAGGTCGGACCTATTGCTCGGCGGGCGGTGTAACTTCGCCAGAGGTTTGTCTAGAATTCACTGATCACAACGATTTGCCCTGGTCGCCGCGAAGGGGACTCGAGATGTCAGTGACTAGACATGCCCGGCCGAGCCTGCGGTCGTACCCGATCTGGATGGGCTCGCGGCTCTTCGTGAAGCCGATCCTCGCGCTCTGGCCCATCGGGGCCCTGGGGCTGCGACCGCTATACCTCATCGATGAGATCTTCGCCCTCGGACCGAAGGCAAGAACTGTGGCGCGCGAGCAGATCACCTTGGCCGGCCGACCGGTGGAATTATCGGTGCCGGCCCGCCCGAGTGGTCGTGATGAAACTGCCGCCGTGCTGTATCTGCATGGTGGGGCCCTGGTCGTGTGTGGTCTGGCCACACATCGGGCGATCGCCGGGCGGCTGTGTCAGGACACTGACCTGCCGGTGTATTCGCTTGCGTACCGGCAACTTCCGGAAGCCGGCGTGGGAACGTCCGTGGCCGACGCCTATCAGGCCTATCGCGAACTCGTTGTCGAACTAGGGTACAAACACGTTGTGGTTGCGGGTGATTCGGCCGGCGGGTTCTTGGCAGGCAAGATCGTCGAGTTTGCCCATCGTGACGGATTGACCTCCCCCACGGCCTATCTCGGGTTCTCGCCGTTGCTCGACCTCGACCTCGGCGCGAATCCCGACCGTTCGAGTCGTAGCGACGCGTACCTCCCGATCCGAAAACTGGCCGCACTGCGACCGCAATTCGACAAGGGCCCACACGAACTCGACGGGGCCAGGCGGATCGTGGATGTACCGCACCACGCGTTCCCGCCGACCATCGTCATCACTGCCGAGGACGAGATGCTCGAGCCGGACGCGCTGGAGCTGGTGGAGTCGCTGGCCGCAGCCGGCGTGACGTCGCAGATGCACAGTTATGCCTGGCAGGTTCACGCCTTCCCGGCGCTCGCGGGGCGCCATCCCGAGTCGCTGCGCGCGATCGCGATGGCGGCGCGGTTCGCCAAAGACGCGGTCGCAACGGCCGCGCGTGGCGGGCAGGCCCCGTTGCGCGGTGTCAGCTGACAACTGTTGGCACAAACTTCCGAATCTGTTCCATCGCTGCTAACGTCGGATTCATGACCGACGCAATCGACACGGCGGCCGCCACGTCAGAGCCCGATGATGCGCGCCCGGAGATCGTTGGCGCACCACTGGGCCCGGGCTCTCTGACCTGGCGTTACTTCGGTGACAACCGGGTCACACTGCTGGGTCCGCGGCCCGGCGTGCTCGAGAACATGCTGCCCGAACTCGGCCAGGCCGTGTTGGAGCATTCGGTGTTCTTCTCCGATCCCTTTGCCCGCATCAAGCGTTCGTTACCGGGGATTTACGGCACCGTCTACGCACCCGAGGGTTCGAGTGCCGGCCCGACGGTTCGCGATTTCCACCTCGACATCAAGGGAAAAATGCCCGATGGCGAGCGCTATCACGCGCTCGATCCGGAGACCTACTACTGGGCGCATGCGACGTTTGTCGACATCGTCCTGCAGGCCACCGACCGCTTCATCAAAAAGCTCAGTGATGCCGAAAAGGAACAGATCTACGCCGAATCGGTCACCTGGTATCGCCGTTACGGAGTCAGTGAACGGCCCGTTCCGGCGACGTACGCCGACTTCGTGGCGTATTGGGACCACATGGTCGACGATGTCCTCGTCCCGCACAAGACGGCGCGCTACGGCGTCGGTTTCGTCACCAAGGGTTATCCGTTGCCGCCCGGCATGAATCCGCTTGTGTGGAAGCTGATCTCACCGATCGTGAATCCGTTTGCCGCATTCATCACCACCGGGGGACTGCCGCCGCGTTCGCGTCGCCAGTTGAACCTGCCGTGGAGTGACCGGAAGGAACGCAACTACCGGCGCTTCTGTGCTGCCGTCCGGGCCATCGATCCGATCTACCGGAAGCTGCCCGTCACAGTCCGCTACAACAAGTTTGCGCTGAAGGGTTTCGCCGAGGCGGGTGTGCGGCCCTGAGGGGTGGCTGTATTCACTTGACCGGCGCGGAGTTGTTGTCCGAGAACTGGGTTCGATACAGCTCGGAGTAACGCCCGCCACGCGCGAGCAGATCGAGGTGCGTGCCACGTTCGACCACGCGGCCCTCTTCCAGGACGAGTATCTCGTCGGCCGCCCGGATGGTCGACAGTCGGTGAGCGATCACCACTGATGTCCGGTCGGCCAGCGCTTCGCCCAGTGCTTCCTGCACCGCGGCTTCCGAGGTGGAGTCGAGATGAGCGGTCGCCTCGTCGAGGATCACCACGGACGGTTGTGCCAGCAGCAATCGTGCGATGGTCAGGCGCTGCCGCTCACCGCCGGAAAGGCGGTATCCCCGCTCTCCGACAACGGTGTCGAGGCCGTCGGCCAGGCCGGCCACCAAGCCGTCGAGTCGGGCGCGGCGCAACGCGTCCCAGATGTCCTGCTCGGTGGCGTCGGGGCCGGCGAACAACAGATTCGCGCGGACCGTGTCGTGGAACAGATGTCCGTCCTGGGTGACCAGCCCGATCGAGCGATGCAGCGATCCGCTCTCGATGTCCCGAATGTCTGTGCCGCCCAGCAGGATCGAACCTTCGTCGACGTCGTACAGTCGCGTGGCCAGCTGTGCCACCGTTGACTTCCCGGCGCCGGAACTGCCGACGAGGGCGACCATCTTGCCGGGTGGCACCGTGAACGACACATCGTGGATGACCTCTTCGCCGCCACGGGTGTCGAGGATCGCGACCTCTTCGAGCGAGGCCAGTGAGACCTTGTCGGCCGACGGGTACGCGAAACGGACGTGGTCGAAGGTCAGCGATTGTGGTCCGGCCGGGGCGGTCACGGCGTCGTCCTTGTCGGTGATCAGCGGCGGCAGATCGATGACCTCGAACACGCGCTCAAAACTGACCACTGCGCTCATGATCTCGACCCGGGCGTTGGCCAGTGCGGTCAGCGGTGCGTACATCCGGGTCAGCAGCAGGGCCAACGACACCACGGCGCCGGCGTCCAGATGTCCGTTGACCGCGAGGTAGCCGCCCAGGCCGTAGACCAGTGCCAGTGCCAGCGCCGAGACCAGTGTCAGCGAGGTGACGAAGATGCTCTGGGCCAGTGAGCGGCGGACGCCGATGGCCCGGACCTTGTCGGCCCGGATGGCGAACTCGTCGGATTCGTGGTCGGGGCGTCCGAACAGCTTGACCAGGGTCGCGCCCGGGGCCGAGAACCGCTCGGTCATCTGGGTGGACATCAGGGAGTTGTATTCGGCGGCCTCCCGGGACAGCGCTTGCATCCGCTTGCCCATGCGCCGGGCGGGTACGACGAACAACGGCAGCAGGATCAGTGTCAGCAGGGTGATCTGCCAGCTGATCGTCAGCATCACGGCAACCGTCAGTGTCAGCGTGACGATGTTGGACACCACCCCCGAAAGCGTGTCGGAGAACGCCCGCTGCGCACCGATGACATCGTTGTTGAGTCGGCTCACCAGGGCGCCGGTCCGGGTCCGGGTGAAAAATGCGACCGGCATCTTCTGGACGTGGTCGAACACCGCTCGGCGCAGGTCGTAGATCAGACCCTCGCCGATGGTGGACGACAACCAGCTCACCACGAGTCCGGCCCCGGCCTCGGCGAGCGCGATCAGTGCGATCAGAACCGACAGCCACACCACGGTCGACGCGACACCCCCGTCGACGACCTGGTTCACCACCTGCCCGGCCAGGATCGGCGTGAGCACGGTCAGGACCGCGACCACCACACTCAGGATCATGAACACGGCGAGCTTGCCCCGATGTGGCGTGGCGAACGCCAGGATCCGGCGCACCGTGACGCCTCGGTTGCCCCGCTGCCTCTCCCGGTCGAGGTCGGGCCCGTTCGCCGACCGGTACATCGTGCTCCAGGCCACTGACTCCATGCTCATGCCGTCAACTGTAGAAGTTAAAGCTCGCTTGAAGTCAAACCGCTGGTGAGGTGCTGTTCTCATCGGCCTGTGAGTGCTCCCGCCGACGCATTGTGGTCAACTGGAATCAAAGGTGCACATAGTGACGAGGGAGACACGGTGGTTTTGCGACTCGGGTACAAGGCTTCGGCGGAACAATTCAATCCTCGTGAGTTGGTCGAGATCGCGGTGGCCGCGGAAGAGCACGGCATGGATTCGGTTGCGGTCTCGGACCATTTCCAGCCGTGGCGACACAACGGAGGCCATGCCCCGTTCTCGCTGGCCTGGATGGCCGCGGTGGGTGAGCGCACCAACCGGGTGCAGATCGGTACCTCGGTGATGACCCCGACATTCCGGTACAACCCGGCGGTCATCGCCCAGGCGTTCGCCTCGATGGCGTGCATGTATCCGGGGCGCATCATGCTCGGTGTCGGAACCGGTGAGGCACTCAACGAGTACGCCACGGGATTCCAGGGTGAATGGCCCGAGTTCAAGGAGCGGTTCGCGCGGCTGCGAGAAGCGGTCAAGTTGATGCGTGAGCTGTGGACCGGTGAAGAGGTCAACTTCGACGGCGAGTTCTACAAGACGCAGGGCGCGTACATGTACGACATCCCCGAGCAGCCGGTGCCGGTGTACATCGCCGCCGGTGGTCCGGTGGTGGCCCGCTATGCCGGTCGCAGCGGTGACGGTTTCATCTGTACCTCGGGCAAGGGCATGGAGCTCTACACCGAGAAGCTGATCCCGGCGGTGAAGGAAGGCGCCGAGAAGGCAGAGCGCAATTTCGAGGACATCGACCGGATGATCGAGATCAAGATCTCGTACGACCCCGATCCCGAACTGGCACTGGAGAACTGCCGCTTCTGGGCGCCGTTGTCGCTGACGCCGGAGCAGAAGCACAGTGTGAACTCGTCGACGGAGATGGAGCGCCTTGCCGACGAGCTGCCCATCGAGCAGGTCGCCAAGCGCTGGATCGTCGCCTCCGATCCCGACGAGGCCGTCGAGAAGGTCAAGGCGTACACCGATGCGGGCCTGAACCACCTGGTGTTCCATGCCCCCGGCCACGATCAGGCCCGGTTCCTGACCAACTTCCAGAACGATCTCGAACCCCGCCTGCGCAAGCTGGGCTGACCCGCCCCCCCGACACCGAAAGTGTGCCCTTTTGGCGAACAAAACCCCAGGTGGGGGCCGCCAAAAGGGCACACTTTTGGGTTTACATGCGTGAGTAGCGGGCCATCGCGAAGCTGTACAGGCCGTATGCGGCGATCCCGAGTGCTGCGACAACCAACAGGAACTGGCCGAACGGTGCCTCGCCGAGGGTCTTGACCGCACCGTCGATCCCGGTTGCCTTGGACGGATCCGACTTGATCGACGCGACGATCACGAGGATCCCGGCACCCACCAGGACCAGCCCTTTCGCGGTGTATCCGACGACACCCAGCGGGGTGACGACGGAGCTTTCGGAAATCTTGAGGTCGTCGAGGAAGTTCTTGGTGACGCCTTTGTAGATGTGATATCCGCCGATGGCGATGATGATCAGTCCGACCACCACGAGCAAAGTCTTACCTGCCGTGTTCTCCATCAGCCGCGCGGACAGGCCGGCGTTCTGTTTGCCGCTCGATTGGCCGCTTCCACGGGCGAACTGCACCGCCGAGATGGTGAACCCGATGTAGACAACCGCCACACCGGCCGACTTCGCGCGATCGAAGAGCCCGGACATGCCCGAATCGCCGCTGCCCGGTTCGCTGGCATGCTGGCCGACGATGGTCTCGGCGATGCGCCAGAGTGCCATGGCGGCGAAGGCCACGGCGGCGATCCACAGCACCACCGCGCCGCCGGATTTGTCGGACAGCGTCCCCAGGGCCCCTGATTGGTCGGCGCTGCCGCCGGACCCGAACGCCAGCCGCAGGATGATGTAGGCGATCAGCAGGTGCAATAACCCGCTGACGACGTGGCCGCCACGTGCGGCCCGCTCGAAGAGATTGCTGTCGGTGGCTCGATCCACCGCACCGGATACTTGGTTGTTGGCCATGAGTCACCTCACCACACTCGGGGCCGGCGTGGGTCAGGCCGCCAGCGGAGTTGCGACGCGCTCGCGTAGAAGTTCGAGGATCCGCTGCACCGCGGGGTTGCCGCGGACGGCCTGACGCGTTCGTACCGAAATGGTCCGCATCGGCGTCGGGTTGATCAGCGGCCGACTGACCACGCCCGGCGGCAATATCCCGGCGCCCAGCGCGGGCAGCACCGTGACCCCGACACCGGCCGCGACAAAACTGATCGCGGTCGGATAGTCGTGGGTCTCGATGTGAAAGCCGGGACTGAAACCCACCACCGAGCAGGCGTCGAGGAGGGCCTGTCGGCACGGCCCGCGGGAGACGTCGTTGTCGACCCACTGCTCGTCGCGCAGGGTATCGAGGTCGATCTGTTCGCGTCCGGCGAGCGGATGGTCGTCGCGCAGCACCACCACATAGGGCTCGGCGAGCAGCTGCTCGACGTCGTAGCCACGCAGCGACGTGGAGGCGGCGCCCTCGACATAGATCTCGACGTCCGGGTCACCCGAATTGTCGTGTGCCAACTCGACCAGCCGCAGATCCACTCGCAGGTCGGGGTATTCGCGGGTGAGCGTCGCGATGATCGGGGGGATCCAGGCGGCGCCCGCCGAGGAGAAATAGCTGACGGACAGACTGCCCACCCGACCCGAGCGCAGGTCGGCGACGAGGGATTCGAGTTCGGCAAGACGCTCGAGAACCTTGGCGGCCTCACCGGCAACCGTCAGCCCGACCGCAGTGGGTTTGATGCCCCGGCCATCCTTTTCCATCAGCGTCAGGCCGGTCTCTTTCTGCAGGGCCGTCAGGTGCTGACTGATCGCCGACGGGGTGTATCCGAGCGCTGTGGCCGCTTCGTTGATGGAACCGGCAGCCACCACGGCTCGGAAGATTCGCAAACGATGGACGTCCAACATCCCCTCAATGTACAGCTGTACTGAAATGACAACAAGTAAAAGTCACTTGTGCTTACGGGTGGCATGGGTGAAAGTAGGAGTCATGAAGGCAGGCAGGTCGTGAGGGCAGCACTGGCGAACAACCTGGCGGTGGTCGCCGCCGCGGTGACCGTCCTGCTCTGGGCATCGGCGTTTGTGGTCATCCGGTTCGTCGGGGAGAGCTTGTCCCCGGGCCCGATGACCGTGGCGAGGCTCGGTGTCGGTTCGGTTGTCCTGGTGATCATCGCCCTGCGTTACCGCCGCCCGCTTCCCCGGGGCAAGGCGCTGTTGCTGGTCATCGGCTACGGGCTGGTCTGGTTCGCCGGCTACACCGTGCTCCTCAACTGGGCCGAACAGCATCTCGATGCCGGGACCGCGGCCCTACTGGTGAACTTCGCCCCGATCCTGGTGGCGGTCTTTGCCGGCCTCTTCATGGGCGAGGGCTTTCCGCGGCAACTGGTGATCGGCATCCTGGTGGCATTTTCCGGCGTGCTCCTGATCGCGCTCGGTGGGTCCGGAGGCAGCAACAACGACCGGCTCGGGATCATCCTGGGGCTGATCACCGCCGTGCTCTACGCGATCGGCGTGCTCATGCAGAAAGTGGCGCTGCGGACAGTCGATGCCGTCACCGCGACCTGGGTGGGATGCGTCGCCGGGCTCCTGGCCACCCTGCCCTTCGCCCCGCAGGCCGTTTCCGAACTGTCGGAGGCCTCGACCGGGGCAATCGCGGGAGTGATCTTCCTCGGCGTGGGACCCACCGCCATCGCATTCCTCACCTGGGCGTATGCCCTCTCACGGACCGATGCCGGAAAGATGGCGGCCACCACGCTGGCGGTGCCCGCGATCGCGATCGTCCTGTCCTGGATCTTCCTGGGTGAGGTCCCGACGCTGCTCGGACTGGTCGGTGGCGCGATGGCGTTGGCCGGAGTGGCGATCAGCCGTCGCCGCGGCCGAGTCCGTCCACAATCGCCAGAACCAGCGGTGACCTCCTAATCTCAGGGGTATGGATCGAGATCGGATGGTCGACGTCGCCATCGCCGTCGTGGAGCGTTTCGGCGCCCGGGCGCTGAGCCTGACGTCTGTGGCGCGGCACGCCGGTGTCGGCCGAGCGACCGCCTACCGGATGTTCGGGGGCCGCGACGAGCTGGTTCAGGCGATCGTCGAACGTGAGGTCGAAAGCCTCGGTGACCTGATCTCGGGATGGATCGCCTCGGAGACCGACCCGGCCGCCAAGGTCTCCACGATGATCGTCAACGTCCTGGCGTACATCCGGGAACACGAAGCGCTGCAGTACGTTCTGCGCAACGAGCCGGAAGAGATCATCGCCACGATCGTCGCCCGTGGGCCCGATCGCGATGCGGCCACCACCATCGTCGACATCATCGTGGCGAACAGTGTCGGAAATTTCACCGCCGAGCCGGAGCTGGAGGCCGCACTCATCCCCGACGCGCGACGCGCAACGGAGTTCATGGTTCGGGTCGTGTACTCCTACATGCTGATTCCGGGCAGTGCGATGTCAGACGAAGACGTCGCGGAGATGGTTGTTCGCTCGACGGTCCGAGTGGCCGAGTAGCGTTCGGCCGTCGGGTCTAGGGTGGGCCCATGGGCGCTTCAACGTCGAACAGCATCTACCTGGCATCGCCGGAAGGCGACACGGGCAAGTCGACCGTAGCGCTCGGGGTCTTGCACCTGCTGGCGGCCTCGGGTGGTCGGGTGGGGGTGTTCCGTCCGATTTCCAGGACAAACACCGGTCAACGCGACTACATCCTGGAACTTCTGATCGAGCACGATTCCAGCGACCTGAGCTACGAGGACTGCATCGGAGTGACCTATGAACAGGTCCATGCCGATCCCGATGGGGCCCTGAGCGAGATCGTGACCAGATTCCATGCGGTGGAGGAGCGGTGCGATTCGGTTCTGGTCGTCGGATCCGACTACACCGATATCGCCAGCCCGTCGGAATTGAGCTTCAACGCACGGATCGCGGCCAACCTCCAGACACCGATGCTGTTGGCGCTCAAGGCGGCCGGCCGCACCGAGGAGGAGGTGGTGTCGCTGGCGGAGTTGTGCCTGGCGGAGCTGGCCGTCAATCATGCCCAGGCCGTCGCGCTGATCGCGAACCGCTGCGCGCCCGATCGGTTGGCCGAGGTGAAGGCCGCTTTGGAGCGGGCCACCGGACTGCCCTCCTGGTCGCTGCCGGAGGATCCGCTGCTGGTCGCCCCCACCGTGGCGGAGCTGATGAACGAGCTCGACGGCGAAATGTACAGCGGCGATCCGGAACTACTGGGCCGGGAGGCCGTGAAGGTGATGGTCGGCGGGATGACCGTGGAGCACATCCTCGAGCGTCTCACCGACGGGATGGCCGTGATAACCCCGGCCGACCGCTCGGACGTGCTGCTCGCGTTGGTCGCAGCCAATGCCGCCGAGGGTTTCCCGAAGCTGTCCGGCATCATCCTGAACGGTGGCCTCAAGCCCCACCCCAAGATCGCCGCTCTGGTCGAGGGCCTCAACTCCGCGTTGCCCATCGTCTGCTGTGAACAGGGGACATACGAAACAGCGCGGGCCGCGGTACATGCCCGGGCCCGGATGAATGTCGATTCGGCGCGAAAGATCGACATCGCCCTCAATCTGATGGAAGCGCACGTCGATGCGGTCACGATGCTCGAGAAGCTCCAGCTGCCGATCCCCGAGGTCGTCACTCCGCAGATGTTCGAATACCAGCTGATCCAGCGCGCCCGGTCGATTCGCAAACGGATCGTCCTGCCCGAAGGTGGTGATGATCGGATCCTGCGGGCCGCCGGACGCCTGTTACGCAGGCAGGTGGCCGACCTGACCATCCTCGGTGACGAACGGGCGGTGCGTGACCGGGCGGCGGAGCTCGGGGTGGACCTGTCCGAGGCGGTGGTGGTCGATCCGGCGACATCCGATCTGCTCGACGAGTTCAGTGCGGTCTACACCGAGCTGCGCAAACACAAGGGGATGGACCTGCAACGGGCCCGCACCATCGTCCAGGATGTGTCATATTTCGGCACCCTGATGGTGCACCTCGGATACGCCGACGGCATGGTGTCCGGTGCGGCACACACCACCGCCCACACGATCCGGCCGGCGTTCGAGATCATCAAAACGGTGTCGGGTGTCTCGACGGTGTCGAGTGTGTTCTTCATGTGCCTCGCCGATCATGTTCTGGCATACGGTGATTGCGCGGTGGTTCCGGATCCGACCGCAGAACAGCTGGCTGACATCGCCATCTCGTCGGCGGCAACGGCAGCGCAGTTCGGAATCGATCCCCGGGTGGCGCTGTTGTCGTACTCCACGGGTGAGTCCGGCAGCGGCGCCGATGTGGAAAAGGTGCGCGAGGCTGCTCGACTGGCGCGGCAGCGAGCGCCAGAACTGTTGCTGGAGGGGCCGATCCAATACGATGCCGCGGTCGATCCGGCGGTCGCGAGTGCGAAGATGCCGCAATCAGATGTCGCGGGGCGGGCCACCGTGTTGGTATTCCCCGATCTCAATACGGGCAACAACACATACAAGGCCGTGCAGCGCAGCGCCGATGCCGTGGCTGTGGGTCCGGTACTGCAGGGGTTGAACAAGCCGATCAACGATTTGTCGCGAGGTGCACTGGTGTCGGACATCGTCAATACGGTCGCGATCACCGCGATCCAGGCGCAGGGGATCGCCGGTGAGTGAGATCGAGACCGTCCTGGTACTGAATGCGGGTTCCTCTTCGCTGAAATATCAGCTGGTGCAGCCTGGTTCGGGTCATGTGGTCGCACAGGGTGTGGTGGAGCGCATCGGCGAGTCGGAGGGCCGGGTGATGCTCGTCCGCGGCGATGTCGTCAACGAATACGTCGGTGAGATCGTCGACCACCAGGACGGGTTGTCGAAGGCGTTCGCCTTGTTCAAGGCCGCCGGGCACGACCTGGAATCAGAGGGCATCACCGCGGTGGGGCATCGGGTGGTTCATGGTGGTCCCGACCTCTTTCGGCCTACGGTCGTCGACGACGATCTGATCGATGCCATCAAGGGCCTGGAAGACATGGCCCCGCTACACAATCCGGTGAATCTGCTGGGGATCGAAGCGATCCGGAAGCTCTTGCCCGACGTGCCGTCGGTGGTGGTGTTCGACACGGCGTTCTTCCACGGACTCCCCGAGCACGTCGCCACATATGCGATCAATCGTGAGCTGGCGCTCGAGCACGACATTCGTCGCTACGGATTCCACGGCACATCGCACGAATACGTGTCGTCGCGCGCCGCAGAGTTCTTGGGCGTCGATGTGGAAAGCCTCAATCAGATTGTCCTGCATCTGGGTAACGGCGCATCGGCCTCTGCCATCGCGGGTGGCCGGCCGGTCGAGACGTCGATGGGATTGACCCCGCTCGAGGGTCTGGTGATGGGGACGCGAAGCGGTGACATCGACCCCGGGGTCGTGATGTACCTCAAGCGGGCGGCGGGTCTGGATGTCGGCGAGATCGACGCGGTGCTCAACCGTCGGTCGGGCCTCAAAGGGTTGTGCGGCGAGAACGACTTCCGTGCGATCACCCGGTCGATCGAGGAGGGTGACGCCGATGCGATACTGGCCTTCAACATCTACATCCACCGACTACGTAAATACATCGGCGCCTACATGGTGACGTTGGGTCGCACCGACACGATCGTGTTCACCGCGGGCGTGGGGGAGAACTCTGTCAAGGTTCGTGCGGATGCCATGGCCGGACTCGAAAACTTTGGCATCGTCCTCGATACCGAACGCAATGCTGCCAGAAGTCGTGAGCCGAGGATCATTTCAGCCGACAATTCCGCGGTGACCGTCCTGGTGGTCCCGACCAACGAAGAACTCGCGATCGCCCGGCAATCAGTGGAGGCACTCTCATGATCGTTGAAGGTACGCAGGTCTCGCCGGAGTCACCGTACGAGGTGACGCAGGCGGAGATCGACGAGGTGGTGGCGGTGATCGGTGGACCGCCCAGCCGCGGTGAAGCGCCGCCGAGTTTTGTCAACGTGGTCTTGGAGCCCGCGATCAAGTCGTTCCTGGATAACGGCGACGTGCCTCTCTCGGGCGTGGTCCACACTGCCGAAACAACGATCTACACAAGGCCTTTGAAGGCGGGAGATGTCGTGAACACCACTGTGACGGTGACCAGCGTGCGGGCGAGGGCGTCGGTCACACAATTCGAGATCATGTCGCTGGTGACCGATCTGGACGGGCAGGAGATCGTCCGGGTCAACTCGGCATTGATCTGCGAGACCGAGGCCGCCGAATGAGCGATCTCACGGTCGGGACCGAACTGTTCAACGTGTCCGAGACAATCGACCAGCAGAGAATCCGCGCCTACGCGAAGGCCGCGAAGGATGACAATCCGATTCACGTCGACGAAAAGGTCGCTGTTGCAGTAGGTCTGGCCGGACCGGTCGCGCACGGCATGTTGACGGTCGGGATCGGGGTCGGGCACGTGATGCGATGGCTCGACGGCCAACCGCGAAAATTCCTGCGATACGAGACCAGGTTCGTCAAACCTGTTGTCGTATTCGACGACGCCCCCGCGGAACTCTCGGTGACAGGCGTGGTCGGTGCGGTCTCGGACGAAGAGGTCCGCATCGACGTCCAGATGAGACTCAAAGAGAGCGGCCAGTTGGTGCTGCGGCCGTTCCGGGTGTTCGTGGCCTGACCCCCACCGCAAACGAGCCGGAAATCCGAGGACGAGCCACATCTTTGTGGCTCGTCCTCGGATTTCCGGCTCGTTTGCGAGGTCCGGACCCGCGGAGCCGGTTTCAGAACAATGTATGTGGCCGAACGAAGTTGGCGAGGTCGACCAGACGGAAACGTTGGGTGCGGTTGACAGTACTGCGGGCGAGTCTGCGGAGTGACTGTTCGCAACCGACACGGAGACCGTGGTCGTTGAACGGGTAGCCGAGGATGTCACCCCGCGCCGAGGCGTCGGTGGGGGATTGGTCGGGACGGCGGTGGATCCAGCCGAGTGCGATGCCCAGCACCAGGATCACCAGTCGTTGCTTCCGGGGCTCGGCGTCAGACATTATTTCCAGTCGTCTTGCGGCCTCGCGCAATTCGTCCTCGGAGACCGCAGCGGGGTCGCGGCCGTGGACGAGGGTGAGTACCGAGGTGCAGTTGGCGGCGTTGTAGTGGCGGCTGGTGGGGGGCACCTCGTCCAGTGCCTTGACCGCGCCCGATATATCACCCTTGGCGAAACGCATCCGCGCGAGACCGAACGCGGCGGTGATGATCGACCTGTCGGTCTGCCACAGTGTCCGATAATGTTGCAGCGCAACATCGTGGTTGCCCATGAGTTCCGCGGTGGCGGCCACTGCGAGCTTGGGGGCCGTCTCACCGGGCATCGCGGAGAGGACGTCGTTGAAGCGCTCGTGTGCGGTGGGGACATCACCGATCAACAGGGTTCCGAGTCCGATGAACCAATCGGTGCGCCAAGACTTTCCGTGGTGTTCGGTGGCGTCGTTCAGGAGGTTGAGGGCGGTTTGCGCTTCACCTAGTTCGAGGTAGGCGCGCGCCTCGATCAGGTCGATCTCCCGGGACGGGTGATCATCGGACGGGTCGGTGCCGATGACCGACGACAGACCACCCTCACGGGCGCTGCGGATCGAGTCGAGAGTCTGGGTCGGCTCGGACAGCACCGTCGAGTTGAGCAGACCGGCCGCCGGATCCGACTGGTCGACCAGTGGAACCGGAAGGGCTGCAACGATGTCGATCGTGTCAAGGCTTCGCCTGGTGCGCACCGGTTCGAGGATGCCGTCCACCGGGGCGAGCATCATCTCGGTACCGAAGGTCGTTCGCTGGGGACTGAACACCGTCGACAACCCGGGCCGGGGTATGCCGGTGCGGGCCGCCACGGTCTCCCGCAACACGTTGAGGAGCTGGCCCGCCATCTCGTCCGCGGAGGCGAAACGCTGGGCCGGATCGGGATTCGTGGCGCGCTGCAGCAGCCGGTAGAACGACGGATTCTCCTGGAACAACGGCACGTCTGCCGGGTCCGGGAGTCCGTCGAGGTAGCGCCCCTTCTCCATCGGCATGTCGACGGTCAGCACCGCCAGCGTGCGCCCGAGACTGTAGATGTCACTCGCGATCTGCGGTCCGGTCTGCACGATTTCGGGTGCCTGGAATCCGGGGGTCCCGTAGAGGTGGCCGTAACCGTTGATGCGCGAGACGGCGCCGAGGTCGATGAGTTTGACGTCTTCGCTGCCGATCATGATGTTCTCGGGCTTGATGTCGTTGTAGACCAGCCCGACCGAATGCAGATACGTGACAGCGGGCAGGACCTCGAGCAAGTAGGCGATCGCCTGTTCCGGCGGCAGTTGCTTTCGGTGCGAGCCGGATTCGTCCTCGTCGGACGTGAGGTCCTTGAGGGTGCTACCACCGATGTACTCCATCACGATGTAGCCGAAGGTGTTCTCGCCGACATCGGGATGCTCGACGAAGTTGTAGATCTTGACGATTCCGGGGTGTGAGACAGACGCCAGGAACTGACGCTCGGCCAGGGCAACGGCCTGCGCCTGAGCATCTTTCGAGTTCAGTAGCCCCTTGAGGACGACCGGTCGGTCGGAAACGTTGTGGTCGATCGCCAGATAGATCCAGCCCAGACCGCCATAGGCGATGGCGCCGACGATCTCGTACTGATCCGCGACCATCGTGCCCTTGCTCAAACCCGGGACGAACGAGTATCGGGCCCCGCAGTTGCCGCAGGTACCGGTGAGCGGACCACTGCCTTCACCCGACGACCTGCCGACCGGCCGGCCGCATCTCCAGCACAACCGTTTCGCCTCGGGGATGACGGCGTCGTCCATCACGGCATCGAACGGCTCGATGTCGTGGATCCGTGGCACATCCACCAGACCGCCACCCATCCGGCGGCGACTACGTGAACTCCGGCTGGTGGGTACCAGGAGATTTGGCTGGCTCGCGGTGCCGACCGGCGCACGCAGCGTCGGCTCGGTGAAGGCCATATCGGCCGCCACCGCTTGTGTCTGGACGTCCGCGTCGTCGCCGGAGGGTTCCGTACCCACCTCGAGATCCCTGAGGGTGGCAGCTTGGGTGCCGACCTCAGGGGTCTTGTCGGAGGAAGGATGATCAGTCAACGGATCTGCGTCCTAATCCCGGTACTCGGCTTGTGGCGGATAGTATTTCGGACCCAGGATCGAGAGCCATTTGTTGTAGATCTCGAACCACGTCCCGTTGTTGCGGATCTGCTCGAGGACCCCGTTGGTGAATCGCACCATGTCCTCGTCGTCCTTGTTGATGCCGATCCCGTAGGGCTCCTCGCCCAGACTCTGGCCCACGACGTGGATGTACGGATCCTGCGCTGCCATCCCGGCGAGGATCGCGTCATCGGTCGAAACAGCGTCCACCTGACCTTGCTGCAGCATCACCAGGCAATCCGCCCACGTCGACACGGTGTCGACGATGGCGTCGGGAACGCGCTGCTGGATGCGGGCGATGGATGTGGTCCCGCGGGCGGCGCACACCCGTTTGCCGGCGAGGTCGGCCACACCGTTGATGCCCGAGCTCCGCATTGTCAGTATGCGCTGAGACGCTTCGTAGTACACCGTGGAGAAGGCGATCTCTTCGAGCCGGTCGCAGGTGATGCTCATGGTCTTGACCACGATGTCCACCGAACCGTCCTTGAGCGCGCTGATCCGGTCGTCGGAGTTGAGGATCCGGAACTCGATCCGTTCGGGATCGCCGAAGATGCCGCGGGCGATCTCCTTGGCGATGTCGACGTCGAATCCCTCGATGCTCCCGCTGACCGGATCGCGGAACGAGATCAGGTTCGAGCCGATGTCGAGACCGACCTTGAGCCACCCGCGTTTGTAGATGGCCTCCATGCTGCTGCCCGCCGGCATCTGTCCGGGCGTCGGAACCGGTCCGGGGGACAGGCTTGCGGTGGAGTCGCAGGATTCGGTGGCCGGTGGCGCTTCGACCGGAACATCGGTGCTGACACCGGCCGGGGTGGGCCAGGCCGCGGTGGCCGAGGGCGGATCATTCGGCGGCGCGGCGGCGTGTACACAACCCGCGAGCAGACTTGCGGTCACGGCGATGACGGCCGCCGCCGGGCGGAGGGTGCGGCGCGTGGTCATCGATACTCCCGGATCCGTGGTGCGATGCCGATCGCCGACGCCAACGCCGCCCCGATACCCAGCAGCAGGATCCCGAGTCCGGCGTATCCGATCACAACGCGGGCGGTGTTGATGTCGTCGCGGAAGGTCTCCCGGGTGCGGGTGATGCCGTCGACGAGGGCGTCGTCGAGGGCGCTGTATGCGGCGGCCGAGCCGTCGGGATTGTCGCCGACCGCGATGGCGGTGGCGCCGTTGAAGTCGCCGGCATTGGTGCGTTCGAGCATCGCCGCGTGCGCGTCGCGCCACAGTGCCATCGCATCGAGCGCGTCGGTGACGGAGTCCTCCGCCACGTCCTTGCTCTCGTCGTCGAGGTAGTCGCCCAGCACCACATCGATCTCGTTGGTTGCCTCGGTCCAGCTCGCCTCGAAATCTTGCTGATCGCCGCGGCGGACGAGCGAGAGGGTTTCGTCCGATCGGGCCTGCTGGGTCAGGATCCGGGCAGAGGTGAGTTCCCCGAGGGGCGCCGCCCCGAGTTTTTCGGCATCGCTGGTCGCCTTGACCGAGAGCAACCCGCCGACCAGCAACCACACCAACCCGATCACCAGACACCCGATGGCCACGAGCAGTCCGACGTTGAAACGACGGCGGCTGCGGCGGGCGATGTAGAGGTGGGTGGCGATCACCGCGGCCAGCACCAGCGCGAGAGCGAAATAGACACCCCACGGTGGGCTGGTGAAGTTGGTCCGCGCATTGCCGATGGCCTCGAAACGTTCGGTGTAGAGGCGTTCCGCCGCGGGCAGGATCGTCTCCTGCATCATGTTCGACGCCTCACCCAGGTAGGCCGACCCGACCGGGTTGCCCAGACGATTGTTGATCCGCGCCGACTCGATGAGCCCCGTGTATACCGGCAACTGGGTCGACAGGGTGGTCAGGTCCTGCCGGACCTGCGCGTTGTCCATGGCAGTACCGCTGACGGACTCGATCATGGCGTTGGCGGCGGTGGCCACGGCGTTGTTGTAGCTGTCGCGAAGCGCGGCCGGTTCCAGTCCGCCGGAGATGAACGCGGTGTTGGCCGCTGCGTCGGCGATCGACAGCGAACTGTAGAGCACCTGCGATGCCTCGGCCAGCGGCTCGGTCACATCGATCATCTCTTCGAGCGTGCTGGTGCGCTGGTCGAGGGTTTCGGAGGCATACCAGCCGACGGTGACGCACGAAATGATCAGGACCGCCATGATGATCATCAGCTTGCCGGGGCTCGTCTTGGCGATCTCCCGCATGTTCGTGATCGGGTGTGGCGACCGTTCCCGGGTCAGATTCATCAGCTCGCGCCGGGTCAGCGGTGCCGGGCGGTCGGAGTAGGGCTTATCCGCACGCATGAACCGGGTACGCAAAGATGTTGCGTTGCCGCCGGTCACACGGTCCCTTCTTCCTGGAGTTCGCCGGGTCGTCTCAGGTCGTGTCCTGATCGGAGATTTTCTCGACTGACTGCGACATTACTTCGATTGATCACCGACTTGTGGCAGTGCGGCCCCGTGTCACCCGGTCAGTGCAAGTAGCGTGACTGTCAACGAACGCGGGCTGGCGAGGAGGTGTCGGGTGCGAGGCGACGGCGACGGATGGGTTTTCGACGCGGATGGATCGCGCTACTGGGGCCGTCACGGTGCTGCGGGGCTGTTGCTCTTCACACTTGGTGAAGCGAACCAGACGCTGATTCTGTTACAACACCGCGCCGTATGGAGCCATCAGGGCGGAACGTGGGCACTGCCGGGCGGAGCCCGCGATTCCCACGAGAGCGCAGTGGACACCGCGGTGCGTGAGGCCGATGAAGAGGCGGGGATCGCCGATGCGGCCCTGACCGTGCACACCGAATCGGTGACCCATCGAGCCCCCAGCGGTTGGACCTACACCACCGTGATCGCCGAGGTCGCGGCCCCGCTGGTCACCACGGCGAACGGCGAATCGGTGGAGTTGCGCTGGGTCAGCGCCGATCAGGTGGACGACCTGCCGCTGCACCCCGCGTTCGGGGCGAGCTGGCCAGACCTGAGGAACCGGCTCGGTTCGATCGTCGCCGCGGCCGACACCGGCACCGTCAGCTGAGTCGGTTCGCTGCCGCGATCAGTGCCGCCAGCGCTGAACCCTCGCCGGTTGTACCCGAACCCATCGACCAGGTCCGACGGCCGTTGCGTTCGCAGTGAAGGAGGGTGGTGACGCCACCCGCCTGGGCGTACTGGTGCAGGTCGGAGATCTCGACTCCGGCACCGAGCTGATACAGCATGTCGCTGAGCGCGCCGATCGGTCCGGATGCGGTCGCGGCCAGCGCCGAGATCCGGTCACCGTCGGCGATGGTCGCCTGACAGAACAGCAGGTCGCCGGCGCCGCGGTCGGCAGACCACTTCCCCAGGCGCAGGGGACCCGAGGTGGGGGCATAGGTGCTGGTGAAGGTGGACCAGTTCATACCCGCTGCTTCGGCATGCAAGGCGCTGGGCAGCGGGCGTCCGAACCGCGCCGTGAAGTGGTCGCGATGGTGTTGTGAATCGTTGGTGCTCAGAGTGTTCATGAGGGCGGTCTTCCGGGAAAGAGGATGACCAGCGGATAGCTCAACGGCCCGCAGCGGGGGGCCGGTCGAATCAGACCCCGCTACGGCGGTGAACTACGAGAAGCTGTTTCATCATGATCTGCCCACCATAGCGCTCAGTTTTCGGCCGATGCAAGCAGATTGTCCTTCAAACGACGGGCAGCGGCTTCCGGGTCGGGTGCGGCCGTGATCGCCCGGACGACCACGATGCGCTGCGCGCCGGCGGCGATCACCTCGGGCAGTCGTTGCTCGTCGATTCCACCGATGGCGAACCAGGGACGGGTCGGGGCGTGAGCGGCGGTGTCACGGACGAGATCGAGTCCGGGCGCACTGCGTCCCGGTTTGGTCGGCGTCGGCCAGCAGGGGCCGGTGCAGAAATAGTCGACGCCGGATTCTGTTGCGGCGCTGCGGGCCTCGCCGGACGAGTGGGTACTGCGGCCGATGATGACGTCGTCGCCGACGATTCGCCGGGCCGCCGAGACCGGGAGGTCGTCCTGGCCCAGGTGCAGGATGTCGGCACCGGCCAGCGCGGCGATGTCGGCGCGATCGTTGACCGAGAGCAGGGCGCCGTGACGGGCGGTGATCTCGGCCAGTTCAGCGAGCAGGTCCAGCTCCTGGGCTGCTTCGAGCGGCCCGAACTCGCGCTCGCCGGGCGAACCCTTGTCCCGGAGTTGGATGATGTCGACACCGCCGGTGAGCGCACGGTCGGCAAACCGGGCGAGGTCGCCATGCTCGCGTCGGGCGTCGGTGCAGAGGTAGAGCCGGGCGGCACTCAAACGATTGCGGGCCGCACTCGAACGATTGTGGTCAGGGGCCGAACGGTCGTGGGCAGTCACAGTTCCCGAATGTACCGGCGTACTCTGTTCAGCAGTACACACACGGGTGCTCGAGGGAACCGCTCGGGCTGAGACCGCAGGACACGAACCGTCCGCGAAACCGTTACACCTGATCCGGATAATGCCGGCGAAGGAAGGACGTGGGATGAAGACCCTCGGAATTGTCGGTGGCGGAGTCATCGGGCTCTCGTGCGCTCTTCGCGCCGCCGAAAGCGGCTGGCAAGTAACCGTTTATGACCCCGGGCGGGGTGATGCGGCATCGGCGGTCGCCGCCGGGATGCTCGGTATCGCCGGCGAGAGCCGGGTCGGAGAAGATGCCCATCTCGCCTTTGCCGAACGAGCCATGGCCCGATGGCCGGCTTTCCTGGACAGACTCGGAGATCCCCGCGTGGTTGCTGCGCGCTCCAGCGTGATGGCCGGGGTGGACAGTGCCGACGTCGGCGAGCTCGCGATGGCCGCCGATTGGCTCGGGCAGCGCGGTCATCCCGTGCAACCGTTGACCGGTAACGAGATTCGCGGACTCGAACCGGCGGTGTCGACGCGGGTACGCAGTGGTTTTCTGGCGCGCAGTGAGATGGCGGTCGACAACCGTCGGTTGTTGTCGGTACTCACCGCAGCCGCATCCGGCCTCGGCGTCCGGTTCGTCTCCGACGAGGTGAGCGACCTGAGCCGCCCACCGGAAGATCAGCTGTTGCTGACCGCGGGTGTGGGATCGACGAAGTTGTGGCCGGGTTTGCCGGTGTATCCCTCGAAGGGGGAGGTGCTCCGGCTCGGCTGGGCGCAGGGGGCGCTCTCGCCGCCCGAACATGTTGTCCGCGGGCTGATCAACGGCCGTGCCGTCTACGTTGTGCCCCGATCGGACGGGGTCGTGGTGGGCGCGACCCAGTACGACGGTGATGCGGATCTGCAACCGGTGGTCGGGGGTGTGGCCGACCTGCTGGCAGATGCCATCGAGCTGATGCCGTCGTTACGCGAATACCGGCTGCTCTCTGCCGATGCCGGTCTGCGTCCGTTGACGCCGGACGGGCTGCCGATCATCGGCAGACTCGACGAACGCACTTGTGCGGCAACCGGGCACGGCCGCAACGGCATCCTGATGAGCGCGATCACCGCCGATCTGGTGGCAGACCTGCTCGCAGGCAACAGTATTGACGAACCGGCCATCGATCCAGGGAGATTCTCATGACAACCGACGTGGTCGTCAACGGGGTTGCCACCGCGTTGCCGGAAGGGATGACCGTGGTCGAACTGCTCGACCACCTCGATCTGCCGCGCACCGGCGTGGCCATCGCGATCGACGGGGTGGTGCGTCCGAAGTCCACCTGGCACACCGCACTCGGATCGTGCAGCAGCGTCGAGATCCTGACGGCGGTGCAAGGTGGATGATCCGCTGATCATCGGTGATCGCACCCTGCATTCGCGCCTGATCACCGGTACCGGAGGCGCGGCGAATCTGGCTGTGCTCGAAGAGGCCCTGATCGCATCGGGGACCGAACTCACGACCGTGGCGATGCGGCGGGTCGACTCCGCGGGCCGGACCGGTGTGCTGGACCTGTTGCGTCGCTTGGGCATCGAAGTACTGCCCAACACCGCGGGCTGCCGCTCTGCCGCCGAAGCGGTGCTGACCGCCCAGCTGGCCCGCGAGGCCCTCGGGACGAACTGGGTGAAGGTCGAGGTCGTCGGCGACGACCGCACCCTGCTGCCCGACGGGCCGGAACTGGTCGCGGCGACCACCGCGCTGGTCGACGATGGGTTCGTGGTGTTGCCGTACAGCAACGACGATCCGATCCTGGCCCGGCGGCTCGAAGACGCGGGCGCCGCGGCCGTCATGCCGTTGGGGTCGCCGATCGGTACCGGTCTGGGGATCATCAACCGGCACAACATCGAGATGATCGTGGCGGCGGCGCAGGTGCCGGTGATCCTCGACGCGGGTATCGGTACCGCCAGTGATGCCACGCTGGCGATGGAGCTCGGATGTGCGGGAGTGCTGCTGGCCTCGGCGGTCACCCGCGCGGCGGATCCGCCGCGGATGGCTGCGGCGATGCGCTCGGCCGTGATCGCCGGGCGCCTGGCCCACGGTGCGGGGCGGATCCCGAAGAGGTTCTGGGCGCAGGCGTCGTCGCCGCAGGTCGATCGCTGACCGCACCTGATCCGATGACGGTTTTGTCAGACTGAAGGATGATGCGGATGCCGACGGCTCGATGGCAGACTGTGAGCCATGATCAGTGTTCAGGGATTGACGAAGGTCTACGGCCAGAATCAGGTGGTCAGTGACCTCACGTTCGATGTGAAGCCCGGTCTGGTGACCGGATTCCTCGGTCCGAACGGTGCAGGCAAGTCGACGACGATGCGGATGATTCTCGGTCTGGACCGCCCGACCGCGGGAACGGCAACCATCAACGGGAAGCTGTACCGCGACCTGAAGAATCCGTTGACGCAGGTGGGGGCGCTTCTCGACGCAAAGTGGGTGCACCCGAACCGGTCGGCGCGCAACCACCTGCGGTGGATGGCGGCATCCAACGGGATTCCGCTGCACCGCGTCGACCAGGTCCTCGCCGACGTCGGCCTGACGGAGGTGGCGGGCAAGAAGGCAGGCGGCTTCTCGCTGGGTATGTCGCAGCGCCTCGGCCTTGCCGCCGCACTGCTCGGGGATCCCGGAGTCCTGCTCTTCGACGAACCGGTGAACGGACTCGATCCGGAGGGCATCGTCTGGATTCGAAAGTTCATGCGGGCCTTGGCCGAACAGGGCCGCACCGTTCTGGTCTCCAGTCACTTGCTCACCGAGATGGCGATGACGGCGGAGCATCTGATCGTCATCGGACGAGGACAGCTGATTGCGGATTCCTCGGTGAAGGACTTCACCGGCGGCGCTCAGATCACCGTGCGGGTCCGCAGTCCGCGGCTCGGCGAACTGCAATCGGCGTTGGCCGCCGCCGGGCTACGGTCCATCCCGATGGACGACGGTTCCGGCCCGGCACTGAGTCTGGAGAACGTGACCACCGAGCAGGTGGGTGACATCGCCGCTGCCAACGGCATCGGACTGCACGAGCTGTCCGGGAAGACCGCGTCGCTGGAAGAGGTCTTCATGTCGATGACATCGGGTGCGGTCGATTTCCACGGCAACGAATCCATGGCGGGCGCTCCCCACCAACCGCCCCCGGGCTGGGCAACGGCGCCGCCGCCACAGCAGGGTGTGGATCAGAAGGGCTGGAACCAGCAGGGAGGTGGCAACTGATGTTGGCACATGCGATTGAGGCCGAACGGATCAAACTGCTCACCACCAAGTCTGCGTACTGGTGCACCGGGATAGTGGTGGTGCTCGGTGTCGGGCTCGCGTTGCTGCTCGGTTGGGCGACCAACACCGACAGCGGCGACGGCAGCAGTATGTCCGTGAGCGATTTTCTGGTGGGCACCACCGCGTTCGGGGTGACGGTGCTGATGATCATGGCGGTGCTCGCGGTGACCAGTGAGTTCCGATTCGGGACCATCCGGACGTCGTTCCAAGCAGTTCCGCAGCGGTCCAATGTGCTGCTGGCCAAGGCTGCTGTCTACGGCGGACTGTCGGCGTTGCTGACCTTTGTGCTCACCGTGATCTCACTGCCACTGGCGAAAGCCGTCTCCGGCAGTGACATCGAACTCTTCGGATCGACTGCGGTCCGGATGTATTGGGGTGTACCGGTGTACACGCTCCTGTCGGTGTTGATCGGCCTGGGGCTGGGTGCGCTGATCCGGCAGACGGCAGGTGCCATCGTGATCCTGCTGGTCTGGAGTCTTGTGCTCGAAGGTGTGTTGTCGGTGATCCCGAAAGTGGGCGACGCAGTGGGACCGTTCCTTCCGTTCCTCAACGGCAGCCACTTCATCGACGACAGTGACCTGGGGATCGACTGGCACTGGAACGCGTACGGCTCGTTGATCTACTACCTCGTGTTCGCCGTCGTGATCTTCGGCGCCGGGGTGTTGGTCACCGACCGCCGCGACGCCTGAGTCTCACCCCTCCAGGCGCCACAGCGGATTCACCGGTCCGTGGCCTGCCCCCAGCGGGTAGGCCGCGGACAGTGAACGGGTGACCCAGGCTTTGGCGAAGCGGATCGCGGCCGGCACCGAATAGCCGTGGGCCAGCGCGCATGTGATGGCTGCGGCCAGCGTGTCACCGGCACCGTGGTCGTGGGTGGTGTCAACGCGTTTGGCGGTCAGTTCGATGAACTCCGACCCGTCGAAGAGCAGATCCGGGCTGTTCGGATCAGACCGTAGGTGGCCACCCTTGACCAGCGCCCATTGGGCGCCGAGTGCGTGTAGTTCGCGGGCGGCCGCCTCCTGGCCGGCTCGGTCGGTGACGTCGATCCCGGTGATCAGCCGGACCTCGTCGAGGTTGGGCGTGATCACCGTGGCGATGGGAATGAGCTTGCCGCGCAACGAGTGCATCGCCTCGTCGGCCAATAGCTGATCACCGTGCATGGACGCACAGACCGGGTCGACAACGAGAGGGATGGACCGGCCACGGCCGATGTCGAGATCGCCCGCGACATCGACGATCGCGTTGATGATGTCGCCGGAGGCGAGCATGCCGGTCTTGGCCGCGCTGATCCCGATATCGGATACCACCGAACGGATCTGGCTCGCCACCACATCGGGGGGTATCGGGTGAAACCCGCTGACCCCAACACTGTTCTGAACCGTCACCGCGGCCACCGCCGCGGTGGCATGTAGGCCCAGCAACGCCATCGTGCGCAGGTCGGCGTTGATACCCGCGCCACCACCGGAATCCGTGCCGGCGATGGTCATCACCCGAACCGGGCTCTGTCCCGGTTCGGCGAGGGGGAGCAGTGGAGTCCGATTCATGATCCCGAAACTGAATCTGCCTCGACCAGTGGCAGATACACGGCGCTGCCCTTGTCGCGGAACTCCTGGGACTTCGCCGCCATGTCGGCTGCCAATTTGCGGTCTATGTCGTCCTGGGTCACCAAATTGTGTTTCTCGGCGTATTCACGGACATCGGCGGAGATGCGCATCGAGCAGAACTTCGGGCCGCACATCGAGCAGAAATGGGCGGTCTTGGCAGGCTCCGCCGGCATCGTCTCGTCGTGATACTCCACTGCGGTGTCGGGATCGAGTGAGAGATTGAACTGATCGTTCCAGCGGAACTCGAAGCGCGCCTTCGACAGTGCGTTGTCCCGTTCCTGCGCGCGGGGATGTTCCTTCGCGAGGTCGGCGGCGTGGGCGGCGATCTTGTAGGTGATCACCCCGACCTTCACGTCGTCCCGGTTGGGCAGGCCCAGATGTTCTTTGGGTGTCACATAGCAGAGCATCGCGGTACCGGCCTGGGCGATCATCGCAGCGCCGATGGCGGAGGTGATGTGGTCGTATGCCGGTGCGATATCGGTGGCCAGTGGGCCGAGGGTGTAGAAGGGCGCTTCTTCGCAGAGTTCCTCTTCGAGCCGGACGTTCTCGACGATCTTGTGCATGGGAACGTGGCCGGGTCCTTCGATCATCACTTGCACGCCAAAAGATTTGGCGATCTTGGTCAGCTCGCCGAGCGTGCGCAGCTCGGCGAACTGGGCGGCGTCGTTCGCGTCGGCGATCGAGCCCGGACGCAGTCCGTCACCGAGTGAGAACGTGATGTCGTAGTGTGCGAAGATCCGGCAGAGGTCGTCGAAATGTGTGTAGAGGAACGATTCCTCGTGGTGGGCCAGACACCAGGCCGCCATGATCGAACCACCCCGCGAGACGATGCCGGTGACGCGGTTGGCGGCCAGCGGCACGTATCGCAACAACACGCCCGCGTGCACCGTCATGTAGTCCACGCCCTGCTCGGCCTGCTCGATCACGGTGTCGCGGTAGATCTCCCAGGTCAGCTTCGTGGGATCGCCATTCACCTTCTCCAAGGCCTGGTAGATGGGTACGGTGCCCACCGGTACCGGCGAATTGCGCATGATCCATTCGCGGGTGGCGTGAATGTCCTTGCCGGTGGACAGATCCATGATGGTGTCGGCGCCCCACCGGGTTGCCCACACCATCTTCTCGACCTCCTCGGCGACGGACGAGGTGACGGCTGAGTTCCCGATGTTGGCGTTGACCTTCACGGTGAACGCCTTGCCGATGATCATCGGTTCCGATTCCGGATGTCGGTGATTGGCGGGTATGACGGCACGGCCGGCGGCCACCTCGTCGCGGACGAGTTCGGCGGGCAGTTGTTCCCGTGCGGCCACGTACCGCATCTCGTCGGTGATCAAACCTGCTCTTGCCCAAGCCAACTGAGTACTCACTCCGTTGATGGCGGCCGGTCGTTGCCAGGTGTCGCGGGTCTTGGGGAGTCCGGCTTCGAGGTCGAGTCGCGGGTCGTTCTCGGTATAGGGACCGGACGTGTCATACAAGTCGTGATGCTCGCCGTTGGACAGGTGCACCCGCCGGCCGGGCACGCGCAGATGGTCGATCTGTTGGTAGGTCTTCGAGCTGCCACGAATGGGTCCGGTCGTGACGGAATGGACGGCGTTCGCCATGGTGTTCTCCCTACGCCGGCATTATCCGGTCAGGTTCATCCGGTCGACGGCCGCCTGCCGTCATCTCAGCCCTCGGATCGATGAGAGCCCCCGTGCTTGTGTAGTTGTCCTCGGTGTAGCTTACGTCACCGTTCGGGGTTTTGGTGTCAGGGATCCCCCGGAGGCCCGGTTTCCGGGCATTGTCAGGTACTTGATCGGTCATACTCGGCAGATGGTCTATGGCGTCCTGGCAGCCGTGTTCGCCGCTCTGGCGTACGGCACCTCTTCTGTTCTGCAGGCCTACGGCGCACGCCAATCCAAACAGGACGCAGTGACCAGGGGTGTGGCCGGATTCGAGACCTCCACCGGCGCTCCGACCCTGCGTGCCACCGCCGCGGCGGTGCTGACCGGTGCCTTCCTCGTTGGTACGGTCCTCGATGTACTCGGTTTCGCGGGCAATGCCGTGGCCTCACGTCTGGCACCGCTGTTCTTGTCCCAGACCATCGTCAGTTCGTATCTGGTCGTCACCGCGGTGCTCGGGATCTTCATCCTCGGCATCAAACTGCTGCCCCGGGATTGGATTGCAATCGGCGCGGTGGTCGGTGCGCTCATCGCGATCGGATTGTCGGCGGACGAGGACGGCACCGGTCACGACGGGCGCTGGTTCCACTGGGGTGTTCTCGTTGCCGCAATCGCCCTTGCCGGTGTATCCCTCGGTCTCGTCCGCCGGCTGGGTTCACGGGCCTCGGTCGCCGCCGGCCTCGGTGCCGGTGCGATGTTCGGGGTGGTCGCGGTGGCGGTGCGAATCCTCGACGGGATCTCGGATTTCGACGTCATCGAGATCATCACCGACCCGGCGGCCTACGCGATCTTGTTGGCCGGGGTCGGGGGCTATTACCTCAATACCGTTGCCCTGCAGATCGGCTCGGTGAACGCCGCGACGGCGGCCGTGGTGGTCGGAGAGACAGTCCTGCCTGCAGTCGTCGGCATCATCTGGCTCGGCGACGACGCGGTGCCGGGACGGACCTGGCTCGCGGTCACCGGGTTTGTCGTCGCGGTGGTCGGTGCGATGGTGATCGCGTGGTCCGGTGCCGCCCAGGCCGCCAGTGCCGCCGAGGCGGGCAAAGACGTGGATACGACCCGGGCGGACTGACCGCACTCACTTTGCGGTGGGGTCGTTGCCGAGATGCCTTGTCGGGGGTGCCTTGTTCGGGGCACGCTGACCGATAGCCCGCCAAGTCCGAATTCTGCGCACGTAAACTACCTGTTCATGACAGCTTCCAATAACGCCGCCGCCTCGGTTTCGCGTGATCTCGCGAGGATCGCCAGGGCGCTGCGGGCGGGAGCGAACAAGAGTTCACTGCCATTGAGTTCACTGTCGGCGCTGTGGGTGCTGCTCGACACCGGGGTGCCGATCCGGCTCTCGGAACTGGCCGAACGTGAGAATCTCACCGTCCCGACGATGTCGCGGATCGTCACCGGTCTCGAACGGGACGGCCTGGTGGTGCGGACCGCGGATCCGGCCGACGGCCGGGCCAGCCTGCTGGCGCCGAGTGAGACCGGTATCGAACTGGGCAACGGCAATCGTTCTCGGCGGATCCAGGCGCTCGAGAAAGCCCTGGCCGGACTCGATGAGACCGAACGGGACGTCCTGGCGCGGTCGCTGCGCAAGATCGCCGAGGAGTTGGCCGAACGCCCCGAGAAGTGAGGGTCAGTCGCCGATCTCGATGATCACCGGAGCATGATCGCTGGCGCCTTTGCCTTTTCGTTCCTCGCGGTCGATCTCGGCGTGCGTGACCCGCGCCGCCAATGCCGGTGAACACAGACTGAAGTCGATGCGCATGCCCTGCCGCTTGGGGAACCGGAGCTGGGTGTAATCCCAGTAGGTGTACACACCGGGTCCGGGTGCATGCGGCCGCACCACGTCGGTGTATCCGGTCTTGATCATCGCCTCGAATGCGCTGCGCTCGGGTTCTGAGGTGTGCGTCTTGTCCACGAACAGTGCCGGATCCCACACGTCGTCGTCGGTGGGGGCGATGTTCCAGTCACCGGTCAGGGCGATCTGCGCCTGCGGGTCATCGGCCAGCCACTTGTCCGCACTGTCACGCAATGCGGCCAGCCATTCGAGTTTGTAGGTGTAATGCGGATCGGTGAGGGTGCGGCCGTTGGGCACGTACAGACTCCAGACCCGCACGCCGCCGCAGGTGGCGCCGAGTGCCCTGGCCTCCAGCACCGGGTCCACCTCGGGGTCCTTGCTGAATCCGGGCTGGTTGTCGAACTTGCGCGCGATGTCCTCGATGCCGACCCGCGACGCGATCGCCACGCCGTTCCACTGGCTGAAGCCAGAGGTGGCGACCTCATACCCGGCCGCTTCGAAACCCATCGCCGGGAACTGCTCGTCTTTGCACTTGGTCTCCTGCATGGCCAGGACATCGATGTTCGAACGCTCGAGCCAGTTGACCACCCGCTCGCTGCGGGCGCGGATGGAGTTGACGTTCCAGGTGGCGATACGAAGCATGCCGCAAGTTTTTCACACCGGTATGACAGCGCAGGTCGCGCCCGGTGGTTGTGGTTCCGTCAGCGTAGGGTGGGCGGATCGGGACCTATCAGGTTCTCAATCAAGGGATCGCCACATGGCAGACAAATCGCCGCGTCAAGGCATGTCACAGAAATCCGGCAAGTCCCTCAAGGAAAAGCGCGCCATCAAAAAAGGCATGGCCGATGCCGCGCCCGGCGAGACCATTTTCACCGGCAGCAAGAAACGCTGAGGTGCCCAGACTTTCGGTTGGGATACTTGCTCATTCGGGTAAAGAGAACGAACGTCGCCTACCTATCCATCCGCGGCATTTCGCGGATATCGACGCCGAATTGCGCCCGTTCATACACCTTGAGCACGGCTACGGGGAGCATTTCGGAGTCGCTGACGCAGATCTTCTGCCACTGGTCGGCGGGATCGCTTCTCGCGCGGAATTGATCGCCGACTGCGATGTCATCCTGCTACCCAAGGTCCAGGCCGCAGATCTGTTGGAAATGCGTGTGGGGCAGACGGTCTGGGGCTGGCCACATTGTGTGCAGGATGCCGAGCTCACCCAGGTCGCGATTGAGCGGCGGTTGACGCTCATTGCATTCGAGGCGATGAACCACTGGACCGAAGACGGCCGCTTCGCACTTCATGTATTCCACAAGAACAACGAATTGGCCGGTTACTGCTCGGTGCTGCACGCGCTGGAACTGGCAGGCAAGACCGGTGATTACGGCCGTCGGCTGACGGCCACCGTGATCGGCTTCGGGGCCACCGCACGCGGTGCGGTGACGGCGCTGAATGCGCACGGGGTCGGCGAAGTGTATGTCCTGACCAACCGTGATGTCGCGGCGGTCGGTTCACCGATCCATGGAACTCAGATCGTGCAACTCGAGTACGGCGAGTGCGGAGATCCGGCGCGTATGTCGGCGCAGACGCCGGACGGTCGGGTGTCGGTGGCGGAATTCCTCGGCGGCAACGACATCGTCGTCAACTGTGTCCTGCAGAACACGGACATGCCGCTGACGTTTCTCGACGAAGCCGACCTGGCGGGGTTCGAAGCGGGCAGCATCATCATCGATGTGTCGTGCGACGAAGGCATGGGCTTCAGTTGGGCCCGCCCGACCACGTTCACCGAGCCGTCGTTCACCGTAGGGAACAACGTCCTTTATTACGCCGTCGATCACAGTCCCTCGTATCTCTGGGACTCGGCGACCTGGGAGATCAGTTCGGCGTTGCTCCCACATCTGAGCGTGATCATGGACGGGCCGTCGGCCTGGGATCGGGCGCCGGTCATCTCGCGGGCGATCGAGATCCGCAAAGGGGTGATCCTGAACCCGTCGATCCTCTCGTTCCAGGATCGCGCGGACGCGTACCCGCATGCATTGGCCGTGGACCAACAGGCCGTCAGCTGACCAACGCACGAAACACAGTCGCAAGCTGACGCTAACCTCCGCGCTGCAAAGGCTCGATACCGTTCGGCATGACCCATGCAACCGAGATCTCGGAGTCCTCCGAATATCTTCAGAAGCGTCAACTGCGTAAGGGCACAGCCGGGTGGGTTCTCCTCGCCGGGCTCGGTGTCAGTTATGTGATCTCCGGTGATTACGCCGGATGGAATGCCGGTCTGCTCGAAGGCGGATTCGGTGGTCTTCTCATCGCGTCGGTGATCATCGCCGCGATGTATTTCGCCATGGTGCTGGGGATGGCAGAGATGTCCTCCGCGCTGCCGGCAGCCGGTGGTGGTTACACCTTCGCCCGGCGGGCGCTCGGCCCGTGGGGCGGGTTCGCCACCGGCACCGCGATCCTGATCGAGTACGCGATCGCGCCCGCGGCCATCGCCACTTTCATCGGTGGATATGTCGAGTCGCTGGACCTGTTCGGCATCTCCGATGGTTGGTGGGTCTACCTCGCCGTATACGTGGTCTTCATCGGTATCCATCTCGTCGGCGCAGGTGAGGCCCTCAAAGCGATGTTCGTCATCACCGCGATTGCTCTGGTCGGGCTGGTCATCTTCGGTATCGCCGCCATCGGCAGTTTCGACGCGGGACTGCTCACCGATATCGCCGCTGATCCGGATGCAGCCGGATCGTCGGACTTCCTGCCATTCGGCTACCTGGGCATCTGGTCCGCGATCCCGTTTGCGATCTGGTTCTTCCTGGCCATCGAAGGCGTACCGCTGGCCGCGGAAGAAGCCGAGAATCCCGAGAAGAACGTGCCGCGCGGCATCATCGCCGCCATGGGCGTCCTGCTCCTGACCGGTGCCCTGGTGCTGTTCATGGCCACCGGTGCGCTCGGCGCGCAGGGTGTCGGTGAGTCGGCGAACCCACTGGTCGATGCGATCGACGGCAGTGCCGCGACTGTCGTCAACTACATCGGGCTGGCCGGTCTGGTCGCGAGCTTCTTCTCGATCATGTACGCCTACTCCCGGCAACTGTTCGCCCTCTCACGGGCCGGCTATCTGCCGACCGCTCTGTCGGTCACCAACAGCCGGAAGGCGCCGACCTGGGCGCTGATCATCCCGGGCATCATCGGTTTCGCGCTCACCTTCACCGGCGAGGGCGCAATCCTGTTGAACATGGCCGTCTTCGGAGCTGCGCTCAGCTACGTGCTGATGATGGTCAGTCACATCGTGCTCCGGGTCCGCGAGCCCGATATGCCACGTCCGTACAAGACCCCGGGTGGGATCTACACCACCGGTTTCGCGCTGGTGATCGCCGTCGCCTCGGTGATCGCCACCTTCCTGGTCGACACCACAGCCGCGCTCTGGTGTCTGGGCGCGTTTGTTGTCTTCATGGCCTACTTTGGTCTCTACAGCCGCAAACACCTGGTGGCGAACTCGCCCGACGAAGAGTTCGCATTGCTGGCCGAGGCAGAAGACGAAATGGAATAAGGCGTGACGCTCTATCGACATACCCTTGGCGGCACCACCTACGCGTTCGACGGGCTGGTGGAGCTGCTCGCGAAGGCGACGCCGGCGCGCAGCGGGGACGAATTGGCCGGGTGCGCCGCCGAATCGGGGACCGAACGGGCGGCCGCGCAGTGGGCCCTGGCCGATGTGCCGTTGACGGCGTTCCTGAACGAGGACGTGGTCCCGTACGACGCCGATGAGATCACCCGGCTGATCATGGATACCCATGATGCGCAGGCTTTTTCGACGATCGGTTCGTTCACGGTGGGGGAGTTCCGGGACTGGTTGCTCGAGGTGGCCGCCGGGCCTGCCGAGGCCGCTGCCGCGACGTTCACGTCGGTGTCTCGAGGGGTGACGCCGGAGATGGCGGCAGCGGTCAGCAAGCTGATGCGCAATCAGGACCTGATCGCAGTGTCCCGTGCGGTCTCGGTGGTCTCGGCATTCCGGACCACGATCGGCTTGCCTGGAACGCTCGCCACCCGACTGCAACCGAACCATCCCACCGACGATCCGACGGGGGTCGCCGCGGCCACCCTCGACGGATTGTTGCTCGGCTGTGGGGATGCGGTGATCGGGATCAATCCGGCCACCGACTCGCCGCACGCCACCTCGGAACTGCTGCATCTGCTCGACGACATCCGGCAGCGGTATGAGATTCCGGTGCAATCATGTGTGCTCTCACACGTCACCACCACGATCGGCCTGATCGAAGCCGGGGCGCCGGTGGACCTGGTCTTCCAGTCGATTGCCGGAACCGAGGGCGCCAACAAGGGTTTCGGTGTCGACCTCGCCGTGCTCCGGGAGGGGAACGCGGCAGGTAAGTCGTTACAGCGCGGGACGGTCGGCGAGAACGTCATGTATTTGGAGACCGGACAAGGATCGGCGTTGTCGGCGGGTGCGCATATCGGGACCGGCGGCAAACCGGTTGATCAGCAGACGTTGGAGACGCGTGCGTATGCCGTTGCGCGCGAACTCGATCCGTTGTTGATCAACACCGTGGTCGGATTCATCGGCCCGGAATACCTGTATGACGGCAAGCAGATCCTCCGGGCCGGCCTCGAGGACCACTTCTGCGGCAAGCTGCTGGGCCTGCCGATGGGGGTGGACGTCTGTTACACCAACCATGCCGAAGCCGATCAGGACGACATGGACAACCTGCTGACACTGCTCGGCGTCGCGGGCGTCCCGTTTGTCATCACCGTGCCGGGGGCCGATGATGTGATGCTCGGGTACCAGAGTCTGTCCTTCCATGATGCGTTGTATGCCCGCCGCACACTGGGTTTGGCGCCGGCGCCCGAGTTCGCCGCCTGGCTCGAGCGGGTCGGCATGCTCGGCCCGGACGGTCGCGTGCTGGATCTGGCGCCGGAGGCCTCGCCGCTGCGTACCCTCGCCGGGCCGGTGGTCCGATGAGTGAGCTGTGGGAGGCGCTGCGGTTGCGGACGGCCGCACGAATCGGGCTGGGGCGCGCCGGGGATTCGTTACCCACCACCCGAGTACTCGAGTTCGCCTCCGCCCACGCCGCGGCCCGGGACGCGGTCCACCAACCCCTCGACGTCGATGCATTGGTCGCCGACGTCGCAGCGGTGGGTCTGGGGGACCCGCTGGTGGTGACGAGCCAGGCCGTCGACCGCAGCGAGTACCTGAGACGGCCCGACCTCGGGCGGACGCCGGTGGACCTGGGTTCGGTGGACGACATCGGCGCCGACATCGGTTTCGTGTTGGCCGACGGATTGTCGCCGATCGCGCTCGCGGAACACGGTGCAGGCTTGTTGTCTGCATTGAAAGATGTGCTGGCACAGCGCTATTCGCTCGCCCCGCCGGTGATCGCGACCCAGGCGCGCGTGGCGTTGGGTGATCACATCGGGGCGGCCCAGAAGGTGGGCACGCTGATCGTCATCATCGGTGAACGGCCGGGGTTGTCGGTCGCCGACAGTGTCGGTATCTACCTGACCCACCTACCGACGCCGGGCCGGGCCGACTCGATGCGCAACTGCATCAGCAATATCCACCCGCCGGGCGGCCTGGGCTATACCGAGGCCGCCCGGGTGTGCGCCGCATTGGTCGAAGGTGCCCGAACGCTCGGTCGCAGTGGCTTCGAACTCAAGGACAACAGCCGCGCGCTGACCGCTGAGTGAATCAGGCGTACCGTCCGGGATATTCGAAGGATCGTCAGCTTGGGGGTTTCCGATGCACGGGTCGATCCCGGATGTGCCCATCGCTGCGGCCGATGTTGCGACGCTGGGTATCAGCGCCGGTGGTCAGCCGTATGTTGTGACGCTGGCCGGAGTGCTCGGCGCCGGCGGCTTCATCGACCCCGACGGGCGGCCCGACATCGCTCGTCTCCGTCGTTCACTTGCGCCGCGGATCGAAGCCGAGGTTGGCCTGCACCAGCGTCCCGAGCATCATGACCACCGGTGGTGGTGGACCCACCAACCGGCAGATCTGACGGTGCACATCACCGTCGAGGAGCCGATGCCCGGTGAAGGTCTCGAAGATGTGTGCGGGCGCCTGGTGATGATGCCCCTGGATCCCGGCCGCCCGCCCTGGCACATCGCGCTCGTCCCGTCCGCCCGACCTGCCGGCTGCGGAATGGTGGTGCGGCTTCATCACGCGCTGGTCGACGGAGCTCGCGCGAGCGCATTGATGGAGCGCCTGTTCGGGGAAGGGGAGTCGCCGGGAACGGATGCACACCCGGTGAGAGCCGTTGAGTATGAAGATGTTCCGAGACCGCCGTTCGCCGCCCGGCTGGGCTTCCGGATGCGCTCGATGATGCAGTCGCGCATCAGGTCCCGGACGCTGCTCGGCCCGGTCGGCGGGAACCGGGCGGTGTCGTGCGCCAGTGTCGATCTCGCGGGGCTCGAAACGGCTGCCCGGCGCGGTGGTGCAACGGTGAACGACGCCTATCTCGTGGCGGTCGGCCAGGGTCTTCGGATGGTGCTCGACCTTGCGGGAGAACCGATTCCGGAGACCCTGGCGATCTCGGTGCCGGTGAGAATCGATGCGCACGATCCCGCGCACAATGCCGTCGGTGTGATGATCGTCGATGTCCCACTCGCCGAACCGGTTTCCGCGCTCGCGGTGGTCGCCGAACGCACCGCGGCGTCGAAGGCCTTGGCGCGGGCGTCGGGGACCGTCATTCGTTCGGCCCTGCTTGCGAAGGGCTTCAACGTCGTTGCGCGGCATCAGCACATGATCGCGGCCGTTGCGTCGAATGTCAGGGGTCCCGGTCGGCGGCTGGTTCTCGACGGTGCACCACTTGTCGAATTGTGGCCGCTCGGTCCCCTTGCCGGCAACGTCCGGATCGGCTTCACGGCAGCGTCCTACGACGGACGGTTGTGGATCGGTATCGAAACCGACTCCGACCACATACCGGGCGTGACGGCGATCGCGGCAGCGGTGGAAAGCGCGTTGGCGATGATTGTCGGCGCCGGTGAGTGACCGCCCGGTTGAAAGACGTTTTGGTGCCGCACCATTCGCTGTCCTGAAGTCCCGTCGAGTGGGCAATGGTTTTTCGAACATCGGCACGAATTCGGTTGCGGTGTATAGGGCATTCGCGGGCCCCACGCCGGAAAGTGGGTCTGTCCGCATCACCATTGCCGAAATGCCGGGATTGTCCTAATTCCTTTGAGTGTTTGGCCTTTTTGGTGAATTAGCAGTTCACTCGCGTTACATTTGTTGGGCTTTTGGCGACATAGGTATCAGGTGGCAAAACCAGCCTGAGGGAGAACCGTCGATGAAATTCTTTCAAGCCAGACGTTCGGGCGCTCGAATCAGACAACGTTCACTTGCTGCGGCGCTCAGCGCGACGATGTTGATCGTTCTCGGCCTGACCATCGGATCGGGCGCCGCACATGCGGCACCTGCGCGGCAGACGATGTGGATCAACGCCTGTGGCATGCCGGGTTCGATCAAGGTCAACTACTGGGCGCGACCGGGGAATTACAAGACGGTGGTTCTCCTCGACGGACTGCGGGCGACCAACGATGTCAGCGGGTGGGAACACAACACCCGGGTCCAGGACATGGCCGACTCGGGTGTCAACGTGGTTCAGCCCGTCGGCGGCCTGGCCAGCTGGTACGCCGATTGGGATGCCCCGAGCAACTTCAACAACCAGCAGTTCCGGTACGAGTGGAACTGCGTGATCACCCGGAGCCTGGTCCAGGCCATGGACGGTCGGGGGCTTCGCGGGCCCAGCGGCAGATACGCGATTGCCGGGATCTCGATGGGAGGTGGTCCCGCCCTCGTGATCGCCGCGAACAACCGGCAGAACTTCTCGCATGCGTTCTCCATGTCCGGCGTGCTGGCGTTGTCCATCCCGGGCACCCGTTCGGCGGTGCGGCTGATGCTCATCGATGCCGGTATCGAGGCCGGGGTCGGCCCGTTCAACGCCGACAGCATGTTCGGACCGCCGTGGAGCCCGCGATGGGCGGACAACGATCCACTCATCCAGGTGACGAAGATGCAAGGGCTCAGGGTTCGGGTGGCGGCGTCGACCGGCCTGTGGGGGCAGTACAACACCGATCCCATCAACTCGCTCAAGGGCTCACCGCTCGAGACGCTGGCCCTGGCCCAAACCCGGGCATTCGAGGTGCAGGCGGCGATCAATCGTCTCCCCATCACCACCGACTACCCGATCACCGGCACCCACGACTGGGGATACTGGTCGGAGATGTTGTGGCGGGCGAAGAACAGCGGCTGGTTCCTCTAGCGCGGGCTCGCCAACCCAAAATTCGCGCCACTTACCTGCGTTCGCACCAGTTGTAACCGGCGCGAACGCAGGCAAGTGGCGCGAATTTTCGATGGTGGCTGGGTCAGAGTTCTGGACCTTCGGCGCGAAGGTTGTCGACCTCGTCCATCGCGGACCGGAGCTTGCCCAGCCATTCGTCGGTGTGGGCCCCGACGAGTTTGACCGACCAGGCCAGTGCGTCGGCACGCGATCGGGCGACCCCGGCGTCGACGAGGGTGTCGAGGACCTGCCGTTCCGGCTGACGAAGTCGGGTCATCACGGGTACGGCGATATGGGTGAACAGGATCCGCTCATCGCCGACCTTGACGCCCCATGAGACCTTGCGTGCGTAGCGGGCCTGGGCCTCGTCCGCGATGGACATCCGCTCGGCGCGGGTGTCCTCCCGGAAGCGCGACGCGCGACCTTGTGCCGCGGCGGTCGCGGAGTTGCCGGTATCGCTGTCGTCGCCGGTGTCCGGGGCCGTGAGGGTGCCGATGACGGTGATCTCGTCCCGGTCGACGGTCACCTCGACGGGTCCGTCGAACCACTCGTCGGGCAGTCGCCCGGTGAACCAGGCACCGGCGTCACCGGCGTCCGGGAGTTGCGCCTGCTGCCAGCCGCCACGGCGTCCGCCGGGTCCTCTGGAGCCTGGATGTGTGCCTTTCATGATGCCTCCTTGGTAGGTGATTACATAATTACACCGTTACATCGATTCGTCATCAGAATCCGCTGTCAGCAGATATCCGGTTTCGGTGCAGGGTTCGCGATCTACCCTGACGCGCCATGGCTCTGAACTGGGAAGACTCGATGGAGGGCGTGCTCACGCTGCCGTCCGGCAGACGCGTGCGGGGGCGGGGATTACGCGACCCGATGCCCGCCGGTCCGCCGCCCGAGTTCGGGCTCTACCTGCTCGGCCACCCGCCGCCGGCCGTGGCCTGGCCCAGTCGGTGGCTGCGATGGCGGGATTTCTGGCTACCGGCCGACCGGGCGTCGGCCGCCGAGGCGTTTCGAGAGGTGTGGCAGCGCGCCGAGTCCGAACGGGTGGAGGTGGCCTGTCTCGGCGGACGCGGGCGGACCGGGACGGCGTTGGCCGTGCTGGCGGTGATCGACGGGGTGCCCGCCGAGCGGGCCGTCGACTATGTGCGGGCCCACTACCGCCGGGGATCGGTGGAAATGCCCTGGCAGCGAAGGTACGTCGCCCGCTTCGGGTAGCGCGTTCGCTGTCGCGGTAGTTGACCAGATCCTGCTCGGTCTCGAGTTGTTCCAGGCCTACTCGGGAGCGCGGCCGGTCGCCGGCGACCGCAATTCGAGCTGCTGCACGAGATCGTCGAGTACCCGTTGGGTCCGGTCGTGCCCGACGGTGATTCCCAGTTCGTTCTCCATGACCAGGGTGCGGGTCACGCAGGTGACCGCCACCGACACCGCGACCGGTGGGAGATCGCGCGGATCGATACCGCGGGCGCCCATCAGCATCGCGAACGCGGCTGTCTCGATCTCGCGGAAACGTAGTCCGTACGCCGCGATCTCGGAGCGGATCGCCTTGCGGTGATTCGACAGCGCCATGAATTCCATCTGGAGCGCCGTGCCCTTCGGGTCGCTGTGCAGTCGGAGGATGGCGCGCATGGGCTGCTCTTCGAGCAGTGCCTGCTTGAGGCGTTTCAGGTTGGCCTCGGCGCCGTCCCGGAAGACGGCCAGATACAGATCGTCCATGGTCGGGAAGTAGTAGTGCACCAGGGGTGGCCTGATCCCGGCGCGCGCGGCGACCCGTCGTGAGGTGGCCGCCGCGTAGCCTTCCTCGAGCATGATCTGAGCGGTCGCCCGCACCAGGGCGTCACGGGTTTCGGACTCTCCGGCGCCGTCCACCCGGCGGCGTCGTACCCCCTCGGTCACGCCAAAAGACCTGGTGTTTTGCCGGACTGCAAAGGTCGGCAAAACCTTGACCGACTTCTCCGAAAACTGCTATACATACCGCAATCCTACAAAGCTGAGCGAGTGCACAAAAGTATGTCGATCATGCGCAGTGTGGCGGGCCGGCACCGAAAGGGGTTCGTGTGGTCGAGGTCGAGGAGTGGCACCGGTGAGCACTACTGAAATTTCAACCACCCGGTACGTCGGCGCGCGGGTGCCGCGGGTCGAGGACGCCCGGCTCGTGGCCGGCGCCGGGTGCTACGTCGACGACATCACCCGGGCGGGCATGCTGCACATCGCGTTTGTGCGGAGCACGGTCGCCCGGGGCCGGATCCTGGGTATAGACACCTCCGAGGCGCTGGCCATCGATGGCGTCAAGGCCATTTACCTTGCCGCCGACATCAATCCCGGTGTCCACGAACTGCGCTACTCCCTCGATGGCATGGTCGGCGGATCGGCGCAGTGGCCCGCGCTGGCCGAAGACGAGGTGCGATTCGTCGGTGACCCGATCGCCCTGGTGATCGCCACGAGTCGTTACATCGCCGAAGACGCCATCGATATGGTGATCGTCGATTACGACGTGCTGCCACCGGTCGTCGACTATCGGACCGCACAGGATTCCGAGGAACTGGTCCATGAGGCATTCGCGCGGAATCTGGCGATCGAACTCCCCGGACGTCCGGCGGCGGAGATGGATCCGATCTTCGACGCGGCCGCCCATGTCGTCCGCCAAACCGTGTACCAGCAGGCCCATTCGCCGATGCCGATGGAAACGCGGGGCATTGTTGCCGAATGGTCTTCTCCCAGTGGTGAGATGACGATCTGGATCTCCAGCCAGTCGCCGCACGAAGCGCGCGGGTTCGCTGCGCGGGTGCTCGGTGTCCCCGAGCACCGGGTTCGGGTGGTGTGCAAGGACACCGGAGGTGGATTCGGTCAGAAGGTGGTCCCGCAGCGCGAAGAGATCTGCGTGATGATCGCCGCGAAGAAGATCGGTGTTCCGGTCAAGTGGATCGAGGATCGACAGGAGCACCTGATGTCGGCGGGTATGGCGCGCCAGGATCACGGTGATGCCCGGATGGCCTTCGACTCCGACGGGAAAATCATTGCCGCCGAACTCGATCACGTGCAGAACATCGGGGCCTACCCGATTCCGTCGCCCCTGACCGGTGCGGGTGCGGTGGGCATGTTGTTCCCCGGTCCGTACCGGGTTCCGCAGGCCACGTTCAGCCTGAAGTTGGTGTACACCAACACTGTTGGCCGAGTGGCGTACCGCGGACCGTGGCAGTACGAGTCGATGGCCCGAGAGGTGCTGCTCGACACCGCCGCCCGGCAGATGGGCATCGACCCGATCGAACTGCGACGTCGTAATCTGCTCCGCGCGGACGAGATGCCGGTGAGCAACCCGCTGGGAATGCCCTATTCGGACGCGACACCGCTCGAGACGTTCGAGAAGGCGATCGAGGCGCTCGACTATCCGGCATTTCGGCGCGAGCAGGAGGCCGCCCGGGCAGAGGGGCGTTATCTGGGTGTGGGTACCTGCACCTACATCGAACCGACCTCGGCCTCGACACCGTTCATGGCAACCGAGGGCGCCACGATCCGGGTCAATCCGTCAGGGACGGTGGATGTCTACGTCAACGGCGGGTCCGCGGGCAACAGCGTCGAGACAACCGTGGTGCAATTGACCGCGGACGCACTCGGTGTGGCGATCGAAGACGTTCACACCATCCAGGGTGACACCGCGCTCACCCCGTTCGGCGCCGGGACCCAGGGCAGCCGTACGGGTTCCATGACGGCCGGTGCGGTGGCCGTGACGGCCACCGGTCTGCGGGAGAAGATCCTGGCGATCGCCGCCCACAAGTTGGGTGCCGATGTCGCGGACATCGACTTCATCCGCGGCCGCGCATCGGTCCGCGGTGTTCCCGGGCCGGAGCTCACGCTCGCGGAGATCGCGGACATCGCCTATTACCAACCGGATTCACTGCCGCCGGACGTGACGCCGGGGCTCGAGTCCAGTGGCCGCTACAAGGCGCAGGCCCCGATGATCTGGGCCAATGCCACCCATGTGTGTACGTGCGAAGTCGACATCGAGACCGGAGAGGTGACCCTGCTGAGGTTCATCGTCGGGGAGGACATCGGCCCGATGATCAACCCGAACGTGGTGGAGGGCCAGATCCGGGGCGGAGCGGTGCAGGGTATCGGCGGTGCGCTCTACGAACACATGGCCTACGACGAATCCGGGAACCCGGTGACCACCACATTCATGGACTACCTGATGCCGACAACAACCGAGGTGCCCAGCAACATCGAGATAGTGCACGTCGAGACGATGGGTCCCGGGCCCGGCGGGTTCAAGGGCGTGGGCGAAGGTGGTGCGATCGGGTCGGCGCCGGCCGTGGTCAATGCCGTTGCCGATGCGCTCGCGCCGTTCGGTATCGAGGTCGGTGAACTACCGCTGAGCCCGGCAAGGATTGTCGCGATGGTGGATGCCGCGCGCGCGGGATCGGTGGCCCGATGAAGCCCGCAGCGTTCGACTATCACCGCCCGGCGACCGCATTCGAGGCCGTCAGCCTGCTCGCCGAACTCGGCGACGATGCCAAATTCATTGCCGGCGGCCAGAGTTTGATGCCGATGCTGGTCCTGCGTCTGGCCGCCTTCGAGCATTTGATCGACATCAGCCGGCTGTCCGGACTCGACGGTATCGAGGTGCGCGGTGCATCGGTCTGGATCGGTGCCGGCACTCGGCAGAGTGCCATCGGCCGGTCGGTTACGGTGGCGGAGTCGGTGCCGTTGCTGGCGCGGGCGACACCGTTGATCGGTCACTTCCAGATCCGGAATCGCGGGACCATCGGCGGCTCGATCGCCCACGCCGATGCCGCCGCCGAGTATCCGGCGGTGGCCATCACACTCGACGCGCAGATCGAGCTGCTCTCCCCGCGGGGTGCGCGGACGGTGCCGGCCGCGGACTTCTTCACCGGTATGTGGAGTACCGACATGGCCGAAGACGAATTGCTGACCGGTATCAGTTTCCCGATATGGGATGGCCGATGCGGTTTTGCCGTCGATGAGTTCGCCCGGCGCCAAGGCGATTTCGCGATCGCCGGAGCGACCGTGGCGCTGCGGCTCGACAACGATTCGCGAATTGACAAATGCGCGATCGGACTCTTCGGTCTGGGTCCCGCGGTCAGCCGCGCCACCGCCGCGGAGCAGGCGCTGGTCGGGCTTTCCGTCGATGAGATCGACACCAGGGAAATCGGGGAGCTCGCCGTGGCGGGACTCACCTCGGTTCCTGCAGACCTGCACGGCTCCACCGAGTACCGCACCCGGGTCGGGGCAACACGAGTCAACCGTGCGCTCGATCGCGCGCTCTTGGAGGCGAAGAATGACTGACGTAGAGATCAAGGTCTGGGTGAACGGCGCCCTCTATCACGCATCGATAGCACCCCGGCTCACGCTGGCCGACTTCTTGCGGGTCGACTGTGGTTTGACCGGAACACATCTCGGCTGTGAACACGGTGTGTGCGGCGCCTGTACGGTGCTCGTCGACGGGGAGGCGGTTCGTGCCTGTCTGCTCTTCGCGGTCCAGGTGGACGGTGCCGAGATCACGACCATCGAGGGCATGGCGTCTTCGGACGGTCAGCTCTCGACGGTGCAGTGCGCATTCCGGGACCATCACGGTCTCCAATGCGGTTTCTGTACACCGGGTTTCGTGGTCTCGGCGACGGCATTTCTTCGCCAGACACCGGATCCGAGCGATACCGAGATCAGGGAGGCCCTCTCCGGTAACATCTGCCGGTGCACCGGATATCAGGGAATCGTGGAAGCGGTTCGGGCGGCAGCTGATTCGATCAACGGAAGTGATGGGCCCGCATGAAGCTCGAGAACCAGTTCAGCATCGGCGTGCCGGTGGAGGAGGCCTGGAAGGTGCTTCTCGACATCGAACGTGTGGCCCCCTGTGTTCCCGGCGCGACGCTCACCTCGAACGAGGGTGATCAGTTCAAGGGCAAGGTCAAGGTCAAGCTGGGGCCGATCTCGTTGAGCTACGCCGGGGTCATCAAGTTCCGCTCGCGCGACGAGGCGGCCAAAATCGCCGTCCTCGAAGGCAGTGGCCGCGAGGCCCGCGGCAACGGCACCGCCAGTGCGGTCGTGACCTGCCGTCTCGTCGAAGCCGGTGAGCGCACCGACGTCTTTGTCGAGACCGACCTCGACATCACCGGAAAGCCCGCACAGTTCGGGCGGGGCGCGATGGCCGAGGTGGCCGGCAAGCTGATCGGACAATTCTCCGAGAACCTCGCGGCCGAAATCGAGGGCGAACCGGATGTGGTGCCTTCGGCAGAGGCGCCGGTTGCCGCGACCCCGGATACCCGAACACCGGATACCCGAACACCGGATACCCGGACCGCCGATACCCAGACTGCTGATTCCCGGACCCGGCCCGCGACGCCGGCGGCCGACAAGCCCTTGGCACCGCGCAAGTCCGCCGAGCCGATCGACCTGATCGAGGCCTCGGGCGTCGGCGGTGCGGTGACGCGGACCGCCGTGTCGGTGGCGATATCCCTGGTCGTGACCGCGTTGATCGTCCTCTACCGTCGACGGCGCTAGTTGTACTCGACGTAGCCGTAGGAGTGGTGCAGACCAAAGCCCAGGCGGCGGTACCACTGCCGGGCGTGCCGGTTTGTGGTCTCGACCTGGAGGTAGGTCGACGTCGCGCCCGCGGCGGCGCCCCAGGCTTCGATGGCGGCCATGACCGCCCGCCCGTGGCCGCGCCCGCGGTGTTCGGGTTGGCTGTGCAGGGCCGAGACACCCAGCCACACTTCGTCTTTGAGTCCGGTCGTCACCGCGCCTCGCCCGATGGCGACAACATCGCCGGTGGAATCGCGTACCTCGGCGAAGCCCAGATGTCCGTCCCGCGATGCGGAGACAACCGCACGTGCCGTTGGCAGGTCGGAGATCGGCCGCCCGCCGGCGTAGGTTGCCATCCACCCGTCGGTGGGTTGATCGGTGATCGTCACGGCGTGGTCGGCCCGAGTTGTGGCCGTCGTGCCGATCGGTGCGGTCAGGACGTCCACCGGACTTGTGTAATCGTCTTCGGGCACATGGGTTCCCGGGACGAGCCGGGACACCACGGAGAGCAGCACGGGAAGATCCCGCGCGGCATACCACTCGCGCAGTAGTTCCAGGGTTTGCGAATCGAGACGCGCACCCATCTCCAGCGGTACCGCGGAGTTCGCGCGACGGGTGAATCCGCCGCCGGAGCGCGCGAACCAGCCGCTGATCATCTCCGACTCGAGCCCGGGCCAGGCCCGGGCTGCGGCGACCTCCACCGACCGGATCTCCGAGTTCCGCACGGGCTTGTCGGAGAGCACCTTCACCGCGACGACCAGTTCGGCCGGGATGTGCAACAACTCACCACCGCGACGGACCCGTAGTCCCGGGGCCGCGGATTCCAGGATGCCGGTGACATCGCTCAGGGTCGCGGCTTCGTCGGCGCGCCAGTCGGCGGGCGCTCCGGGTCCTTTCCGGAAGCGCACCACCACGCGGTCACCCGCAGACGGGGTCACCTAGTCGTCGTCGTCTTCGTCGTCGTGACCGAACGGATCGGACTCCGAACCCGGCAGCCAGGACAGCCCGGGGACACCCCAGTCGGAACGCTTGATCGCCTTCTTGGCCGCGCGCGCATTCCGGCCGATCAAGACGTCGGTATAGAGGAAGCCGTCGAGATGCCCGACTTCGTGCTGCAACATCCGGGCGAAGAAGCCCTTGCCCTCGATTTCGACGGCTTCACCGTTGCGGTCGACGCCGGTCACCTTGGCCCAGTCGGCGCGCCCGGTCGGGAACTGCAGTCCGGGGACGGACAGACAGCCCTCGTCGTTGTCGTCCGGATCGGGCATGGTCTCGGGGATCTCAGATGTCTCGAGTACGGGGTTGATCACCTCGCCGCGTCGGCGCGGGCCTCCTCGGCCATCGCCGTCGGGGCAGTCGTAGACAAAGAAACGCCGGCCCACACCGACCTGATTCGCGGCGAGCCCGACACCGTTGGCGGCGTCCATGGTTTCGTACATGTCGTCGAGCAATGCCACCACGTCAGCGGGTGGTTTGCCATCAGCGTCGAGAGTGACGATCTCAGTGGGATTGTGCAGCACCGGATCACCGACGATGCAGATCGGAAGAATTGCCATGAGGGTCAGATTACTCGGCATGCCATCGCGCGAAATCCACTGGCGGCGTGGTTAGATGTACCACGAACCACACTGATGTAATTCGCGCCATAACTATCGTCAAGTGGGTTTGTGTGGCGACGGGGTGGAGTAGGACCGATTCTCAAGGGAGCGAGATGGACGGCGCAACCGCGCGAGACGAGAAGAATTCCGGGCTTGCGGACAACATCAGCCAGCACCATGCAGAGTTGGGGCCCGGCGAGGTTGGAGCCGATGGATTGACTCGGCGTGAGCATGAGGTTTTGGCTTTCGAGCGCCAATGGTGGAAGTACGCCGGTGCCAAAGAAGAGGCCATCAAAGAATTGTTCGGCTTGTCCGCAACCCGCTATTACCAGGTGCTCAACGCACTCGTCGACCGCCCTGAGGCGTTGGCGGCCGATCCGATGTTGGTCAAGCGCCTGCGTCGTCTGCGGGCCAGTCGTCAGAAGGCCCGTGCGGCCCGCCGCCTTGGTTTCGACCTCACCTGATGGTTCGGCTTTGCCGTTCCTGATGACTTGCCGGACCCGCCGTGTGCGGACCGGTGGGGAAGTTTCGTAAGGTTGTCCCAATGACCAAGCCCGACCGATCCGACCCGGCGGATTCTCCGACGCGCCGGGACAACCCGCACCTGCCGCTACGCGCCGGGGCAATGCTGCTGCTCTCCATTGCCGTCGTGTTCATCGGACTCGGTTGGCATTCTGCTGTCTCGGGCGATTCCGATCCCGAAGCCGGCCTCCAAGCTGCGCAGAGTCGCCAGTCCACCTCGGTTGCGCCGTCATCGGCCGCACCGCAGGCCCCGGTGACCATCACCTCATCTGCCCCGGCGACGAGTTCTGCCCCGGCGACGACGTCCGCCTCGGTCGAGCCCGGTCGTCCCGAGGTGTGTGTCTTCAATGCCGGCACCGTCAGCGGTCTGGGTCAGACCTTCACGAAGAAGGTCGACGACCTGGGTTGGGAGACCGCGGAGCCGACCAATCTGCAGTCGGCGAGCATCACCGAGAACACCATTTTCTACACGTCCAGGCAGCGCGCCGCCGCGGAGCAACTCGCCGAGGATCTCGGTGGCAATGTCTCGGTGGATCCACGGCCGTCGGCGTTCAGTCAGTGCCCGGGCGGGCTGCCGCTGATCGTCGTGACCCGGTGATGGTCTCGACCGGAACACAGATATGATTTTTCTGACCTACTACCGACGGTAGAACCGGCGGTTTCGTACGCCCAACCCCAAAGGGAGCTCAATCATGGCGCAGCGCTCGCTCAAGAACCTCAGCACTATGCGGCGGGCCGCCGCGCTGGTGGCACCGGCAGCGATGGCTGTGCTCGTTGTGGCCGGTTGCAGCCCGGGCGAGAACCCCACCAGCGAAAAGGGGACGACGCCGAGTGTCGTGACCGGCGACCCGGCGCCGGTCGACGTCGGCGCGATCGGCGATCCGAGTGAAGGCGGCGAGGCCACCGCCGAGTTGCGTACGCCCGATGGTCAGTCGGCAGGCACCGCCAGCTTCGACACCAACGAGGAGGGCTCGGTGGTCGTCACCGTCAAGGCCGAGAACCTCGCACCCGGATTCCATGGCATGCACGTCCACGCGGTGGGCAAGTGTGAGCCCGGCTCGACACCTCCGACCGGTGGCGCCAGCGGAGACTTCCTCTCCGCCGGCGGACACCTGCAGGTCGACGGCAACACCTCGCACCCGGCCAGCGGTGACCTCGTGTCGATCTTCATCAACGACGAGGGCACCGGTGAAACCGTCACGGTCACCGACACCTTCGACATCGAGCAGATCCTGCAGACCGCGATCGTGATCCACGAGAAGCCGGACAACTTCGGCAACATCCCCACCAAGTACGCACCGGCACCCGACGAGGAAACGCTGATGACCGGTGACGCCGGCAAGCGCATCGCCTGCGGCGTCATCGAAGAGGCCTGAGATAAACAACTCCCGATCGATCGACTTCAACGCTTCGCCGAGGCCAACACTCGGCGTGGAATGGGAGTTCGCCCTCGTCGACAAGAAGACGAGGGATCTGTCGAACTCCGCGGCGCAACTGTTCGAAGAGGTCAGCCGACTCGACAACCCGAGTTCCGGCGACCGGATCCACAAAGAGTTGCTCCGCAACACCGTTGAACTCGTCACCGGGATCTGCGACAACACCGGGGAGGCGATGGCCGACCTCTCCGAGTCGATGGCGGTGGTCCGACGGATCGCCGACGGTATCGGCGTCGACCTGTTCGGCGCCGGTACTCATCCCTTCGCGGAGTGGTCTACCCAGCAGCTGACCCCGTCACCGCGATACGCCGAGATGATCGAGCGCACCCAGTGGTGGGGCCGGCAGATGCTCATCTGGGGTGTTCATGTGCATGTCGGGATCAATCACCGGGACAAGGTCTTACCGATCGTGTCGTCGTTGCTGAACCAGTATCCGCACCTGCTCGCGTTGTCGGCGTCGTCGCCGATGTGGGTCGGCCAGGACACCGGATATGCGAGCAATCGCGCGATGATGTTCCAGCAGTTGCCCACCGCGGGCCTGCCGTTCCAGTTCCAGAAGTGGGCCGAGTTCGAGCACTTTGTCGGTGATCAGATGACCACCGGAATCATCGAGAATCTCAACGAGATCCGCTGGGACATCCGGCCGTCCCCGACGTTGGGGACGGTGGAGATCCGGGTGTGCGACGGTGTGTCCACCGTCGCCGAACTCTCCGGACTGGTCGCCCTCATCCACTGCCTGGTCGTGGATCTCGACCACCGGCTCGACGCCGGCGAGACACTTCCGGTGATGGCACCGTGGCTGGTGCAGGAAAACAAGTGGCGGGCCGCACGTTACGGGCTCGACGCCATCATCATCACCGACGCACAGTGCAACGAGCGGCTTGTCACGGACGATCTCGATGACATGCTGACCCGGCTGGCGCCGATTGCCGTCGAACTCGATTGCGTGGATGAATTGGCGTCGGTGGCAGACATACCGCGCCGGGGTGGTTCCTACCAGCGGCAGCGGAAGGTCTACGAGGAGACCGGCGACATGGTCGCGGTCGTGGATGCGGTGGTCGGCGAACTCAGTCGCTGAAGGTGCGCTTGCGCCACCACCGATCGACCTGTCCCAGTTCGGTTTCCGGGTCGGCGCCGGTGAGCCACTCCGATTCGATCCGGAACCAGTTGGCGCTCGCACCGAGCTGTCCGAGCATGGCGCAGGTGTAGAACTCGACCCGCCGAGCCATCAGGTGCTCTTCGGGGAATCGTTGTCTACGTGCGGGTTCGGCGTACTCCTGCGCGGGATGGACTGCCGCCACCATGGCGGCGTTGGCTATCTCGGGCGTGATGGTCATGGTCACGTCGTCCATGTGCCACCAGGTGGAGTCCTGGACGTAGGCCAGGACGTCGGCGTCGGTGGTGTTGTCCTCGTCGATGAGGATGTCGCCACGCCGCAGGATCTGGGCGACCTGTTCGGAGTCACCGGAGCGTGCGGCGATCAGTGCCGCTCGCTCGAGTTGTAGTGCGCGCTTGGACATCGTCTTGCTGGATCCGAAGTCGAGGAAGGCGACCCGGCCGTCGTCGGCGAGCATGATGTTGCCCGGATGCGGGTCGCCGCAGAACGTCGCGTCGGTGTGGATGCTCCCGCAGTAGAAGCGGTAGATCACTTCCCCGACCTGGTCTCGGGTGTCGACATCGAGTTTCGTCACCTCATCGAAGGTGATCCCGCTGACGAACTCTGTGGTCAGGACCTTTGAGCTGCACAGGTTTTCGATGACGTCCGGGATCTGGATGAACGGATGTCCCCGATATCGCACCGCCAGCCTGCGCTGGTTGTCGGCCTCTGCCTCATAGTCGAGTTCGGCGATGATGTTGCCGGTGATCTCACGAATGAACGACTGCGGATCGGCGGTGGGCAGAAGGCCCTTGTACAGGCGCAGCGCAACGGCGAGGTTCTTCAGGTCGGCACGCACCACCCGGTCGATCCCGGGATACTGCACCTTGATCGCGACGGCGCGTCCGTCGGTCAGCCGGGCCCGGTACACCTGCCCGATGGATGCGGCGGCGATCGGGACGGGATCGATCTCGGCGACGGCAGACATCCGGTCACCGAGTTCGTCGCGGACGACGCCGAGCATCGTCTCGTTCGACACCCGGGGAGCGTTGTCGCGGAGTATCGCGAGCTTCTGATTGAACGCCGGTCGAGCGGCGCTCGGCACCATGTTCAGGTCCAGCAGTGAGAGGAACTGCCCGACCTTCATCGCCGCGCCCTTCATCGACCCGAGCACAGTGATCAGCTCGTCGGCGGCGGCGAGTGCATCACGTTCGGCGCGCCGACGGCGTTCGTCGGGTGAACCGCCCAGGGTGGCCGCGCGCGAACGGACTCGTCGGATCGCGGTGTGTGCTGCCACTTTTCCGAGCTCCCCACCGCGACGCAGTGCAGAGGTGGACGGTGCGGGCGTCGACGGCTCGGTGTCCATCAGTTCGGCAGGTCCATCAGGTCGGCAGCGACATCAGTCTGTGCGATGCGATTCGATCTCGTCCTCGCGGATGAGGTCATCGCGCATACGTTGTTCCTGGTACGCGAGTTTGCCTACCCGGTGCGCGATGACGGGTGCGGTGATCAGGGCAAAGATGCTGGACAGCACCAGCATCCCGAAATCCACGGTGTTCCACAGGCGGATCATGGCGGCGGCCAGGACCAGCAGCAGTCCGAGTGTCTGAGGTTTGGTGGCGGCGTGCATGCGGGTCAGTGTGTCGGGGAAGCGCAGGATCCCGATGGAGGCGGTGAACGCCATCAGCGATCCGGACAGGACCAAGATGGAGACGATGATGTCGGAGATCATGTCCTCACACCTCGTTGTCCCGGACCCGGAAGCGGGCGACCGCAACGGATCCGACAAAGCTGAGCAGGGACAGCGCCACGATCCCGGAGACCACCGTCGAGTCCATGGAGTAGGCCGCCCACACCACCAGCGAACACATCGCCACCGCCACCGCGGTGTCGAGCGCAACGAGCCGGTCGAGGGTGTCGGGGCCGATCAGCATGCGCGTGGTGGTGAGCACCGACGCGGCGAGCAGAAGGGAGGCAGCGATTATCCAGACAACGTTCACTTCATGACTCCGCTCGGGTCGTCGTCGTCGATTCCGTGGTACGGGCTGGCATGCCATTCACTATCGCGCTCGAAGGCCTTGATGAACAACCGTTCGACGGTTTCGACCTGCCGGTGGAAGGCCTTCACCTTCTCCGGTGAGCTGGCGTCGATGATGTGGACATACAGCAGCCGCCGGCTGTGGTCGATCTCGACCACCATGGTTCCGGGCACGAGATTCAGATAGTCCACGGCAAGCGTCAGCACCAGGTCCGACTTGATGGCAAGCCGGACCCGCAAGACCGCGCTCAGCGGTGGTTTGGCCGGCCGGACCGCCAGCCAGCCGACCTCCAGACTCGACTTGAAGAGGTCGAACATCAGGCGGAAGACCAACTCGAGCAACGTCAGCGGGTGGACGCGGCCCTCAACCGGGACCCGCGGCAGCGGTAGCAGGACCAGGACCACGATCGCGACGCCGATACCGGCGACGACGTTGGCCAGGTCGTATGTCCCCCACAGCAGAACCCAGACGAAGGTGAGCCAGGCGATCGTCCACACCCGGACCGCGACCTCGCGGCGGTCCGAGCCGAACCAGCGCTTGATCTGTATGTGGTTCCGGGTCTGGATCGCGAGCTTCGAGACATGCCAGGCGAGGAATATGACGGTGAACCGCCAGGCGTTCACCAGCCGCGCACGCACCGGCCCGCGCGGGTTCGGCGGTTGAGGTCGTGACGATACGGTCTGATCGGTCATCGGCCACTTCCCAGCACGGCGTCGAGGTAGATGCTCGAGTCGGTGAGGTCGGCCGCGGCCTGATCGGTGAATTCGAAGATCGGCCCGGCCCACAGGGTCAGGATGATGCCCGCGACGACCATCGCGATGGTGGGCACCACCATGCCGATGGGCATCCGGCCGACGTCGACACGGTCGTCGAAGGCGACGTCGTCGGCGTCGGATCCGTCGAGCAGCGGGGACGGGCCGGCGTCGGCCATGTCACCTTCGGGGGCGTCGGCGCGCGGCCGCCAGAAGGCCTTTGTCCAGACCCGGGCAACCACGTACAGCGTGAGGAGGCTGGTCACCACCGAACCGCCGACCAGGCACCAGGCGAGAACGCTGCCGTCCTCGACACCGGCCTCGATGAGCGCGACCTTGCCGATGAACCCGGAGAACGGCGGGATACCACCGAGGTTCAGTGCCGGGATCAAGAACAGACCTGCCAACAGGGGACTGGCCGCCAGACCACCGAGACGGCGCAATGAGGCGGAGCCGGCCTGTCTTTCGATGAGCCCGACCACGAGGAACAGTGTTGTCTGCACCAGAATGTGGTGGGCCACGTAGTAAATGGCGCCGGACAGTCCGAATTCTGTGGACAGCGCGAGGCCGAAGATCATGTAACCGATGTGGCTGACCAGTGTGAACGACAACAGTCGTTTGATGTCGGACTGGGCTATCGCACCGAAGATGCCCACCAGCATCGTCAGCAATCCGGCCACCATCAGGACCGTGTCCATGGAGCCACCCGGGAACAGCAACGTATGGGCCCGGATGATCGCGTACACACCGACTTTGGTCAGCAGGCCGGCGAACACCGCGGTGACCGGCGCCGGGGCCGTCGGATAAGAGTCGGGCAACCAGGTCGACAGCGGGAAGACGGCCGCCTTGATACCGAAGGCGACCAGCAACACCGCGTACAGCGCGCCCTTGGTGCCGTCGGGTACGTCCTGTAGACGGATCGCCATCTCGGCCAGGTTCAGGGTTCCGGTGGCGGCATAGGCGAAGGCGATTCCCGCCAGGAACACCAGCGACGAGACCATCGAGACCATCACGTACGACACACCGGCTCGGACCCGGTCCGCGCTGGCGCCGAGGGTCAGCAAGACGTAGCTGGCCGCCAGTAGTACCTCGAACGAGACGTACAGGTTGAACAGGTCGCCGGCGAGGAAGGCGTTGCAGACTCCGGTGCACAGCAGCAGGTAGGTCGGCAGGAAGATCGAGACCGGCTGGTCGACCGTGCCGTCGCGGATACCCTGACCGACCGCGTAGAGCATGACGCAGAGCAGGACCGCGGTCGAGACCACGAGCATCAGCGCCGAGAGCTGGTCGGCGACAAGGGTGATGCCCAGTGGACCCAGGTCACCGCCCTTGGCGTCCCAGCCGCCGATGTGCAGGGCGTATGTACCGTCCCGGTTGGTCAGATACAGCAGCAGGCAGGCGGCGACAAAGGAAATGGAGATCGCCGTCACGGTCACCACACGCTGAAAACGGGGGTAGCGCCCCATGATCAGCGTGAGCACCGTGCCGATCATCGGAACCAGTACCGGCGCCACGATCAGGGTGGGGAACCAGGCATTGGACAGCGTCATGTGTCTGAGCCCCCTCTGGTGTCCGGCACGGTTTCTTCGAGGTCCGCCAATTCATCGGCGAGATCGTCGGGGTCGGGCAGGATGTCGGTTTCGTATATCTCGGCGCGACGGGCCCTGATCTCCTCTTCTGTCAACGGGTTGCCGGCGTCGTCGAACATGTCGCCACGTCTGGTGTCGAGGCCGGTGACCGGGTCGTCGCTGCGGTCGCGGTCGGGTGCGTCCGAGCTGCGCTGGTGCTGGACCTTCAGATCCTCGGGATCATCGTCGACCTCGTCGTCGGTGTTGATCATGAAGCTGCGGTAGGCCAGCGACAGGATGAACGCCGCCATACCCATCGTGATGACGATGGCGGTCAGGATCATGCCCTGCGCCAGCGGGTCGGCGTCGGCGGTGCGGTCTCCCGAGTTGCGCCCGATGATCGGGGGATTGCCCATCCCGCCGGAGATGGTGATGATCAGCAGGTTGATCGAGTTGCCGACCAGCAACAACCCGAGCAGCATCTTGATGAGGCTGCGTTCGAGCAGCAGATACACACCGCAGGCCGCCATCAGGCCGACCACGATGAGCAGTCCGAGGTTGACACTCATGCATCGACCTCCTGTTTCTCGCGACGGACGCGCGGAGCGTCTTCGTCGAGGCGGGCGCCGAGGCTGCGCAGGACATCGAGCACCAGTCCGACGACGATGAAGTAGACGCCGAGGTCGAAGAACAACGCCGTCACCAGCTTCACGTCCCCGAAGATCGGGAGTGTGAACTCGATCGTCGCCGAGGACAGTGCCGGTGCGCCGAGGAAGACCGAGGCCACCGCGGTGGCCACCGACAGTCCCAGTCCGATACCGAGGATTCGGCCCGCATCGATCGGGATGGCTTCACCGAGCTCGTAGCGACCGCCGGCGAGGTAACGGAGTACCAGGGCGAGTCCCATCGTGAGACCACCGGCGAAACCGCCGCCGGGTGCGTTGTGTCCGGCGTAGAAGAAGTAGAGCGACAACACGATCATCGTCGGGAAGATCAGGCGGGTGGTGGCCTCGAGCACCATCGACCGGTGCCGCGGGTCGCGGAAGTTGCTGCCGCGCAGCCATGTCGTCCGCTCACCGAACAGCTGGGCGCTGTCGTATGCGGCAGGTCGCGGCGCATTCGTGCGGGTGGCGTCGGCGACGCTGGGAGCGGAGCCGAACCGGCGGTGCCGGAACACCATCGAGGCCACACCGGTCGCGGCCACCAGCAGCACGGAGATCTCACCGAGTGTGTCCCAGGCGCGGATGTCGACCAACAAGACGTTGACCGTGTTGGAGCCGTTGCCGTACTTGTATGCGGCGTACGGCAACTCTGACGACATCGGAATCGTGTTGCGGGCTGCCGCGGCGAAGAGGCCCACCGCGACCAGGAGTGCACCGAATGCCAGGCCGAGGATGGCGCGCAGCGGCTTGAAGCCCGTTCGGTGGCGTTTCTCGGCTTCGGCGGGCAGTTTGCGCAAGACCAGGACGAAGATGACCAGCGTCAATGTCTCGACCAGGAACTGCGTCAGAGCCAGATCGGGTGCACCGTGGAGGGCGAACAACACGCCGCAGCTGTAACCGGTGACTCCGACGACCAACACGGCGGCGAGGCGGTTGCGCAAGACCGTGGCGGCGATCGCGGAGGCGACCATGATGCCTCCGATGACCAGCTGAACGGGCGATTCGAACCCCTTCAGTTCCAGCCGGTTGCGCGAACCGGCGAACAGCACGATGGTCGGCAGCAGCACCAGGGTGGCGACGATGATGCCCTGTGTCCGCGGCAGCGACCCGCGCTGGGTGTTGCGGGTCAGGTTGACCGAGAGCGTGTCGGCGCCGCGCAGGACAGCGTCGTAGATCCGGTCGGCGTTGCCCAGTGCCGGCTTCACGAACCCGAGCCGGCCCAGCTCACGGACCAGCACGAACAGTGCCGTGCCCGCGACCACCGCGATCGCGGTCAGTGCCAGCGGCAGGTTGAATCCGTGCCAGAGCGACAGATGGACGATCTTCTTGCCGTAGTCGGGGACGGTCTCGGCGTAGGGCTCGAAACCTTCGCCGATCAGACCGGCGAACGGACCCGATACGACGCCGGCCAAGGCCAGGATCCCGGCCGGGATGAGGAATGCGGCGGTCGGCTTGTGCAGTCGGGCGACGGCTGGACTCGGCGACGACTTGCGTTTACGACCGAAGGCACCCCACAGGAACCGCAGTGAGTACGCAACGGTGAGGATGGAGCCGATCACCAGCAAGATCACCTCGACCGGGCCCTGCCAGGAGTTCAACGAGCCGGTGTGCCAGATCTCGGCGAAGGCGGTCTCTTTGCCGACGAACCCGAGAGTGATCGGCAGACCGGCCATGCTGGCTGCGGCCAGTGTCGCGATCGCGGCGAGCCACGGCGACTTGGAACCCAGCCACGCGAGTTTGCGCAGGTCGCGGGTACCGGTCGAGTGGTCGATGATGCCGACGACCATGAACAGCGCGGCCTTGAACATGGCGTGCGCGACGAGCATCGTGAGCCCGGCCATCGCCACGTTCGCATCGCCGATACCCACCAGCACCATCAGGAAACCGAGCTGGGAGACGGTGCCGAAGGCGAGTACCAGCTTGAGGTCGTATTCGCGCAGGGAACGGAACCCGCCGAGCAGCATCGTCAGCGTGCCCAGACCCAGGACCAGGATCTGCCAGGACACGAGGTCGGCGAATCCGGGTGCCAGTCGGGCAACCAGGAAGATGCCTGCCTTCACCATCGCGGCTGCGTGGAGGTACGCGCTGACCGGGGTCGGTGCGGCCATCGCGCCGGGCAGCCAGAAATGGAACGGGAAGATGGCGGACTTGCTCAATGCGCCGATCAGGATCAGCACGATCGCGATGGTGACCGATGTCCCGCCGGGCGGGTCGGCGACGATCTCCGAGAGTGAATACGTGCCGGCGATCTCACCGAGCATGACGATGCCGACCAGCATGGCCAGGCCGCCGGCCGTAGTGACCAGCAAGGCCTGGGTGGCGGCCCGGCGACTGGTGGCGCGTACGGCGTAGAAACCGACGAGCAGGAACGACAGGACCGTGGTCAGTTCCCAGAAGATGTATAGGACCAGCATGTTGTCACTGCAGACCAGGCCGAACATGGCGCCCGCGAAGGCGACCATCTCGCCACCGAAGCCGGCCACCCGGCGTCGGGTCTCACTGAAGTACTCAGCGCAGTAGCAGAGCACCAATGCTCCGACCCCGAGAACCAGGACCGACATGATCGCGGCCAGGGTGTCGAACCGGAGGTCGATGTTCATCTGCAGCGCGGGCACCCAGGTGATCGATTCGGTGCGGATGCCCTGGGATTCGTCGGGCCAGTTCGCGAAGACCCAGATGAGCCCGCCGAAAGGCGCCAGGGCCAACAGATAGAAGCCCCGCCGGCCCAGCCAGGTGATGATCGCAGGCGCCAGCACAGCCGTGATGGCCAAGGCGGCCAGGACTGCAATCAAGGGGCACTCCGTCGATCAGTGTGGGCGGTGTGTCGTGGCACGAGGCCTGTCGGGAACAAACGGCGCAATACCTGCTGTCCGCGCTACCTGCTGTGTGCTGTTCGGCCTCGTTTCTGCGGTCCAGTCTACCGTTACTGCTGCTAGGTGCCGTATTCGGGCTTCGGTTCGTCTCTGAGGCGAACTAATTGACCAGGTCACCGCAAGGCTCTCCGCCGGTCGGTAAGACAGTTTTCGACCCCACGCCCTAGTCTGTCTCCATGATTCGGGTGCGGGTGGTTGTGATGCTGGTTCTGGCGGGTCTGACGTTGCTGATCGGGGCGTGCGGCAGCGACGACAAGGAGGCGGATTCGACGTCGGCCGCGTCGCTGGCGCTGCCCGGCGATTTCCCTTCGCAGGTGCCGGTGATCGAGGGTGCGGTGCTTGCCGTGGGAGGCACTGCCAAGGACGGCTGGAACCTGACCGTCGCCGGTCGGGCCGATGCCGGTGACCCGTTCGACAACGCCTCGACCCAACTTCTCGACGCCGGTTTCGCCGAACAGTTCCAGCGCCAGGAAGGCGCCGAGTCCGTGAAGGGTTTTGTCGCCGAAACCGACGGAGAGCGCTACACCGTGGTGATCGGCACCACCGAGGCATCTGTCAGCGGTCCGACCGCCATCACCTATCAGGTGTCGAAGTCGTAGCTCGGTTGCCCGGTTGGGGCCAGGCGGCCAGCGCCGCGAGCGTCTCCTCCGACGGCGGCGACACCAGTTGCGCCATCAGGCTGTCCAGCAGCTGACTCACGTGCACCGCGTACGGCGGCACGGGCAGCCCGAGCATGCGGGTTCGATGCCGGTCCGCGCAGACGTGCAGGCTGGTTGCCGAGGCCTGACGTATCCGTATCTCTCGCAGCCGCCTCGGTATGTCGCCGATCAGTGAGTTGACTCTTGCGGTGTACGCATCCTCGACTGTCCGGTTGGACGAGGGGAGTCTGTCCAGTGGGTGGACCTTGTGCCCGAGTTGTTCAAGGAACTGCAGGTAGTAGCAGTCCTCGTCCTCGGCGAGTTCGATCAGCGGTAGATGGTGTGCCTCGATCACCCCGCGCAGGTCGTCAGCGGGTGTTCGGGCCTGGAGCAGTGCTCGCCTGCGGTCCAGATCGTCGAGGCGGTTGACCAGGATGGCCTCGACCAGGCCTTCTTTGGATCCGAAGTGATATTGCACTGCCGATTTGTTCGCCATGCCCGCTTCGGTCCCGATCTGGCGCAGCGGTACCCCGTCGATTCCGTGGACCGCAAAAAGGCGCTCGGCGGTGAGCACCAGTTGCTGTTTGGCGGACCGACCGACCGGGGGCATCGACATCTGACCATGAAACCATGATGGACAAAATTAGGGCTAGGGACTTAAAGTTCAGGCACTAGACCTGAAAGTGAGTCCCCAAAATGGAAAATCTGGCTCCTTCCGCCCATCGCGACGTGATGATGTCGGACCCCCCGATCGGCTCGACCCCGTTTGTTGACGCGCAGCAGCGGTTTGTCTTCGGCGAGGTGTGGGCGCGGCCCGGACTGAGCCGCCGCAACCGCCGCTGGGTCACATTGACCTGTGTCGGCGCCGCCGACGCGCAGCAGCCGATCGAGGATCAGGTCATCGCCGCGCTGAGCAGCGGCGACATCACCATCGACGAGATGCTGGAGTTCGTCCTGCATTTCGCGGTCTACAACGGCTGGCCCAAGGCCTCGCACCTCGAGGGCGTCGTGCGACGGCAGTGGGCGATGATGGAGCAGGCGCGGGGCCGCTCGGGCGCGGTTGCCCCACAGGAGAACTCGCAACTGGGACCGTCCGACTGGGACGAGCGGATCGAGCGCGGCGTGCAGGAGTTCTGTGACGTCAACCTGATCGAGGCTCCCGGGCCCGACACGCCGTACATGCACGCCGGGATCCTGAACTTCGTGTTCGGGCACGTCTGGCAACGTCCCGGCCTCAGTCGGCGTGATCGGCGATTCATCACCGTTGCCTCTGTGGCCGTCTGTGATTCTGCGCTGCCGCTCACGTCGCATACCGGGTCGGCTCTCGAATCCGGCGACATCAGCAAGGCCGAGATGGACGAGGTCGTGCTCCAACTGTCGGCGTACTCGGGTTTCGCCAAAGGTGAAGCTCTCCATGCAGTTGCGGAACAAGCCTGGGCAAGGATCGCCCGGTCACAGGAAAAGGAAGCGTGAAAATGTCAGGACTTGAAGGTCGCGTTGCGTTCATCACCGGTGCAGGCCGTGGGCAGGGCCGCGCTCACGCCGTGCGGTTGGCGCGCGAAGGTGTCGACATCATCGCTGTGGACATCTGCGAGAACGTCGATTCGATGACGTATCCCAATGCAAGCGAGGCGGATTTGGCCGAAACCGTGCGGCTTGTGGAGCAGCAGGATCGCCGGATCGTCGCCCGCAAGGCGGATGTGCGGAATTATGAGGAGCTTTCGGAAGCATTTGGTGAGGGGCTGGCCGAGTTCGGGCGGTTGGACATCGTGATCGCCAACGCCGGGATCATCCGGATGGGTCCGGAATCGGAGGACTTCCTCACCGATTGGAAAGACGTCATCGACACGAACCTGTCCGGGGTGTTCCATACCGTCCGTGCCTCACTGCCGGCGCTACGCGAAGGTGGCCGTGGCGGTTCGATCGTCATCACCAGCTCCACTGCCGGATTGAAGGCGTCGGCATCACTCAATGCCAGCGGCATGGCCTACGCATCGGCCAAGCGCGGACTTGTCGGGCTCATGCAGGGGATGGCCAGTTATCTTGCACCCGAATGGATTCGGGTCAACACCATTCATCCGACAGGTGTGGCCAGTGGGATGACGATGAACGAGGCCATGGCGAAGCTGTTCGAGGAAGCGTCGGCAGGCGGTTCCAACTCCATCTCCGGGATGCAGAACGCGCTCCCGATTGAGATGCTCGAACCCGAAGATGTGGCAAACGCCGTTGCCTTCCTGGTCTCCGACGAGGCCAAGTTCATCACCGGAACCGAATGGGCTCTGGACGCGGGCTTCATGATTCGCTGACGTTCTTCGCGTCACGGCGGCTGTCGGATGTGATGTATCGGGTCATCGGTGACGGTTCTGCATCAGGACATCGGTGACAGTTTATGTATCAGGACTTCGGTGACGGTTTCCTTGGGTTGGGTCGTGGGCCACGGGGTCGTCCATTGCCGACGTATGTGGTGCCTGGGCGGGAGCGCGGAGAGGGCTGATCAAACAGGAGCGCAACAGGTTTGGGTTCGGGGCGCGGCGGATCAACTTTGGGCGTGGCGCACCACGCGGTCAGTGGTGTGACCCGCCCAGGCAGCCCCTGATGGGGGCGCGCGGTGTTGTAGATGTGGTCGAACGCATCGACCTGGGCTTGAAGCTCAGCTACCGTCTCGGCCAGCGGCTGCTTGTCCAGGTATCGGAACAACGTCTGGTGGAAACGTTCATTCTTTCCTTGAGTGGTCGGCTTGTAGGGCTTACCGGTGATTGCTTCGACCCCGAGTGCGTGGACATGGTCGACAAGTCGGCCGCTATAGCCCTGGCGGGAAGGGTTCAAAGCAGCGCCATTGTCGGTCAAGAGTCGTTGCGGAACCCCGTGTGGTGCCATTGCCTTGTCGAAGACTGCAATTGCGGCTTCGGAGGTCTCACCACCAGCCACGTGGGAGGCAACGGCGAAACGCGAATGGTCGTCAATGAGCTGGAGGATGACGCACTTACGCCCACCGGTCAGCACGTATACGGTGCCATCGAGTTGCCAGCATGCGTTCGGAGCGGGATAGACAAACCGTCGCCACGCTGAGCGGGGCTTCTTCTTCGGCTCGCGACGGGCCACGCCGGCCTCTCGGAAGATTCGTGCCAGCGACGCCGTGGACGGCACCTCCTCCAGCCCCATCGAGCGCATCTTGTCGTACACGCTAATCGGTCCATGATCGAGCCCGGAAGCCTCCAGAGCCGATCGCACCGCCAACGCCTGCGCTTTGACCGCGTCGCTCAACATCGATGGACTCGATTTCGGGCGCCGGGTCCGCGGCTCCAGCACTGCCGATGGACCCTCCACCTTCGCGCGTTTACGCAACTCGTAGAAGGACTTTCGAGATACTCCGTGCTCGGTGCAGAACGTTGAGACCGCCCCGCGCGGTGCATCGTCAGGCCACTGAGAGATCGCCAGCCGGACTACAGGATCGATGGGTTCATTGACAGCCACCCCCACAGTCTTGGTGCAGAACTGTCACCACCAAGATCACCCACAATGTCACCGATGTCTTCATGCAGAACTGTCACCGATGTCCTGGGAGATAACACATGAGGCGTGTCGTACCCCTGATCTAGACTCAAATGTATGTTCGAGGGGGAGTTCGAAGATGCAGGTGGGGACGATGAAATCGGTCCTGTCGAATCAGCGGGTGTCAACGAGTTGTTGCGTAACACCGAGCTCGCGATGGCCCAGCAGTCGCGGATGGAGTGGGAACGGTACGCCGCTGCGGCGATGCTGCACCGACATCTGGTCGAACCGACCGCCGGGACCAAGGCGGAGATGCAGGCGCTTGATCCGTTCGCGCAGTGTGCGGCGAGATTATCTGCCGCACAGGGGTTGACGCAGCGGACCGCGGAGTTGCAGATCAACCGTGGGGTGGCTTTGCGCGATCGGCTGCCTGCGGTCAATGAACTGTTGAAAGCCGGCCGCATCGCCGCGCACCATATTCCGGACATCATCGCCCGCACCGAGTTGATCGAGGGCTCGGCCCACATGGCTGATATCGATCGTGGGATCGCCGAAGCACTGGAACGGCGGGGGTCGTGGTCCAGAGGTCGGATGCGGGACATGGTCGATGCGATCATCTTCCGCCGGGACCCGGATCTGGTCCGGAAGAACCGGGAGGATGCGAAAAACAATCGCGGGGTGTGGGCCAACAACACCGAGCACGGCATGGCAGTACTGGATGCCCATTCCACCGCTGAGGAATTGACGTTGATCATGGCCAGGTTGGAAAAACTGGCGATGGCCACGTGTAAGGCTGATCCGCGGAAAAAGGCTGATCGGATGGCCGATGCGTTGTTCGCCACGGTGATGGGCCGGGAGTTCATGTGTGAATGCCCGAATGATCCGAAGCATCCCTGTACCGCTGAGATCGTCACCATGCCTGCTAGCCGGGTGGTTTCGGGTGTGGATGTGAAGATCGTGCTGCACGTGATCACTGATCAGGCCACCCTCGACGGTCGCGCCGAGAATCCAGGCTTCATCGACGGACACGGCGTGATTTCCGGCGATCATGTTCGTGATATCGCTGCTCGCCCGGAAACGGTGCAGCGGCCGATGGGCAACAAGACGGAACCTGCGCCCGTGCAGCCCGAGCCCGAGCCTCAGCCCGAACCAGTGCAATCGGAACCCGAGCCGCCCGAGCAGGAGACGCCAAAACCGAAGCGGCCGAACGTGTACATGCGCCGACCGCAGAACCCGCCAGTCGAAGACCTCCCCGATGACGGCGACGACAATGCGATCGTTGCGGCGCCGTTCCCGCAAGTGGTTCCACTGCCGGCCACCCAGCCTGGTGACCGGTACCGGCCGTCGGTTGTCTTGGACACCTACCTTCGGATCCGCGACATCTACTGCATGTGGCCTGGTTGCGAGCACAAGGCCTGGGGCGCCGACCTCGACCACACCTGCGAGTACAACCACAACGACCCCGACACCGGTGGCTGCACCCATCCCTCAGAGATGAAGACACTGTGCCGTTTTCATCACCTACTCAAGACATACTCCGACTGGCTTGACGACCAGTACCCCGACCCCGCGACCGGACGTACCCGCCTGGTCTTCACCACCCCCGAAGGACGCCACCATCACGGCCCGGGCTGGACCGGTGATGACCTGTTCCCCACGCTGCGACTGATCATCTTCGATGACCAACGCGGCTCACCAAACCGGCCACCGCCGGGACCACCGTCAAGAACGCAAACCCGCACCGCTGCCAAACACGCACGCCGCCAACAAGAACGACTACTCAACCGCCGACAACGCGAACTCGAAGAGCAACTCGCCCGAAGGCTCCGCGAAGAGAAAGGGAGGAGTGGCCCGCCGCCGACGTTTTAATGCTCAGGCTTTGATCAATGCTCCTCGACGCTGATCGCCTGGCGGGGACAGGCGGCGATGGCTGCGCGGATCGACTTCTCGGATCCCTCCGGCGGATGTTCGTCCCAGATGGCCATGTCGTCGTCACCGATGTCGAAGATGTCCGGCGCGATCTGGGTGCACAGTGCGTGACCCTCGCAGCGTTCCTTGTCGATGGTCAATTTCGGTTGTTGGGCGTTCATGTGATCACGCTGCCGGTGGGGTGAAGAGCAGATGGAGTTCTGAGAGGCCACGCAGCAGGAAGGTCTTTTCATAGCTGTACCGGCGATTTCCGGCCGGCCCGTGTTTGTCTTCGTTGATGGCGATGTTGCCGGTGTTCGCGAGATAGCGGTCGACGGTGGCAGTGGCTTCCGCACGTGCCAGGGGCGCTCCGGGGCAGGTATGCGCCCCGCGGCCGAAAGCGATGTGTTCCCTGTTGTTCTCACGGTCGAGATCGAATACGTCCGGATTCTCGAACTTCCGGTCGTCGCGATTGCAGGCGCCGGGATGGACCATCAGGGTCGTCCCGGGTGGCACGTCGACGCCGCCGAGGTTGACGGCCATCTTGGTGAACCGGAAGTCGCTCTTGGTGGGACTCTCCAGGCGCAGGACCTCTTCGATGAACGGGGCGATGACCTTCTTGTCGGCCCGCAACTTCGCCTGCAGCTCTTGATCTTCGGCGAGGATACGAAGGGCGGATCCGATCAGGCGGGCGGTGGTGTCCTGGCCGGCGCCGAAGAGGAAGGACGCCAATCGCACGACCACGTCGGGCTCCGGGACAGAGCCGTCGGGATAGGTCGCGGTCGCGAGTTGGGTGAGTACGTCTTCCTGTGGGTTCTGGCGACGATCGATCACGTACTCCATGAATCGCTCTTCGCAATACTGCAGCAGGTTGGTCTCGACAGTCTCCGATCCGCCGAGCGCGCCAACCACTTTCGCCTTGAAGTTACTCAATCGGAGGTTCACGCGGTCTTCGTCCGGCATGCCGAGCAGGTCGGCGATCACGAGAGTGGTGAAGGGTCGGGAATAGTCCGCGATGACCTCGCCGGCACCGGTCGTGACGTCCTCGAGCAGGCACTGATCGGCGATGGCGGACATCGCTTCGGCATTCTCCCTCAGTCGACGCGGGGTCATGATGCGACGGAGCAGTCCGCGTTCGCGTTCATGCGGCTCGCCGTCCATGGTGATCAGGTACTCGTAGAAGAACCAGTGCTCTCGGTTCTGCTCGACGTAGTCGCTGATGTCGTCGCCGTCGGGCTGGCCCTCCAGTGGAGGAAACGGTCCGGCGACCGAATTGCAGGCAGAGAACACCTCTGGATCCCGGTAGACCTCGATGGCTTCCTCGTACCCGGTGACGGCCATGACCCGGGGCATCGCGATGGGATGTACCGGGCACCGCGACCGGAGCTCGTCGAAGTAGGGATAAGGGTCGTCCGCCAGTGCGGGTTCGCTGAAGAAGTCTGCCTTGGTGATGTCAACCATCGTCAGGCCTTTCGGTGATGGGGCTGTGAGACTCGCCGAAGTCAAAAACTGATCGATCGATCAGAATGTTACAGTGGGCCATGGGTAGCCCGGGAGTGAATTTGAGGTCGAAATCGTGTTCGGATCCGAAATGCTGATGTCCGCGTGCTTTTTTGTCGCCGGACAGTACTGATGGCAACCCCACGCACCAAGCGTGATCCGGATGCGGCCAATGCCCGGACCCGTTTGATGGAAGCGACGATCGAGGTCATTCTCGAAGAGGGTTACGCCGCAGCCACATCCAGGAAAGTTGCCGCCAGGGCCGGGGTGAAGCAGGCGCTGGTGTACTACTACTTCCCGACGATGGACGACCTTTTCCTCGCGGTGGTCCGCGGAGGCGCCGAGGTCACGTTCGAGCGGCAACGCCGCGCGCTGGAGGAGAACGATCCGCTCAGGGCCTTGTGGCTGATCAGTGGTGATGCGCGGGCCACCAAGCTGAACACCGAGTTCATGGCGTTGGCCAATCACCGGAAGGTGGTCAGCGCCGAATTGAAGAGGTCGTCCGAGCGCATTCGCGACATCGAGACCGCGGCGGTGACCATGGTTCTGCGCGCTCATGGTGTCGACCTGGAGAAGTATCCGCCGGTGGTGATGTCCATGATCCTGACCGGTATGGCTCGCAACCTCCGCAATGAGGAAGCGGTCGGCGTGACCGCCGGCCATGCCGAACTCTCGGCGTTCATCGAGCGGTTCATCGACGAGTACTCCTCCGTACCGTCGTCGAAGCGCGACGCGTGAGCCGCCAGAGCTGTCCTGGATTAGTCCCTGAGAAGCCGTCGAGTTGCTACTTCAGCAGGCTTCCGCCGTCGACGGCAAGTGAGGTGCCGGTGACGTAGCGGGATTCGTCGGAGGCCAGGAACAACACCGCGTTGCTGATGTCCTCGGGTTCGACCCAGCCGATCGGCAGGACGTGCATCATCTTTGCGACCACCTCGAGGTCGTCGGGGCCCGGGTTCTCCAGGTCGGGCCGGAACATCTTCATCGTGCCCTCATTCATGAACATCGGGGAGTTCACATTGGTCGGCAGGACCGAGTTGACGCGGATCGAGTGCGCTCCGAGTTCGACGGCGAAGCTTCGCATGAGCCCGATGACGCCGTGTTTGGCAGCGATGTAGTGCCCGGTGTTCGGGTAGGCCTTCATGCCGCCGACCGAACTGGTCAACACGATGGATCCGCCGTTTCCGGCTGACAGCAGATGTGGCACAGCGGCTTTGACCGTCTTCCAGACACCCGACAAGTTGACGTCGATCATCTCCTGCCAGTCCCGCTCGCTGGTCTTGTCGAGGGTCTCGCCGCCGTTGCCGATGCCCGCGTTGGCAACGATGACATCGAGGCGCCCCAGTTCTTCGACCCCTTTGTCGACCGCCGAGACGAGCGCGTCGAAATCGCGCACATCGACGTGGGAGGCAATGATCCGGCGGTCCAGATCCTCGACCAGCTTGACGGTCTCGGCGAGGTCTTCCGGCGTAGACGCCGCGATGAGTGGCTCGACCTCGTTGGAGATCGGCCCGCAGATGTCGACCGCGATGATGTCGGCACCTTCTTGTGCCAGGCGCACCGCGTGGCTTCGTCCCTGCCCCCGCGCTGCTCCGGTGACGAAGGCGACTTTGCCCTCCATACGTCCCGCCATTGTCCCACCGATCCTTTCGAAATTGATTGCGTGTCGGCTCGCTTGGCCGCCGGTACAAAACTGATCACTCGATCAGGACTCTCCCACTGCGGCGATGTTCTGTCAACGGCGACAACGGAACCGCTGTGAAGACAAAGGGCCAGGGTAATTGTTGCAGCAGTGCGTAATCGAGTCTCCGCGGAATCAATCTCCAGGTCTGCATGATCCTGCCGGTCGACGAAATATGATCGGTCGATCAGGATGGATTCGGCGAAATGCTTGAAACTCTGAGGGGGAAGGAGTTAGCTTTGCCGGGTAGTCGACGGAACCCCTCGCGCCGGTGTTTTCGGCAGCCGCGTGCAGCTGGCGGGTCGTCGCTGCTGCCTCCCAAGCCTGACGACCCCGGATGTTCTCCGAGAGGAAAGACCATGACTGCACGTCGCATGTTTGTCGTCGTGGCTGGGAGCGACGTCAAATGAGCGTGGTGCCGATTAACGTGCCGGGGGTCGAATTGCAGGGCGTTGAACTCGGTCCGGATTCGGTCTGGATCGGTGCGGGTACAACGCATGCCGCCATCAGACACTCGCGGCTGATTCGAGAACATGTCCCTTTGCTCTGGCCGGCGACTCCGGTGATCGGGCCTCCCGGCGCCCGCGACGACGAGACAATCGGCGGATCGATCGCTCACGCCGATGCCGCGGACGGGTACGCCGCGGTGGCATTGGCGCTGGACGCCGAGTTCGAGACGATCTCACCGCGTGGCAGCCGGACCGTCGAGGCGACGGACTTCTTCACCGGGCCGTGGGAAACGGTGTTGGCCGACGGCGAGGTCCTGACCGGGATCGTGGTTCCCCGCCGCTACGACCGGGGTGGGTACGCCATCGAAGAGCTCGGGCGGTGCGGTGGTGACTCCGCGGCGGTGGGTGCGGCCGTGGTCGTCTGGCTCGATGCCTACGGCCGCGTCGATCACTGCGCGATCGCGCTGGTCGGCCTGGCCCCGTCGGTGGTGCGGGCTCTTGCCGCCGAGCTGGCGGTGGTGGGTCGACACGTGGGGGACATCTGTCCCGAAGACGTTGCTGCTGAATCGATCTGGGGGGCTTGCGGTTTCGGTGACCACCGTGGCCGGGCAGGTGCTGTGGTGGTGGCACGCGGGTGGCGTCGGGCCGTTCGGGACGCGCTGTATCCACGAGAGGCGCGTTGCCTGCCCCTCGTGGATACCGACGATCAGCGGTGCGGGCCTACTTGAGGCAGCTGCCGGCGTCGACGGACAGCGTCACACCGGTGACGTAGCGGGATTCGTCGGAGGCGAGGAAGAGAACCGCGTTGCTGATGTCCTCGGGCTCGACCCAGCCGATCGGTAGTACGTGCATGAACTTCGCGACGAGTTCCAAGTCGTCGGGCCCGGGATTCTCCAGATCGGGTCGGAACAGCTTCATCGTGCCCTCGTTCATGAACATCGGCGTGTTCACATTGGTCGGGTGCACAGAGTTGACGCGAATCGAGTGCTCGCCGAGCTCGACGGCGAAGCTGCGCATCAGCCCGACAACGCCGTGCTTGGCGGCGATGTAGTGGCCGGTGTTCGGATAGGCCTTGAGTCCACCGACCGAGCTGGTCAGGATGATCGAACCGCCGTTGCCGCCTGAGATCAGGTGTGGGACACCGGCCTTCACCGACTTCCAGACGCCGGAGAGGTTGACGTCGATCATCTCCTGCCAGTCCCGTTCGCTGGTCTTGTCCAGGGTGTCACCGCCGTTACCGATGCCGGCATTGGCAACGATGACGTCGAGTCTTCCGAGTTGCTCGACGCCGCTGTCGACGGCAGCCTTGAGTGCGTCGTAGTCACGGACATCAGCCTGTACCGCAACGATCCGGCGGTCGAGGTCCTCGACCAGCTTGACGGTTTCGGCGAGGTCTTCCGGCGTGGACACCGCGATCACGGCCTCCTCGTCGGAGATCGGGCCGCAGATGTCGACCGCGATGATGTCGGCACCTTCCTGCGCCAAACGTACTGCGTGACTTCGTCCTTGCCCGCGCGCTGCCCCCGTGATGAAGGCGACCTTGCCCTCCATGCGTCCCGCCATCGTGCACCAACCCTTTCGAGATCGACTCAACGTCGGTTCTCGCTCGGAGCCGACGATTGCGTAAATGCTGAACACTCGCTCAGCACACTTTCACCAAACGGGTCAGCGTGTCAACGTTTTGACTGAACAGGCGAATTCGGACCTTGACGAGGGGAGTTGCCGTATTCTGCGGCCCTCAGGAGCCGCGTTTGTCGGCGTATTGCCGAAGGTTCTCCACCTGGTCGGGGTCGAGAGAGGGTCGAACCTTGGCCCGGGCCGCGGCCACATCCTCGGCTGTCACGGTCGCGGCGTCGATGTTGCGGCGCATGGCGGCCAGGGCTGCCTCACGCAGGAGCGCCGAACAATCTGCCGCGGAATAACCGTCCAGGTCGGCGGCGAGTTCGTCGAGGTCGATGCCTTCGGCGAGCGGTACCGACCGGCTCGAGGTCCGCAGGATGTCGCCGCGGGCCTCGGCGTCGGGCGGTGGGACGAACACCAGGCGTTCGAGCCGCCCGGGCCGCAACAGCGCCGGGTCGATCAGGTCGGGCCGGTTGGTCGCGCCCAGGACGACCACATCGCGCAACGGTTCGACGCCGTCGAGTTCGGTGAGCAGCGCTGCGACCACGCGATCGCCGACCCCGGAATCGGAGGACTGTCCTCGTCGCGGTGCGAGGGCGTCGATCTCGTCGAGGAAGATGAGCGAGGGTGCGGATTCGCGGGCCCGGTCGAACAGGTCGCGGACCGCCTTCTCTGAACTGCCGACCCACTTGTCCATGAGCTCGGCACCTTTGACGCTGTGGACACTGAGTTGCCCGGATGCGGCCAGTGCGCGGACCACAAACGTCTTGCCGCACCCGGGCGGACCGTAGAGCAGTACGCCGCGTGGTGGGTCGACACCGAGCCGGGTGAAGGTGTCGGGATGCCGGAGCGGCCACAGGACGGCCTCCGTCAGGGCCGCCTTGGTCTCGACCATGTCGCCGACGTCGTCGAGGGTGATACCGCCGACGGCAACCTCCGGTGAGGCCGACCGCGACACCGGCCGGATCACCTCGAGAGCGCCGCTGAGGTCGGCCTCGGTCAGTTTGGGGGGCTTGCCATCTCGTGCGCTCCGGGCGGCGGCGCGCAGCGCGCCTTCGCGGGTCAGGGCAGCCAGGTCGGCGGCGACGAAGCCGGGGGTGCGGGAGGCGATGTCGCCGAGGTCGATGGTCTCGGTGGGGACGTCGGTCAGCAGTGCGGTGAGTAGTCCTCGCCGGATTTTGCTGTCCGGCAGCCCGATCGACAGTTCCCGGTCGCAGAGGTCGGGATCGCGCAGTCGGGTGTCGAGGTTCTCCGGCCGGGAACTGGTGCAGATCAGCGCGACCCGCGGAGCGGTGATGGCGGTCCGCAGGGCGTCGAGGATCAGGGCGGAGACCGGATCGGACTCGGCGGGCAGCAGTGCTTCGACATCGCTGATCAGCAGGACCGACCCTCGGTCGTCGGTCGAGGAGACCAATTGGGTCACAGCGTCTCTGACCGCACCGAGCCGGGCCGATGATTCCAGGGCGCCGGTCACCGGACCGTCGAGGTAGATCAGGTTGCGGTCGGCGCAGACGGCCCGGACCACCGTGGCCTTGCCCGCGCCGGGCGGGCCGGAGACGATCGCGCCGAGCCGGGCCTGGGCGCCGAGCGCGGTGAGCAATTCGGGGTTGTCGAGCGCCAGTCCGATCCACTCGGTGAGCTTGTCGACCTGGGCGTGAACCCCGACGAGTTCATCGACCCGGCGCACCGGCGGCGCCGGTGTACTCGGAGTCTGTACCTGCAGCGGTGTGCTCGGGGCGCGCGCGGGTGTCGTCGATGCGGCCGTCGGGGCGCTTCGGTCGGCCCACAGCACTGCGGTGTCGGGCTGCACACTGACCGGACCGGCCGGTTCGGCGGCGACGACGGTCAGCAGTTCATTGGTCCAGGTGATGCCGACCGAACGTGCCAGGGTTCGCGTCGCCTCGGAGGTGGCGAAGTCGGGGCCGAGGTCGCGGGGGAGCAGCGAGACCACGTCGCCCACCGTCACCACCTTGCCGAGCAGGGCCCGGCGCAGCGTTCGTTCGTCGACCGATTCCGAGGTCAGGGACGAACCCCGGACCACGATGCGGGTGGCACCGTGGACGACGGCCGCAGTGAGTACGACCGGTGCATCGGCTTTGATCCCGGCGTTCGACAGCGTCAGTTCGTCGAGCAGTGCGATGCCGGTCGGTTCGGCCGCCGAGGTCGCGGCGATGACCGCGGTGGTGGTCCGGGATCCGATGACCGCGACGCCATCCCATTCGCGCAACCCCAGACCGGTGAGCACCTCGGGGTGCACCCGGACGATGCCGCGGCGGGCCTCGGCGGCCGACAGGTTGAGTCGTGCGGTCAGTGTCAGCTGCGGTGATCCGGAGTGGGCGGGATCAGCGGCAGCGGATTCGGATGTCACAGCAGCAAAACTACCGGTATCAGGACCCGGGACGCCGTAATCCGAGGCGGGCCGCGGATTGGGTCGGACGTCCGCGACGCACTTGACGGATCGCTCGGCGCTCGGCACGCCGTTCCCGCGGATGGAAATCCCAGGTCTCCGGCCGGCTGGCGACCCAGCGCTTGGTGCGCCAGGCGAAGGGGACGTGGACCAGATAGAGGCCGATGGCGGCGAACATCAGGGCATACGGGTAGGTCAGCAGTGCGGCGGCGACCAAGGCCACCCCGATGAGTACCAGCACCATTGCATTGGGCGGTACCGCAATCGATTTGAGTGACGCCGTGGGTAGCCGGCTCACCGCCAGCAGCGCGGTGAAGGTCATCCAGCCGCCGACAAACGCGTCCGAGGTCCACCAGCCCGAGCCGAACTGCTGGTCGAGTGCAATCGGCAGGATCGCGATCAGGGCGGCGGCCGGTGCGGGCACCCCGACGAAGTAGTCCTTGGTGTACTGCGGCCGGTCGTCGTCGTCGATCAGGGTGTTGAAGCGGGCCAACCGCAAAACGATTGCGCAGCAGTAGATCAGCGACAACAACCAGCCGACGTCATTGCCCTGCAGCATGAGGACGTACAGGGTCAGTGCCGGTGCGACACCGAAGTTGATGGCATCGGCCAGCGAATCGAGTTCGGCGCCGATCTTGGTTGTCGCGCCGAGCAGTCGCGCGATCCGTCCGTCGATGCCGTCGAGCAGAGCCGCCGCGGCGATCATCGCCACACACAGGTCGACCCGGCCGTCGAGTGCGAACTTGGTCGCCGACAAGCCGGCGCAGATCGCGAGCACCGTGAACGCCGACGGCACCAGCAACTTGCCGGTGTTCAGGGTCCCGGCGCGACTCGGCCGTCGGCGGCCGTTTGTCTGGGTTACGTGGCGGGAGGCTGTGCGCTGGGTTTCGCCCCGTCCGTAGGCAATCATTTCAATTGCGCCAAAACGGTTTCCGCACCCACCGCGCGCTGGCCGACAGCAACCAGCGGGCGAGTGCCCTCGGGGAGATAGAGGTCGACCCGGGAGCCGAACCTGATCAGGCCGTAGGTGTCCCCGAGTGTGACCTGATCACCGGGTACGGCGTCGCAGACGATGCGACGGGCCAGCAGGCCGGCGATCTGGACCACCGCCAGTTCGGCGCCGTCGTCGGTACGGATCAGCATCGAGTTGCGTTCGTTGGCCTCGCTGGCCGCCGGGAGATCGGCGCTCAGGAATGAACCGGACCGGTATTCGATCGCCTCGACCTTGCCGGCGGCGGGAATGCGCTGCACGTGCACGTCGAAGACCGACAGGAAGATCGAGATCCGGGGCCGCGGGGTGTCGCCGAGTCCGAGTTCGACCGGTGGCGCCGCGTGGTCGACGAGGGCGACCTGCCCGTCGGCGGGCGCGACGACAACACCGGGCGCGTTGGGCGGTACCCGGGACGGATGGCGGAAGAACGCGGCGGTGGCGAGCGCGGCAATGGTGGCCGGAGTGCGAATCCAGCCATGGCGGCGTCCGGCAACGGCAACGGCCGCGGGAACCGCGACAAACGGGATACCGGCCCGATGTAGCGGTGGCACGGTCTCGCGGATGAGGTCGGCGATGTGAGCCAGACCGGTGGTCGGCTCGGCGTCTGTCGGAGTGGGGCGTCTGGCCATGTCGGTCATTGTTCCAGGCGAATGTCCGGCGCCGCGTCCGGTGCCGATGAGGCGGCTGTTGCTGCAGGTCCGCAGCGAGGTCGGCGATCGCTGGTCATAGTTCTTCCAGAACCAGGACGTCGACCGTACTGCCGGCGTCGACCTTGTCGGTGTCGGCGGCGATGTCCAACAGGACGTTGGCCGACGCCATGAACGCGAGGTGATGTGACGCCGGCGGTCCGATGGTCCGGACCCCGACGACGCCGTCGGCCGTCGTCAGTTCTCCGCGGCGGAATTGCCGTTTTCCCTTGGGCGAGGTGAAGGCCTCGGTGACCGACGCCGCGACCGTCCGGCGCTGCGGCGGCAGTCCCATCGCGGACCGGAGCGGCGGGCGGACGAACACCTCGAAGGACACCTGGGCGCTGACCGGGTTGCCCGGCAGCGTGATGATCGGGACCGCATTGCCCGCCGCGCTCGTGTAGGAGCCGCAGCCCTGCGGCATCCCGGGCTGCATCGCCACCTTCACGAACTCGACGCCCTGGCCGGTGAGGGCGTCCTTGACCACCTCGTAGGCGCCCGCACTGACTCCACCCGAGGTGATGATCAGATCGACGCCCGAGCCCTCTTCGCCGTCGATGTAGCTGTCCAGGCGGGCCCGGAACTCGTCGACGTCGTCGGGCACGAAATGAACCTGCTCGGCCTGCGCGCCGGCCTCGATGGCCGCGGCGGTCAACATCGCACTGTTCGACTCATAGATCTGGCCGAACTCCAATGGGGTGCCCGCCGGGACCAATTCGGTGCCGGTAGAGAGGATCAGCACGCGCAGTGGGGCGTAGACCGGTAGTTCGGCCAGGCCCAGTGCAGCGGCCAGACCGAGCTGCGGGGCTCGCAGGACTCGCCCGGCCGGTAGCGCGCGGGCTCCGGCAGCGATGTCGGAGCCGGCCCGGCGGATTGCCGTACCCGCTGCGGCGGCGGCGAAGATCTGCACGTTGTCGGTGCCGCCGTCGGTCCGTTCGACCTGGATGACCGCATCGGCGCCGGCCGGCATCGGCGCCCCGGTCATGATCCGGTGCGCGGTACCGGGTGCCAGCGTCAGCTCGTCGGTGCGTCCGGCGGGGATGTCGGCGGCGACCGGGAGCGTTACCGGGGTGTCCTCGGTGGCGGTGGCGATGTCTGCTGCGCGGACGGCGTAGCCGTCCATGGCCGAGTTGTCGAAGCCGGGCAACGTGATCGGGGCGTCGATGTCATCGGCCAGTGCCCGGCCCAGCGCGGCCGCGGCGGGCACGGTGACCACACGTGGCGCCGGGAAGAGTGCGGCCACCACTCCCTGGTGTTCCGAAACGCTGCGCATCAGTTCTGGGCTCCGTACTTCGAGAGGAAAAGGGCAAGGGAGAGGGCTGTTTTGGAGATCTCGTCGGGATCGACGCTCTCATTCGGTGCGTGGATCCGGCAGGCCGGCTCCTCGACGCCGAGCAGTGCGATCTCGGCACTGGGGCAGATTTCTGCCAGCACCGTGCACAGGGGGATCGATCCTCCCTGTCCGGAGTGGACGACAGGTCTGCCGTAGGCCTTGGCCATCGCCGCGGTCAGAGCGGTGTACCCGGGGCCGGTGGTGACGGCCGAGAACGGGGCCCCGGTCGCCTGGATCTCGACATCGACCCTCGCATGCCACGGAATGTGCTGGCGTAGATGATTTTCCAGGGCGATCGCCGCCTCATTGGGATCCATGCCGGGCGGTACCCGCAGGTTCAGCTGTGCGGCCGCCCGCGGGTTGATCGCGGCCGGGGCGCCTGCCGTCGGCGGTGCGTCGATGCCGATCACCGTCACCGCGGGGCGGGCCCACACCATTTCGGCGGCCGAACCCGAACCGATCAGGTCGACACCGTCGAGGGTGGTCGAGTCGGAACGGAACTGCGATGGGTCGTATGGGGCACCGGACCAGGCCTGATCGTTGGGAAGTCCGTCGATGGTGGTGTTTCCGTCGGCGTCGCGCAGCGTTGCCAGGCCGGCGATCAGGGCCGCGAGTGCGTCCGGTGCGCCGCCACCGAACTGCCCGGAATGAACCTCGGAGGCAAGGGTTTCGGTGGACACCTTCACCGCGGCCATCCCGCGCAGGCTGGTGGTGAGGGTCGGGATCCCGGGCGCGACATTGCCGGTGTCGCAGATGAGGATCATGTCGGCCTGGAAGAGCTCGGGCCGGGTGCGGGCCAGGTGGTCGAGTCCTTCGCCGCCGGCTTCCTCGGATCCTTCGATGACGATGCGGATCCCGACCGGGGGGAGCGGATCGAGTGCGCGCAATGCGGTGAGGATAGCGACCAGGTTGCCTTTGCAGTCGGATGATCCACGGCCGAACCAGCGGCCGTCGCGCTCGGTCAGCGAGAACGGGGCGCTGTCCCACAATTCCTCGGGGCCCGACGGTTGCACATCGTGATGCGAGTAGAGCAGGACCGTCGGCGCACCGGCGGGGCCGGGCACGAACCCCAGGATCGTCTGGCTCCCGTCGACGGTGTCCATCACCAGGGAGTCGACACCGGCATCGGAGAATGCTCCCCGGACCCAGGCCGCGCTGGCCCGGCAGTCGTCGCGCTTGGCCGGATCGAGATGCACCGAGGGCAGTGCGACGACGTCGGCGAGGTCGGAATACGCGCGTGTCATGAGGCCGGTGACTCGTTTGGACAATGCGGAGAACTGGGGTGCACGTTGGTCGGCCATGCCGCCAAGCATGCCGGAACGGAAGGGTGCCTGTCAGCAACCGGCCATCCCACCGTGCGGCCGCGCAAGGGCAGGACTAGTTTTTTAGGCATGGCTGAAGGGTTGTTACTCGACATCGACGGGGTGATCGTCACGTCGTGGGAGCCTTTGCCCGGTGCCGTCGAAGCGCTCGAGACGATTGCCGAGTCGGGGATGCCCCGGATGTTCTTGACCAACACCACATCCAAGTCGCGCAGTCAGATCGCGCAGACGCTGACCCGGGTCGGTTTCGCGGTCGACGACAGCGAGGTGCTCACTGCCGCCGTGCTCACCGCCGAATACCTGCGTACCAAACACCCGGGCAAGCGGGTGGCGGTCCTCAACGAAGGGGACGTCAGCGACGACATGGAGGGGATCGACCTCGTCTCCGACGACCCCGACGTGGTCGTGTTCGGCGGTGCCGGCCCCTCGTTCACCCACGAGCTCCTGTCGAAGGCGCTGGGCTGGATGATCGATGGCGTTCCGGCCGTCTCGATGCACCGGTCGCTGTCCTGGTCGACCGCGACGGGGCCGAAGATCGACACGGGTATCTATCTCGAAGGCCTACAAAAGGCGACCGGCAAGAAGATCCCCGCGATCGGGAAGCCGTCTCCACTGGGGTTCCGGTCCGCGATCGAGATGCTCGGGGTCACCGACCCGGGCGAGGTGGTCATGGTCGGTGATGACATCTACAGCGATGTCCTGGGTGCGCAGAAGGCCGCCATGGTCGGGGTGCTGGTCCGCACCGGAAAGTTCCGGCCCGAACAGCTCGCGGTACTGGAGGCAGACGAGTTCGGGCAGGTCCCCGACCATGTCATCGACTCGATCGCAGACCTGCCCACACTGCTCGAAAAGCTCTGATCAGCCCCCCGGTCAGGAAACGGCGAGCTTGATCTTCGTCAGCGTCTGATTCATCCCGTCGACCAATTCGGCATCAAAGGGCTCCTCGCCGCCCATCGCGGCATTGATGAGGACCTGGGAGACCTTGCTGGTGCCGTTGGGTGCCTCTCGGCGTTCGGTGAGCGTCACGCCGTCGACCGAGGGAGTGATGGTGAAACTCCACACGCTGTTGTTCTCGGCGATCTTGTAGGCGATCTCTTTGTTCGGCTCGAACCGCACCACCTTCGACCTGGTCGGCCACACCAGCAGTCCGCGCTTGTTGATGTTGATGGTCTTGGTCCCGAGGGTGACCGGTCCGCCGCCGCGCACGATGGTCTTGCGGCACTGCGGGCTCCATTCACCCATCCGCTGCAGGTCGGACACCACCTTCCAGACCTGCTCCGGGGTGGCTTTGATCTCGGTGGACGCTTCAAGCAATGGGGCAGCCATGGGAGTTCTCCTGTCGAGGTTCTTACGTCACCGACGAACTCGCCCGGTACGGCGTCGTCGATGAACCGCCCGGCCGACTTCGTCAATGGACGTTGTCACTATCCGATCAGGATCTTGTCATAGTCTGCGATGCGATCGGAGAGGGTCCGCAGATGTTCCGCGCTGCCGCCGAGAGTGTGTTCGATGGCCAGCAGCCGGCTGGCGTAATGGCCCACCGGATATTCCGCGGTGATCCCGATGCCACCGTGCATCTGGATCGCTTCCTGTGCGACCTTGCGGGCCGACCGGCAGATCTGCAGTTTGGCCCGGGAAGCGATGACCGGGTCGATGTCGCCGTCGGCCAATGAGACCGTCGCGTAGAGGCTCATGCTGCGGGCGAGCTCGACGAGGACGTACATGTCCGCGGCCCGCTGCGTCAGTGTCTGGAACTTGGCCAGCGGCACTCCGAACTGCTTGCGCTGCTTGAGGTACTCGGCCGTCAGGCGCAGGGTTTCGTCCATGGCCCCCACGGCTTCGGCGCACAATCCGACCTGGGCGAGTACCTCGCTGCGAATCAACGCGGCCGACGTGTCGCCGGCACCGAGCAGCGTCGCCGGAGCGTCCTGCAGCTCGATCTGGGCACCGCGCCGCGAGTCATGGGTACGGAACGGCGTGCGGGTGATGGCGGTGCTCGATGGTTGAGCTCCGCCGGTATCGACGAGGAACAGCGCCACGGCATTGTCGAGGCGAGCGGTGACGACGAGGAGGTCGGCGCAGTCGCCGTGCAGCACAGGGTTCTTGGTGCCGGTCAGGGTGTAGCCGTCACCGGAGGGGCTCGCGGTTGTCGCGACCGCTGCGTTCGGCCAGCGGTCACCGGGTTCCTGATGGGCAAAGGCGGCCAGCAGTTCACCGGAGGCCAGCGCGGGCAGGTACTTCGACTTCTGCTCGGCGTCACCGGTGTCGGCGATGATCGCACCGGGGATGATCACCGCGTCGAGAAGCGGTTCGGGTGCCAGTGCGCGTCCGAACTCGCCGAGGACGGCGCTGATCTCCTCGGGGCCTGCGCCCATGCCGCCGTCCTCCTCGCTGAACTGCAGACCGAGAATCCCGATCTCGGCCAATGACTTCCAGAGGTCGCGACTCCAGCCGAGGTCGGTATCGGTAACTGCGCGGAGCTTTTCGAGATCGTAGAACTTGGACAGCACGTCGCGTGTGGTGTCACGCAGCATCGTCTGTTCTTCGCTGTATTCGAAATCCATGGTGTTCGGTGGTCCTTTACAGGTGTGCGGGCGAGTTCACAGCCCGAGGATGGAGGACGCGATGATGGTGCGCTGAACCTCTGAGGAGCCGCTGTAGATCGACACCTTGCGGTAGTTGAGATACGTCGGGACGGTCTCCTGGGCCCACTGGGGGGAGCCGATGTCGGCGGCATCGACGGCCAGCGAGTCGACACCGGCGATGTCGGCAAGGATTTCGGTCGAGGCCTGCTGCAACTCACTGCCGCGCAGTTTGAGGACGGATGAGACCGGATCGGGTTTGCCGTTTGCCGATGCCGCGACAACCCGCATCTGCGTCAGTTCCAGTGCCAGGAGTTCGTTCTCGAGTTCGGCGAGGCGGGCGGCGAACAGTGGGTCCTGCAAAAGGGTTCCGTCACCGGAGGGGATCGTCGAGGCGAGCTCTTTGGCGCGGGCCAGCCGGTTCTTGGTGATTCCGACCCGGGTGACCCCGGCGCGTTCGTTGCCCAGCAGGAACTTCGCGTAGCTCCACCCGGCATTCTCTTCCCCGACGAGATTCTCGACCGGTACCCTCACGTCCTCGAAGAAGACCTCGTTGACCTCGTAACTGCCGTCGATCAGCTGGATCGGTCGGACGGTGATTCCCGGGGTCTTCATGTCGATGAGCAGAAAGCTGATGCCTGCCTGACGTTTCGGGGCATCGGGATCGGTCCGCACGAGTGCGAAGATCCAGTCGGCGAACTGCGCCATCGTGGTCCAGGTCTTCTGGCCGTTGACCACGTAGTGGTCGCCGTCGCGTACCGCCCTGGTCTTGAGGGAGGCCAGATCGGATCCGGCCTCGGGCTCGGAGAAGCCCTGGCACCACCAGATGTCGAGGTTGGCCGTCGGCGGCAGGAACCGTTCCTTGAGTTCCTGCGATCCGAAGTTGGCGATCACCGGCCCGACCATGTCGGCGTTGAAAGCCAGCGGTTCCAGGACGGAGGCGAGGTTCATCTCGTTCTGCCAGATGTGCTTTTGCACCGGCGTCCAGTCCTTGCCGCCCCACTCGACGGGCCACTTCGGCACTGCCAGCCCGTGTTCATTGAGTTTGCGCTGCACGGCGATCATGTCGTCGGGAAAAATCGAGGTGCCGGCCGCGGCGCGCTCTCGGAGTTCCTTGGGAATTTCCGTGGTGAAGAAGGTGCGCAGTTCCTCGCGGAAGGCAACGTCTTCGTCGCTGAGTTTGAGGTGCATGGTTCCTTGATACTCCCGTTCCGATGGATTGCGCCGAGATCTGCCACATCGTCCGGTTGTGGAGTTCGGTGACCACCCGAAGCCGCCGATCCCGGTTCCGAGGGCCGACCAAAGCTTTGGTGGCTGGAAGGCCTTCCTGTGACCAGCCGGCGCAGGCAGGGGGTGAGGACTGAAAAGTCATCACCTGCTTCTGCCTGCCCGCTATACTCAGATGCTGACTCTGGACCTCATTTGGGTCGGCTGGAACAGGTTGCCGAGCCCCCGCGGGTAGCGCCGACGACGCTCAATTGAGAGCAGGTGGCACAGATGGCGGCGAATATGAACAGCACAGCATCACCATGGCGGGTCGGTCCATCAAAGGATCTGCCGGCCGAACACAGCCGGGACACCGCTGATGGATTGGTGATCGTCGAGTATCCGGTATGAGCCCGGCAGAGATGGCCCGGCGGGACAGCCCGGAATCTGATCCCATCGCCGATCGGCTGCGACGGGCCGGCTGTGTATTCGCCGGAGAAGAAGCGGCGATATTGCGCGAATATGCGAGCAATGCAACCGAACTCAACCACTGGTGCGGTCGGCGCGAGGCCGGTGAACCGCTGGAGCACATCGTCGGCCGGGTCGGGTTCGGGGGTCTGCGTCTGTCCGTGGGTCCGGGGGTTTTCGTGCCACGACAACGGTCCTGGCTTCTGGCGCGGACGACGATCGCCGCCGTGTTGCGGCGCCGGGATCAGGTTGTGTTGGAGGCATTCTGCGGCGTCGCCCCGATTGCGTCGGCGGTCGGACACGCCGCGCCCTGGGTCGACATCCATGTCGCCGATATCGACGACAGGGCTCTGGCACATGCCGAGGCCAATCTGCGCGGTAGGGCGGCACTACATCACGGTTCCGGCTTTGAGTGTCTGCCGGAGGCGTTGCGGGGCCGGATCGACGTGATCGCGGCGGTGGCGCCGTACGTTCCTGCCGCCGCCTGCGGATTCCTTCCCCGGGAGGCACTCGACCATGAACCTCACCGCGCACTCTTTGGTGGGGTGGACGGTCTGGACCACATCAACGGCGTGATCGACGGGGCGCCGGAGTGGTTGTCCGCCAACGGTCTGGTCTTTCTGGAGATGCACCGGGACCAGGTGCCGGCGGTCGCCCGTTGCGCTGGTCGAAGCGGTTTCACCGTCGAGACGTTCGTCGGTGACGATCGGCAGACCGCAGTGGTGGGCATGCACCGCGTTCGCTGACCTATGGTGATCGGGTGAGTATCGAGGTGGCAGACACGCGGAGCCTGCCCGTCTACGAGGCGGGCGCCATCGAGGTTCCGTTCGTCATCGCGGGGATGTACGAGATCATCTCTCGAGACACCCAGTGGGAGGAGCATTCCCACCCGACCCATGAGCTGCTGTGGAGTGCCAAGGGTTCGTCGTCGGCCACCGTCGGTTCCCGGGTTTGGACGATCACGCCGACCCTTGGCCTGTGGATACCTGCCGGGGTCCTGCACTCCGGCTGGACTCCGGCCGGGACCGCCCTCAGCTCAGCGCATTTCAGCATTCGTGCGGTCCCATCCATCTCGGCTGAGCCGGTGGCGGTCGAGGTCTCCCCGCTGTTGCGGTTGCTGCTCGACCGGCTCAACACCGAAGACCTCGACGAGGTATCGCGATCAACCACCGAGACAATGGTTCTCGATGTGTTGACCCCGGCGTCGCATCAGTTGTTGCTGCGGGTTCCGGAGTCGGCGCTGCTGGCGCCGATCGTTGCCACGGTGCGGGCCGACCCCGCCGACGAAACGCAGTTGGGGGAGTGGGCGCAGCGCCTCGGTGTCAGCGCGCGCACCATCACGCGGGCATTCGATTCGGAGACCGGTGTGGGTTTCACGCGCTGGGTGGTCACCGCCCGCGTTCAGCATGCGATCACCCTGTTGGCGCAGGGCCGTCCGATCGACGATGTCGCCGGACGGGTCGGTTACCGCTCGGTGAGCGCCTTCGGTACGGCCTTCCGCCGGACCACCGGGATGAGTCCGGGGCGGTTCCGCGAGCTGTGACCGGTGGGCGGCCGGTGGCCCCAGGGGTGTCCGTTTTGCGACAAACCGTGTCGCTTTTGCTTGATTGCAATCGGGAGCATCCCGATCTAGCCTCTGTTAGGTAATCCTTACCGACATTGCTCGGTTGCCGGTGACTCCGCCGGTGAATGCGTCTTTGTGCTTCACGAATCGAAAGGTAACAATGTCTCGCGCACCCAAGCTGGTGGCATTCGCGGCGGCAGCGCTGCTCACGGTCGGGCTCGCGGCCTGTTCGTCGTCCTCGGACGACAACGGCGGCGACGGCGACTTCAGCCCGATCACCATCGAGCACGCCCTCGGAACCACGACCATCACCGAGAAGCCAGAGCGCGTGGCCACCGTGAACTGGGCAAACCATGAGGTGCCGTTGGCGCTCGGTATTGTTCCCGTGGGCATGGCGGCCGCGAACTTCGGTGACGACGACGGCGACGGTCTGCTGCCGTGGGTCAGCGAGCGGCTCGACGAGCTCGGCGGCGAGGCCCCGGTGCTGTTCGACGAGACCGACGGTGTCGACTTCGAGAGCGTCGCCAACACCAATCCCGACGTGATCCTGGCTTCCTACTCGGGTCTGACCCAAGAGGACTACGACACCCTCAGTGAAATCGCGCCGGTGGTGGCGTACCCCGAGACCGCGTGGGGTACCCCCTGGCAGCAGATGATCGAGCTGAACAGCAAGGGTATGGGCATGGAGGCCGAGGGGCAGGAGCTCATCGCCGACCTCGAGGCGGAAGTTGCCGCTGCCGGGGAGAAATACCCACAGCTGCAGGACAAATCCATCATGTTCCTGACCCACGTGGACACTGCTGATCTCAGTGAGGTCAGCTTCTATACGACCCACGACACCCGCGCCCTGTTCTTCGAGGACCTCGGCTTGCAGACCCCCGGCAGCATCGCTGCGGCCTCAGCCGAGACGGAAAAGTTCTCGGCTACACGCAGTGCCGAGCAGATCGACGGACTCAGCGACGTCGACATCATCGTGACCTACGGTGACGAAGCGCTGGTCGCGACCCTCAAGGCCGACCCGTTGCTGTCGCAGATGCCGGCAGTGGCGAACGGCGCCATCGTGGCCCTGCCCAGCACTCCGCTGGGAACCGCTGCGAACCCGACGCCGTTGTCGATTTCCTGGGTGCTCGACGATTATGTCGCGCTGCTCGCGGAAGCAGCAGACAAGTCCAAGTGACACAAAGTACTTCGCAGTCCGTCTCGGGCGTCGCCATCGTGCGGCGCCCGAGACGGGTGCGGGCACTTGGTTTCTTGATCGTCGTCGTGGTCCTCGTGGTGGTCGCGATCGTGTCGGTCAAGGTCGGCTCTCGCGGTGTCGAGTGGTCGGACGTATTTGCCGTTCTCGGTGGCGACTCCGAGGGGATGAACCAGGCCGCAGTCGAAAAACGGATCCCCCGAACGATCCTGGCGATCATCGTCGGAGCCGCACTCGGAGTGTCCGGTGCGGTCATGCAGGGCGTGACCAGAAACCCACTCGCCGACCCGGGCATCCTCGGTGTGAACATGGGTGCGTCGCTCGCGGTGGTCATCGGTATCAGCTACTTCGGTCTGTCCACGGCGTCCAACTACATCTGGGTGGCCATCATCGGTGCCGCGGCCGCCGCTGTCTTCGTCTATTTCGTGGGCTCACTCGGACGTGGCGGTGCCACGCCGCTCAAACTCGCGCTTGCCGGCGCTGCGACCTCGGCGGCGTTGATATCTTTTGTCACCGCAATCATCCTGGGCCGCAACGATGTCGCCGATACCGTCCAATCGTGGCGGGTGGGCGGTGTGGGTGGGGCCACCTATGCCGGAATCGAACAGGTTCTGCCCTTTCTGATCGTCGGATTCATCATCTCGATGTTGTCGGCGCGCGGCCTCAACTCGCTCGCGCTGGGCGACGACCTCGCCGCCGGGCTCGGTGAGCGAGTGGCCCTCGTCCGCGGCGGTGGCGCCCTCGGGGCGATCATCCTGTGTGGCGCGGCTACGGCCGTCGCAGGCCCCATTGCCTTTGTCGGACTGGTCGTCCCGCATGCCTGCCGACTGATCGTCGGCGTGGACTATCGCTGGTTGCTGCCCTACTCGGCGGTCACCGGCGCGGTGCTTCTCACCGTGGCCGACGTGATCGGGCGGATCGTCGCGCGTCCTGCCGAAATCGATGTGGGCATCTTGACCGCGCTGATCGGCGCACCATTCTTCATCTACATCGTCCGTCGGCAGAAGGTCGGTGCACTGTGAGTTCGGAAACCATGGTGACGGCGCAGACGATTGCCCGGAACCGCAAGATCCGAGGTGGCCGCCGTCGCTGGGTGATCGCAATCCTGGTGGTACTCATCGTCATCGCCTTCTCGATCACCTTGATGTTCGGCAAGACGTTCTATCCTCCCGGCGACATTCTGAAAGTGATCCTGGGGGAGCAGGTCCAGGGCGCGACCTTCACCGTCGGACGCCTGCGGATCCCGCGGGCAGTGCTTGCCGTTGCCGCAGGTCTGTGTTTCGGACTCGCCGGCATCACCTTCCAGACCATGCTGCGCAACCCGTTGGCCAGCCCCGACATCATCGGGATCAGCGCCGGTGCCAGTGCGGCCGCGACCTTTGCGATTGTCACGCTGTCACTCGGTGCCACCCAGGTGTCGATCTTCGCGATTGTTTCCGCACTGGCCGTTTCGGTGCTGATCTATGTGCTGTCGTTCCGTGGCGGCGTTGTCGGAACCCGCCTGATCCTCATCGGTATCGGAATCGCGGCGATGCTCCACAGCGTCACGGACTATCTCCTGGACCAGGCCGCCGAATGGGACCAGCAGGAGGCGATGCGGTGGTTGACCGGAAGCCTCAACGGTGCCTCGTGGACCCAGACGATCCCGGTGCTGGTCGCACTCGTCGTACTGGCGCCGGTGTTGCTCGGGCAGTCGCGCAATCTCGAGATGTCCGAGCTCGGTGATGATGCCGCATCGGCACTCGGGGTGCGGGTCAACCGAACTCGGCTGATCGTGATCGTCGCTGCCGTCGGACTTCTCGCGTTCGCCACCGCGGCCTCGGGCCCGATCGCATTTGTGGCGTTCTTGTCCGGCCCCATCGCCGCCCGGCTGGTCGGACCGAATGGATCCCTGCTTGTCCCGGCCGCTCTGGTCGGAGCTCTGCTGGTGCTGGTCGCAGATTTCGTCGGACAGTTCGCTTTCGGCACCCGTTATCCGGTGGGTGTTGTCACCGGAGTTCTCGGCGCCCCGTACCTCATCTACCTGATCGTCCGTACCAACCGCGCCGGAGGCTCGCTGTGACAACCAAGCATCAACTCCTTGTCGAGAACCTGACGCTCGGTTATGGCGACCACACCGTCATCGACAATCTCGACCTGTTGGTGCCCCCGGGCAAGGTGACCGCGATCGTCGGTGCGAACGCCTGCGGCAAATCAACTCTGCTGCGGTCGATGTCACGGCTGCTGACCCCGCGCTCGGGCCGGGTTCTGCTCGACGGCACCGAGGTCCACAAGACTCCCGCCAAGGCGTTGGCCCGCACACTCGGCTTGCTGCCGCAGTCGCCGATCACACCGGAGGGGATCACGGTCGCCGACCTCGTCGGCCGTGGACGGCACCCACACCAGGGCCTGTTCTCTCGCTGGACCCGCGAAGACGACGAAGCCGTCGCCGCCGCACTCGAGACCACCGAGACCTCCGCCCTGGCCGACCGGCCGGTGGATGAACTCTCCGGTGGACAACGCCAACGGGTGTGGATCGCAATGGCTCTGGCCCAGCAGACCGACGTGCTGCTGCTCGATGAACCGACCACATTTCTCGATGTCAGTCACCAGATCGAGGTTCTCGATCTGTTGACCGATCTCAATCGTGACCGTGGCACCACCATCGTGATGGTGTTGCACGACCTCAATCTCGCCGCCCGATACTCCGATCACCTCATCGCCCTTGCCGGTGGAAACGTCCATGCCGCAGGCGAACCCGCCGAGGTCTTGACCGAGGACAACGTCCGGGCAGTGTTCGGCCTCGACAGTCAGGTCATCATCGACCCGACATCGGGCAAGCCGCTGATGCTGCCACTCGGACGTCATCACGTAGTGGTCTGAACCGACCGTCGAGCGTGCCGAACCGACCGTCGAGCGTGCCGAACCGACCGTCGAGCGGGCCGAAATCACCGTCGAGCGTGCCGAAACCTTCGCAGCGTGAACAGTATTGGCACGGTCGGCGGTGATTAAGGCACGGTCGGCGGCGCGGGTTATGGGGACGGGGCTTGTTCCACTTCTGATTGGCCAGGGCTGTTGGTGAGCAGTGGGTTCCCTCTGCGCTCCTGAGCACTTGAACCGGCGTGCGTGAGCCACGTTTCTTCGCAACGCTATCTAAATCTGTTGTACAACAATAGGTTCGGTTGGGAAATGGCTTGCGAACATACGTTCTAATGGGTATGGTGGGAATCAATCGGCCACTCGTATCACGTATCTGACGCCTTCCTCGCAGAGACGCTCCGGTCGACGTTCCCGGTTCGTGTTCCCGTTGGAAGGTGCTGTGCCATGCGAGTTCTCGAGATGGTCGATGATCTGGTTGACCTGCCGATACCTGATGCCGCCAACGCCGTGTTGGGGGTGGTGAAGGATCTGATCACCCTACGTAACACCGCTGAGCATCAGTTGGCGGTGTGTGCGGCGGTGATTGATGAGTCGGGTATCGCCCGTAAGTCCGGTTCGACGACATCAAAGTTGTTGCAGGCCAACGGAGCGGCACCAGCATCTGCATATCGGTGGCTGCGGATCGGACCAGGCCTGGCCGGCCTGGATCGCACGGCCGGGTATTCGAGGGACGGGTTCCTGTCGTCCGAGCACGTCGATGCGGTGGTCAAAGGGGTGGAGCATGTCGCCGGACGGTATGAGGGTGCGATCACCGCCGAGGAGCGGATCGGGTTCGAGCGGAAGCTGTTGAGTCACGCCATCTCCGGAGCACCGCCCGCGGAGATCAGCGCCGCAGCCCGAGCATTGGGCAACGAGGTCGCCAAAGACACCGGTGGTCCGCCGCCGGCGGAAGATCGGTCGCTGAACAGCCTCGACTACAAAGTCCGTGAAGGTCGTTGTGTCGGCACGTTCGATCTTGATGCGGTGATCGGGGAAAAGTTGCACTCGGCGTTGGACCTCTGGTCCAGGGCGCGTCCTGAACCCGACGGCTCCGATGATCCGCGTTCTCCGACCCAGCGTCGCGCTGATGCTCTGCATCGGTTGTTGGATTGCGGTGGTAGCGGGCAAAGTCTGGTGTCGGCGCCGCGGACGGAGGTGAACGTGACCGTGCCTGCTGATCACCCCGAGGCTGCCACGTTGGCGTGGATGGGCCCGGTCACCGAAGCAACTGCCGCGATGTTGGCGTGTGATTCGTCGATTACCTCGATCACCTTCGACGGAGAGGAAGTCCCAGTCGATCTGAGTCCACCGAAGCGGCTGTTCACCGGGTTGGTGCGCAAAGCAATCATCATCCGCGACACCTGCTGCGTGAAATGCGGCGGCCATGCCAGCTGGTCGGACTGCCACCACATCGTGCACTTCGTGGACGGCGGCGCGACCACACTCGAGAACGGATGCCTGTTGTGCCGCACCTGCCATATGGCCGTCCACAACACCGGCTGGGACGTGATCATGGGCTCCGACGGACATCCTTGGCTGATCCCGCCCGCCGACATCGACCCCCAACGAAGACCCCTACCGGCCTACAACCGGCGCACCCTGACCCTGGCGGCCTGACCCGCCGCCTGACCTGAACTACTGACTTCCCTTGGCGCACCCGAGCTTCTCGCCGGGACCGCGCACGTATCTTTGACAACTCCACAGTGTGAAGAACGCATTGTGCTGCCGTCCAGACAAGCTGGGCGGCAGCACAATGGACCTTGGTCACGCTTCGGGTTCGGCCGTTCAGGTTCCGAAGTACGGCTCCAGCACGGTGTTGTAGCGGCGGTCGACGAAGGAATCGAAGTCCGGGCTCGCCGGGATCTGGCCGGAATCGTAGAACAGGTCGGCCAGGAGCTGCTCAGATGCGACGACCTCATCGGTCAGGGGGACTGCCGGTTTGATGCTGCGCGCTTGGGCAACCTGCGCCACCTCCGGAGCGACACCGACGGACTGTGCGTAGTGGTTGGCCCATTCCTGCTCATTTGCCTGCGCCCACTTGGTGGCCCGAGCGATCCGCTGGACGAGATCGGAAAGTGCGGTGTTGCGCTTGGGATCTGCGAGTGCCTTCGCAGAGGCGATCCCGAAGGCGTAGCTCTGTTCGGCATCGACCAGGGTCTTGGCACCGGTCTGGGCCTCGGCGATGGCGGTGAACGGATCCCAGATCGCCCACGCGTCGACCGAACCCTGCTGGAAGGCCGCGAGTCCATCGGCCGGCTGCAAGAAGACCAATTCCACGTCGTCAACGCTCACGTCGACCGCGTCGAGCTGTTCCAGGACGTTGGCGTGTGCAGAACTTCCCTTGGCCACAGCGATCTTCTTGCCCTTTAGTTCGGGCACCGAGGCCAGCGTCGAGTCCTTGGGGATCAGGATCTTGTCGCCATCCCCGGAGGCCTGGTAGGCCGCGACAACCTTGATGTTGGCATTGTTGGCCGCCCCGAAGATGGGCGGTGTGTTGCCGGTGACGGCGAAGTCGATCTTGTCCCCGGTGGCCGCTTCCACCTGAGGCGGCCCGGAGGTGAACATCGAGAACTCGATCTTGTACGGCAGGCCGTCCAACTCGCCGGCCGCGGCGAGGAGCGGTTCCGTGATGCCCTTCTGGTCACCGACTTTCAGGGTCACCCCGCTGAGCTCGGCGACTGACACCGTTGTGTTGGCGACGTCCTCGCTGCCCTTGTCATCCTGCGACACACATCCCGACGCAACCAATGCGAAGGACAGAGCCAAGGCCGCAGACCCGACGGCACGGAACAGCTTCATTCAATAACTCCCAAACTCTTCAGCAGATGCTGGGCCGCCTCGGCCAGCTCCGGTTGTCCTGCCTCGCGCGGGCGGGGCAGGTCGATCACAACTTCATCTCGGATGCGGCCCTCATCGAGGACCACGACGCGGTCGGCGATCGAGACCGCCTCGTGCACATCATGTGTCACCAGCAGGACGCCGAACTTGTGGCGCTTCCACACGGTCAGGAGCAGGTCGTGCATCGTCCGCCGGGTCAGCGCGTCGAGCGCGCCGAATGGTTCGTCGAGCAGCAACAGCTCCGGCTCGCCGACGAGTGCGCGGGCCAGCGAAACACGTTGTGCCTGTCCACCGGACAGCGTCAGCGGCCAGGCGTCGGCCTTGTCGTCCAGACCGACCTGGGTCAGCGCGTCGACGACGCGGGCCTGGGTCTCCGACTTGGCGACCTTCACCCGGTTGAGTCCGTAGCCGACGTTCTGGGCAACGGATCGCCAGGGAAACAGCCGTGGTTCCTGAAAAGCGACGGCGGGGGCGCCGGCAACCGAGGTGTTGCCGGTGTAGTTGTCGGTGAGGCCCGCGAGCACGCGAAGGGTTGTGGACTTGCCGCAGCCGCTGCGACCGATCAGCGCCACGATCTCGCCGTGACGCACCGTCAAGCTCAGATTGTCCAGAACCTGGTAGTCGCCGTAATGCAGTGACACCGACTTCAACTCGGCGGCCACATCAGCCTTGCCGGTGGGCTTGGCCGTCGCCCGAGGGTCAGAGATAAGGGTCATCACACGTCCTCATTGTTGGGTCGATAGCGCAAGGCGTACTGCTCCAGCCGGCGGACGGCGGCGTCGGTGGCGAATCCGAGCAACGCGTAGATCACCAGGCCGAAGAAGATGATGTCCATCCGGAGGAAGTCGCGCGCGTTGTTGATCATGAAGCCGATACCCTCGCCGCCGGCGATCTGCTCGGCCACGATCAGTGTCAGCCAGGCGATGGCCAGCGATTGGCGCAGACCGACGAGGACCTGCGGCGCGGCGCTGGGCAGAATGATGATCCGAAACCGTTGCCAGGCACCGAAACCCAGTACACGGCCGGTTTCGAGGAGTTTCGGCTCGATCTGGCGGATCGCCGAGATGGTGTTGAGGTAGAGCGGGAACATCACGCCGAGCGCGATCATCAGGATCTTCGGGGTCTCACCGATCCCGAACCAGAGGATGAAGGGTGCGATCAGCGCGAGGTGCGGTAGTGCGCGCACCATCTGCAGCGACGGGTCGAGCAGGGAGTCTGCGATCCGCGACAAGCCGACGAGAACGCCCAGTGCGACACCGATCAGGCCGCCGAGAAGCAGTCCCTGGACCACACGCCATCCCGACGCGCTCAGGGCGTCGCCGAGTTCACCCGATTCGATGGTCTCGAGGCCGGCCTCGAAGACGAGGGAAGGTGCCGGGGCCACGTCCTGGGGGATCAATCCGATGGCGCTGCCCAGCTGCCAGAGCAGCAGGACGAACAGGGGCGAGAGCCACCGAACGATAGTCCAGACGCGGTGTGAGCCGCGGTTGGATACGCGAGGCGGTTTCGCGATGGAGGCAGGAGCGATCTGGGTCACCTGAGAGACGGTATGGCGTGTGCGGTGCCCCGAGAACCATTTGAATCGCAGCGAGCGAAAGTCTCCGGCGGTGCTCTATGTCGGCTGTGTTACCGCTGTGAGCACTTGGCACTCCACTGTTAGTCCCGCGATAACCAGCCTGAAACCGGGAACTTTTGTACTGGTACTCGCAGCCGGTTCCGGCTCTTGGTCAGGCGGCAAAGCAGCCGCAGTGGCCTCAACATCCCGTCGTATCAGGAGGACTCCATGTCCGAGCTCGACCAGTCCATCGCCGAGAATATCAAGAAGTCTATCGCCGAGATCCCGCATCCCTCGTTGCCGAAGGGCACCAACATCTACGGCGGCACCAAGATCTTCCCCGACTACAAGGCGCAGGACGGCGAGTCGTACTTCACCTTGGTCCACGGCATCGCCCACGAGTCGTCGGTGAGTTTTGTGGCGGTCCTGCAGGCCACGCGCGCACTGCGCAAGGGATTCGAGTCGGCGATGTACTTCTACGGACCCGGAGCCATCAACTGCCTGGCCACCCGCGGATTCCCGACCACCGGCGATTCGGGCTTCCCGGGCGAACAGAACATCAACGATTCACTCGCCACGTTCATCTCCGAAGGTGGCACGGTGTTCTGTTGCCGTTTCGGTCTGGCATTGCACGGCGGACGAGAAGAGGACTTGATCGAAGGTGTGATCCCGGCGCATCCGCTCGACGTGCAGGACGCGCTGATCCACTACGCGCGCAAGGGCGCGATCATCAATTCCACTTACATGGTCTGAGGCGGCGGGATGCTGGAGACGGAGCGCAGCGGAGCTCGACCGGAGCCGCTGGAGACGGAGAGTGGCGGAGTTCGACCGGGGTCGGCAGTATCGGCACGTGTAGATCTGGCGCTGCTGGGTGTTCGCGGCTCACCCCCGCTGCGCCGTTCCGCAGGCGCCGGCCCCAGCGACGACGGCCACCTGGTCATCGACGGCCTCAGCGCCGCGATCCCGCGCAATCCGTTGAGTCCTTATGTTCTCGACGGCGGTCAGGTGTTGCTCGACGGAGCCGAGACCGGGCTGGAGGTGACGGCCATCGAACGGCCGGCCTTCTATGACCTGCGCACCGGTACCGGCATCGAATACGAGAAGATCGCCAAGCTCCACGGCCGGGATGTGTTGGCCACCACGGTGATGCAGACCTGCATCCGCTACGACGAGTCGCAGCGCTGCAGGTTCTGCACCATCGAGGAGTCACTACGATCCGGTGCGACCGTGGCAGTGAAGAAACCGGCCGAGTTGGCCGAGGTCGCCGAGGCCGCCGTCCGCCTCGACGGTGTGAAACAGATGGTGATGACCACCGGTACTTCCGCGGCGAAGGACCGGGGTGCAAAGCATCTGGCGCGCTGCGTCCGTGCGGTCAAGGCGGTGGTGCCCGATCTGCCCATCCAGGTGCAGTGCGAACCACCCGGTGATCTGGCCACGCTCACCGAGTTGAAGGAAGCCGGCGCCGAGTCGATCGGCATCCACATCGAATCGCTCGACGACTCCGTCCGCAGGCGCTGGATGCCTGGCAAGGCGACGGTGTCCACCGACGACTACCGGGCGGCGTGGGCCGAGGCGGTGCGGGTGTTCGGGCGCAATCAGGTGTCGACGTACCTGCTGGTCGGGTTGGGTGAAGACCCCGACGAATTGGTCGACGGCGCACGCGAACTCATCGAGATGGGCGTGTATCCCTTCGTGGTGCCGTTCCGTCCGCACGAGGGATCGCTCGCCGTCGACGTCGACGGTGCCGTCGGCCCACGGGGTGACATCGTCGAGGACGTCACCCGTCGGATCGCCAAAGAGCTGACCGCCGCGGGCATGCTCGGCGCCGACCAGAAAGCCGGCTGCGCCGCCTGTGGTGCATGCAGTGTCTTGCAGAACGTCGGAGGTTGATCATGCACACCGGTATCCCTGATCTGGCCATCCTCACCGGGCCACGCCGCGCAGCGCCACCGGCCGCGTTCATCGTCCAACCAGTTCGGGACACAGCAGAACTCGACGAGTATCGGTCCCTTCGCCACGAAGCGTTTGTGGTGCGGCAAGAGCTGTTCAGCGGATCCGATCATGATGATCTCGACGATGACCCGCGCACCGTGGTTCTCTGCGCGACGGCGCCCGACGGCACAGTTCTCGGCGGGGTGCGCCTGGCGCCGGCCACCGCCGACGACATCGGTTGGTGGACCGGCAGCCGGTTGGTGGTGGCACCCACCGAACAGGCGCGAGGAGTCGGTCCGGCGCTGGTCCGGGCAGCTGGTGCCCATGCCGAGAGTTCCGGGGTCCTGCGGTTCGACGCCGCGGTGCAGCAGCGATACCAGCCGATGTTCACGTCGTTGGGCTGGCAGTACACCGGCGACGTCGAGGTGGCCGGTGTCACGCACGCGGCGATGCGCTGGCCGATCAACAAAATCGAGCGACTCGTCACGGCCACCAAAGCGATGCTCGCCGATGTACTGGCACCGTTGGCGGCGCAGTCGATGGGGTTGGGGCCGAGCGGTTTCCGGGGCGACGACGGTACGCCGGTTCCGGGTGGCGACCTGATCGCGGCCTGCGACGCGATCATTCCGTCGATGGTCGAACGTGACCCGGAATGGGCCGGGTGGTGCGGCGTGTTGGTGAACCTCAACGACCTGTCCGCGATGGGCGCCACCCCGGTCGGACTGCTCGACGCGGTGGCCGCACCCACCCGATCCCAACTGACCCGGATCGTTCGCGGGATGGCCAGAGCCGCTGCCGCATGGGGCGTACCGGTCCTCGGCGGTCACACACAAGCCGGTGTTCCGTCGTCATTGTCGGTGACCGCGCTGGGACGTACCGCAACGCCGATCCCGGCCGGGGGCGGACGGGTGGGTCATGAACTGCGGCTCACCGCCGACCTGGGTGGCCACTGGCGTCCGGGATATGCAGGCCAACAGTGGGATTCGACATCCACGCGCAGTTCTGAAGAACTGGTGCGGATGGGAACATTCGTGCAGCGGGCGGCGCCGGCCGCCGCAAAAGATGTCAGCATGGCCGGACTGGTCGGGACCACCGGCATGCTGGCCGAGGCCAGTGGGACCGGTGCGCTGCTCGACATGGCCGCGATCCCACGACCTTCCGGCGTGACGGTGGGCGAGTGGGTCACCGCCTTCCCCGGCTTCGCCATGATCAGCGCAGACGCGCCGGGCCGCGCGGTTCCCGACGCGGGACCGGCGACCAGCGCAGTTTGTGGGCAACTCATCGAAGGCCGCGGTGTCAGCCTGCGCTGGCCCGACGGCACGATCACACAAGCGGTGCACGGCACCGTCACCGGATTGGGGAAAGCATGAGCACCACAATTTCTGTCGCGTCGGCACAGTTCGGCCGCGACATGGAACAGGCGTACCGGACCATCGGCACGCTCATCGACCTGGCGCGGCAACGGGGCAGCGACCTGCTGGTACTCCCGGAGGCTGCACTGGGAGGCTATCTGCCCAGCCTGGGCGGGGGAGACGAGAGTCCGGAGGCAAGGCAGCGACGACTCGAGAGTCTCCCTCCTGCTCTCGAACTCGGCGGCCCGGAACTGGAACGGGTGATCAATATGGCCGGAGATATGACCGTCACTCTGGGATTCTGCGAGGCAGACGGCGACACCCGCTACAACGCGGCCGTCACCCTCAGTGGAGACGGGATTCTCGGTTCGTACCGGAAGGTTCATCAGCCGCTCGGTGAAAACCTCTGCTATTCAGCGGGTTCGGCGTACCCGACCTTCGATACACCGGTGGGCCGGATGGGGATGCAGATCTGTTACGACAAGGCATTCCCGGAAGCTGCCCGGGCGCTGTCGCTCGGTGGTGCCGAGATCGTCGCGTCTCTGTCGGCGTGGCCGACGTCCCGGACCAACACCACACCCAACATGGACGACGACCGCTGGAAGCAGCGGTTCGACATCTACGACCGAGCCCGGGCGTTGGAGAACCAGTTGATCTGGGTGGCTTCGAATCAGGCCGGAACCTTTGGCTCACTGCGATTTGTCTGCAGCGCAAAGGTGGTGGGACCGGGCGGGGAGATCCTCGCCGGCACCGGCACCGAGGAGGGTCTGGCCACCGCCACCGTCGACGTCAAGGCCGCGATGGCAGCGGCCCGTGGCGGCGGCATGTACAACCTGCGTGATCGCCGTCCCGAGATCTACGGCAGTGTCACCGAGCCCAATCGAGTCGAGGAGCTGACCTATGCCTGAGATGACGTTCACCGTGCGCTGGCCGGACGGCTCAGAGCAGCAATGCTATTCGCCGTCACTGGTCATGCACGACTTCCTGGAACCGGGTGCGCAGTACTCGGTCGGTGAGTTCGTGTCGCGCAGCACCGAGGCGCTGACCATCGCCAGTGATCGCGTCCGGGCGAAGTTCGGGTTCGCGTGCACGTCGGCGGCCGCGCAGCTCGAGAGCATCGAGACGGCGGCACGCCAGATGCCCGATGGGCGAGTTCAGATTTTGACGATGAGCGGTGCCGAACTGATCGCGCCGACACAGGCAGGACACACACCATGAACGATTCCCCCGTGAGTACCCCGATCGAGGAGGTGCCGGTGGTCGTCATCGGTGCCGGTCAGGCCGGGTTGTCCATCAGTTGGCATCTGACCCGGCGCGGTGTGGCGCACGTGGTGCTCGAACGCGACACCATCGCCCACGAATGGCGGGATGGGCGCTGGGACAACTTCACCCTGGTCACGCCCAACTGGCAATGCAATCTGCCGGGTTACGAATACTCCGGCGACGATCCGGACGGCTTCATGGGTCGTGACGAGGTGTATGCCTGGGTTCGTGACTACGCGAAAACCTTCGATGCCCCGGTCCGCGAACATGTTTCGGTGACATCGGTCAGCCGCCGCGCCGGCGGCGGGTTCGACATCGCCACCACCGCCGGACCGCTGCAGGCCCAACAGGTGGTGGTCGCGGTCGGTGGCTATCACACCCCGGTGATCCCGCGCTTCGCGGAGAAGCTGCCGGACCGGATCGCGCAGGTACATTCGTCGCAGTACCGCGGCGCCGATCAACTCCCTGACGGCGCGGTGCTGGTGGTCGGTTCCGGGCAGTCCGGCGCGCAGATCGCCGAAGACCTGCACCTGGCCGGCCGAAAAGTGCACCTGGCCACGGGAAGCGCTCCCCGGGTGTCCCGGTTCTACCGGGGCCGCGACTGCGTGGCCTGGTTGCACGACATGGGCGTCTACGACGTCTCGATCGACGAGCACCCCGGTGGTCTGTCGAAGCGCGAGAAGACGAATCACTATGTGACCGGCCGCGATGGCGGCCGTGATATCGACCTGCGCGCCTTCGCCCGCGACGGAATGCAGCTGCACGGCCGGTCCACCGGACTGGTGGGGACGACGATGACGTTCGCACCGAACCTGGCAAAGAATCTCGCCGCCGCCGACGCTGTCAGCGACGCGATCAAAGACGACATCGACGCCTACATCGAGCGGACCGGTATCGACGCGCCGACGGAACCACGGTATGTGCCGGTGTGGACGCCGGAAACCGAAGTGACCGAACTGGATCTGGCCACCTCGGACGTGTCCGCCATCGTCTGGTCGATCGGCTTTCGCACCGACTATCGGTTCCTCAAGGTGGGCGTGTTCGACGGAGAAGGAATGCCGACCCATCACCGCGGTGTCACCTCGACGCCCGGCGTCTATTTCCTTGGTCTACCGTGGCAGCACACGTGGGGTTCCGGGCGATTCGCGGCCATCGCGCGTGACGCCGAGTACCTGGCCGATCAATTGACCGTAGGGTGTGTTCCGACCGCGCAGGCCACATCGAGTCACTAGGCTCACCGGCTATGGCACCCATTCGCGTTGCCGCACTCGCAGGCCATTTCGGTCGGGATGTCGAGCGCGCGGTGAGCAAGATCGTCGGGATCATCGAGGCGGCCTCACGAGACGGCATCGACCTGCTGGTGCTTCCCGATGCGTCACTCGGCGGATACATCGGTGACCTGAGGTCCCCCGACATCGACCAGCTGCCACCGACCATCGACACCGACGGTCCGGAACTGTCGGCGATCGCCGAGGCGGCGGGGCCGATGACGGTGTGTGTGGGATTCACCGAGGCGGCACAGGGCAAGCGGTACAACACCGCCGTCTGTCTGTCCGGCGACGGGATCCTGGGTCTGCACCGCAAGGTTCATCAACCGGCCGGTGAATCACTGGCCTATGCGGCCGGGAACGACTTCTCGGCGTTCGACACCCCGGTCGGCCGGATCGGCATGCTCATCGATTACGACAAGACGTTTCCGGAATCGGCTCGCACCCTGGCGCTCGACGGGGCCAGGATCATCGCCGCCCTTTCGGCGTGGCCGGCCAGCGTCACCGACCGTGCCTCGCGGCTGCCCAACGACCGGCAGTCCAGGCTGTTCGACCTCTACGACGCGGCCCGCGCCGCGGAGAACCAGGTGGTTTTGGTGTCGTCGAATCAGACCGGCGTGATGGGCAAGCTGCGTTTCCTGGGGCAGGCAAAGGTGGTCGGTCCCGGCGGTGAAGTGCTTGCCAAGACCTGGGCGAAAGGCGGAATGGCAGTGTGCGACATCGATATCGACGCGGAGATCAACCGGGCCCGCACGGTGCTGCACCACCTCGCCGAGCGGCGCACGGACACATACTGGCAGGACGATCTGTGAGAGTTTCACTGCTGACCTACTCCACCAAACCGCGCGGCGGCGTCGTTCATACGCTCAATCTCGCCGAGGCGCTGGCGAAGGCCGGTGCCGAGGTGACCGTCTGGTCCCTGGCGCGTGGCGGCGACCCCGGGTTCTTTCGGCCGGTGGATCCAGCCGTGTCGGTCCGTCTGGCCCGGTTCGACGACCGCGAAGGCGATACGGTCACCGACCGGATCGTCCGGTCGATCGAGGTCATGCGGGCCGAGTTCGATTCGGCTGCAGCAGATATCGTGCATGCCCAGGACTGCATCAGTGCCAATGCGGTGGGCCGGTGCATCCGGACCATCCACCACCTCGACCAGTTCACGACGCCGGTACTGGCCGCCTGTCACGAGAAGGCCATCGTGGAACCGTACGCGCGGATCTGCGTGTCATCGGCGGTGGCACAGGAGGTTCGAGGGGGGTGGGGTTTCGAGCCGGTGGTGATACCCAACGGTGTCCAGTCGGAGCGGTTTGCCGCTGCCGCCGCGGCAGACCCGGAAGCTGTTGCTGCGCGCCAACGGTGGCGTGACCAGCTCGGACGGTACGTGCTGGCGGTGGGTGGGATCGAACCACGGAAGGGGAGTATCGACCTGCTGGAGGCCTACGCTCTCCTGCGCCACAGTGACCCGGAGCTCGGACTCGTCTTCGCCGGCGGCGAAACACTGTTCGACTATCGCGACTATCGTGCCGAATTCGACAGTTTGGCAACCAGACTCGGCGTCACGCCGATCATTCTGGGCGCGGTCCCCGACCCCATCTTGCCGGCGCTGGTGGCGCAAGCCGCGGTCCTGGCGTTCCCGTCGACCAAAGAGGGCTTCGGTCTGGCGGCGATGGAGGCCTTGGCGGCCGGCACCCCGGTGGTGGCCCGTGACCTACCGGTTCTGCGGGAGGTATTCGGCGACACCGTGGGCTACGCCCGCACGCCCGAGGACCTGGCCGCAGAACTGACCGCCGCAATGACCATCGATACGGCGAGGCAATCCCGCGGCCGGGATCTGGCAACCAGCCTGACCTGGGACCTCGCTGCGAAGCGGCATCTCGAGTTCTATCGTTCCCTCCTCTGACCCCCACCGTCGAGCGTGCCGATATCACCGCCGAGCGTGCCAAAATCGCCGTCGAGTGTGCCCAAATTTGCGGTCCGCAGGACCGGGCGCCGTGATGCGCTGGATGTAGTCGACGATTTCGACCAGCGCACGCCGCTCGTCGGCGTCGTCGGCCCCGCCGATGCCACCGTCGACGGTGATCGATATGGGTGTTCCGGCGCGGATGTCCAATTCATCCCAACAGAGCGGCAGGCAGTGCGCGTACAGTCGGCGCCCGTTGACAACCAGGTGGATGCGCGGTGCGTAGTCGGCGGACTTCCACGATATCTGCTCTGCGGCATCGTGATCCAGTGAACCGTTGGCAGTGAACTCTTGCAGGTACATCGGCCTTCTCCGGGGTGGTGTCAGCGCAGTTCGATTGTAGTCGTGGGGCAGATACTCACAAGACTTTCGTGTAGTACACCCGGCGATAACCGTCTTCGACTGCGCGGTGTGTCTCGGTGAAACCCTGGCGCGGGTAGTAGCGGATGTTCTCGGTCATGTGCTCGTTGGTGTGCAATTGCAGACGCCGCAGCCCCAGGTCCCGGGCGTGCGACGCGGCGAAGCCCAACAGTTCCGTCCCGATACCCGACCCTTGTGCGTCGGGTGAGACCGCAAGGACTTCGATCTCCAGGTGATCGGGTTCGGGTATGAGCACGATGGTGCCGACGATCAGGCCTTCGACCTCGGCGACCCACGCCTGTCCGATGCTGATGAGGTGGTGGTAGTCGAAATGCATCGGGCCGGGTTCGGTGCCGATGCGTTCGGTGTAGTGGGTGAATGCCCGCGACACCAGGTCGGTCACCGCGGCGACATCGGCGGGCAGTGCAGGTCGGATGGGCACCATCGCACCATTCTGCTCGCAGAACAAAGTACTTGCGAGGCCCGGAATTGTTCTGCACACTGGGCGACGTCCTGTTCCCGACAGTCAGGCTCCCCGGTGAAGATCATCGACGGCTCCGCGTCCTAGCGCGCTGACACCGTTCGATTGCCGCATGCCACGGCGGGATGAGTTGTCGGCGCACTTACGTCTTCATCCTTTCTGGGAGTCCGCGTGTCCGCGCAATCTGAATCTGCAATTTCTCTCCGGGACGTAAGCCTCGAGTGGCCGGACGGTTCCTCGGCTCTCTCGCACCTGACGGTGTCCTTCGGCGCCGACCACATCGGCGTTGTCGGCGCCAACGGATCAGGTAAATCAACACTACTCAAAGTCATCGCCGGGGAGCTTGTCCCCACCTCGGGATCGGTCAGGGTCACCGGGGAAACCGCCTACCTGCCACAGGATCTCATCCTTCATGGTGATGCCACGGTGGCAGACCTGCTCGGTATCCGCGCCCGGCTCGATGCGCTGGCGGCGATCGAGGGCGGGTCGACGGATCCCGGCGTCTACGACACCCTGGGCGACGACTGGGATGTCGAGGCCCGCGCGCGGCAAGTCCTGGCCGAGGCGGGTATCGCGGATCTGGTTCTGGACCGCAATGTCGACACCCTCTCGGGTGGTGAGGTGATCCTGACCGCGATTGCGGGTCTGCGGTTACGCGGAGCACCGATCACGCTGCTGGACGAACCGACCAACAATCTGGACCGGGAGGCCCGGTCGCGCCTGTATGGGCTGGTGCGCAACTGGCCGGGCACTCTGCTGATCGTGTCCCATGACACCGCGCTGCTCGAATTGATGGACACCACAGCGGAATTGCACGATCACACCGTTACGGTGTTCGGCGGACCGCTCAGTGAGTACCGCGAATACTTACGGTCCCAACAGTATTCCGCGCAACAGGATCTTCGGACCGCGCAACAAGATCTGAAAGTCCAACAGCGGCAACGTCTCGACACCGAGACGAAAGTTGCCCGACGCAGTCGATATGGGAAGGCGAACACCAATTTGCCCAAGATCCTGTTGGGTGCGCGCAAGCGCCGTGCCCAGGAGACAACGGGCCGGTTACGAACCGAAGGCGACAACAAGATCGACGAGGCCCGCAGGGCCGTCGAGAGTGCAGCCGAGCTGGTCCGCGACGACAACCACATTCGGATCGAGTTGCCCGACCCGGATGTCCCGGCTGGTCGACGTCTGGCCGAAATACGCAGTGGCGATACGACGATCGTGATCGCCGGCCCGGAACGTGTTGCGCTGACCGGGGTCAACGGCGCCGGCAAGACAGCTCTGCTGCGCACCCTGTGGAACCCGGGACCTGCGGGGGAGGGGCCGTACGCCGTCGCGCACACCGACCACATCGGTTACCTGGCACAACGTCTCGACGATCTCGACGGCACCGCGAGCGTTCTCGACAATGTGCGGTCCGCGGTTCCCGATGTGGAGCCGAACCTGGTGCGGGCCAGGCTGGCCCAGTTCCTGCTACGCGGCGACGCGGTGGACCGGCCGGTCGGTGGACTGTCCGGTGGTGAACGGTTCCGGGTGGCTCTTGCCCGATTGCTGCTGGCGACTCCACCGGTGCAATTGCTGGTCCTCGACGAGCCGACCAACAACCTCGACCTCGACAGCGTCGACCAGCTGGTGGAGGCGCTGTCGGCCTATCGGGGCGGGATGCTGGTGGTCAGTCACGACGACGAGTTCTTGGCCCGTCTCGGAATCTCACGGTCGTTGGTACTCGTCGACGGAGTGGTGGAATCGGGTGACCTCTTCAGCACCGCGTAGACCACCAGTCCGGCGACCAATGCCCAGAATGCCGATCCGATCCCTGCGACGGTGATCCCGGCTGCGGCGACGACAAAGGTCAGAACGGCTGCAGTCCTGGTCTTTTCATCACGCAATCCGGCCGCGAGAGCTCCGGCCAGGGTGTCGAGCAAGGCCAGGCCGGCGACCGTCTCCACCAGGCCGGCCGGCGCGATGGTCACCAGCGCGGCGGCGGCCGCCGAACTGATGCCGATGACCAGATAGACCGGGCTCACGGTGGCCGCGGCGATCCAGCGTCGGCGCGGATCGGGTTCTGCGGCGGGGGCCGCGGTGAGTGCGGCACTGATCGCGGCCAGGTTCACCGCGTGCCCGCCGGCCGGGGCCGCCAGCGAGGTCAGGGCGCCGGTCACCAACATCGAGGGGCGCCAAGGGATCCGATAACCGAAGCCGGCCATGACAGCTGTGCCCGGCAGATTCTGTGACGCCATGGTGACGATGTAGAGCGGCAGCGCGATACCGATGCAGGCCTGCAACGACCATTGCGGGACAACCACGTCCATCCGGGGTATCAGCAACTCCGCGGCCACACCCTTGTCCGACGTCAACAGGACCACCGCGATGACGAGGGCCGCGGTACCGAACGCGGCGGGTACTGCCCATCGCTTGGCAAACCGGAGCAGGATCAGCCACACGACGATGACCGGAGCGATCGAGAGAGGCTCGGCGGCGACCGCTCGGACCGGTTCCAGACACAGGGGCAGGACGATGCCGGCCAACATCGCCTGCGCGATCGGCGTCGGTATGGCCTGCACCAGCGAGCCCAGACGTGGCCACAGCCCGGTCGCCAGGATCATCACGCCGACGATCACGAACGCTCCGACAGCGACCGGGAAACCGCCGTCCGGGGCGGCCGTACCGGCGAGCAGGGCCGCGCCCGGCGTCGACCAGGCCAGCGTGATCGGCATGCGGTACCGGGTCGCCAGGAATCCGACACCGATGGCAATGGCTAGACACAGGGCAAAGAGCCCGGAGGCGGCTTCTCCGGGCGACGCACCGACGGCTCTCAGACCGGTCAGGACCACGGCGAAGGAGCTGGTGAATCCCACCAGTGAGGCGACGACACCGGCGGTGATCGGCTGGATGAGCGACACGCGAACCTCCGCAGGCCTCGGGGCAGTACGGTCATCGTAAAGTAGATTGGATCTTGGATCCAATAATGGGAAGTGGTATGCCGCCGACACGTTCTACGCAGGTTCTCGACACTCTCGGACACCGTCCGACCGCGGTGCATCACGCTCGGACGGTCATCGAATCGACGCTCGCCGAGGCGATTCTCGACGGCTCGCTGGCCAGCGGCATCCCACTGCGGCAGGCGGAGCTCGCGGAGGTGTTCGGGGTCAGCCGGATGCCGGTTCGCGAAGCGCTCCTGTCACTGCAGGCCCGCGGTCTGGTCGATCACGTGCCACACCGGGGTGCGGTGGTGGTCGGAGTCGACCCGGACGACGTGATCAACACCTACCGGATCAGGCTGCTGCTGGAACCGGAAGCGCTGGCCGGCTCGATTCCGCGGCTGGAGGCGGCAGACATCGACGACGCGCGCCGCGTTCTGGAGGCCATGGAGAACGACCCCGACCTGGTCGACCTCGGTCGGCTGAACTCGGACTTCCATCTGGCTCTCTACCGGCGGCATCCAAACGCCAAGCTGTTGAAGCTGATTGCCGCCGAGCTCGACGACGAGGACCGCTACCTGCGTTTCCATCTGGCCGAGTTGGGGTCGGAGCAATTGGCACAGGACGAACATCGGCAACTGTTCGAGCTGGCTTCCCGTGGCGCGACGGACGACGCGGTAGCGGTGCTGCGGCAGCACATCGGCTCCGCAGCCCAGACCATCGAGGCGTATTTTCGGGATCGTTCACCATCGCCGGGACCGGACGCGGGTATCAAGTAGATATGCCCGAAGGTGACACCGTGTTCCAGGCCGCCACACGTCTGCATCGTGCGTTGGCCGGAAAGACTCTGACCCGATGCGATGTTCGGGTTCCGAAGTACGCAACGGTGGACCTGTCCGGCGGGCGGGTCGAGGAGGTCGTCGCCCGGGGGAAGCATCTCCTGATCCGCGTAGGTGAGCACACCGTGCACTCCCACCTGAAGATGGAGGGCCGCTGGGACATCTACACAAAGGGGGCCCGGTGGAAGCGCCCGGCGTTCAAGGCCCGGATGATCCTGGAGGCCGGGCAGGTGCAGGCGGTGGGGTTCGAACTCGGAAAGCTCGAGATCCTCCGGCGCGCAGACGAGGACACCGCTGTCGGCCACCTCGGTCCCGATCTGCTCGGAACCGACTGGGACGCTGATGTCGCGATCGCAAATCTGGCCTCGGACCCCGCCCGGCCGATAGGTCTGGCGCTGCTCGATCAGCGGGTGCTGGCCGGCATCGGCAACGTATTCCGTTGTGAGATGTGCTTTCTGCGGCGCACCCATCCACTGGTACCGGTCGCCGAATCAGGTGATCTGCGCGAATGGGTCGACCTGGCGAAAAAGGTGTTGGAGTTCAACCGCAATCGTTCGATCCGGGTCACCAACGTCGACCGTCCCGGCGAACGGACCTGGGTCTACGGCCGGGCGAAGCGTCCCTGTCGGCGATGTGGGACCACCATCAGATCAGGGGAACTCGGCGGGGGCCCGGACCTCGAGAGGGTCATCTACTGGTGTCCGTCGTGTCAGCCGTCGCCGTGACCAGATTCTCCGCGATGGACGTGACGATCGGATCCGGCTCGGCCCGCCGCGCCGCGCGAGCGCGCCCGATGGCCACGGCTCCCGCGATGGCCACCAGGCACAGGACATACAGGCTGTAGCCGATGGCGGTCGGCCGCAATCCGAAGTGTCCGACCGCGATTCCGCCTGCCACTGCAGGCAGACTGAATCCGATGTAGCTGACCACGAACAGGGTGGAGAAGACCTGGCCGCGTTGCGCGGGATCGGTGGCGGCGATCAGCGCCGCCATGACGCCGGCAAAGGTCGCTCCGAACCCGAAGCCGGCAGTCGCCGAACCGACCAGGTAGATCGGCAAGGTCGCCGACATCGTTCCGGCCAAATTGATGATCAGTCCGGCGCCGAGTGAACTCAGCCCGACCCCGAGCTTGAGGTTTGCCGACCAGGTCGATGTCACCGCGGACGCGATGGCACCCGAGGTGAAGAACGTTCCGAGGATCAGTCCGGTGATCATGTGGTTGTCGACCCCGAAGATGCGCAGCACGATCGACGATCCCAGCGAGAGCGTCAATCCGCCCAGCGACCAGGTGGCCAGACAACCGAAGGCGGCCATCGCGAAGACACCGCGGACCGACCGTGGCAGGCCGGCGCTCGGACGCAGGACCCGCCATAGATGCCGGCGGGAAGTGAACCCGGTGCGGGTGGAGGTCTCGGGGATGAACATGATGCACCCGGCCGCCAGGACGAACGCGGCGATCAAGATCAGGAACACCAGTTCGCGCGGCATCGGGGCATATTCGATGAGGCCACCCGCCGCGATCGCGCCGGAGGCCAACCCGCCCAGCATCGCGGCCGAGTTGGTCAGGGAGCCGACGCGCGCGCTCGGTTGCTGATCGACCAGCGCGGCACTGAGCGTTCCGGTCAGGGCGCCGGCGGCCAGGCCTTGCAGCACGCGGGCACCGAGCAGGATCGGGACGCCGTCGGCCACGACGAACATCACCATGGAGGCAACGATCAGGGCCAGTCCGCCGAACAGCACCGGGCGCCGCCCGACGTGGTCGGACAGCGATCCCACGGTGAGGAGGCCGACCAGCAGAGCGATCACGTACGCCGCGAAGATGACGGTCAGGGTGAACGAGGAGAACCCCCAGAGATCCTGATAGATCGGGTACAGGGGAGACGGCGCCGACGACGAGAACATCATCGCGGCAGTGGTCGCTGCGATCACCGTGAACGCCGAGACCTGACCGAACTGTCGGGGTGCCATTCCAGTACTCAATCATCTCGACGCCGGAGTCATTCCTGAGCTCTGCGAATAAAACAGACTGTTCATTTTTGTGGGCAATTCGGCGCGCAACCGCTTGATGTGGGTCACACAACGGGCGGTTGGACGCCGAAGGACACAGGGCACGAGCTGCAGACCTTGCACTCGCATCCCTAGAGTGCTAAAACGAAACCTGGCACTCACCAACCGTGAGTGCTAGGTCGGAACGGTGAGACCGGTCCCAATGACACGACCGGTCGTCCGTCGCGGGCACCGAACCCGACTAAAGAACTTCCAGTGTCACCCCCTATCGGAGGATCACTTCGTAATGGCCAAGATCATCGCGTTTGACGAAGAGGCCCGCCGCGGCCTCGAGCGGGGCCTGAATGCCCTCGCTGACACCGTAAAGGTGACGTTGGGACCCAAGGGTCGCAACGTCGTGCTCGAAAAGAAGTGGGGCGCCCCCACGATCACCAACGATGGTGTTTCCATCGCCAAGGAGATCGAGCTCGAGGATCCCTACGAGAAGATCGGCGCCGAGCTGGTCAAAGAGGTTGCCAAGAAGACCGACGACGTCGCTGGCGACGGCACCACCACCGCCACCGTCCTGGCTCAGGCACTCGTCCGCGAAGGTCTGCGCAACGTCGCTGCCGGCGCGAACCCGCTCGGCCTCAAGCGCGGCATCGAGAAGGCTGTCGAAGCCGTCACCGAGTCGCTGCTGAAGTCCGCCAAGGAGATCGATACCAAGGAGCAGATCGCTGCCACCGCCGGTATCTCCGCAGGCGACCCGGCCATCGGTGACCTCATTGCCGAGGCCATGGACAAGGTCGGCAAAGAAGGCGTCATCACCGTCGAGGAGTCGAACACCTTCGGCCTGCAGCTCGAACTGACCGAGGGCATGCGCTTCGACAAGGGCTACATCTCGGGCTACTTCGTCACCGACGCAGACCGTCAGGAAGCCGTCCTCGAAGATCCGTACATCCTGCTGGTCTCCGGCAAGGTTGCGACCGTCAAGGACCTGCTGCCGCTGCTGGAGAAGGTCATCCAGGCCGGCAAGCCGCTGCTGATCATCGCCGAGGACGTCGAAGGCGAAGCCCTCTCGACCCTGGTCGTCAACAAGATCCGTGGCACCTTCAAGTCCGTCGCCGTCAAGGCTCCGGGCTTCGGTGACCGTCGCAAGGCCATGCTGGCCGACATCGCCATCCTCACCGGTGGCGAGGTCATCAGCGAAGAGGTCGGACTGTCCCTCGAGGGCGCCGGCGTCGAGCTGCTGGGCACCGCACGCAAGGTTGTCGTCACCAAGGACGAGACCACCATCGTCGAAGGCGCGGGAGACCCCGAGGCCATCGCCGGTCGCGTGTCGCAGATCCGTGCCGAGATCGAGAACAGTGACTCCGATTACGACCGTGAGAAGCTGCAGGAACGTCTGGCCAAGCTGGCCGGTGGCGTTGCTGTCATCAAGGCCGGCGCTGCCACCGAGGTCGAGCTCAAGGAGCGCAAGCACCGCATCGAAGATGCCGTGCGTAACGCCAAGGCTGCTGTCGAAGAGGGCATCGTCGCCGGCGGCGGCGTGGCCCTGCTGCAGTCCGAGTCGGCCATCGACTCGCTGAGCCTGGAAGGCGATGAGGCCACTGGCGCCAACATCGTCCGCGTCGCTCTGGAGGCTCCGGCCAAGCAGATCGCCATCAACGCCGGCCTCGAGCCCGGTGTTGTCGCCGACAAGATCCGTCACAGCCCGCTGGGAACCGGCCTCAACGCCGCCACCGGCGTGTACGAGGATCTGCTGGCCCGTGGCATCAACGACCCGGTGAAGGTCACCCGCTCGGCGCTGCAGAACGCAGCATCGATCGCGGCTCTGTTCCTCACCACCGAGGCCGTCGTTGCCGACAAGCCCGAGAAGAACAACGCACCGGCCATGCCGGGCGGCGACGAGATGGGTGGCATGGGCTTCTAGTCCACGCTTCCTGGCTCTACCGTTCTCCACTGAACCCGGTCACCATCTGGTGGCCGGGTTCAGTGCTGTCGTGGCACAGGTGCCGAATCGTGAGTTGAGTGAAAACGGTAACGAGCTTCCTCGGCGAGAGATATGGTGCCGAGCACCAGTAATGGATTTCCTTGAGGGAGTGTGATGTTGAGCAAGGTGCCGCCGGCGAGCCCGCAGCTGGCACCGCGCGATGCCGAGTTCGTCTACAACGAGAGTGATACGCACGCAGGGCATCTCATGGTCAGCTATTTCTTCGACGCCGATCAAGGATCCTGCGCGGAGGTCACCGAAGAGCAGGCCGTCGCCTGGATCACCGCTCGGCTCGGATATGCCGGCCTGTTCACCACGCGATTACAGCGGACTCCCTATGATCTCGACTATCCCCGGTGGGTACCGGCCGGCCGGCCCGACATGGGCCATCACGTGACCGTGCAGCACGTCAGCGCCGGGGGTTGGGAGCCGGTCCGTTCCTATCTGGGGCAGCTGCTCGCGCGGAAACTCGATATGACCAGGCCGCCGTGGGAAATGCATGTGTTGTGCGGCGTACACGGCCTCGATGATCTGCCCGGCCGGTACACCGTGGTCACGCTCAAGATCCATCACAGTGCGGCGGACGGACTCGCCACCAGGGAGCTGACCCAGGCGTTGTTCTCGACGTCCCTCGCGCCTGCTGGGCGGGCGGATACGCCACCGATGACCCGGACGGCGCAGCTGTCCCGAGGCCTGGTCTCGTTCCCCGGTAAGTCATTTCGGTTCCTGCAGGGGCTCTCGACGACCCGCCGCGCGGGAGTGGAGGTCGCGGAAGCCGAGCAGTCCGGCGAGATCGTTTCAATTCGAGACGATTTGGCGGCGACCAGGTTCAATCGCTCTCTGCAGGGCGAGGTTTCCGTCGATTTCATGACGCTGAAGATGGACGAGGCAAAGGCGATACAGGCCGCGGTACCGGGCGCAAGTTTGAACGATGTCTACCTCACCATCGTGGCTGGTGCATTGGTCGCGTACCTCGACAGCTGCGGAGAAGAACCCAGGGATCCGCTGTGCGCCATGGTTCCCCGGTCGATGCGTCGTATCGAGCACTGGGAGTCGGCAAACCAGCTGGCGATCCTGACGGTCGACCTCAACGTCGATGAGCCGGATCCATTGGTCCGGCTGCGCAAGATCGCCTCTGCTGCATCGGCAGCGAAGACGCGCAGTGAGCATCCCGCTGTGCGGGCCAAGAGCAAGCGGGTGGAGACAGCACCGGCATGGCTGCTGCGACTCACCGGTTTTGCGGTTCGGCACTATCCGCATGATTCTGATCGCGGCCGTCAGTCGCACACGACGGTCAGTAATATCCCGGTGACGGTAGATGGTTGTACATTCGCCGGATCCCCGGCCGTGGCGATTCTCGGTGGGCAACCACCGGTTGATGGCGACGCGCTTCGCCACTATCTCCTCGCCGCCGGCGATGGGAAGTTGATCATCAACTTCTTCAGCTCGTCTGCGGCCATGCCGGATCCGGATACCTATGTGCGCCTTCTTCGAACAAGTCTTGCAGACCTTTCGGACGCGGCGGCGGTCAGCGTGAATTGAGCGCGTATTCATCGAAGTTGACTCCCGATGTCTGCCGACGATTCTGGCGGTCTGTATTGGTTGGGAAGGCTCCCATGTTTTCGTCCCCGTATTGCGTTCGAACCCAGAATTTGATGGTGACCTTCAAGCTCAAAAATACTGTGCCGCAGGGGATGCGAAAAATTCGAGGAGAGAATTCCGCATTTCGGTCCAATTTCGGGAACGTGACGATAATGTGTCCTACACATCACAGGGAAGCCCGAATGTGATGTACCTCCCCATTCGAGTGGTCGTTGGCCTCTTGTGTAGAGCCCTGCCGACTTCTCGGTTACCAGCAAGAAAGTAGGCGCAACACATGGGATCTATCGAAGCATTCTTCCTGGCCGGCGGCGAAACCCTTCTGCCGAACATCATCACCATCATGTTGGGGTTGGACAACCTGCTCGGTAACTTCGTCGGATCGGTTGCCGGCTGACGGTGACCGCCGGTTGAACATCCTCTCTATGGCAACAGAAACTAGAAAAAGGAGATTGAAATGGGCAGTGTTGGTGACGTCGTCGGAACAATTGCTGGAACGATCCTTGTGCCGGTAACCGATTTGGCGGTTCGCGGACTCGAGGCTCTCGCTGCGCTGAGCGGCGGAACAGTCAAGGTTCCCAAGTAGATTGACGCCTGCCGTGGCCCGCACCGACTGGTGTGGGCCATGGCTGCGTGTTTGCGGTTCTCCAAGTGTTCAACCGACAGGCCGTGTCGGGCGTTGAAAAGTGGGTGGGTGGTGGCGGTGAGTCGGTTGTTGCTTCGTCGTGGTGTGATGACGCTGTTGATGGCCGTTGCAACGGTTTTGATGACCATGCCGGTGCAGGCCGCCGCTGATCCGGCTCGCGGCGGAGGGCTTGACGTGGCCGAAGCTGTTGTGGTGCAGCGGGACGTACCAAACGAGCGCACACTCCAACTTGCTGTGTTCAGCCCGGCGATGGGCCGCGATATTCCGGTGACTGTTTTGTTGCCGGCAGATCGCAGCCGCCCACGCGGGACCCTGTACCTCCTCGATGGCAACTCCGGCCAGGTGGAATCGAACAGTTGGTCGGCCGCCGACAAGGGGAACGCCGCGGCACTGTTCGCCGATGAGAACATCAATGTGGTTCTGCCGGTGGGGGGTACCGGAACTCTCTACACCGACTGGATCGACGAACATCCCGAATTCGGTGTCGTCAAATGGGAAACGTTCCTGACCAAGGAGCTGCCGCAGGCGTTGGAGCCGTACCTCGGTGCGAATGGGGACCGGGCGATCGGCGGGATATCCAGCGGCGCACAGGGTGCGGTGATGCTCGCGCAGCGGAACCCCGGTTTTTATAGAGCGGTGGCGGCCTACAGCGGGTGCTACTTCACCGAAGGGGTTGTGGGTACGACCCTCACCGACCTCACGGTGATCGGTTCGGGTGGGTCATCGCAGCTGATGTGGGGACCGCAGGGCAGCCCACAGTGGAAGGCTCATGACATTTTCGCCAATGCGGCTCGACTGCAAGGCACGTCGGTCTATTTGTCGTCGGGCAGCGGTCTCCCCGGTCCGGGTGAAGGTATTCCGATGCCACCGACCGCGATGGCCCTCGAGTTCGGCTCGAATCTGTGCACCGACCAGCTCACTGATGCGCTGCGCGCCAAGGGGGTGCCGGTGTCCCGCAATGCGCAACCGGTCGGCATGCACCTGTGGCCGTTCTGGCGGAGCGAATTGATCCACTCGATGCCGACACTGCGAGCTGCGCTCGGCGGCTCGTGAGGGGGAATGGCTTGCACGCAGAGGTTGTTGAACGTTGAATGTCCAACCCCATCACTGTCGACATCTGGTCCGACATCGCCTGCCCCTGGTGCTACATCGGTAAACGAAAGTTCGAGGCCGGACTGGCGGAGTTCGCTGGTCGCGATGACGTCGAAGTTACCTACCGCAGCTACGAGTTGTCCCCGGATACCCCGGAAGATTTTTCCGGGTCCTCTGTCGACTACCTGGTCCAGAAAAAGGGGATGCCAGCTGATCAGGTGGAGCAGATGCTCGACAACGTCAGCGGGATCGCCGCCGAGGTGGGCCTCCACGTCGACTTCGATACGGTGCTGCAGACCAAAACCCTCAAAGCCCATCAGGTGCTGCACCACGCCAGAGCACAGGGCAAGCAACTCGAATACGCCGAGCGGCTGTTCAAGGCGTACTTCGAGGAGGGCCGTCACGTGGGCCGTAGCGAGGAACTTGCCGACCTCGCCGCCGATGTGGGACTCGACCGGGAAGCGGTGATGGCGGTCCTGGAATCAGGTGAATACGCCACCGCGGTGGACGCCGACATCAATCAGGCTCGCGCTTACGGCATCACGGGCGTGCCGTTCTTTGTGATCAACGGGAAGTACGGCATTTCGGGAGCGCAATCGTCCGAGACGTTCACCGGTGTGCTCGACAAAGTCCGGGCCGAGGAGTCCAGCAATGTCTGATCCGTCGCTCAGCCCGTTCGACCTCATCGGTGACCCCGAGGCCGGCACGTGTGTCGACGGCACGTGTGTCGTACCCACGGCTACGTCGGCAGGGGACAGAAATCGGCTGAACGGTCCCCCGGGCGATACCCCGGCTCCTGCTTGACCCGGGTATCTAAATCGAAGCCTGCGGGCTGAAACCCCGACCTGCCGATTGACTACCCGGCTTACGGAGCCGCAAACCTTTAGCCGCGATCACTAAACTCGACCGGGGCGCTCGGGCCTTCGAACGCTGCACGTGAGGCCCCTACTCAGTGACACCAAATGGCAATGGATGGTCTTGCTCCACCAGTCGGGCCGCTACGTCTGCGACTCGGATGTTCGCGTCCTGCGAGAGCTTGCGTAGGAGCGCGAAGGCCTCCACCGCATGGAGGTTATAGCGTTCCATGATGATGCCCTTGGCCTGGCCGATGATGTCTCGGGAAGCCAGTGCGCTGCGGAACTGATTGCCCTTGCGGGCGGCGCCCAACGCGATGGCAGCGTGGGTGGCGAGGTCGACTGCGAGGTCTTCGGTGTCGGTGTCGAATGCATCGGCAACCTCGGCGTAGAGAGTGAGGGCCCCGAGTTCGTGCCCCTTGGTGTAAAGCTGAAGCGACAGGACCGATCGAATCGGCGTCTGTTCGTACAGCGCCGGCATCAGTTTCGGCCATCGCTGTTCCGTCTCGACGTTGTTGATCCGAACTGTGTACTGGTCCCAGATCGTATCGAGCCCGGGGCCTTCACCGTGCTCGTGCTGCAAGGCGTCGGCCTGCGCGGGAACCGGACCACTGGTCAAAACTGTTTCGAGAATTCCCTCGCGTCCGGGGCCGGGCTTTTTGATCAAGGTGATCCCGGCGTGGGCAACAGTCGGTAGCAGCGCCACGGAGGCCTCGGTAACATCCTTGAGTACCTGTTCAGCGGTCAACTGTTGATCGCGTGACCCATGCAACTCGCGGGCCATTTGCGCGATCTGGTCGTGTATGCCGGACTCGAGATCATTTTGTGGACTGTCCATCTGCTCGCTCCATTGCGCATCTCGCCGGGGTGGTCAAAATCAGTCGGCAGGCCCTGATCCAAACGTATCCGTCGCCGCACGGCGCCGGATACTGTGAAGCTGAGGACGTGGGTGCCCCCTCGGTCTGGAGGACCTCCACGTCACCATTTGTCAGCGATCACAGGGTGAACGCTTGGAGCTGGGCGATACTCCGAAGAGAATCCTACAGCCAGCCCGCCGTCGACAGCCCACGCGCCATTGTCGGCGACGTGTGCGCAATGCCCCTTGATCAGTGATCGGGGGACCGGACCACGGTGAAGGTGATGCGGGTCCGCAACCGAAAGCCCAGGTGTTTGTACAACTCGATGGCGTTGGTGTTCTCGGCCGCCGCGTGTAGGAACGGTGTCTCACCCCGCGCGTAGATTCCGTCGGCGACAGCGAGGACCAGCCGGGTGGCCAGGCCTTCGCCACGGAAGTCGGCGTCGGTACACACCGCGCTGATTTCGGTCCATCCGGGTGGATGGAGGCGCTCGCCGGCCATGGCGATGAGCCGGCCTTCGCGACGGATCCCGAGATATGTTCCGAGTCGGTATGTTTCGGGACTGAAAGGCCCGGGCTTGGTGCGGTCGATCAACGCGAGCATGTCAGGAACGTCGTCCGCGCCGAGTCGTACGGCGCCGGGTTCGGGCCGTGGCTTCAGCGTCTCTGTGGCAACCATCTGGACGCCCGGGCCGCTCATGACGATCTCCCAGCCGTCGGGCAGATCGGCCACGTCGACAGGCAGTGCAACTTCTTGTCCGGGGCCGATCAGATCGGCGAGATCGCTCCACGTCTGCGCATCGCCCAGATCACCGACCCCGACGAACGGCGAGATCGTCGGGAGGTATCGCCGCGCGCGGGTGGTGCCCTCGCTCAGATGCAGATGGGCTCCTATCAGGCTCTCCCACATGGCATTATCGAGTACAGCGGTGTCCGGTGTGGTCCGAGCTGTCACCGGCTGAGCCATTCTTTCGCTATGAGTTCGTACGAGCGCACCCGCGCCGCGTGGTCGTGCGTGATGGTCGTGATCGAGAGCTCGGCGGCTCCGGTGGCGTCCCGCAAGACCTCGAGTTTGTCGGCAACGGTGGACGGCGATCCGACGAATTGCGTCAGCACCCGGTCGCGGACCAGTTCGCGGTCGTCGTCGGTCCATTCCAGCGCAGCTGCCTGCGCCGGACTCGGGTACGGGATCGCGCCTTCGCCGCGCCGGATGCTGCGGACCCAAGGTGCATATCCGCTCGCCAATTCGGCTGCTTCGTCATCGGTTTCGGCGATGACCGCATCCACCGATACCGCCACATACGGTTCCGGGACGTCCGCGGACGGTTGGAATGCTGCCCGGTAGGCGTCGACCGCGTCGATGACCGTGCTCGGGCTGTGGTGATAACTGGCAACAAAGCGCAGACCCTTCGTCCCTGCGACGGCAGCGCTGGATCCACCGGAGGCGCCGAGGATCCAGACCTGCACGTCGGCACCAGCTCCCGGGGTGGCGTGAGCGGGAAGCCCTTGTGGACTGACATATGTGTCGTCGAGGAGGGCAAGAACGGTGGAGATCTGCTCGTCATAGCTCGGGGCGTACGCGCCGGGTTGCTGGAGCAGGTCGAGTAGGTGAGTGATGGACTTACTCGCAAACGCGCCGGCGATGTTGTAGATCTTGGGCAGGAGCAGACCATTGGGGGTGTATGTGTCCTCGGTGTGGGCCGCTCCGCCGCGGGCGGACAAATAGTTTTTTGCTGCGACTTCGGTCACCGATTCCGATCCCGTGGTCGTCTCCGGGGCGGGGCGAGAAATGGATCGTCCGATACCGAGGTCGAGGCGACCCGGGTACAGCGTGTTGATCAGGCCGAACTCCTCAACCGTCGCGAGCGGCGTCCGATGACCGAATTGCACTCCGGCCGAACCCAACCGGATGGTCGAGGTGGAACCTGCGATCAGTGCGATCTCGACGGCGGGTGATGAACCGAGGACCCCCGGATTCGTATGGTGTTCGGCGAACCAATAGCGGGTATATCCGAACTGTTCGGCGCGCTGGACCAGGTCGATGGTGTTGCGCATTGCGGTGGTGGTGTCCGACCCGCTGGGACGGGGCAGAAGGTCGAGTACCGACAGGGGGATGGGCGGTGCCATTTCGAACTCCTAGTGAGCTGCTGCGGACGACGTGATCGGCGACTGCCATTCATCGGCTACGGCGTCCGATGCGCCGAAGGATGCGAAATCGGTGGTGGCGCGAAATGCATCCAATGAGTACAGATCTCGGGCATAGCGCCACAGATTCGGGAAGTCGATGAGACGCCTGGTACCGGTCCTGGCCACCGCAGCATCGTGCCGAACCAGCGTCACCCAGAGCCGGACGTCGGCCAGGGTGACGTTGTCGCCGAGGAGGTATCGATCTTCGGCGAGACGGCTGTCGAGTTCTGAATATGCCTGATACACCGTGGCCGCGGCTTCCTCGGCAACCGAACCGGTTCCGGTGGCCACGTGTGCGGCGCTGTTGACCGTGGCTCGCAACCAGACTTCCAACTCGTCGATCTGCGGGCGCAGATCCTCTGGGTAGAGGTCGAACTCACTGGTGATCTGACGGCGATACTGCGACGCGAGATCGGCGTCGAGTGTGTCGAACGTGTTGCTCACCACCTGCTTCGTCTCGCGGTCCCACAGGGTGGGGACCGACACGTGGCCGTCGAAGCCGGGTTCGGTGGCCTCATAGGCATCGCGCAACAGGGTGAAGCCGTTCACCGGGTCGGGGCCGTGGGTCTCGCGGAATGCCCACCCGCGGGCATCGCGCGCACCGTCGACGTAGCTGACACTGATCACATCGGTGAGGCCGGCCAGCTCGATGACCAGCGTGACCCGCTGAGCCCACGGGCAGAACCAACCGGAATAGACGTGATAGCGATCAGCGACGGCCGGGTAGGGCGTGGATCCGTCGCCGCTGATACGTCCGGCGAATCGATACACCGGTCGGGTGTCGTCCGGTTCGCGAGTGATCGTGTACTCACCGTAGGTCTCGGTATCGGCTGGACTGGCGAATCTCGACATGGCTAGACAACCTTTTCTGCGGAGTGGGAGCGGAAGGAGAACAGCTCGGGGGCATCTTTGTCGGCGGTGAGGTCGGCGAGGAGGCGGCCGATGGCGGGCACGAACTTGAAGCCGTGTCCGGAGAATCCGGCGGCGACCGCAACCGGACCGCGGCGGTCGATGACGAAGTCGGAGTCGGGTGTGGTGGCGTACGTGCAGCTGATCGGGGTCAGTGCGTCGGCATCGACGCCGGGCACCCAATGGCGGACGTATTCCTGCAAGGCCTTGAGTTGCCGTGGTTCCGCCGTGAAATCGCGGTGGTCGGGGTCAACGACCGGTCCGGTTCCATGGAACCCGACCTTGACGCCTTCGGCACCCGAGGACAGGCCGTACACACCACCGAATTCGGGTGCGTTCGGTCCGTCCGGGTCGTGCAGGATCCCGAAGCTGGGCCACTCGGCGTCCTGGTCACGCGGTACAAAGTGTGCAGGTTGCTCTTGGGTGACGGTGATCTGTGGCAGCGGCACGATGCCCGACAACAGCTTCGTCGCCCAGGCGCCGGCCGCCACCACCACACGTCGGGCCACGTACTCCTGGTCATCGGTGCGTACGGTGACCGAGTTGTCGTCTGTGACGTCGATCGAGATCACCTGCGATTCGTGTCGAACCTCTGCGCCGAGGGCTGCTGCGCTGCGTTGTAGCGCGCTGACAGCGTTGTCCGCATGTAGTCGGCCGCTGTTGGGGTAATACAACGCGCGGCCGTCGAATCTGATTCCGGGCCAGCGCTGCGAGGCCTCGTCGGGCTCGAGCCACTGATGGACGAGTCCGAGGTGGGCGAGGGTATCGGAGATGGCGGTCAGACGGTGCGTCCATCCTTGGTCGACGCCACCGGTGATGGTGAGCAGCTCTGACCCGGACTCCTGTTCGAGTTCCGCCCACAGCGTTTCGGCCTCGCGGGCCAGCTCTACGTAGGGGCGCTCGGCGTAGGAGGTGCGAAAGATCCGTGACGCTCCGTGGGACGCGCCGTTGCGGTGTCCGGGTGAAAAGCGTTCCAGCAAAACGGTCTCGGTGCCTCGCCGGGCGAGTTGCCAGGCGGCGGCCGAACCCATCGCCCCGCCACCGACGACGACGGTGTCGACCCTTGTCACGCTCATGTGGATCGACCTGCTCCCTCGTGTTCGTGTCGCTGTTCGAGAGCAGGTACCGCGATGAGCCGGGTGTGGTGGTCAGGGGGACTGTCGACGATCTGCTCCTTGTTGGATCGAAGCCTGTCGGACCACACGGACATCAGGTGCTCTCCTGGTAAGTGGGTGCGGTGCTGACCACGCAGCGAGCAGCACGGCGGATGTGAATGATCATCGAACTCCTGGAGATATCCTCGGGCTCAGATGCCTGAACCCCGCGCTTGCCCCATGCCGGTGAAGGCTGGGACCGTGTCTTTGATCCAGGGCACCCCGCCGCGGTGGAGGGTTGCCGACCAGCAAGCTGGAACTTGGCGCTGATACTCGTTGACACAGGGCAGCTGTTGTCCACCAAGTGAATCCGGGCATCGTGGGGGCATGCCCGGGTCGGAGGATTTCAACTGTTGGACAGAACCATACGCACGCTCCTGCCCAAATCCGAAGGATGCGCGGAGTTCCGATCGCCGAGAAGTTAAAGCAAAATGGGTATGGACGACGCCGAAGAAGTCTGTTAGCGTCGTCGTCGGTCACGAGTACCAGCGCACAGCCCCGGCTTGCTGGTCAGCAACCCTCCATCGCGGCGGGGTGCTCCGGGTGAAGACCTGGCCTGTTCGAACCCGAACAGGCAAGCGCGGAACTCCCACGTCCGAGTTCGAACTGCCGCATCGGCAGGGTTCGAACTGGCGGCGCGTGTGGAATCCCTGACACCGGAGGGTGTGAGCAATGAGCACTGCAACACTGGGACGATCCTTGGAAGCCCTTGCAGCGATTGAGGGTTCGGATACCCGAGCGCCACTGAGTGATGGCTCGACCACGCGATACGTCAACTTCGACTACGCGGCGAGTGCGCCGGCTCTGTGCAGCGTCGTCGAGCGGATCACGCAACTCCTGCCGACGTATTCGAGCGTCCACCGCGGGGCCGGTTACGCGTCGCAGGTCACCACCCAGGCATACGAGAGCGCCCGCGCGCAGGTCGCGGAGTTCGTCGGCGCCGGGCAGCAGCACAGCCTGATCTTCACCCGGAACACCACCGATTCCCTGAACCTCCTGGCCGGCTGCGTGCCGGGTAAGGTCGTCGTCCTCGACCTGGAACATCATTCAAATCTGTTGCCGTGGAGGGATGTTCACGTGGTGCGGACCGCGAATACGCTCACTGCGACGATCAGCCGGGTGGAGACCGCCCTCAAGGACACCGGCGCGGTGCTGCTGGCGGTCACCGGCGCGTCCAACGTCACCGGTGAGATCCTGCCGATCGATGAATTGGCTGATCTCGCGCACCGCAATGGTGCCCGAATTGCCGTCGACGGAGCGCAGCTGGTTCCGCATCGCAGGATCGACATCACCGCCGCCGGCATCGACTACCTGGCGTTCTCCGGTCACAAGACCTATGCACCATTCGGCTCGGGAGTGCTTGTCGGACTCCGGGATTGGCTTGACGTCGCCGAACCATACCTGGCCGGTGGTGGTGCCGTTCTGAACGTCACCGAGCAGGACGTGACGTGGGCGCGGTCGCCCGCCCGTCATGAGGGCGGCTCACCCAACGTCCTGGGTGCGGCCGCGCTCGCGGCGGCCTGCGTAGAGATCGCGTCCCTCGGTGATGCCGTGGTTTCCCATGAAACCGCGCTCACGGAACAGTTGCGCAACGGCCTGGCAGAGATCCCGGGCGTGCACCCCCTGAAGATCTTCACCGACAGCACCGACGCCGTTGGCGTTGTCAGCTTTGTCGTCGACGGGCATCGGGCCGCTGAGGTGGCAGCCCATCTGTCGGCAGAACACGGCGTCGGTGTGCGCGATGGACGATTCTGCGCCCACCCGCTCTTCGATCGCCTGGGCCACGGTTCGGGGGCGGTGCGCGCCAGCCTCGGCCTCGGTTCGACCTCCGAGGACGTCGACCTACTGCTCACCGCCCTCCGAACCCTCTAGACCCCGGGGTCGGGGACACTGAGCGCCAAGAGCGCGGTGTCGTCTTCGAGGCCGGCACCGAAAGTGTCGAGCAATGCCCCCAAGTCCTCGATGATCTGGCCTGCCGACGTCGGTGTGTGTGCCGACGCGAACTCGAGCAGCGCACCGTCGTCGTCATACCGCTCGGGACCCGGTCCGGTCCGCGCCTCGGTGAGCCCGTCGGTGTAGAGGACGAGGGTGTCGCCGGCATCGAGATGGATCCGTGTCGAGACGAACCGGGGATCGCGCAGGATGCCGACCAATTGCCCGCCCTCGGTGCTCACGTACTGCGCCTGACCGGCGGCGCTGAGCAGCAGTGCGGGTGGGTGCCCACCACTGGCGAGGTGGACGTCGAAACCGTTGTCGTGGCGGGTGAGCACCCCGAAGATCACTGTGCAGAACCGTGGTTCGTCACCATGGTGATTGGCATGCAACACCGTGTGGAGGTTGTGTAACACCGCAATCGGGTCGTCGTCGTACACCGCCGCGGCGCGCAGCGTGTAGCGGGTCAGCGAGGTCACCGCCGCCGCGGTGGCCCCTTTGCCACACACGTCGCCGAGGAAGAACCCCCACTTGTGCGCCGACAGGGCGAACAGGTCGTAGAAGTCGCCGCCGACATCGTCGATCGACGCAGCGTGGTAGTGGGCCGCGGCCTCCATGCCATCGGGAGGTCGCAACGACGGTGGAAGCAGCGAGCGCTGAAGTGTCGAGGCGAGCAGCTGTATGCGCGCATGTTCTTCTTCGGCATGGCGCCGCGCCTCGAGCAACTGCTTCTCGTATGCGCGGCGGTCACGTGCGTCCTGTGCGGTGATGCGGATGAGCACGGCGGTTCCATCGGCGCCGATCTTCACGTTCGCGGTGACGAATACGGGCAGTCGTCGGCCGTCGGCCGCGACGAGGTCGACGGTGATTCCGTTCAGTACCCCTTCGAGCTGCAGCAGCGGTGCGAAGTGGGTTTCGTAGTGGATCCTCCCGCCTGCGGTGAGCAGATCGCTGAAGGGTTTGCCCAACAATGACGCTCGGTCCTGCCCGAGCCACACCGTCAGAGTGGTGTTGACCTTTGCGATGCACCCGTCCGGCCACGTCGACAGATACCCGCACGGCGCATTCTCGTACAGGTCTTCCAGACTCTCTTGGAGTACGTCCGGTGACCTGATATCACTGTGGTCCGTGTTCATCGACGGCCATCGACGAAGGCCGCGATGGCCTCGGCGGTGGGCACGGGGTTGCTGAGCTGGGGGCAGTGGCCGCTGGCGTCGAGCGTGACGAGTTCGCTGCCCTCGATCTGATCATGCACGTACGCGCCGACGTGCCGGGGCGCCAGAGAATCGCGCTCACACTCGATCACGAGGGTGGGCACGGTGACGCGTGCGAGATCGGTCCGGTTGTCGGACAGGAAGGTGGCGCGGGCGAACACCAGCGCCTTCTCCGGGTCGGTTCGACAGAACGATTCGGTCAACTCGCCGCCGAGCGCGGGTCGATCCGGGTTACCGACGATGTTCGGCGCCATCGACGCCGACCAGCCGAGATAATTGCTCTCGAGAGACTCGAGAAGTTCGTCGATGTCCCCACGCGTAAAACCACCCCGATATCCATCGGATTCGTCGTCGACATAGCGCGGTGAGGGGGTCAGCAACACCAGCTTGGCGAACCGGTCGGGTTCTTTGGCCACAGCGAGGACACCGATCATCGACGCGACCGAGTGACCGACGAACACCACGTCGCGTAGATCCAGTTCGACGACGATGTCGAGCACATCCTGCGCATAGGTCTCGAGGTTCGAATACCCTTCAGCGTCCCACGCGGCCGGATCGGAGGCGCCGGCGCCGACGTGGTCGAACAGCACCACCCGATGGTCCGGAACCAATCGCTCGGTCACCCGAAACCATAGGTTCTGGTCGCATCCGAATCCGTGGGCCAACATGATCGTCGGCCCGTCTTCGCGCCCGACGATATTGACGTTGTTCTTCGCGCGCACATTCACGTGCTCATCCTCGCACCTGATGTGAAATCCCGTGGGCGGGCCGTGCCCGAACATGATCGGCGCGCAGCCACCCCCGTCCGCCGCGGTCAGTGTCGCGCGGCCGAGGCGGTGAATGCGCAAGGCCTCGTGCAGCTGAGTTGGTCCGGCGAGATGGTCATCACGGTGCCGTCAGTAGATGTTCGAAGGACGGACCATGCCCTCGGCGAGGTCGCCGAATCCGGGAGCGACGATGGCACCGGGATTCTGGATGACCTCTTCGACGACCAGGGTCTCGGTGGTCAGGAGCAGCGCCGCGATCGACGCGGCGCTCTGCAGTGCCGAGCGGGTCACCTTGAGCGGGTCGATGATCCCGGCGGTGAACATGTCGCCATAGGTGTCGGTCACCGCGTTGAAGCCGTGCCCTTCCGGAAGGTCGGCGACCCGCTGCACCGCCTCGTCACCGTCGTAGCCGGCGTTGATCGAGATCCAGCGAAGTGGTTCTTCCACTGCGCGCCGGACGATTTCGCGGCCCTCGGCGGCGTCGCCGGTGAGCTCGAGGAGATCGAGTGTGGCCTGCGCCTGGATCAGGGCGGTGCCACCACCGGCGACGATCCCTTCCTCCATCGCGGCCCGGGTTGCCGACAGCGAATCCTCGACGCGATGCTGCTTCTCTTTGAGTTCGACGCCGGTGGCCGCGCCGACATGGATCATCGCGACCCGGCCGGACAACCTGGCGATCCGCAACTGCAGGTTGTCCTGGTCGTGTTCGTTCTCGGTTCGGTCCAGCTCTTGTTCGAGTTGATGGATGCGGGCCCGGACCTCGGCCATGTCACCGCCTCCGTCGACCATCGTTGTCGACAGTTCGGTCACGGTGATCTTCTTCGCCCGGCCGAGGTGTTCGAGACGGACGTCGGCCAGGGACAGGCCCGAGTCGGCACTGACCACCCGGCCACCCAAAATGGCTGCGAAGTCCTCCAACTCGGCAACCCGTCGATGGCCGAAGCCGGGAGCCCGCACGACCACCGAGCGGAACGTGTCGTGCATGTTGTTGGTGATCAGCATCGACAGCGCCGGACCATCCATGTTCTCGCACAGGATCAACAGCGGCCGCTTGCTGCGCTGCACCTGCTCGAGCACCGGCATCAGGGTCTGCACCGTGGTGATCTTCTGATTGGTGAGCAACACGTAGGCGTCGTCGAGCTGTGACTCCATCCGGTCCTTGTCGGTGACGAAGTAGGGGGAGATGTAGCCGTGGTCGAACTCCACACCGTCGACGTACGACAGCCCGAGACCGAACTGCGGCCACTCCTCGACGCTGACCACACCACCCACCCCCACGTGGGTCATCGCCGCCGCGATCACATCGCCGATGTCGGGATCGTTGTTGGCCGACAGCATCGCCACGTGCCGGAGTTGTTCCTCACCGGTCACTGCCCGGGAACGTTGTTGCAGCAGAGCAACCACCGCCTCGACCGCCTTCTCGATACCGCGCTTGAGTTGCATCGGATTTGCGCCGTTGTCGACCGCGCGGAGGCCCTCACGCACCATTGCCTGGGCGAGAACCGTTGCAGTGGTGGTACCGTCGCCGGCCACGCCGTTGGTCTTGGTGGCGACCTCTTTCACCAGTTGCGCTCCCATGTTGGCGTAGGGGTCGCGGAGCTGGATCTCCTTGGCGATGGTGACACCGTCATTGGTGATGGTCGGGGGCCCGGTGAGCTTTTCGAGTACCGCGTTGCGGCCCTTGGGCCCGAGGGTCACCTTGACCGCATCGGCAAGGGCATTGACCCCCATCTCCAAGCGGCCCCGAGCGTCCGAACCGAAGCGCAGATCTTTTGCCATTGTGCACGCACCTTCATGTGTAGACGAATTGAAAAGCGATGTGGGGTAGGTGATCTACGGGATGAGAATGGCCCGCCCCCGCACGTTCCCGGCGTCGAGGTCGGAGAGCGCGGTCGCGAAATCGGCCAGCGGATAGGTGCTGGTGTGCAACGACACCTTGCCCTGCGCCGCGAGAACCATCAGTTCGACGAGGTCGTTGTAGGAGCCCACCAGGTTGCCGATGAAGTTGATCTCGGTGGAGATGATGTCGATCGTCGGAATCGACAGCGTGCCACCGTATCCGATCACGTAGTAGTTGCCCGCCCGACGCAACATCGCAACACCGTCCTCGATGGCGCCGCCCTCACCGACGAAGTCGATGACGGCCTCGGCGCCGTTGCCGTCGGTGAGGTCGAGAACCTGCTGCACCTGGGTCCCGTCCGCGACAACGGTGTGGTGGGCGCCCAATTCGGCGGCCAGCGCGAGCGCCGGCTCGGACCGGTCGACGACGATCATCCGGGCCGCCGACAATGCCGCCAACACCTGGACCCCGATATGGCCGAGACCGCCGGCGCCGATCACCACCGCGGTGTCCCCGGGCCGCAGGAACCGGGCTGCCTTCGCAACCGCGTGATAGGCGGTCAGGCCGGCGTCGGCCAGCGCCGCGACATCGGCAGGTTGCAGTGACGAATCGAGTCTGACCACGGCGCGGGCATTGGTCTTGAGGTACTCGGCGTATCCGCCGTCGCTGTCGATACCGGGGAATGCCGAAGCGCTGCAATGCACATCGTCACCGGCGCGGCAGGCCCGACACAAACCACACGTCGCCAGTGGATGCAGGATCACCGGATCGCCCGGTGAGACCGAGGTGACCGCGCTCCCGACCTCCTGGACCCAGCCGGCGTTCTCATGTCCGATGGTGTACGGCAATGTGACGCCCGACTTCTGTTCCCACTGGCCCTCGATGATGTGCAGATCGGTGCGGCAGACACCGGCGCCGCCGATCTTCACCACCACATCCAAGGCACCGTCCGCATGCGGATCGGGGACCTCCACCAATTCGGGTTTGGTGTCGTAGGCCGACAGTTGCACCGCTTTCATGACTCGCTCCTCATCGTTGGCATCCCAAGATCAGTGCCCGCCGATTCACCTACGCTGCTGCCGGTTCCGGGGGTGCTGTCGTCGCCGTAGCGGGTGGTCAGCAGACCCCGGCAGAAAATCCCGTTGCCTTCGATGCTGACCCGCACGGACTTGGCAAAACGCAACCGTTTGGGCAGGGCATCCGCGCCGATCGGGGTTCCGTCGTGCTCGACCATGACCAGCGCGGAGTGCCCCGACCCCAAGCCGACATCGCCCCGGCGACGCACCAGTGAATCGAGTTCGTGACCGGTCGGGAGGTCACCGATGGTCAGCGCCGAGAACCTGTCGATACCAACGCCGTCGGCCGACAACCGGCGTGACATCCGTTCCAGCGCCGCCAGATAGGCCTTGCGCTGGAACGTCTGACGGAGTTCTTCGAGCTCATCGACCGCCAGTCCGGGAAAGGACCCGGAGAAACCGGCCCGCGCCGCGACCCCGCCGTTGATCTCCTCGGCCGCGAAGTGATCCTCCAGCCGCACCACGGTCCGGTCGACCTCCGGCAGTGCGGCCACCGCGTCATAGGCGTCCGCCACCATCAGATAGGCGAAATTGGGTGCACAGAAGTATGTCGGGAGGCGCAGCCGGATCGCGACCTCGATGCCGGAACCCGTGGTGCCCAGATCAACCGACGTCACGAACTTCAGGTCGGTGATGGGCTCGTCCAACTCGGGATCGCGCACCGTTCCCAACGCATCCCAGACCCGCCGCGCCGTCGCCGCCGATCCCGTACCGACTGAATCGGGCCAACTGATGAGCGTCCGGGCCGGACCGTTTGCCACCGTCCGGGCCGGACCATTTGCGACAGTCATACCGTGACCGACGCCGATGATGACGAGGTCGGCGTTGCCGGACTGCTCCCGACCGGCTTCTCGGCAGGTGCGGACTCGTCGGGCTGGATCCGGGCCTCCTCTGGAACGTCGAAACCGTAGAGCTTGGCCGCGTTCAATCCCAGGATCTTCTTGCGGATCTGGGTGTTGAGCGTGCCGTACTCGGACTGCATGTCCTCGGGAATCTGGAAGTCGACGAACTTCTCGATCAGCCAGGCCGGCTTCCAGATGGCGTAATCACTGGCAAACGTCAGGCGATCCTCGCCGACCCAGTAGAGCAGCTCGCCGATGATCTGCGCGAAATACCGTGGCCGGGTGTGGATGAACGGCATCGCAACTGCAAGGCCCCCATAAACATTCGGTTCCTGCGTGGCGATCCAGCAGAAGTCCTCCAGGCGGGGTAGACCGACATGCTCGACAATGAAGTTGAGCTCCGGAAATGCCGTCGCCACGTCGTCGACGTCGGCGACGTCGAACGCATCCCGGTTGAGGGGATAGATGGTCGGGCCCTTGTGGATGTGGATGTTCTTGATACCGAGTTCCTGGCACTTCTCCAGGTAGCGGTACGACCAGTCATCGGTGAGCTTGTATCCCTTGGAGTCGCCCTTCCACTCCGCGGTGTAGAGCTTGACGCCCTGCAGATTCCACCGGGCGGCCAGCTTCTCGAGGTCTTCGAGCCCGGCCTCTCCGTTGCGCGGATCCCAGGCACCGTTGGTCATCAGCTTGTCCGGATGTTTCTCCGCCAGTGCACCGTTGCGTTCTGTGGTGTTGAAACCGTCGATGTAGAAGTCGCTGAGGTAGGTGGGCTGGAAGATGCCCTTGTCGACGTACCCGACCTCGAACAGGTCGTGCATCAGGTCGTCCTCGGTGTAGCTGCCGAACTTCTCCAGCGTCCACTTCTCCGATTCCGGGGACAGGTTCGCGTGATAGTCATAGAAGCAACCGGTGAAACCCTTTCCGTACCGGTTCTTCTGATTGCGTGGTCCACCGTTCCAGAAGTGGATGTGGCTGTCCACGATGTAATAGTTCTCGCCATCCTTGTTGTACATCGATTGCTCCAATACTGGTGAGGGATGAGGGTTACTCGACGACCTTGAGGTCGAAATCGATGAACTCGGCGGCATCCTCGGGGTTGGCGAACAGCATCGTCCGGTCGTCGAAGTGGACCATCCGCCCGTAGTGGGTGGACATGATCTCCTCGAAGTCGGACTGATCGAACTCGGAGCCGAGCGCATTGGTGATCTCGTCGAAGTCGAAGGTGAGGACCTTTTGCCCGTCGACGCGGATCATCGACGGGAATTCTTCGATCTCGACACCCTCTTTGCGACCCATGATCTCGGCGACCACATAGCCGTTCTGGTTGTTCATCAGGGTCACACCGCACATGTTGGACGATCCGATGTCGGCGCCAAAGGTCATCTCGCTCATGCTGACAGCTCCTTCGATACGGGAATGTTGAGGTCTTCGAGGACGGTCCGCAGCCCGGTCTTGGCGGCGGCGAACGAATCGGCGAACGGCACGTGCCGCTCGGCGGGCTGCGACCAGATCGGCTGCAACTCGCGCGCGGCGGCCAGGCTCAGCGGAATCCACTTGTCGGCCCAGGTGGCGAGCAATTCGCGATTGGCCTGCCCGTCGTCGGGGTCGGTCACCAGCATCCGCAGCATCGCCCGGGTGTACCCGAGGTCGCGGTTGTAGTCGTGCTCACCGGAGCCGACCAGGGAGGGGGTGACGTAGTCGCCGTTGCGGGCCGCGATCTGCATCACCAGCAGCGACCGGAACAGGACCCCGACGAGTTGTTCGAAGATGATGTTCGTGGCGAACACCGCCTCGGCCCAATCGCCCTCGGAGGTCAGCAGTTCCACGTTCTCTCGCACACCCTGCCAGACCGGGTCGGACTGCCACACCTCACGGTGCACCGCACCGTCGAAGCCGTCGATCGTGTCGGTCAGGTCGAGGTTGTAGAGCGCGAGATCCTGCGCGAACCGCATCTTGTGGGCGGCGTTGACGCAGATGGCGTTGTTGAGCATGTTTGTCGGTGCCGAACGCTGTGCCGCGGTGAACACGTGTAGTCCCAGGCCGTTCTCGGCGTGCATCCAGGCACCGAGGTTGCGCTCGATGAACGTCGCCCAGCTCGGGGTCCAGGAGTTGTAGGCCCCGACCAGTTTTGCGTTCGCCAGGTTCTGCTGGATCTGCCGCACCACGTTGGCGTTGTTGCGGTAGATGGTCTGCTCCCATTCTTCGTTGGGGTCACGGAATTGGTGCCAGTCAGCCGATTTCAGCGCTGTCCAGTCCTTCGGATAGCCGCCGGGGCCGTCGGCGAATCCGTAGATCCAGCCCTGACTGAGGTGCCGTTCCGGGTCGGGTTGGACATCGAAGGTGACGTCCTCGTAGGTGGTGGCCCGCATTTTCGCGGGCTTGAAGTAGTTGTAGCTGCGGCTCTTGGAGCTCGGGAAGTCGAGAGCTCCGGCCTCGGCATCGGTGAAGTGGGGCTTCGGGAAACTGCGGACCGGTTTCCCGTTCTCGCCGCCGGTATCGGGTTTGGGGGCTGCGGGGGCGCTCATTGTCGAACTCTCTTTCGGTCGGGGAGGACGGTCAACTGTCTTGTGGAACGGTGGTGGTGAACTTGTCGAAATGCACCTGGTCGAGAGGAACTCCGGCACCGTCGAGCAGCGCCATCGCGGCGTCGACCATCGGTGGCGGACCGCAGAGATAGAAGTCCGCGGACCCCATCCCGGATTCGCGGCGCTCGACCACCTCGGTGACGAACCCGAAATCGCCGGCCACGCCCATGCTTTCCCAATCCGCCGTGGTCTCCTCGGACAGGCAGGGGACAAAGGTGAAGTCGGGCAACCGGTTACCGATCTCCTTGATCTCGTGGAGATAGAACAAATCCTTGGCGGTTCTGGCCCCGTAGTAGAAATGCACCGGCCGGACCGGCGCGTCACCGGCACTCTCCAGTTCGGAGAGATGCCTGAGCAGGGACAGGATGGGGGACATGCCCGCGCCGCCGGCAATGCAGACGATCGGCCGCACGGACGACTCCTTGATGGTGAAAGAGCCGTACGGACCGTTGAGTTCGAGTTCGTCGCCCACCGACAGCGACGTCTCGAGCAGGCCGGAGAATCGGCCACCCGGATACTTTTTGATGATGAATTCCAGTCGCCCGGCCATGGTGGGGGTGGTGGCCATCGAGAACGAGCGGTGCTCGTCGGCGCCGGGGATCATCAGATCGGCGTATTGCCCCGGTTTGAACATGAACGTCGCCGGTTCGAGTAGTTCCAGCTTGACCGACACGATGTCGTGGGTCAGCTCGTCGAGACCGACGATTCGGGTCCGGAGATGTTGTAGGGGAACCGCATTGCGCAGTTCGTCCTCGTCGAAGTTGATGAGTTCGATGTCGCAGTCGGAATACGCGTGCGTCTTGCAGAGCAGCACGTATCCTTCCTCGCTCTCGTAGTCCGCCAGCGCGAACGTCGAGTAGCGGTCCATCTGAATGTCACCGTCGAGGAGAAACGACTTGCACGCTGAGCACTGCCCTTCTCGGCAACCATGCATCAGCGAAACGCCTTGGCGGAAAGCGGCGTCGAGGATGGTTTCGTCCTCGTCGACCTCTATCTCGAGGTCGACGGGTTCGAAACGAACATTGTGGGTCTCACCCATGGATCGAGGTCCTTGCACTGGGATGGATGGAGCCCAGGGGCAGCGTGGCGCGTGCAACCACACTGCCCCCGAGTTCTGAGCAGGCGCCTGGCCGGGTGGTGGGGCCCGGCGAGGGGTTCAGACGCCTGCAGCTTGTTTGGCCGGCCGGCCGGCCGGACCGCCGGCCTTGTACTCGGCGATGTGTGCCTCCCGTTCCGCATCGGACATCTCGTTCAACGTGACGTTCGGGCTACCGAATTCGATGCCGCGGATGTCGTCGAGTGTCCACAGCTTCTTTGGATCATCCAGGTGCAGATGTGGCTGCGGGATAAGGGTTTTGCCATCATCGCGAACGTATCCGAGGTCCTTGACGATGTCGGCGAGATCGCGGCCGTGATGCAGGGTCTCCCACTCACGGTCACCGGTGAGGCGGCCCATGTTCGGTGTCGGCCGACCCTCGTACTCGGGACGGAACGCCTTGATGTCGGTCCAGGCGCACGTTTCCGAGCAGTAGGTTCGCCACTGACCGTCGACCTTATCGGTCACCATGTCCTCACGGATGAGGGCGGGCACCATGCAGGTCCAGCAGCGATGCGGGTACTGGTAGTTGGCATCGGACTCGAAGGCGATGGGCTTGTTCTTGCCCGGGTACGCCATCCGGTTGTAGGCCTCCCACCACTTTCCGTACTTGTCGTACCAACCCGGGTACTTGTACTCGAACCACTCGAAGTCGTCGTCGGTCATCGCGTCGATACGCCAGTAATTCACCGGCCAGCCGGTGGCGAAGAACTGGGCGACCTCGTGGACGTAGCCCTTGTTGACGATGCGGTTCCAGGACTCCTCGACCAGATCGTGCGGGATCTTGAGCCCGTACTTCTCCAGCGGGATGAGGTAGGAGCGGTAGTAATCGTCATAGATCCATCGCCGCCACATCTCGGCGTAGGAATCACGGTCCTTGCGACGGTCCTTGGTGCCGTACTCGATGAACGTGCCGATTGCGGCGTCGACCACACAGTGGTTGTTCCACCAGGCGTAGCGGAGGTCGCGTTCGAGAAGTTGCCGGTTGTCCTCGTCGGCCAGCGCCATCAACAGGATGGAGTAGCCGTTGGAGATGTGCCGTGACTCGTCGGATTGCACCGAGTGGAACACCGTCGGCAGCAGATAGTCACCGTTGGCCGCCGCCTCGGACGGCATCGCGACGAACAGGGTGTTGGTGAACGCGGTCTCGGCGACCACTGTCAGATAGATGTTGGCCGCGGTGATGGCGTCACCGGTGATGAATCCCTCGCCGAACTGGCGTCCGATGGTGCCGGCGTAGTTGTTGGCGAACGCCTTCTCGCTCATGTCGAAGCCGGCCGGATCGATGTAGTGGTTCATGTACAGACGTTTGAGGTTCATCTGGATCGTCGAGTGCCGGACCTCATCGATCATCTGCACCGCCAGCCCGTTGTGGATTTCCGGGTTGGGGACCGCGTCGATCGCCATCGGCATGGCCCGGGCGGCGGAGATCTCCGGGAACGGGATGATCGAGAGAAACAGCTTCTGCCACTCCATCCACCGCTGCTCGACCTGGCGGAACATGTTCCCGCGAATGGCGCCATCCATCGCGCCGAAGACACGATTGTCTTTCTCCTCCTCCATCGGGAAGTACGAACGGAGGATCTGCTTGAGCGGATCCTTCTTGGGTGCCTTGTCGAAGGTGTAGTCGGTGCCGAATCTGGTGGCCGGCGTGGCAAAGGTCGGCTCCCAGGACAGTTCGGTGATCTTCTTGTGTGCTTTGCTCAGACTCTGTCTGCTCAACGCAGTCCTCCTCGTTCGAGCACGCGGGTGGTCGATGGCGAGAGCCGCAAAGCTCCCTGTGACCGATGACACACTCGTTACGATGACAAGTACGTCTCAATGTGAGACGCGTCTCATTCCGAGACGCTCTTACGATTGCGGCAGACCGGAACTTGACAGCCGGTCATGGAGGTGACCTGCGAGGATGTCGAGTTTTGCCGATCGCGGCTGGTCAGCAGGGGAACGGCAGCTGGCGCGCGAGGAATTTCTGACCACAGATGGACGGGCCGCTCATCCCGTCCGTCCGGCGGTGTTGGATTCGTGGCGACGATCGCAAGCGCTCCACATCCACGTCGACCGGGTGGAGTTGCCGTTCGTTCGGGAACCCGACCTCGACACGCCGCTGATGAACGCCGCCGGGCCGGTGTTGAGGTCGATCACCGACGACATGGCGAGTCAGCCCGTCAGCGTGATCCTGACGTCGGCGGAGGGGCTCATCCTGGATCGGTTCTCGTCGGATGCGGGCATCAACCGGACTCTCGACGAAGTGAAGCTGGCGCGCGGGTACAGCTACGCCGAGCAGTTTGTCGGAACCAATGGCATCGGAACCACCATCGAGACCCGGCAGCCGACGTACATCCTCGGTAGCGAACATTACGTCGGGGAGCTCGGGACACTGGCGTGTGCCGGGGTGCCGATCCGGCATCCGAACTCCGGTGCGCTCCTCGGAGTGCTCGACATGACCTGTCGCGCCGAGCACGCCAATCCGCTGCTGTTGTCGCTCGCGAAGTCGGCAAGCAGGCAGATCGAGAACCAGTTGCTGAGTCAGGCCAACGAACGCGAGACCGCTCTGCTGACCACCTATCTCACGACCGCCCGTCGCTACAGTCGCGGTGTGCTCGCGGTCGCCGGTGAGATGGTCCTGATGAACGCCTATCTGCGGCGGACGTTGGACGCACGCGACCAGACGGCCCTGCTCGAGCATGCACTCGATGTGCAGGCCGTCGCCGCGACGCGAACCCTGGTGGCGCAACTGCCGAGCGGACGGAACGCGCGGGTGTCGGTGGCCGATCGTGACGAAATACGGTCCGGCGCAGTCAATATCGTGTTTCACGTGACGGTGGACGACTTCCCTGACGCCTGGGTTGCCCCGTCCCCGTCGCCGGCCTGGATCGAGGGGGAACCGCTACCCGCCGGACTCGTCGGAAACAGCGCTTCGCTGCGCCGCAGCTACAACCAGGTGCGGCGCTGCTACGCCGACCGCCACTGGGTGCTCGTCGAGGGTGAACCCGGTACCGGGCGGTCCACCCTGGTGACCGCGGCCGCGCACAAACTGGCCCCGGCCACCCATCTGCTCACGCTCGGGATCCGTGATGCCGCCGACCATGAGAGGTACCTGGACCTGCTGTCCGCGGAGCTCGAATCGAGTGCTGCCTTCAACGTTCTTCTCTCCGACATCGACCAGCTACCAACGCTTTTGGTGGATCCGGTGGCGCTTCTGCTGCAGTCCGCGGAGGGGACGGGGTGGGTGGCGGCGACAACCAGCGGAAACACCCAACGCAGCGAAGTCGAGGCAACGCTGCTGCCGTTCTTCTCGCACACGGTGACATTGCAGGCGCTGCGGCATCGCAGCGAAGACCTCCATGCCCTGGTGCCCTATCTGATCGAGCAGATCCATCCCGGGGCGACCGCACGCCTCGCACCGGCAGCGGTTCGCGCGCTGAGCAAGCATCCGTGGCCCGGAAATGTTGCCCAATTACGTCGCATCCTCACCGAGACGTTGGCAGTGCGACGTAGCGGTGTCATCGACGTCGAACATCTCCCGCCGGAATGTCGCACCACGATCCGGCGAACACTGTCCCAGATCGAATCGCTCGAACGTGACGCGATCGTGCGGAGCCTGCTGGACAACAACGGCAACAAATCCGAAGCCGCAGCCGCACTTGGGCTCTCCCGCGCCACCATCTATCGGAAGATCAAGGAGTTCGGCATCCACTAGCCCGCTCCCAACCCCCGATGATGTGGCCTTTTGGCGAACAAAAGCCCAGGTGGGCACCGCCATAAGGCCACATCATCGGGGTGTGGAGGTCAGCTGGTGGTGACCGTCCGGGTCAGCAGATCGGCCAGGGTCTTGCTGAAGGCGGCGGGTTGCTTCGGGGAGCCACCTTCGGCCAGCAGCGCTGCACCATAGAGCAATTCGGTCGACTGGCGCAGTTCGGCGTCGTCGCCACGCTCGGCGTATGCCTTCTGCAGCCCCACGGTCAGCGGATGGTCCGGGTTGAGCTCCAGGATCCGCTTGCTGTCGGGCATCGGGATGCCCGAGTCGCGGTACATCCGCTCCAGTGCCGGTGAAAGGCTCTGTGCCTCACCGACAATGCACGCCGCCGAATCGGTCAGGCGGCTCGACAACCGCACCGCGCTCACGTCGTCGACGAGCACACCGGTCATCCAGGTGAGGAGTTCGCCGAACTCCTCGTCCTTCTTGCTGTCCTCTTCTTTGTCGGCTTCGCCGCTCAGATCGACCTCGCCCTTGGCCACCGACTGCAGCGGCTTACCTTCGAACTCGTGGATCGATCCGATCCACATCTCGTCGATCGGATCGGTGAGTAGCAGCACCTCGATGCCCTTGGCCTTGAACGCCTCGAGGTGGGGTGAGCGTTCGAGCTGTTCCCGCGACTCGCCGGTGGCGTAGAAGATCTGGCTCTGGGTGTCTTTCATCCGCTCGACGTACTCGGCCAATGTTGTTGCGGTGTCCGCGGAATGGGTCGAGCTCAGGGAGATGATCGACAGCAGGGCGGGCTGGTTGTCGATGTCGGAGAGCAGGCCTTCCTTGAGGACCCGGCCGTACTGCGACCACAGGGTGTCGTACTTCTCGCGGTCATTGGTCCGCATGTCCTTGATGGTGCTCAGGACCTTCTTGGTGAGCCGGCGACGAATGGCCTTGATCTGACGATCCTGCTGCAGGATCTCCCGCGAGACGTTGAGCGAGAGGTCGGCCGCGTCGACCAGGCCTTTCACGAAGCGCAGGTACTCGGGCATGAGTTCTTCGCAGTCGTCCATGATGAACACCCGCTTGACGTACAGCTGCACCCCGGCCTTGTGCTCGCGCATGAACAGATCGAACGGCGCCGTCGACGGGATGAACAGTAGGGCCTGATACTCGAAGGTGCCCTCGGCCTTCATCTGGATGGTTTCGAGCGGATCGTCCCAGGAGTGGCTGACGTGCCGGTAGAACTCGGCGTACTCCTCGTCGGTGACCTCCGAGCGCGGACGCGTCCAGAGCGCCTTCTGGGAGTTCAGGGTCTCGGTCACCGTCGTCTCGGTGGGGGCGTCGTCGCCTTCCTCGGACTCGTCGTCGGCAGCCTTCGGCGGTGCCGGGGTGGTGACGTCCATCCGGATCGGCCAGGAGATGAAGTCGGAGTACTTCTTCACCAGCTCCTTGATCTTCGGTACCGATGTGTAGTCGTGGAGATCGTCTTCGGCATCGACGGGCTTGAGGTGCAGCGTCACGGAGGTGCCCTGCGGCGCATCGGCGACCTCTTCGATCGTGTACTTGCCCGCGCCGGCGGACTCCCAGCGCGTGGCCTGGGACTGGCCGGCCTTGCGGGTGAGCAGCGTGACCTTGTCGGCAACCATGAAGGTCGAGTAGAAGCCGATACCGAACTGACCGATCAGCTCTTCCGACGCAGCCGAGTCCTTGGCCTCCTTCAGCTTCTTGCGGACCTCGGCGGTGCCCGACTTCGCCAGGGTGCCGATCAGGTCGACAACCTCGTCGCGGGTCATGCCGATGCCGTTGTCGGCGATCGTGAAGGTGCGGGCCTCGGGATCGAGCGAGATCTGGATGTGGAGATCAGAGGTGTCGGCGTCGAGATCCTTGTCCCGGTACGACTCCATCCGCAATTTGTCGAGGGCGTCCGATGCGTTGGACACCAACTCGCGAAGGAAAGAATCCTTGTTCGAGTAGATCGAATGGATCATCAGATCCAGCAGCTGTCGCGTCTCGGCGGCGAACTCCATCTCTTCGACCTGAGTGCTCACGTGATGCTCCTCTGTGTTTGTTGCAGTAGTACGTGCTCCGACCCAACATTTTAGGCAGGCGGTTCGTAGTACATTCAGTCCTCATGCCGCATTGTCGGAACGGGGGGTTGCAGTGAGCTCGGTCATCCAGAACATCTTGGGTCAAGAGTTCGAAAGGCTGCATCCAAACTTACAGTGGCGCTATGGAATTGACTCAAAATCGCGTTTGGCGCAGTCGGCCACCGGAATAATGGAGTCGATTTACAGTTCGCCTCTGGTGTCAACCGCGCTGCGGCACTTCGGTAAACGCAATGCGATGCCGACAAAATCTAGTCGCCTCGTTCCGTTCACAATGCAAAATTATTGTTACGAAGACGAACTCGGCAGGGAGTCGCTGGCGGTGATGCGATCGCTGAACTACACCAGTGGTGCCCAGGGCCTGAACTCACTTTTGGTGGACGGTCGCGAGGGCCTGGTCGACTACTTCGGCGATGGACCCGAACTGCTCTGGCCGCTGGCCGCCAGGGTCGACCAAGAGGGCTCGCTGGTGTTCGAGAGCGGGCCGATGCGCCTGCTCACCGCGGGCCCCAAAGTCGGTATGCGGGGGTTGCTCGCGGCCCGGATGCTGTACGCCGAGGGATGGGACGACCGGCACAACCGCTTCCGGGTGGACGCGACCGTGCAGAATCCGGTGATCGGCGAGCTGATCCACTATCGCGGCTGGTTCACCGCGCAGGATATCCCGTGCCTGTTGCGGGACATCCCGGACGAGGCCTGGCCGCTCCGCCTCATCGAGCGCGAAAGCTGACCCGATGATGTGCCCTTCTGGCGACTAAAAGCCCAGGTCGGCACCGCCAAAAGGACACATTATCGGGGGTGGGGAGGCGTTGACAGGCCGAGGTGGTCGCGCAGGGTGTCGCCTTCGTACTCGGTTCGGTAGACCCCACGTTCCTGCAGCAGCGGCACCACGGTGTCGGCGAACTCGTCGAGCCCACCCGGGGTGATGTGGGGGACCAGGATGAATCCATCGCCGGCATCGGCCTGGACGAAGTCATTGATGTCGGCGGCGACGGTGGCCGGTGAACCGATGAAGGCCTGGCGTCCGGTGACCTCGATGATCAGTTCGCGGGTGCTCAGGTTCTCGGCCTCGGCTCTGGCGCGCCACTCGGCGGCCACCTCGATCGGATCGCGATGCATGCGCACACTCGCGCGGCCCTTGGCGACGGTGTTCTCCCCGGGTACCGGATCGACCGTTGGCAGCGGGCCATCGGGATCGTGGTCGGACAGGTCGCGGTTCCACAGCTGTTCGAGGAACTTGATCGCCGTCTGACCGCTGACCTGCTGGAGGCGGATCTGGTGGGCCCGTTCGGCTGCCTCGGCGTCGGTGTCACCGAGCACAAAGGTCGCTGCGGGCAGGATGAGCAGATCCTCCGGTCGACGGCCGTACGTGGCCAGCCGGGCCTTGACGTCCTTGTAGAACAGCTGCCCGTCGTCCAGCGTCGAGTGGCGGGAGAAGATCGCGTCGGCCTTCGCGGCGGCGAACTCCCGCCCGTCCTCGGAGTCGCCGGCCTGGAAGATCACCGGCCGACCCTGTGGTCCACGTGGAACATTGAACTGGCCGGCGATGTCGAACTGGTCGTCGGTGTGGTCGAAGGTGCCGACATCGGGACGCCGCAGGAACGTACCCGACTCGCGATCGGCGACCACGTCGTCGTCGTTCCAGGAGTCCCACAGCTGCGTGGCAACCTCGAGGAACTGTTGGGCGCGGTGATACCTCTGCTCCTGCGGCAGGTAGCCGCCGCGGCGGAAGTTCTGGCCGGTGAACTCGTCCCAGGAGGTCACCACGTTCCACGCCGCGCGGCCGGCGGTGAGGTGGTCGAGGCTCGCGAACTGCCGGGCGACCTCGTAGGGCTCGTTGAACGTGGAATTGATGGTCCCGGTGAGCCCGAGTTTGTCCGTCACCGCGGCCAATGCGGCCAGCACCGTGAACGTGTCCGGACGTCCGACGACGTCGAGGTCGTAGATGAGTCCGTTCTGCTCACGCAACCGCAGGCCCTCGGCCAGGAACAGGAAGTCGAACCTGGCGCGCTCGGCGGTCTGCGCGAAGTGGGTGAACGAGCTGAACTCGATGTGGCTACCGGCAGCCGGATCGCTCCATACGGTGGTGTTGTTGACCCCGGGGAAATGCGCCGCGAGGTGTACCTGCTTTGTCATCGGTTGATCAGATCCCCTGAGAAGTGTTGGTCGGCTGTTGCGTAACGGTTTGCCGGCAGAGCCAGGCCCAGATTCCCGCGCAGCGTGGACGACGTGTAATTTTCACGAAACCGGCCGCGGCGTTGTAGTTCCGGAACGACGGCGTCGGTGATCGCTCGCAGATCGTGGGGAATCGCGCCGGGACGCAGCCGGAATCCGGTGATCCCGGCCGCAGCCAAGTCCTCGATCAGGTCTGCCAAATCGGACGCGCTACCGGCGAAGATCAGTGCATCGCTCGCATACTCCGCACCGGCGAGCTCATCGAGACGGGACCGGCGGTCGGCCGCCGCCTGTGCGGAATCATCAAGGAAGACAACCAGATCGGCGAAGACATGAACGGTATCCGCCGCGCGTCCGGTGGCTTTCTGGGCCGATCTGATCGCAGCAATCGTCTCGGTGGCCTGTGCCCCGGTGTGCGGGGTCACGAAGCCGACGTCGGCCGACCGGCCGATCAGCTCGTACGGGATCTGCTGATGCCCCAGGGCCGCGATCACCGGTTGGCCCTGCGGAGGTCGTGGGGTGATCGACGGTCCGCGGACACTGAAGAAACGGCCCTCGAAGTCGATGTAGTGGAGCTTGTCGCGGTCGACGAAACGGCCCGTCGCGGCATCCCGGATCTCGGCATCGTCCTCCCACGAATCCCACAGTCGCCGTAGGACTTCGGCGTAGTCACCGGCCTCCTCGAAGAGATCCGCGATCAGGGCCTGCGCCGACGGACCGGACAGGTCCGCAAACGAGATCTCCGGAAAGGTGCGCCGACCGAACAGCCTTGCCTCGTGTGGGTGGGCGGAGACCTGTAACCGGACCCCGGCCCGTCCGGTGCTCACGTAGTCGAGGGTCGCGATCGCCTTGGCGAGGTGAAAGGGCTCGGTGTGCGTCACGACGGCGGTCGGGATGATGCCGATATTCGACGTCAACGGCGCGGTCCGCGCGGCGATCAACACCGAGTCCAGGCGGCCACTGACCTGGTCGGTCCGGGCGTCGAGCCCGCCGAGTGTGGCGGGCCGCAGTCCGAAGGAATCCTCGATGGTGACGAAGTCGATCAGGCCGCGTTCGGCGTAGGCGATCAGGTCGGCCCAGTACTTGGCCGACAGGAGTTCGGCCGGTCTGGCATCGGGTTCGCGCCAGGCGGCCGGGTGCCAGCCGGCCCCTTCCAGCGCGACCGCAAGATGCAGGCTCGCAGTTGTCGACATCGAAGTCTCCTTCATCGGTGATCAGTGGGCCGCCGGATTCGTGTACATCTGCGCCAACGACAAGGGTGCCGAAGGTGATACCGGATCCGTTCTCATCGGATCAGCCTGGTTCTAACCATCGCCCGACGGGTGATTTCGCGGCTGAATGGTTTCACCACCGTCGAAGGAGCAGGGCCATGTCGTTTGTCGGAAAGTTGTTGTCGGTCGACCAGATGCTGATGGCTGCGGCGGCCGTCCATCCGGAGGCGCCGCAGGCACTGCCGATGATCGAGGCATGTCGGCCGAAGGTCGAGATAGTGCGCGTCACCGGCGATGACCGGCTGGCCCGCACCGTGTTGTCGCAGGTCGCGATCGAGAACAGCCGCCGGTATGGCGGCACGTCGTGTGGGTGGTTTGCGAAGTTGCGGGTCCGGCCGGGCGATGCCTTTCTGGTCGCGGTGGCCGACGGCGTCCCGGTTGCCGGTGGGGAGTACCGATCTACCGCCGACGGCAGCGCCGAGATCACCCGGATCTGGACCGCCACCTCCCATCGTCGCCGCGGTCTCGCACGGCGAGTACTTGCCCGGCTCGAGGCCGAGGCCGCCGATCACGGTCATCGCAGCGTGCTGGTGCAGACCGGTTCGGAGCAGTCCGACCTGCAGGCGCTCCTTCGCTCGGCCGGATACCGGTTGAGGCCGGCCACGAAGGCCTCCGGCGCGCAGGCCGGACGTGGCATGTGGACCAAAGAACCGGCGGCGGTGCGCGCATCGCTTGCCGTTTCGGCATGACCGGATCGGGAGGCGTCTACGTGGGGGGAGAAACCGGCTGGGATTGGCGGGTACAGGGCAGCTGCCGAACCGGGGACGTCGACTCGAACATCTTCTTTCCGCCGGCCGGGCGCGAGTATGCCAAGGATCGTCGCCGCCGTGAAGCCGCCGCCAAAAGAATCTGCGGTAGTTGCCCGGTCGCGCGGGAATGCCGCAGGCATGCCGAGCGATATGGCGAGAAGTACGGGATCTGGGGTGGCATGACGGTCGGTGAACTGGCCGGCTGATCCGCGCCGATCGCTAGGGTGGAGTCATGACCGAACAAGTACCCACCATCGTATTGAACTCGGGCACCACGATTCCGCAACTGGGACTGGGTGTTTGGCAGGCAACCAACGAGGAGACCGAGCGCGCTGTGCGGTCGGCGATCGATGATGCCGGGTATCGGCACATCGATACCGCGGCGGTCTACGGCAACGAAGAGGGCGTCGGCCGGGCCATTGCGAATGTTGCTGTCCCACGTGAAGAACTGTTCGTCACGACAAAGCTGTGGAACGCCGACCAGGGGTATGAGCCGGCCTTGAGCGCGTTCGACAAGAGCTTGTCACGCTTGGGTTTGGACTATGTCGACCTGTACCTCATCCACTGGCCGCTGCAGGACGATGCACGTCTGCTGCGGACCTGGGATGCGATGGAAACCATCGCCGAATCGGGCCGTGCCAAGGCGATCGGGGTCTGCAACTTCGAGCCGCGGCACCTCGAATTGCTGGTCGACCGTGGCGGCCTGCCCGCAGTCGATCAGGTCGAACTGCACCCGCACCTACCGCAGCAGGCGGTTCGGGCGGCAGCGGCGAAACATGGGATCGCCGTCGAATCGTGGAGTCCACTCGGCGGGACCAGCAACTCGGGTTGGGGTCCGAACTCCAAGCCGAACACCCTGCTCACCGACCCGATCATCACGCGGGTGGGGGAGCAGTACGGCAAATCGCCCGCACAGGTCCTCATCCGCTGGCACCTGCAGAACGGGCTCATCGTGATCCCAAAATCGGTCAATCCGGACCGAATTGCCCAGAACATCAACGTCTTCGACTTCGAGCTGAGCGAGTCCGACCTCGCCGACATCGCCACCCTCGACGACGGTGTGCGAGTGGGGGCACATCCCGACGAGCTCAACATCGGCGCACCGGAGTGATCCCCCGTCCTCAGTCCCAACGGTTCCCTAGGGCTTGACGGCGAGAAGAGCGCCGGTCGACGGTTTGACCGCCCGGAACTCGATCGGGTCGAAACCGATTCCGCGCAGCGAATCGATGTAGTTCCGGACATCGGTTGCGGCGAACGGATCGGTGGCGACGCCGCGACTGCCGGCATGCCCGTGCCGGCGGGCGGTGACCTTCGCGAGTAGTCGCACGGCTCCGGTGTGGACACGATCGAGCGGGTACACGTCGGCGAGCAGTAGCCTTCCTCCCGGCTGCAGGACCCGGAACATTTCTGCCAGGGCCGTCTTCCGCTGATCCTGCGGGATGTGGTGCATGACGAACGTCGACGTCACCAGGTCGACCGACGAATCGGGAAGGTCCAGCGATTGCGCTGCCCCCTGACGGAAGTCGCAATTGCGTCGGCGGCCTGCGTGCGCGGACGCGTGGTCGATCATGGGGCCGGACGGGTCAATGCCCATCACCTGTCCGGAAGAACCGACTCGGTCGGCCAGCACGCCGGCGAATCTTCCTGGTCCGCAACCGATATCGAGGACATGGTCCCCGGGAGCCGTCCTGCTCACCGTCGCGAGCGCGGTATCGAGGCGACGGCGGCGGCCGCCGAAGAAGATCGTGTTGAACAGGTTGTATGCACGGACACCGGTGATGAGGATGCCGGGTGCCGGCTCGTTGTCATGTTCGTTCGTATGGGCGCGGAGGTTTTGTTGTTCGTCGTGGGACATGAGTTCATGATTTGCGCGATAGCCTGGCAGGGCCAGAACCAAACTGCCGGGATCCGTTCGTTTCGGCACTGATCAACACGAAGTGTTCGGTAACGGCGGGAGCGACCATGACCCAGGCATCCGATCGACGGGTACGACGCACCAGGGGACTCCTGCACCGAGCACTCATCGAACTGCTCCTCGAAAAGGGTTACTCCCGAACCACCGTGCAGGACATCCTCGATCGCGCCGACGTCGGTCGGTCCACCTTCTACAGTCACTACCGCGACAAGGACGACCTGCTCGTGGTGAGTTGCACCGAATACCTACGGGCTGCGGTGGACGATTCCGGTCCACCCGGCACCCGGCTGTGGGACCCGGTGCGCACGCTGCTGCGAATGGCGGATCAGAACCGGGAGGTGTACCGAGCCCTGGTCGGCAAACGCAGCGGTGCAGTGCTGATCCGCGCCACCGTTCAGATGGTCCACGAAATCCTTGCGGACCATCTCCTCGGCCGAACCACCATGGATGTCAAAGAGTTCGAGCCGATACTGACATTCTTGTCCTGGGGTTTGGCCGGTCTCCTCGGCTCTGTCGCCGAGGAGGGGGTGTCGGCGACGGAGGCGTTCTCGGTATTCGAAACCCTCGCGGCGTCGGTCGACGGATCGATCGCGAGGTGAAACAGGGCCGGGCAGCCATGGGTGCTCGCGGAATCCCCTGAACAGGAGAGGGACTCAGGAGGATCCGCGCATCGATCGGCGTTCGGTTTCGAGCCGATCATGTCCGGCCGCCCAGGAAGCCAGCAACGTGAGCGCGTCGGCAGTCGGTGTACCCGCGGCCGCGGTGTAGATGTTGAGATGCAGGCCCGGTTCGGAAGGGAACTCCATGCTTTCGAAGTCCATGTCGAGCCGGCCGACAATGGGATGGCGCAAGCGTTTACGGCCGCTCCGATGGAAACGGACGTCCTGTGATGCCCACCGGATACGGAACAACTCGCTCTGAGTGGACAGTTCTCCGACGAGTGCGATGAGGCCCTTGTCGTGGGGGTTGCGGCCGGCCTCGAGCCGGAGCATGGCGGCGGCGTCCCTCGCGATCTGGTCGTAGTCGACGAAGAACTCCTCGGCGGCGCTGGGCTGCAGGTAGACGAATCGTGTGGTGTTCGCCGGGCGGCGCGGGTCGGCCAGGACCGGCGAGTAGAGCGCGCGCGCCAGCTGGTTCATCGCAATGATGTCGTGTCGGCCGTTGCGAACCCAGGCCGGGGCATCGGTGATGGCGTCTAGAACCTGCTGAATCGCCGGGCGGACCGTGGTCGGTGAGGTCCGTTGGCGGCGGGTGGCCGAATTGTCCTGGCACTGGCGGGCGAGAGCGAACAGGTGATCGCGTTCGGCCTCGTCCAGTTGCAACGCACCGGCCAGTGCGCCCAGAACACTGTCGGAGGCACCGGCGAGGTTGCCTCGTTCCATCCGCACGTAGTAGTCGACCGACACACCCGCCAGCAGTGACACCTCTTCCCGGCGCAACCCCTTGACCCGGCGGTTGCCGCCGTACGCAGGAAGGCCCGTCTGTTCGGGGGTGATGCGCGCCCGCCGCGAGCTGAGGAAGTCTCGGATCTCCGTGCGAAGCTCGGCAGAACTCATGTCTCCACCGTAGGCAGCGCCGCGGATCCAAGGGAGGTACTGGCGTTACCCGGAACAACCGTGACTCCCCGGAGCGGCCGAACTGCGGTCGACTGGAACACAGGCGGACACAACCTGAGGAGGTTTAGAGTGAAAACCGTGGTACCCCCGAACTTTGTTCTGAACAATGGCATCACCATCCCGGCGATCGGTTACGGCGTCTTCCAGACCCCGCCCGACGAGACGGCCGACGCGGTGGCCGTCGCGTTGAAAACGGGCTATCGGCACATCGACACGGCGGCGGCGTATCTCAACGAGCAAGGGGTCGGCAAGGCGATCGCCGAATCGGGCCTCGACCGATCGGACATCTTCATCGAGACCAAGGTCTGGATCAGCGATTTCGGATATGACCAGACACTGCACGCCTTCGACAAGGCCGCAGGCAAACTCGGCGTCGATCAGATCGACCTGCTGATCCTGCATCAGGCATTACCCACCGAGTTCGAGCTCACCGTCGACGCCTACAAGGCGCTCGAGAAGTTGTTGTCCGACGGCAGGGTTCGCGCCATCGGTGTCAGCAATTTCATGCGCGATCACCTCGACCGACTGCTCGATGCGACATCAATTGTGCCGGCGATCAACCAGATCGAGGTTCATCCTTACTTCCAGCAACCGGACGTGCTGGCCGCCGACGCCGAGCACGGGATCCTCACCCAGGCGTGGTCGCCGATCGGTGGCATCACGTTCTACCGGGACGGATCGAAAGGTTCGACACTCGAGGACCCGACCATCGGCGCGATCGCCAGTTCGTACGGCAAGTCCGCAGCCCAGGTGATGCTGCGGTGGCATGTGCAGAAAGGCCGGCAGGTCATCCCGAAGTCGGTGACACCGGCGCGGATCGCGGAGAACTTCGACATCTTCGATTTCGAGCTATCCGATGCGGATCTCGCCGCGATCGATGCCCTGGACACCGGTATCCGGGGTGGCCCTGAACCGGAGGTCATCACCCGTGAATCGTTCGGCATGAACATCCCCGAAGCGTGAGTTTCGTGAACATCGACCCACGTCTGCCGACGACCAAGAACCCGCCCGAGCAATTCACCGGCGACGTCTGGCTGGACATGATCGCGTATCCGCGCGAGCAAGGTCAGAGGATGGTCGTGGCGAAAGTGCGATTCGCTCCCGGAGCGCGCACCGCGTGGCACTCCCACGCCCTGGGCCAGACCTTGCATGTCACCGAGGGCATCGCCTGGGTACAGGCGCGGGGTGAACCGAAGATCGAGGCCCGGGCCGGACAGACATTGTATTGTCCTCCCGGCGAGGAACATTGGCATGGTGCTGCGCCGGATTCGTTCATGGAACACCTCGCGATGCTGGACAACGGCGACGATCCGGCCGAGACGACGACCTGGCTCGACCACGTCACCGACGAGGAGTATTTCGACGCATGACCGACAACGCGGCGTTCATCGAGTTCATCGCCGAACACAGTCGCGGCACGCTCGCCACGATCCGGGGCAGCGGGGTGCCGCAATTGTCCGTGGTGGCCTACTCATTCGATCCGCGGGAGCGCGTCTTCCGGATCTCCTCCACCGGTGGGCGGGCCAAAGTCGCCAACCTGCGTCGTGACCCGCGCGCGAGTTTTCAGGTCACCAGTGAGGACGGCTGGTCGTATGCGGTCGCGGAGGGCCGGGTGGAGCTGAGTCCGGTCGCCGTGCAGACAACCGACGACGACACGGTTTCAGAACTGATCGACCTCTACCGAGACATCTCCGGCGAACACCCCGATTGGGAAGAGTTCGCTCAGGCGATGGTGGAGCAGCGCCGTCTGGTGATCCGTCTGTATGCCGAACGTTTCTACGGTCAGGTCAGCTGAACTGATCTCCGCTGATCTGAGCCCGCGACCGAATGTCGTCGGGGCCGAGATCGTGCAGTGCGTCGAGGTAGGCAACCGCGAACGAACCCGGAGCCGAGGTCTTCTCGGCGGCGATCTCCGCTGCGACCGCAACATGGGTGTGCGCCGACACCGCGGCGGTCAGTCCGTTGGGTGCGACTGCCGTGTACGCAGCGACCAGTGCACCAAGCGAGCATCCGGTGCCGGTGACCTTGGTCAGCAACGAATGTCCACCGGCGACCTTGATGAGATTGTGGCCTCGGCCGGTGGTGCCGACGACGTGATCGACCTGGCCGGAGGCCGAGACGGCATCCGCCGACGCGAGCAATGCCCGGGCAGCTTCGACTGCCGCGGCCGGATCGGCCGAGCTGTCGACACCGCGGCCGCCACCGTCGAGTCCGTGCAGACCGATGACCTCAGAGGCGTTGCCGCGGATCACGGTCGGATGCAGCGCGAGCAGTTCCCGGGCGAGTTCGCCGCGCCAGGGCAGTCCGCCGGCGCCGATCGGATCGAGGACCCACGGAGTGCCCGATTCGCGGGCCGCCGTCGCCGCCGTGATGTACGAGTCGTGCAGCGCGGACTGTGGTGTTCCGAGATTGATTATCACCGCGTCGGCGACATCGGCGAAGAGGCCGACTTCTTCCACATTGTCGACCATCGCCGGGCTGGCGCCGGCGGCGAGTAGGACATTCGCGGTGAAACCGGCCGCCACGTAATTGGTCAATGCGTGCACCAGCGGTGTCCGCGAACGCAATTCGAGCAGCGCATCGATGACCGCATCGACGTCGGGTACGCGGGTCGGGTCGAGGGTGGTCATGGTCTGTCCTTCGTGTCGGGGAGTGGTTGTCACAGCGATGTGGTGAGGGGATTGGCGGGATCTGCCGCCCATTCGGACATCGAACCGTCGTAGACCCGGACGTCATCACGGCCGGAGGCGCGCAGCGCCAGTGCGTATCCCGAGGCGGTGATGCCGCTGCCGCAGTAGGTCACCACCGGGCCCGGGGGCAACGTGTGGGCTGCGCGGCGAGCCTGATCGAGGTCCACTTCGGTGCCGCCGGGGCCCACCAGCTCGGCGTAGGGCAGGTTCACGCTTCCCGGGATGTGCCCGGCCCGGCCGTAGGGTACTTCCTCGCCGGAAAAGACCTCTGGCCGAAGCACATTGACCAACGCCGCATCCGGACCCAGTGCTCGGACGTCGTCGGCATCGGCGAAATGGCCGGGCGCACGGCAGAGTTCCGGGGGAGCGGTCGGTGTCGGGAGGCGCTCGCCGGTCTCGACGTCACCGCCGTTCTCGCGCCAGGCGTCGAACCCGCCGTTGAGGACAGCGGCGGCGGTGAACCCGTAGCTGTGCAGGACCCACACCAGACGCGCCGCCCAGATCCCGTTGAGGTGGTCGTAGATGATCACGGTCGAATCCGGGCCGATGCCGTGGCGTCCGAGCGCCGTTGCGAGTTGCTCGGAGGTGGGCCGACCGAACGGCGTCGCGGCGGTGGGGTCGGAGAAGTCGTCGACGAGGTCGGCGTGGATCGCGCCGGGCAGGTGGCCCTGGCGATACGTGGGCAGCCCGGTCGAATAGGTGCTGGTGTCGTCGGGATGCACCTCGCGGGTGACGCAGGCATCGAGGATCACGAGCTTCGGATCGGCCCGGTGTATCTGCAGCCACTGCGCGGAGGCGAACAGGCCAGGGGTGCCCTGGTCTCTGTTCACGGTTCCCGGTCCTGGTTGCGCCATCTGTATACAGCTACATTCATGGGGATGATTGTGCACGCATTAAAATCCAGATGATTTGAATGGGTGACGATCGGTGCCCTCGACGAGAGAATCGGGAGCGTTGTAAGCAATGAAGGGATCTGTGCAGTAATGGCCTCGATCGATTCCGGCGGAAACGCCGGCTTCCGGACACTCTGGTACCTGACCACGGCGAATGGCGACTACCCGTGGACGCCGGGTCGGCTCTACCCGCCGGACTTCGAGCACTACCGAGAACTCGCCCAGGCCATCGACGACGGTGGTTTCTACGGCGCGCTGGTGGCCACCTGGCCCAATGACCCCTTCACCTCGGCGTCGTTCGCCGCAGCCGTGACCCGCCGGATGCGTTTTCTGGTCGCCACCTATTCAGGTGTTGTCCCACCGAAGGCCTTCGCCGAGAAGGCGCTCACCTTCGACCGCTTCAGCGGCGGTCGTCTCGACATCAACGTGATCAACGGCACCGATGACCGGGTCGGCCCGTACGGTGTCAAAGCCGACCACGACGACCGGTATGCGCGCAGCACCAAGTACTGGGCCGAGGTGCTCGAGCACTACCGCGCGGGAACCGACTCGAACTTCCACAACTCGCCGGTCCGCATCGAGCCGACCCAGGACGTCATCGACCTGTGGGGCACCGGAGATTCGCCGGCCGGCCTCGAGCACGCCGGGGCGACCATCCACAACTACCTCACGATGCTGCGTCCGGCGCGTGAGCTGGCACCCAGGATCGAGGCCGCACGGACTGCGGTCTCGGCTGCCGGTCGACAGTTCGACTCCATCGGTGCACTCGGCGGTGTGATCGTGCGCCCGGATGCGGCCGAGGCACTCGAGAAGTTCTACACAGTGTTCACCGGCGCCGGTATCGACGCGGTGCGCGACACCCTCGATGTCGCGGTGAAGAAGCGCACCGGCGGTGAGCACAGCCTGCTCACCTACACCGCCCCCGACGCGCAGCGACAGGGCTGGGTCGAGGCCCTGCGGGCCAACCGTTTTCCGGAGCCGTCCGAACTGCAGGTCGACGAGGGTCTGTACGCGGGCATCACCGCGTGGTCACCCCTGGACATCTTCGGATCCCGCTCGTCGGCACTCTATTTCGTCGGCGACCCCGACTCCATCACCGGCACCGTGCGTCGACTCAAGGATGCCGTCGGCATCACGTCGCTGATCCTGGCCGGTTGGCCGCTGGCCTCCGAGGCACGTCAGGTCGCAGAGCACCTGCTGCCCCGGTTCGACGAGCTCTGATGGACAGCCACGCAAACGGGATCTACCGCCGGCTTCGGGAGAACTTGCTGGCCGGCGTCTACTCCGTCGACGGTCCGTTGATCCCGGGTGCGCTCAGCGAGGAGTTCGAGGTCTCCCGCACCCCGGTCCGGGAAGCGCTGGCCCTGCTGGCGCAGGACGGTCTGATCGAACCGGTCCGCCGCGGATTCATGATCACCCAGCGTGGCGACGACGAATTGCTGGAGCTCTTCGAAGCGCAGGCCGTGCTCGACGCGGCGGTTGCGTCGGCGGCGGCCGAGCGTCGTACCGACGTCGATCTGCTTCGGCTCCAGGACGCGCAGGATCGGTCGGCGGCGCCGGCCGATCCGGTTGATGTCCGCCTCGCGTTGCGGCAGTGGCACACGGCCCTGCGCGAGGCGGCGCACAACCGGACGATGACCGATCTGCTCGATCGGCTGGACGCCCAGATCAAACTCGGCGCACCGTGGCAGCCCTCGCATTCCGACGGCGCGTTCGAGCGCCCGATCGCCGAACACCACGAGATCCTCGCGGCCGTACGTGACCGCGACCGGGACGGGGCACGCCTGGCGATGCTGGCCCACCACGCCGCCGACCGCGACAACCGGATCGCCCAATTGGCCCAGAGGCACGCGTGATTCGGCGTTGTGGCCGGTCGGCACGGTCCTTTTCGATTCTTGTGATTTCTACAGGTTCACCCCTGGCGCCACGCGCTACCCTGTGACTACAGTCACTGATCAGTGACACGTGTCACAGGATCGATAGGAGCGGGTTTTGGCACCGGATTCGCAGGAGATGTTGGACTTCGAAGTCCAGTGGTACGCCCTCGGCGGCGGGCCATCCGACCAAATTCATGAGCGCTTCGGGATGTCGGACCGCGACTACTTTGCGTCCGTGAACGACATCTTGCAGCAGAGCCCACCGGAGCAGCTCTCGCCGAATGCGGTCGAGGCGATGCGCGGAGTCGTGCGCCGCCGTCTCTGGATGGCCAAGTAACCAGGTCGCCGATTCACGCGAGTCGGCGCTTGGCTTCGTCCTTGAGGCCTTTCTGGGCGGTGTTCAATGCGGTTTTCTGGGCCTGCTTGACGAGCAGTCCGGGGAGCTTGATCTTCAGGTCGACCTCGAGTTCGAACACGACGTGTGACCCGTCTCCCTTGGGGGTCACCGTGTACCGACCGTGCTGGTGGGACAGTTGGTCGGCCTCGATGAGATCCCAGGTGCAGGTGTTCTCGGTCCACGAGTAGGTGAGCAACTGGTGATCGGTCATGCCGAGGGCCTGGAGTTCGAGCTGCACCTTCTTGGGGGAGCCGTCGTCGTACTCTTCGAGGACCTCGGCTTTCTTGTGCGGACCCGACCAGTCGGGTAGGGACTCCACGTCGAGCAGGATCTCCATGATCACCGCGGGTGGTGCGTCGATGTCGAATTCGGTCTTTGCGTTCACGGCCATGGGGAGAAAATTACACTGATGCGCCACGGAATCGGCCGGGTTGGCCCCCGGTGTCGGTGTCCGATGTTGTGACCGAAGTGTTGCCATCAAATCCGGGTGCGAATGGCGGGCGGGGGAGTATGGTCTGTCCCTAGTGGCCGGCGCGCAATGTTGCAGCCGGCTTTTCGTGGGCCTCGAATCGGCGGGTCTGATGATTCCGTTGACAGTCTTGATAGGACGAAACTTGTTCAGTGCAAGTATTTTTGGTGTCTGCTCGCCTTCTCGATCCAGGGTTGCCGCAGCCGGGTTGGTCGGTGCCGGAGCGCTGGCGCTGGCCGGGTTTGCCGGGGTGGGTACCGCATCGGCGGACCCGTTGATATGCGAGGTGTCCAACGGGCACAACGTCATTCGGGTCGAGGGCAACGGTGGGTGTGGCGCCAAGGCGGGTCCCGGCAGCACGGCTCGGGCGACAGATCAAAGCGGTGCGGGTACCGCGGTTGCGTCGGCGGACACCGGTGGCAACGCCAATGCGTTGAACCTGCAAGCCGGGGCCGCGGCCCTGTCCGGGGCGATATCCGGTGGCACCGGTTACGCGGTGACGACCGGCCCCGGGGGCATGTCGGTCACTCAGGCGCGTGATGGCGGCACCTCGATCGCGATCGCCGGGTGGGGCGGCACCGCGTACTCCGGACCCTATGGGGCACAGTGCACCGGCAGCTTTGCCGCCGCGGTCGACACCAACACCGGCCAGGGCTGCATCGGAGCCGGCGGCCTCTGGTTGTCGACTCCCCGATGACACCGGTCACGGTGCGGATCGGTTGACCCGTACCTCCCAGACGAAGAGCGGTGCCGCTTACGGTGCCGCTCTTCGTGTATCGGCAGATCGTCGACGCCGTGTCGTCGGCCCGGGTTCACAAAGCCGACACCTGGCAGCGGGTGAATCAGACTAGATTGAATCGGTGAACGAGATACTGCGCCTTTCGGATTTTGGACCCGACCACCCCGACGTGGGGCCCGACTTCAGTGTCGTCGCCGGTCGTGAGGCCTTGCAAAAGATCGTCGACCTCGCCGACACGACCCAGTTCCTGGTCGACGACCGCGACGACGACGACCCGCGGCTGCTGACCTTGCCCGGGCGCAACGTCATCGACACCTGGCGTGAGGGCTATCCGTACGACGAACGCATGGGCCGCGACCAGTACGAGCTGGAGAAGCGGCTGCTGCAGATCGAGCTGCTCAAGCTCCAGAAGTGGATCAAGGCAACCAATCAGCGACATGTGCTGGTCTTCGAGGGCCGTGATGCCGCGGGCAAGGGTGGCACGATCAAGCGATTCATGGAACACCTCAACCCGCGCGGCGCGCGGGTGGTCGCACTCGAGAAGCCGAGCGAGCGGGAATCGACCGAATGGTATTTCCAGCGGTACGTGCAGCATCTGCCCGCGGCCGGAGAGATCGTCATGTTCGACCGCTCCTGGTACAACCGGACCGGCGTCGAGCGGGTCATGGGCTTCTGTACCGATGAACAGCACGCACAGTTCCTGCGGCAGGCTCCACTGTTCGAGGAGATGCTGATCGATGACGGCGTCAAACTGGTCAAGTTCTGGTTCTCGGTGTCGCCGTTGGAGCAGCGCACCCGCTTCGCGATCCGGCAGGTCGATCCGGTCCGGCAGTGGAAACTGTCGCCGATGGACCTTGCCTCCCTGGACAAATGGGACAAGTACACCGCGGCCAAGGAGGAGATGTTCGCCGGAACCGACACCGACCATGCGCCGTGGACCGTGGTGAAGAGCAACGACAAGAAGCGCGCCCGGCTCAGTGCGATGCGGCACGTCCTGAGTCTGTACGACTACGACGACCGGGACGACGAGATCGTCGGTCGTCCCGATCCGCTGATCGTCGGTCGTGCCCGCGACATCATCGGTGAGTAGGAGCTTCCCGGGTTTTGGGCCGTTCGATCGGTAGCCTGGGTCGGTGCGTTCCTTCCTTGCTGCGGTGCTCTGTCTAGTCGCGATCGTCTCTGCCGCCATTGCGGTGCCGGCATTCTGGGTCAACTCCAATCTCGTCGACCGTGACGGTTTCAGCGAGATGGTTGCCCCGCTCGCCGACAACTCGAAGGTCCAAGAACAGATCGCCGACGAGATCACCGCGCAGGTGTCCGCCTCTGCGCCGCTGATCCCGACCGGGCTGATCCGCCCACTCGCCGAGGCGTATACCCGCAGCGGCAACTTCAAGCCCGACTTCGTCGAGGCGATGAATCAGCAACACGACTGGTTGTTCGAAGAGGCGAAACCCGAAGACGAGGGCCAGGTCATGTCGCTGAACCTGACCCCGATGGTGAACCGGGTCATCAACGACCAACTCCTGAGCGGTGTTCAGATCTCCGGGCCCATCGAGGTCCCGCTGAGCGACTCGGCGCGATCCGGTCTGGAAGCGGGTCGCTATCACGAACTCGGCGACCAGATCGGGTACATCGCAGTGGGGTCGTTGGTGGTCGCGGTGGTCGCGGGGCTCGGCGCGCTGGTGGTGGCGCGACGACGCGGGTTGGTCATTGCCGCAATCGGATTCGGTGTGATCGTCGGAGGCGCGCTGACCTGGCTGTTGGGCGGGTTCGCCCAGCGTCGGGCACGGGACGAGATCTCCGGGGCGGAAGGTTCGGCGCGCGAGGTCGCCGAACTCATCGTCGACAAGGTGGTCGACGGCATGCAGACCGTCGGCCTGATCGCCGCCGGCGCCGGTGTGGTGGTTGTGGTCGCCGGCATCGTGGTGTCGGCGGCCCTCGAGCGTCGGCGTTAGACGGTCGATGAGCCGGCCCCCTGCGTCATGACAGGTTGGGCAAAATCCGCCAGGACGCCGCGAAGTTGTTGAGGATGTTCCAATCCGACGGGACCGCCATGCCGAAGACCGGAATTCCCAGTCCACACCCGACGACTCGCGTTTCCGATTCGCCGGGGGCGAGTTCGGGGATGGTGAACTGCGTCCCCTCGAGCGAGAATCCTGACACCTTCACGTCGTAAGCGGTGGTCCCACCGACGTTGGTGGCGGTCACCGGGCACAGGGAGAGCTTGAACCCGAAATTGTCGCCGCGGGACTCAACGGACACCTTCACGTCCGCCGGGGTGGCAGCGGTGGCGCTGGCCGGCAACGCCAGGGTCAGTCCGGCGGCAGCCGCCAGTGTTGCCAGGCACATTCTGGTTCGTGTCATGGCGATGACCCTATCGGCGAATCGGACATGGCACGCATTGTCGGAGCCGTATGCGAACATATGTTCGTGTCCCGGATTGAGCAACGAGAACAGGCGAGCATCCTGCATGCCGATCTCGACTCGTTCTATGCCTCGGTCGAGCAACGCGACCACCCGGAGTTGCGCGGACGGCCGGTGATCGTCGGCGGCGGGGTGGTGCTCGCCGCCAGTTATGAGGCGAAGGCCTTCGGGATCCGAACACCGATGAACGGCAGAGAAGCACTCGCGATGTGTCCGCGGGCCGTGGTGATGCCGCCGCGGTTCGAGGCCTACAGCGATGCGAGCAATGCCGTCTTCGAGATCTTCCAGGACACCACGCCGGTCGTCGAGGGAATCTCCATCGACGAGGCCTTTCTCGACGTCGGCGGGCTGCGTCGGATCAGCGGTTCGCCGTTGGAGATCGGCGCGCGCCTGCGGGCCCGGGTGGCGACCGAGGTGGGGCTGCCGATCACCGTGGGGATCGCGAGCACGAAGTTCCTGGCGAAGGTGGCCAGTGCGGTGGGCAAACCCGACGGACTTCTCGAGGTCGCGGTCGGCACCGAACTCGATTTCCTGCATCCGCTACCCGTCGAACGGCTCTGGGGCGTGGGTGCGGTGACCGCGGAAAAGCTCCACAATGCGGGATTGCGCACGGTGGGCGATCTGGCCTCGGTCGGTGAAGCGCTGCTCACCTCACTCGTCGGCGGTGGCGCCGGCCGGCATCTGTATGCGCTGTCGATGGCCCGCGACCCGCGGCGGGTGGAGGTCGGGCGTCGTCGCCGTTCGATCGGATCCCAGCGCGCGATGGGCCGTCGCGCAAAGTCACCCGGTGAGCTCGAGGCCACGCTGGTCGGGATCATCGACCGGCTCGGCAAGCGGCTCCGTAAAGCCGACCGCCTCACGCGCACCGTTGTCCTTCGACTGCGGTTCGACGATTTCACCCGGGCCACGAGATCGCACACCCTCTACGAGTCCACCGATCGCACCGATGTCCTGATGACCGCATCGCGGAAGATCCTCGACGCGGCGATGCCGATGATCGAGGAAAAGGGCTGCACGTTGCTCGGTGTCTCGCTCACCAACCTGTCCGGCACCGAGGTCGTCCAGTTGGCGTTGCCCTTTGAAGAACACCATCAGGAGAAGCTCGATATCACGGTCGACAGTCTGCGGGACCGATTCGGTGCCGGGTCGGTGACCCGGGCAGTGCTCCTCGGCCGCGACAGTGGAATGCAGGTCCCGATGCTGCCGGACTGATCGTCATGGCACCGGCGTAGGGCGACGAGCCGCGCTACGGTGGCAAAATGTCTTCATCCATGGTGGCGGACACCGATGACGTGGCCGGAGAAGGGCTCGGTGAAACCTCGCCCCTCCGGAGCAGGCGAGAACAGTTCATCGATCCACGGCTGTGGAATGTGCCGTGGGTGGTGGCACTCGGCGCCTTCGCCGGGCTGGCGATCGTGTACATCCTCTATTCGGTCAGGCGCTTCGAGCGACTCGGATACACCGGATGGGATCTGGGCATCTTCACCCAGGCGGTCAGTGCCTACGGGCGTTTCGAAGCGCCGATCGTGCCTCTCGAAGGCACCGACATCAACCTGATGGGCGATCACTTCCAGCCGTGGATCGCCCTCATCGGGCCGGTCTACCGGTTCTTCCCGACACCGATCACCTTGTTGGTGGTCCAGGCGTTGCTCTTCGCGCTGGCGGCCATACCCATCGTGCGGCTGGCCACCAGGCAACTGGGTGTTGTCGTCGGTGCTTCGATCGCGCTCGCGTACGGACTGTCCTGGGGTATTGCCCATGCGTTGGCCTTCGACTTCCACGAGATCGCCCTGGCCGTGCCGCTGCTGGCGTTCAGTGTGGTCGCCCTCGTCGAGGAACGGTGGCGCGCTGCGCTTCTCTACGCGCTGCCCCTGGTGTTCTGTAAAGAAGACCTCGGGTTGACCGTCGCGGTGCTTGCGGCCGTGGTTGCCTGGCGATGCGGCCCGCAGGCCTATCGCTGGGCGGTTGCGACCGCGGTGTGGGGTGTGGTCTGGACCATCCTGGCGACAAAGGTTTTCGTGCCGGCGTTCAGCAGCGCCGACTATTCCTACGGAACGAAGTTCGCCGAGTCCCCGGCCGAGGGTGTCCGGGCGTTCCTCCTCGGATTTGCCGCCGGAGACGCCCGCGCGTCGACGGCCTTCATGCTTCTGGTGATCACGCTGTTCCTGGCTGTTCGTTCACCGATCGCGCTGATAGCGGTCCCGACCATCGCGTGGCGGTTCTGGAGCACCAACCATCTGTACTGGTCCGATGATTACCACTACGACGCGATCCTGATGCCGATCATGTTCGTGGCGATGATCGATGCGCTGATGTCGTTGCGCAGGCAGGGCCGGTCGCGGCGGGTGATCACCGGATTTGCCGCCGCGGCCGCGGTGATCGCAGTGGCGTTGACCGCTGGTGGTCCGCTGCACCGGCTCGCCGAGCGCGACTTCTACACCCCGGCCACGGCTGCGCAGTCGGTGGAGTCCCTGGCCCGTCAGATCCCGGAGGGACAATCGGTGGCAGCAACCAACAATGTTGCGCCGCATCTTGTCTCGGACCATGAGGTGACGCTGTTCCCGCGGCTCGATCGTGACCGTTCCGTCCCGCAATGGATCATGGTCGACACCAACACCTACAACATGTTCCCCACCAGCCCCGACGGTGTCCGAAAGGAACTGAAGAAGATCGAAACCGGTGGACAGTACCGGGTCATCGACCGCGATGGCGGCGTGGTCCTGCTGCGCCGCACCTGACCCCCCGCCGAGCGGGCCGAAATCACCGCCGAGCGTGCCGAAAATGCTGGCGTGCGGTAGATGTCAACCTGTGTGGAGTCATTTTGTGGCGGGTTGGGGTCCGGTGGAGTTGATTCCTGACCAGTTCGGGGCGGGTGGGGCGGTTGGTGGTTGGCGGAATCGGTCTGGGTGTTCGGTGTAGTAGGCGTCGAGTGCTTGTTGCCGGCGGCGGTGGGTTTCTCGCCAGGATCCGTCGTGGACGTCGTTGGGTGTGTAGAGGCTGATGCCGCTGTGGCGGTGGTGGTTGTTGTACCAGTCGGTGTAGGTGGTGACGTAGTCGCGGGCGTCGTTGAGGGTTTCGAAGATGCCGGGGAAATGTTTGCGGTGTTTGAGGGTTCGGAACTCTGACTCGGAGTACGGGTTGTCGTTAGAGACGCTGGGACGTGAGTGCGATTCGTTGATCTTGTTGTTGCCGAGCATGGTTTTCATGGCATCGGAGCGCATCGCTGATCCTGAATCTGCGTGTACCCATTGGGGTTTGGTTCCTTCTGTGGTGAATGCGGTTTCGAACATTTCCACTGCCATGTAGTCGAGTTCACGGTTTTCGACGCGGTTGGCGATGATCTTGCGGGAGAAGATGTCGATGATTGAGTACACCTTGAATGCTTGTCCGCGGTAAGGGGCTTTGAAGTCGGTGATATCCCAGGACCAGATTTGGTTCGGTCCGGTGGCCAGCAGTACAGGTTTTTCGCGGGGCCCGGTTTTGGTGCGGTGGGTTTTGACTGGTCGCTGTGATTGTTCCAAGGCTGCGGCGTAGCGCCACCAGGTGCGGCGTGAGCCGACTGTTATGCCCTGGTCCCAGGCGGTGGCGTAGGCCTGGTCGACGGAGTCGCCGCGCGTCCAGGCCCGTAGTACGTGCTCCTCGATCGTGGTGATCTCGGTCAGATTCAGTGCGTGTGGTTGGTGGCGTTGGGGGTGTGAGATCGGGTTGCTCACCCGGTTTCGGGGGCGTTGGCGGTATTGCCAGGTTGACCGTGAAATATTCAGTACGGCAAGGGCTTTGCGTTGGCTCATCCCGGGTAACTGTGCAAGTAGGGTGACCAGCATGTTTTCGGAGGTCAGGAACTGGGTGGCTCGGGTGGAGTGGGGGTGTCGTCGGGCGTGTGCTCGCTCCACTTGTGCATGAGCCCGATAGCTTTTCCCAACGCGTCGTTGGCCGCTCGTAAGGAGGAGTTTTCCTCGTGGAGTTCGGCCAGTTGCGCGTCGTGTTCGCGTTGTTGTTGGGTCAGGAGTTTTTCCAGATCCTCAAGTCGAGCAGGGTGGCTGGTCATTCCTCGAGTCTTGCGAGGTACGAGGTCGCGGTCAAGGTCGCCGTGGAGATAGGCGCTGCGCCAGCGTGCTAACTGTCGGAGGCTGAACGGTTTGTCCTGCAGCCAGGCGGTCTTGCTGCCGTGGCGCTGTTGCAGGTAATCGAGGACGAACTCTCGTTTCTCATCGGTGGTGAAGGCGAGCATCGGGCTTCCTCTCGGTGCGGTGACTCACCTTGAGGCTGACACGGAGGG